>NZ_AP026966.1:1055000-1700767 GCF_027923905.1 Massilia varians
GCCGGTCCCAAGGGTATGGCTGTTCGCCATTTAAAGTGGTACGTGAGCTGGGTTTAAAACGTCGTGAGACAGTTTGGTCCCTATCTGCCGTGGGCGTTGGAAATTTGAAGGGGGCTGCTCCTAGTACGAGAGGACCGGAGTGGACGAACCTCTGGTGTACCGGTTGTCACGCCAGTGGCATTGCCGGGTAGCTAAGTTCGGAAGAGATAACCGCTGAAAGCATCTAAGCGGGAAACTTGCCTTAAGATGAGATTTCCCGGAGCCTTGAGCTCCTTGAAGGGTCGTTCGAGACCAGGACGTTGATAGGCTGGGTGTGGAAGTGCAGTAATGCATTAAGCTAACCAGTACTAATTGCCCGTACGGCTTGTCCCTATAACCTTGGTAGGTTATAGACGAGTCAAGAATACAGCTGCAGTTTGTTGATACTGCTACCCCAAGAACAACAAGAACTTGCTTCTTCCGGATTGGTGAAATTTGACCATGTGGTCAAATCTCACGACAAGTCAAAGCCTGATGACCATAGCAAGTCGGTCCCACCCCTTCCCATCCCGAACAGGACCGTGAAACGACTTTGCGCCGATGATAGTGCTGCAACCAGTGTGAAAGTAGGTTATCGTCAGGCTAGTTATATGAAAAACCCCACCAGGTGATCCTGGTGGGGTTTTTTGCTTTGTGTTTTCATATCGTTGATGCACTTCCTTTGTCAAATCTGCTGACTGACAGTACAGTCATATGATTCACACATCGGCATCGGAAGATGGACTACCACCAGCTCGTTCTCCAGCGGCGCTCTCATCCCGCCTGGCGCCTTCTCGCAGCAGATCATGCACCCATGATCGCCAGTTTCTTGCACCGCAGCTTTATCGCGCCGAATATCCGTACGATTCCGCGCCAGGAACTGGCATCTCAGTTGGATGATCACCTGTTCCATCTCCACGAAGCGGAAGCTCAAGAAGTTTATCCCAAGAGCGCCGTGGCCTATCTCGACGATTGGGCTTCCGACGAGCGCGCTTGGTTGCGAAAATATTATCCGCAAGGACATGACGAAGCCCATTACGACCTGACGTCGTCCGCAGAGCAAGCTATCGAGTGGCTCGCGACGCTTGATCAGCGAGCCTTCATCGGAACCGAATCGCGTCTGATGACCGTATTTGATCTGCTTAAACAGATTGTCGGTGGTACCGAACTGAACCCCCGTACGCGTATCGAAGATCTACAGAGGCGCAAGGCCGAAATCGACGCTGAGATTGCGCAGATTCGTGAAGGGCGCCTCGCGTTGATGGAGCCGACACAGGTACGTGAACGCTTTTTGCAAATGGCAACGACCGCCCGCGAGCTGCTATCCGACTTTCGTGCGCTTGACCAGAGCTTCCGTAGCCTGGACCGGGACGTCCGTGAACAGATCGCCATCTGGGAAGGAGGCAAGGGAGAGCTGCTGCAACAGGTATTCGGCTGGCGCGACCTGATCGCTGATTCCGACGAGGGCCGCAGTTTCCGGGCCTTCTGGGATCTCCTGATGTCGCCAGCCCGCCAGGACGAACTCAGCAATTTACTGGAGCATGTCATGCAACTCGGACCGATTCGTGAACTGGAGCCGGATGGACGTCTCAGGCGCATCCACTACGACTGGCTCGAAGCGGGTGAAGTGACGCAGCGTACCGTCGCGCGCCTGTCGGAGCAGTTGCGCCGTTACCTGGACGACCAGGCCTGGCTCGAGAATCGCCGAATCATGGAATTGGTCCGCGGCGTCGAGCAGAAGGCCCTGGCCCTGCGCGGGCAAGTGCCCGAGGGCGCATTTTCCTCGATCGACGACGAGGCGCCGGCGATCAGCCTGCCCATGGAGCGTCTGCTATACACGCCGCCCTTCAAGGCCGACATCCGTAACGTCACAGTCGAAGACGCTGCGGCGGACATCGTGGCCGATGCCTTGTTCGAGCAGGTCTACGTCGACCAGGCGCGCCTCCTGACGAATATCCGGCGCGCTCTGCAGACGCGCAAGCAGGTGTCGCTTGCCTCCCTGGTGGCGGAACGCCCGATCGAACAAGGGTTGGCCGAGATCGCCACCTACCTGAAGCTGGCCACGCAAGAATTCGGCGCCGTCATCGACGACGAGCGTACTGAACGGGTATCCTGGACCGACGGCGCAGGTCACCAGCGCCAAGCTTCCTTACCCCTGGTAATTTTTACCCTACGCGAGCAGACAAGTAATGAATGAAGACGACCGTCTCGGCCCTATTTTGGTAGCCTTGTTCCAGGGCGTGCTTTACCGCGAGAATGCGGCGGCGCTGTGGCAGGGCTTGCTCGACCTGCAGGCGCGCGTACGCGACTATTGCGCCATCATCGGTCTCGAGATGGTGCTCGACGAAGCAGAAGGCTACGCCTACCTGCGCCAGCGCCCGCGCGCGCAGGAAGAAAGCGACATGCCGCGCCTGGTCCAGCGGCGTCCGCTCAGCTTTCCAGTCAGCCTGATCCTGGTCCTGCTGCGAAAAAAGCTGGCCGAGTTTGACGCGGCCGGCGGTGACACCCGGTTGGTAGTCAGCCGTGATGACATTGCCGAGCAGATGCGGCTGTTCCTGCCCGAGACCGCCAACGAAGCGCGCCTGCTCGACCGCATGGAGACCCACCTCAACAAAGTCGTCGAGCTCGGATTCCTGCGCCGCCTGCGCGGCCCGGACAACCAGTACGAAGTGCGGCGCATCCTCAAGGCCTTCGTCGATGCGCAATGGCTCGACGATTTCAGCAAGCGGCTCGATACTTATGCCAGCCATGCCGCGTCGGCGACGGGCGAGGAGAGCGTATGAACGCAGTGCCGGAATCCGATCCGTCCGCCCAGCCCTCCCCAAGCCAGCTCGACCTGGCCGACCCGGGCGATGCGATACCAGACGCAGTCGCGCATGCTCGTCTCGACGCTGCACCGGCACCGCTCATCGCGGATGGTGCGGGACGTGCGGGCTTCCGCCTGCACCGTTTCGAGGTATACAACTGGGGCACCTTCCACCAGCGCGTCTGGCGTATGCACCCCGGCGGCGACAACATGCTGCTTACCGGCGACATTGGCTCGGGCAAGTCGACCTTGGTGGACGCCCTGACGACCCTGCTGGTCCCGCACAACAAGATCTCGTACAACAAGGCGGCAGGGGCCGATGCGCGCGAACGCAGCCTGCGTACGTATGTGCTCGGCCACTATAAATCCGAACGCGGCGACACCGGCATGACCGCGCGCGCCGTGCCGCTGCGCGACCACCACAGTTATTCGGTCCTGCTTGGAGAATTCCGCAACGAAGGCTTCGAGCAGAGCGTGACGCTGGCCCAGGTATTCTGGCTGAAAGATCCCCGCGGCCAGCCCGAGCGTTTCTACGTTGTTGCCGATGCGAGTCTGGCAATTGCCGAGCATTTCGCCGGCTTCGGCACCGACATCGCGCACTTGCGCAAACGCTTGCGCGGTATTGCCGGCGTGACTCTGTTCGACAGCTTTCCACCCTACGGCGCCGAGTTTCGGCGCCGCTTCGGCATCGCGTCCGAGCAGGCGATGGATTTGTTCAACCAGACGGTCTCGATGAAGTCGGTCGGCAACCTGACCGAGTTCGTGCGGGAGCACATGCTCGAGCCGTTTCCGGTCCAGGCCCGTATCGACGCGCTGATCGCCCACTTCGACGACCTCAACCGCGCACATGAAGCGGTGCTCAAGGCGCAGGCCCAGATCGATGCACTGCTGCCCTTGACGGCAGATTGCGATCGTCACGCCGCGTTGGCGCAGAGCGTGGATGAACTACGCGCCTGCCGCGATGCGCTTCGTTCCTGGTTTGCCGGCCTGAAGGCCGCGCTGCTCGATAAACGTATCGCCCATCTCGAAGCCGATCATGAACGCTCCACAGGCAAGCTTGTCCAACTTCAAGAATTGTTGCGGGCACAGCGTCGGACGCGCGACGACCTGACCGCCGCAATTTCCGCCAACGGCGGCAACCGTATCGAGCAGATCAGGAACGAGATCGCCCGCCTCGACATCACCAGGCAGGAAAAATCTGCACGTGCAGACAAATACAGCCTGATCGCCGGCGCGGTCGGCCTGCCTGGCGCGCTCGACACGGACACCTTCGACGCAAACCGCCGCGCCGTCGCGCAAGGCCAGGCCAAGTGCATCGCGCAGCGCGACGAGCGCAGCAACCGGCTGACCGAAGCCGGTGTCACGGTACGCGAATTGCGCCGCCTGCATGGCGACCTCACCAGCGAACTCGAATCGCTGCGCCAGCGCCGCTCGAATGTCCCGCGCCAGATGCTGATGGTGCGCGATGCGCTGTGCGAGGCCTTGTCCATCCCTGCGGACAAGCTGCCGTTTGCCGGTGAACTGATTCAGGTGCGCGAAGAGGCGCAGTCCTGGGAGGGAGCGGCCGAGCGCCTCCTGCACGCATTTGGGTTGTCGCTGCTGGTGCCCGAAGCCTATTATGCCCAGGTCGCGGCCTGGACGGATCGTACCCACCTCGGTGCACGCCTGGTCTATTACCGGGTACGCCCGAGCGTGACGGCCGAGCGGCGACCGGCACATCCGCAGTCGCTGATACACAAGCTGGCCCTCCAGCCCGACTCTCCCTTTTATCCCTGGCTAGAGGCGGAGTTGGCACGGCGCTTCGACTATGCGTGCTGCGACAGCATGGACCAATTCCGCCGTGAGCAGCGGGCGATCACACCCAACGGTCAGGTGAAAGCCGGCGGCGAGCGGCACGAGAAAGACGATCGCCACCAAATCGGCGACCGGACGCGCTATGTGCTGGGTTGGACCAACGAGGCGAAGATCGCCGCGCTCGCCAAGCAAGAACGCGATCTCGCCACGCGCATCCACGCGCATGCCCAGCAGATTCGAACGCTCAAGGAAGAAGTCGAGCAATGGAACAAGCTGCACGGCTTGTGGCAGCAATTGGCGGTTTACGGCGACTTCGCGGAACTGGACTGGAAACCATTGGTGACGGAGATCGACCAGCTCGAACGCGAGCAGCGGGAGCTGGCCGCGTCGTCCGACCTGCTGCGCACGCTGCAGGAGCAACTACAGGAGCTCGACGAGGCCCTCGCCGAGACCGAGGCCCAGCACGGCGCTGCTGCCAAGGTCGAAGCGACCATGGCCGAAAAGCTGCACCAGGCACGTTTTCTACGCGAGGAATCCGGCCAGGTGGCCGCTGCCATCGACGATGTCCGCCGTGCGTCACTGGAACCGCGGCTTGAAGCCTTACGCACCGAGGCGCTGGGCGAGCATGCACTGACGGTCGAATCGGCCGACAACCGAGAGCGCGACATGCGCGAATTCTTGCAAGGGCGGATTGATGCCGAAGGCAAGAAGATCGAGCGTTTGCGCGATGCGATCATTTCGGCCATGCAGAATTATGTGGTCGCCTGGCCCCTGGATGTGCGCGAGGTCGACGTCAATATCGAGGCCGCCAGCGAATTCCGGCGCATGCTGCAAGCCTTGCAGGCAGACGATCTACCGCGCTTTGCCAGTCGCTTCAAGGAGCTGCTGAATGAAAACACGATCCGAGAGATTGCCGGCTTCCAGTCGCAACTCAAACGCGAGCGTGAAACCATCCGCGAACGGATCGACACCATCAACACGTCGCTCCATGCGATCGACTACAACCCGAACCGCTACATCGCGCTGGAGGCGGAGCCGAGCCTGGACGCCGACCTGCGCGACTTCCAGCACGACTTGCGCAGCTGTACCGAGGGCGCTCTGACGGGGGCGCCCGATGAGGAATATACTGAGACCAAATTCCTACAGGTGCGGCGCATTATCGAGCGTTTCCGGGGCCGCGAGGGTAGCGCCGAGATGGACAAGCGTTGGACCCGCAAGGTTACCGATGTGCGAAACTGGTTCGTGTTTTCGGCCTCGGAGCGTTGGCGTGAAGACGGCCGCGAACATGAGCACTATTCCGATGCGGGCGGTAAATCAGGCGGCCAGAAAGAAAAGCTCGCCTATACCGTGCTCGCAGCCAGCCTGGCCTACCAGTTTGGCCTCGAGTGGGATGTGGTTCGCTCGCGCTCGTTCCGCTTCGTTGTGATCGACGAAGCCTTCGGCCGTGGTTCCGATGAGTCGGCGCGTTATGGTCTGGAATTATTCCGGCGCATGAATTTACAACTGCTCATCGTGACCCCGCTGCAGAAAATCCACATCATCGAACCCTATGTGGCCGGCCTCGGGTTCGTGCACAGCGAAGAGGGCCGTCAATCTATGTTGCGCTACCTGAGCATCGAGGAATTCCGGGCTGAACGCGAGGCGCGCAGCGGATGAAGGTTCAGCATGCTGCCAGGTGGTCTGGCCCTGGCGATATCGTCGCCAGCGTTCGTCAACTATGGGATAGCGGCGCAATTTTGCGCGCCAGGCTCGAGAGCGTCCCCATTTTTCCGTATGAGATCCGCCTTCGGCAACCTGGTGGCGCCGACCTGGGGGACGAGTTCGATGCAGTCCGCCATTGGATTGGCGCGCTCGTCGGATCGAGCCGGACTGGGGGCGGGCAGGGCTATGAGCTGGTATGGCGCGACATTAATCACCGTCAGCTCGGACGCAACCGTATTCCAATTGCCGCTATCGTTTCCACAGAAGACGATGCATTGCGCCTCATCGGCCGGACTGCCGAGGCCAGACGTTTCGATCGACTCGCAAGGGTGACGCTGGAAGAGTTTCCCCTTTTGCGCAGCTGGCTCAGCCGACAACCGCTCAAGTTGATTGAGCATTCTGAGTCTTGGGACAAGGTTCTCGCCGTCCTGCGCTGGTTCAGCGCGCACCCGCGAGCTGGCCTCTACCTGCGCCAGCTCGATATAGAGGGTGTCGACACCAAGTTCATCGAAGCAAGAAAGGGCTTGTTCACCGACTTGCTCAATGAAATCATGCCATCTGAATCAATCCTGGCAAGCGCAAATGGCGTCCGTCAATTCGAGGCGCGGTTTGGATTGCTGACCAAGCCTGCACTTATCCGCTTTCGTGTGCTCGATCCTGTCTGCTACATCGGCGGGCTATCCGATATCACGGCACCCGTGGTCCAGTTCGCCGCACTCGACAGCAATGTGCGACGGGTCTTCATTACCGAAAACGAGGTGAATGCGCTGGCTTTTCCCGCATCGCCGTCGAGCATGGTGATCTTTGGCGGCGGATATGGGGTCGACAGGCTGGAGCAGGCCACCTGGCTAGCTGATCGTGAGGTGTTTTACTGGGGCGACATTGACACCCATGGTTTCGTGATTCTGGACCGTCTCCGGTCCCATGTGCCGCACGTCCGCTCGCTTCTCATGGATGCCAACACCCTCGATGCGCATAGATCCTTGTGGGGCAGTGAAGATCCCGCCACCCGCTTTACCGGCGAACTCAAGCGACTGCGTGAAGACGAACAGCAGTTATTCGCCGCCCTTCGCGACAACGTGTATGCGACGAATCTGCGCTTAGAGCAGGAACGGATTCGCTACTCCTGGGCGATGGAAGCGATCGCCAGCCTGACGCCGGATGTGGATAAGGACTGATAGTCTGGAAACAAAAAAGCCTCGGTAGAAAACCGAGGCTCCTGTCCGGCCAGGTTCCCGGCCGAGTTCCCAGCTGTGCGTCGCCGCGGCGCGGCGGATGGCAAGTGCTTGACTTGCTCGCATCCTTGTTGCCGCCGCCGATACTGTGCACGGCTGGGCCAACACTCGCCTCCGTATACGCTCCCCCCGATACCGGAACTTTGGGTTTGGCGGGTGCCGCCCAGTTCATCAAACTTGTGCTGCCCGTTGCAGTTCACTGCAGCCGACGTGCTTCGACCATGGCGTCCAGGTCACAGTTCGATCAGACATCAATCGCTGTGACCTCACGCATTATCCAGCTGCAAAAAACCTCATCTGTTCGACAATTCACACATGGGAAATACCGCTCAGTGCCAGCGCAGGATGACCGTGGACATGCCTGGTGCCGTCCAGGTAGGGGAGCACTGCTGAAGCCACTATGGAACACGGCGCCGTCCATGCCAAGCACGATCCGCCACGAACAGCATGATGAGTCGCGACGGCGTCACAGTGCCAAACGTACGGCGTGGAAACGACATCTCCACAAACTACCCCCTTGCCGTATTGGGTGAGAATTTGCTATAGTTCGCGTTCGCTTCGGTACAAACCGAAAACGTTAACGGAATCAAGTGGTTACGTTAGCAATATCCACAGAGAAATCTGTGACGAAGCGAACGAGGGGTTGACGAGTTAAGCGAAATACTGCATAATCTCGCTTCTCTGCTGCTGACGAACACAACGCTTCGCAAGGTGCAGCAAGGTAGTACAGAACAAGGTTCTTTAACAATCAACAGTCGATAAGTGTGGGCGTTTGATGAAGGTGCCGCTGACTTCGGTCAGTGATTACTTAAATTATCAAATGTTCACAAGAAATAAACGTAAATCTTCGCAAGAAGGTTTCGTCAGTATTTTGAGTGAGCGAAATCGATCCAGTGGATCGATTTCGAAACCGGTAGCAATACCGGTTTCGACAAACAGAGATTGAACTGAAGAGTTTGATCCTGGCTCAGATTGAACGCTGGCGGCATGCTTTACACATGCAAGTCGAACGGCAGCACGGGCTTCGGTCTGGTGGCGAGTGGCGAACGGGTGAGTAATACATCGGAACGTACCCAGAAGTGGGGGATAACGCAGCGAAAGTTGCGCTAATACCGCATACGTTCTACGGAAGAAAGTGGGGGATCGCAAGACCTCATGCTTTTGGAGCGGCCGATGTCTGATTAGCTAGTTGGTGGGGTAAAGGCCTACCAAGGCGACGATCAGTAGCTGGTCTGAGAGGACGACCAGCCACACTGGAACTGAGACACGGTCCAGACTCCTACGGGAGGCAGCAGTGGGGAATTTTGGACAATGGGCGCAAGCCTGATCCAGCAATGCCGCGTGAGTGAAGAAGGCCTTCGGGTTGTAAAGCTCTTTTGTCAGGGAAGAAACGGCTGAAGCTAATACCTTCGGCTAATGACGGTACCTGAAGAATAAGCACCGGCTAACTACGTGCCAGCAGCCGCGGTAATACGTAGGGTGCAAGCGTTAATCGGAATTACTGGGCGTAAAGCGTGCGCAGGCGGTTTTGTAAGTCTGACGTGAAAGCCCCGGGCTCAACCTGGGAATTGCGTTGGAGACTGCAAGGCTTGAATCTGGCAGAGGGGGGTAGAATTCCACGTGTAGCAGTGAAATGCGTAGAGATGTGGAGGAACACCGATGGCGAAGGCAGCCCCCTGGGTCAAGATTGACGCTCATGCACGAAAGCGTGGGGAGCAAACAGGATTAGATACCCTGGTAGTCCACGCCCTAAACGATGTCTACTAGTTGTCGGGTTTTAATTAACTTGGTAACGCAGCTAACGCGTGAAGTAGACCGCCTGGGGAGTACGGTCGCAAGATTAAAACTCAAAGGAATTGACGGGGACCCGCACAAGCGGTGGATGATGTGGATTAATTCGATGCAACGCGAAAAACCTTACCTACCCTTGACATGGAAGGAATCCTGAAGAGATTTGGGAGTGCCCGAAAGGGAACCTTCACACAGGTGCTGCATGGCTGTCGTCAGCTCGTGTCGTGAGATGTTGGGTTAAGTCCCGCAACGAGCGCAACCCTTGTCATTAGTTGCTACGCAAGAGCACTCTAATGAGACTGCCGGTGACAAACCGGAGGAAGGTGGGGATGACGTCAAGTCCTCATGGCCCTTATGGGTAGGGCTTCACACGTCATACAATGGTACATACAGAGGGCCGCCAACCCGCGAGGGGGAGCTAATCCCAGAAAGTGTATCGTAGTCCGGATCGTAGTCTGCAACTCGACTACGTGAAGTTGGAATCGCTAGTAATCGCGGATCAGCATGCCGCGGTGAATACGTTCCCGGGTCTTGTACACACCGCCCGTCACACCATGGGAGCGGGTTTTACCAGAAGTAGGTAGCTTAACCGCAAGGAGGGCGCTTACCACGGTAGGATTCGTGACTGGGGTGAAGTCGTAACAAGGTAGCCGTATCGGAAGGTGCGGCTGGATCACCTCCTTTCTAGAGTAGCACCGGAAGCGAAAGCTTCAGCATCAAACGTTCACACTTATCGGCTGTTGACTGGACTGTGCTTATTCAAGGCCCTGGTCTTCGATAAGTGTAGTTCTCGTTCTTTAACAATCTGGAAGAAGTAAAGTTTTTTTAAGCGTGTAAGCGAATCGGAAACGATGAGCGAGCACACTTAGGGTAGTAATCAAGTATCAACAAACATGCAATGAGCTGTACTCTTGATTTCTATGACGATCCCTTAACTCATGAGGGGCCAACGTTATAGGGACAAGCGAATAAGTGCACATGGTGGATGCCTTGGCGATTACAGGCGATGAAGGACGTAGTAGCTTGCGATAAGCTGCGGGGAGTGAGCAAACACACTTTGATCCGCAGATTTCCGAATGGGGAAACCCGGCCCTTTGGGTCATTGCATACTGAATACATAGGTATGCAAAGCGAACGCGGCGAACTGAAACATCTAAGTAGCTGCAGGAAAAGAAATCAACCGAGATTCCCAAAGTAGTGGCGAGCGAAATGGGAAGAGCCTGTACGTGATAGTCGATTGAATAGTGGAACAACCTGGAAATGTTGGCCATAGCGGGTGATAGCCCCGTACACGAAATTCAGACGGTGGTACTAAGCGTACGACAAGTAGGGCGGGACACGAGAAATCCTGTCTGAACATGGGGGGACCATCCTCCAAGGCTAAATACTCGTAATCGACCGATAGTGAACCAGTACCGTGAGGGAAAGGCGAAAAGAACCCCGGGAGGGGAGTGAAATAGATCCTGAAACCGTGTGCATACAAACAGTCGGAGCCTCTTTATGGGGTGACGGCGTACCTTTTGTATAATGGGTCAGCGACTTACATTCAGTGGCGAGGTTAACCGAATAGGGGAGCCGTAGAGAAATCGAGTCCGAACAGGGCGACAGTCGCTGGGTGTAGACCCGAAACCAGGTGATCTACCCATGGCCAGGATGAAGGTGCGGTAACACGCCCTGGAGGTCCGAACCCACTAATGTTGAAAAATTAGGGGATGAGCTGTGGGTAGGGGTGAAAGGCTAAACAAACCTGGAAATAGCTGGTTCTCTCCGAAAACTATTTAGGTAGTGCCTCAAGTATCACCATCGGGGGTAGAGCACTGTTATGGCTAGGGGGTCATTGCGACTTACCAAACCATTGCAAACTCCGAATACCGATGAGTGCGAGCTTGGGAGACAGACGTCGGGTGCTAACGTCCGGCGTCAAGAGGGAAACAACCCAGACCGCCAGCTAAGGTCCCAAAGATTGGCTAAGTGGAAAACGAAGTGGGAAGGCTAAAACAGTCAGGATGTTGGCTTAGAAGCAGCCACCATTTAAAGAAAGCGTAATAGCTCACTGATCGAGTCGTCCTGCGCGGAAGATGTAACGGGGCTAAGCCAGTCACCGAAGCTGCGGATATCTAGCAATAGATATGGTAGGAGAGCGTTCTGTAAGCCTGCGAAGGTGTCTTGTGAAGGATGCTGGAGGTATCAGAAGTGCGAATGCTGACATGAGTAGCGATAATGCGGGTGAAAAGCCCGCACGCCGTAAGCCCAAGGTTTCCTGTTCAACGTTCATCGGAGCAGGGTGAGTCGGCCCCTAAGGCGAGGCAGAGATGCGTAGCTGATGGGAAGCAGGTTAATATTCCTGCACCGTCGTATGATGCGATGGGGGGACGGATCGCGGAAGGTTGTCCAGCTGTTGGAATAGCTGGTTTCTGGTTCATAGAAGGCGCTTAGGCAAATCCGGGCGCAGGATTCAAGGGACTGGGACGGGCACCCATGTGGTGCGAAGCAATCGGAAGTGGTTCCAAGAAAAGCCTCTAAGCTTCAGTCATACGAGACCGTACCGCAAACCGACACAGGTGGGCGAGATGAGTATTCTAAGGCGCTTGAGAGAACTCGGGAGAAGGAACTCGGCAAATTGGTACCGTAACTTCGGGATAAGGTACGCCCCGGTAGCTTGACTGCTTTACTGCAGAAGGGTGAAAGGGTTGCAATAAACTGGTGGCTGCGACTGTTTAATAAAAACACAGCACTCTGCAAACACGAAAGTGGACGTATAGGGTGTGACGCCTGCCCGGTGCTGGAAGATTAAATGATGGGGTGCAAGCTCTTGATTGAAGTCCCAGTAAACGGCGGCCGTAACTATAACGGTCCTAAGGTAGCGAAATTCCTTGTCGGGTAAGTTCCGACCTGCACGAATGGCGTAACGATGGCCACACTGTCTCCTCCCGAGACTCAGCGAAGTTGAAATGTTTGTGATGATGCAATCTACCCGCGGCTAGACGGAAAGACCCCATGAACCTTTACTGTAGCTTTGCATTGGACTTTGAACCAATCTGTGTAGGATAGGTGGGAGGCTTTGAAGCGGGGACGCCAGTTCCCGTGGAGCCATCCTTGAAATACCACCCTGGTTTGTTTGAGGTTCTAACCTTGGTCCGTTATCCGGATCGGGGACAGTGCATGG
Organism: Massilia varians; assembly: GCF_027923905.1. NCBI lineage: Bacteria > Pseudomonadati > Pseudomonadota > Betaproteobacteria > Burkholderiales > Oxalobacteraceae > Massilia > Massilia varians. The sequence continues at coordinate 1,067,512 of NZ_AP026966.1, forward strand.
TAGGCAGTTTGACTGGGGCGGTCTCCTCCTAAAGTGTAACGGAGGAGTTCGAAGGTACGCTAGGTACGGTCGGACATCGTGCTAATAGTGCAATGGCATAAGCGTGCTTAACTGCGAGACCGACAAGTCGAGCAGGTACGAAAGTAGGACATAGTGATCCGGTGGTTCTGTATGGAAGGGCCATCGCTCAACGGATAAAAGGTACTCTGGGGATAACAGGCTGATTCCTCCCAAGAGTTCATATCGACGGGGGAGTTTGGCACCTCGATGTCGGCTCATCACATCCTGGGGCTGTAGCCGGTCCCAAGGGTATGGCTGTTCGCCATTTAAAGTGGTACGTGAGCTGGGTTTAAAACGTCGTGAGACAGTTTGGTCCCTATCTGCCGTGGGCGTTGGAAATTTGAAGGGGGCTGCTCCTAGTACGAGAGGACCGGAGTGGACGAACCTCTGGTGTACCGGTTGTCACGCCAGTGGCATTGCCGGGTAGCTAAGTTCGGAAGAGATAACCGCTGAAAGCATCTAAGCGGGAAACTTGCCTTAAGATGAGATTTCCCGGAGCCTTGAGCTCCTTGAAGGGTCGTTCGAGACCAGGACGTTGATAGGCTGGGTGTGGAAGTGCAGTAATGCATTAAGCTAACCAGTACTAATTGCCCGTACGGCTTGTCCCTATAACCTTGGTAGGTTATAGACGAGTCAAGAATACAGCTGCAGTTTGTTGATACTGCTACCCCAAGAACAACAAGAACTTGCTTCTTCCGGATTGGTGAAATTTGACCATGTGGTCAAATCTCACGACAAGTCAAAGCCTGATGACCATAGCAAGTCGGTCCCACCCCTTCCCATCCCGAACAGGACCGTGAAACGACTTTGCGCCGATGATAGTGCTGCAACCAGTGTGAAAGTAGGTTATCGTCAGGCTAGTTATAAAGCAAAGCCCGCTCAGTTGATACTGAGCGGGCTTTTTGCGTTTCTGCGTCCTTCCTATCCTTCCCGCATGTAATGACAGGTTTCTCGTTGAGCGGCCTAGATACCTGATCAATAACAACGAGTGCTACGTTACACTTCTTGTTATCTCGACTACTCGACATGACAATGAAGCAGACGCGTCGCTATCTTCTCCGCGGCATCGGAGCCACGGCCATCCTGCTCCTGGGCGCCCTCGTCATTGCCCTGTCCAACGCGCGCGTCGAGTTGACCGAGCACGGTGCCCACCGGCGCCTGCTGGTACCGATCGGAATCGGCATGGCGGGCCTGAATACCTTTGCGGGAACCGGCGACAAAGTCCATATTCCGGGCTTCCTCGATGGTCCGATGTCCGCAAGCTGGCAGACGGCAGTTGGACGGCGACCTGGTTCTGTGAAGACCGGGTGCAGCAGATGACGGGGTCCGGCACGGATCTCGCTATCGAATGCGCGGGAAAACGCAGCGTGTTCCCCCTTACGCGCACGCCGGCAGCGGCCGATGCGGTGTTCGATACCCCGTCAGACACGCTGGTCCTGAGCGACATCGAAGGCAATGTGCGCTTTCTCGACGCTGCGCTCGCGTCATTGACCGTCACCGACGCACAGGGCAACTGGAGCTATGGCGACAAGCATCTCGTGATCGCCGGCGATGCCGTCGACCGCGGACGCGACGCATTCGCCGTCCTGTGGCGTCTCTACGCGCTCAGCCTGCAAGCGAAGGATGCAGGCGGCGCCGTCCACCTCGTCCTGGGAAACCATGAACAGTATCTGCTGCGCGGGAATACCTCGCGCGCCAACCGCGACCACCTGTACGCCTTGACGCGCATGGGTGGCCAGGCCGCTGCCTTCGGGCCGGACACGCTGATCGGACAGTGGCTGCGCCTGCAGCCCGTCATCATCAAGAGCGGGCGCACCGTGATCACCCATGGCGGCGTGAATCCGCTGGTGGCCGATGCCGGTTTCAGCATCAACAATCTGAACAGCGCGATGCGGCGTTACTGGTCGGGGGACATGCCGAGCAAGGCGGAGCTCGATGCCGTGATCGGGCCGGCAGGGCTGACCCAGTACCGCGGCTACCTGGAGGACGGCGAGGAGCGATTCGCCCTGGCGACCACAGCCCAGGTTGGCGACGTGCTCGCGCACTTCGGCGCGCAGTCGATCGTCGTCGGACACACGCTGGTCGAGCGGGTGTCCGCGCTACATGGGGGCCGGGTATGGGCGATCGACGTCAACAGCAAGACGGCGCGCGCCGAAGCGCTCCTGATCAGCAAAGGCGATCACATCGTCGTGCCGGGCGCCGCGCGGCAGCTGGAGGACGCGCAAGGGCGCCGCCTGACCAGGCCCTTCAGCCTGTTCTCGTCAGGCGACCTGGGCATGCTCAAGCAACTGGTGATGTCGAACTACGCACTGTCGCGGATTCCCCAGCCTTACTGAGGCCGGCGCCTGGTAAGAGCGACAACAGCCTGTCGAGGACCGGCGCGGTCGCGTCGGCGATGCGCTCGATGCTCTGCTCGCGTAATAGCGCGGTATCGACCGTCTGCTGCGACTGCAGGCCGGCCCAGGCCAGCAGCGCGGCGCCCGCTTCGGGATGATCGAACACGCCGTGCAGGTAAGTCCCCAGCACCTGGCCATCGCCGGAACACGCCCCTTCGTCGCGGCCGTCGATCACGAAGGCAGGCCGCGCCAATGCCGCGCCGCTGGAGACGCCCATGTGGATCTCGTATCCCCGCAGCCCGAACGGGACGCCGCCGGCCAGCCTTGCCTGGCCGCTGACCAGGGCCAGCCGCTTCTCGCGCGCCAGTTCGGTGTCGATGTCGAGCAGTCCGAGGCCTTCCGACACGCCCGGCTCCGCTTCCACCCCGTGCGGATCGGCGACCGAGCGGCCGAGCATCTGGAAGCCGCCGCAAATCCCGATGAGCTTGCCGCCGTAGCGCAGGTGCCGCGCCAGGTGCGCAGGCCAGCCCTGCGCCCGCAGCCAGGCGAGGTCACCCCGGGTGTTCTTGCTGCCCGGAAGGACGATCAGGTCGGCGGGCGGGATCGCCTCCCCGGCCCGCACGAAGCGCAGGTCGACGTCCGGATGCGCACGCAGCGCATCGAAGTCGGTATGGTTGCTCATGCGCGGCAGGCTCGGGACCACGATGCGAAAGTCTCCCTTGCCCGACTGCGCCGGCTGCACCGCGTCTTCCGCATCCAGGACCATGCCGTGCAGGTAGGGCAGGACGCCCAGCACCGGCTTGCCGGTCTGTTCCTCGAGCCAGTCGAGGCCCGGCTCGAGCAGCTCCATGTCGCCGCGGAAGCGGTTGATGACGAAGCCGACGATCCGCCCGCGCTCCGAGGCCGACAGGCAGGACAGCGTGCCGACGATGTGGGCGAACACGCCGCCGCGGTCGATGTCCGCCACCAGGATCACCGGGCAGTCGACCGCCTCGGCGAATCCCATGTTCGCGATGTCGCGGTCGCGCAGGTTGATCTCGGCCGGACTGCCCGCGCCTTCGACCACCACCGCCTCGTACTGCGACAAGAGCCGCGCATGCGATTCCAGCACCGCCGCCATGGCCACGCTCTTGTACTGGTGGTAGTCGCGCGCGTTCATCTCGGCACGCACGCGGCCATGGATGATCACCTGGGCGCCGGTGTCGCTGGAAGGCTTGAGCAGGACCGGATTCATGTCGGTATGGGCTTCGACACCCGCCGCGATCGCCTGCAGGGCCTGGGCCCGTCCGATCTCGCCGCCGTCGCTGGTGACCGCGCTGTTCAGGGCCATGTTCTGCGGCTTGAACGGCGCCACCCGCAGGCCGCGGCGCAGCAGGAGCCGGCACAGGGCCGCGACCACGGTGCTCTTGCCGGCATCCGAGGTCGTTCCCTGCACCATCAGGGTACGGAAGGGCAGGGCGCTCATCGGGTCCGGTGCTGGCGGGCCAGCTCGAGCTTCTCGCACAGGACGGCGGTACCGGCGATCATGCGCGGGCCCGCGCGGTTGAGCAGATTGCCGTCGACCGTGAACAGGTTGCCCTTGCGGGTGGCCAGCAGGGTCGCATACGGCTTCCACAGGTTCACGCCGCCGTAGTTCTTCTCGGCGGTGCCGAACACAGCCTCGGGGTCGGCCTGCAGCACGCTCTCGATCGACACGATCGGCGCGGTCACCGTCAGCTTGTCGAAGATGTTCTCGCCGCCGCACAGGCGCAGCGCGTCGGTGATGATGTGGCGGCCGCTGAGCGTATACAGCGGCTTGTCCCACACCTGGTAGAAAGTGCGCACGGGCGGGCGTCCGGCATAGCGGCCGCGCAGCTCGGCCAGTTGCCGGCGCAGCTCCTCCGCGGCCGGTTCCGCCACCGCCTGGGTGCCCATCAGCTGGCCGAGGCGGGCGACGTTGTCCGGAATGCCGTCCAGTTTCTGCGGATCGCTCAGGAATACCGGCACGCCCAGCTTGCGCACCATCTCGATCTGCCGCTCGGCGTTGTTGTGCATCCAGGCGACGATCAGGTCGGGCTTCATGCTGATCACGCGTTCGAGGTCGATCTCTCGGTTCGAGCCGATGCGCGGGATGCTCCTGGCGGCCTCGGGATAGTCGCTGTAGTTGACCGCGCCCACGATGCGGCTGCCCCCGCCGGCCGCGAACAGCGTTTCCGTCACGTGCGGCGCCATCGAGATCACCCGCATCGCCGGCTTGTCGAGCGTGACCGCATTGCCCGCGTCGTCATGCACCGTCACCGCGCCCGCCGCCGGCGCAAGCAGTGCCGCAGCCAGAACCATCATCCGTCTCATTCATTGCTCCATGCTTGAAGTGCCTCATCGAGGCGCTGCCATCCCGCTTCGTCCGCCGGCAGGCCGATCCGGATGCCGCGTCCGGCCTCGCGGAACAGGCGGCACCAGATGCCGCGTTCCGCCATATGCGTGTGAAAGGCCTCTGGCTGCGCCTCGGCCCACCAGTGGAACAGCGGCGTGCCTCCCGCCCGGATGCCATGCGTCGCCAAGAGGCTACGCATGCGCCGGCCGGACTCCTGCAACTGCGCGAAGGTCCGTCGCTGCCAGTCGAGGTCGCGCAGCGCCCGTCCGGCCACCGCCTGCGCCGGACCGCTGACGGCCCATGGTCCCAGCAGGTCCTCGAGCGCGCGCAGCGTGGCGGCGTCGGCGCCGACGAAGCCCAGCCGCAGCCCGGCCAGGCCAAAGAACTTGCCGACCGAGCGCAGCACGACCAGTCCCGCCTCGCCCGCATGGGCGGCGACGCTGAGCGCCGGATCGGTGTCGCCAAACGCCTCGTCGACCACCAGCCAGCCGCCGCGTCTACCCAGGCGCTCGGCCCAGTCCAGCAGGCGTTCGGCCCCGATGGTCTCGCCGGTGGGATTGTTTGGATTGACGACCACCACGACCTCGCTGCCGTCGATCGCACGGTCCAGATCCGCATACGAGGCAAGCCGCAGCGTGTGCCCCTGCTGCAGCCAGGCATGCGCGTGTTCGGCATACGAGGGACTCGATACCGTGACACGCGAGCGTGCGCGCAGCCGGGGAAGCGCCTGGATCGCGGCCTGGGTACCGGCGACCGGCAACAGGGCAGGCGCGCCGTAATAGGCGCAGGCCGCGGCAGCCAGCACCGGATCCGGCTCGGGCAGGCGATGCCAGGCATCGGCAGGCAGGCTGGGCACGGGATAGCCGTGCGGGTTGATGCCGGTCGACAGGTCGATCCAATCCTCGCGCCCGTACAGGCGCGCAGCCTCGCGCAGCTTGCCGCCGTGTTCAAGCATGCTGCCTCCATGCCAGGACAATGAGCGCTGCCGCGCCGGCCAGGCCGAGCCAGAGCAGGGTGGTGTGCAGCACCAGGCGCCAGGCGCGCACGATGTCGCTTGCGGTGGCGTTCGGGCCCGCGCCGAGCGGCGGGCGCTGCTCCGGCTGTCCATCGTAGACGGCAGCGCCGCCGAGCGAGACGCCGAGCGCGCCGGCGCCGCTCGCCATCACCGGTCCGGCGTTCGGGCTGCTCCAGGCGGGCGCCTGGGTGCGCCAGCATTGCCAAGCGCGTGCGCGGCCGGCGCCGGCCAGCACGACGTAAGACAGCGCGGTCAGCCGCGCCGGCACATAATTCAGCGCGTCGTCGATGCGCGCGGCCGCACGCCCGAACAGGTTGAAGCGCGCGTTCCGGTAGCCCCACATGGCATCGAGCGTGTTCGCCAGCCGGAACAGGACGGCGCCGGCGCCGCCCGCGACCAGGAACCAGAACAGGGTGCCGAACACTGCATCGTTGCCGTTCTCGAGCAGCGACTCGGCGCCGGCCTTCGCCAGGTCTGCTTCGCTCGCCTGGTGCGTGTCGCGGCTGACGATCCAGGACGTGCGAGCGCGCGCGGTCTCCAGGTCACCCGCGCGCAGCGCGTCCACGATCGGCATCGTGTGCTCGCGCAGGCTGCGCAGCCCGATGCAGGCATACAGGAGAAGGGCGTGCAGCCACAGCCCGGCATGCGCCGCTGCCAGCCAGGCCAGCAAAGACAAGGGCAGCACGGCCAGCAGCCAGGCCAGCAGCCCGCGCACGAAAGGCTGCGCGCCGCGGTTCAGGCGGCGTTCGATCGCCTGCGCCAACCGGCCGAAGCCGACCAGCGGGTGCCAGCGCCGCGGCTCGCCCAGCAGCAAGTCGAGCAGGACGCCCGCTGCCAGCAGGCCGGCCAGCTGCGGCAGCGACAGGCCGCTCAGCATGCGGCGCCTTTCAATACCAGCGGCAGCCCGGCCGCCACGAACACCGCACGATCGGCCTGGGCGGCCACCGCCTGGTTCAGCCAGCCCGCCTCATCGACGAAGCAGCGCGACACCGCGCCCCGGGGCACGATGCCCATGCCGACTTCATTGGAGACGAACACGATGTCTCCTTTGGCGCCGGCTTCGAGCGCATCCAGCAGCGCTGCGCGCTCCTGGTGGAAGCGCGCCGGCAGGGCCACTTCGCCCACTTCGGGCCACGCGCGGCCATCGCAGAACATCAGGTTGCTGAGCCACAGCGTCAGGCAGTCGACCAGCACCAGGCGTCCCGGCCTGCAATGCTCCCTCAGCACGGCCGCCAGCCCCAGCTCTTCTTCGACCGTGTGCCAGTGGGCAGGGCGGCGGGTGCGGTGGTGGGCAATGCGCGCCGCCATTTCGGCGTCGCCGGCGCGCGAGGTGGCCACGTAGACGACTTCCTTGCCGGATGCATGGGCCAGGCGCTCGGCGTAGGCGCTCTTGCCGGAGCGTGCGCCACCGAGCACCAGGGTGGTGCTCATGGCTTCCCCCCGCCGAGCAGCGCGGCCACGGCGGGCGGGTTGGACGGGAAGTAGGCGTGGAAGTAGGAGGCGGTGAGCGAACCGATGCGGTACACGGCTTCGCCCTGTGCGCCGTTGCCGGTCTTGACGGTATGCGCCTGTACTGGCGCCGCGGTCTCCAGGCGCGAATAGTGGAAGCTGTGGCCCCGCACCGGTCCCTGGTCGGTCGGCATGGCATGTGCGCCGAGGCCGGCCAGGCGCGGCTGCATGTGCACTTCGCCCGGCAGCAGCCCCACCATGGGCCAGCGCTGTCCCTCCTGGTCGGTGAGGCCGTCGGCGAGCACCATCATGCCGCCGCATTCGGCCAGGATCGGCACGCCACGTGCATGGGTCGCGCGGATCGACGATTGCCAGTTGGCGGCCTGCGCCAGCTCCGCGCAGTGCAGCTCCGGGTAGCCGCCCGGCAGGAAGACGGCGTCGGCGTCACCGGGCACCGCTTCATTCCTAAGGGGCGAGAAGTAGCGCAGGCGGGCTCCCATCTTTTCCAGCAGGTCCAGGTTGGCGGGGTAGAGAAAGCAGAAGGCCGGGTCGCGGGCGATGGCGACGACCCATCCGTCCAGCAGGCGCTCGACCTGCTGCCACTCGGGTGCGGACTGCGCCATGAGAGGCAGGGCGTTCCAGGCATCCTCGTTGAAGTGCAGGCCGTCCGCCAGCTTGTCGAGCAGGGCGTCCAGCCCCTCGACTTCGCCGGGCAGGACCAGGCCCAGGTGGCGCTCCGGCAGCGGCGTGTCCTGGCGCGCCAGCCAGCCGAGCAGCGGAATGTCGCGCAGCGACGAGGCCACCATGTTCGCATGGCCTTCGCTGGCGATGCGGTTGGCCACCACGCCGGCCAGCTGCACGGGACCGTAGTCGCGCAGGCCGCGCGCCACCGCGCCCGCGGTCTGGGCCATGGCCGAGGCATCGATCACCGCCAGCACCGGCACGTTGAATTCGCGCGCCAGGTCGGCCGCCGAGGGCGAACCGTCGTACAGGCCCATGACGCCCTCGATCAGGATCGCATCGGCTTCGCGCGCCGCGTCGTGCAGGCGGCGCCGGCATTCCTCGACGCCGACCATCCACAAGTCGAGCGTATGGACCGGCGCGCCCGATGCGCGTTCGAGCAGCATCGGGTCGATGAAATCCGGTCCGCACTTGAACACCCGCACGCGCAGGCCCTGGCGCAGCAGCTTGCGCGCCAGCGCGGCGGTGACGCTGGTCTTGCCCTGGCCCGACGACATGGCCGCGACCAGCACGGCGCGCGCGCCCGTATCCCGGTCCATCACCACTCCGTCCCGGCCTGGGCCGCGATGCCCGCCTTGAAGGCGTGCTTGACCACGTTCATCTCGGTGACCGTGTCGGCCACCGCCACCAGCTCGGGCGGGGCCGCGCGGCCGGTCACCACCACGTGCTGCATAACCGGACGATCGAGCAGGTCGGCAATGACCGTGTGCACGTCAAGGTATTTATATTTGAGCGCGATGTTCAGTTCGTCCAGCACCACCATGCCGTAGCTTGGGTCCTGGAGGAAGCGCCTGGCCTGCTCCCAGGCTTGGCCGGCCTTGGCGATGTCGCGTTCGCGGTCCTGGGTCTCCCAGGTATAGCCTTCGCCCATCGCATGGAAGCTGACTTCATCGGGGAAGCGGCGCAGGAATTTTTCCTCGCCGGTCGACATGGCGCCCTTGATGAACTGGACCACGCCGACCTTCATGCCGTGGCCGAGCGCGCGCGTCACCATGCCGAAGGCGCTCGAGCTCTTGCCCTTGCCGTTGCCGGTATTGACGACCACGATGCCGATTTCCTTGTCGGCCGCCGCGATTTTTGCGTCGATGACGGCCTTCTTGCGTTCCATGCGCTGGCGGTGGCGCTCGTTCAATGCAGCGGTCTCTTCTTGGGTCATCTCGTTCATACGCTAGCCTCATGGGGGAGAAAGATGCGGCGGCCGCCGTGCTCGATCATGTCGATCGGGTGGCCGAGGTAGTCGCCCAGCAGTGCCGGCTGCATGGTGTCGTCGACCGGGCCGGCTTGCCAGCGGCCGTCGCCCATCAACAGCAGCGCGTGGGTGGAAATGCGGTAGGCGAGGTTCAGGTCGTGGCCAATCATGACCACGGTCTTGCCCTGTTCGCGGCACAGGCCGGCCAGCAGCGCCATGCTGCTGACCTGGTGCGCCAGGTCGAGCGCATTGGCCGGTTCGTCGAGCAGCAGCAGCGGGGTGTCCTGGGCCAGCAGCGCGGCGATGGCGACCCGCTGGCGCTCGCCGCCGGACAGGGTGCGCACGTCGCGCGCGGCCAGGTCCGCGACTTCCATTGCCTCCAGGGTGTTCATGGCGGCCTGGTGGTCGTCGCTGCCTTCCCAGTAGCGCTCGGCGTGGTAGGGGTGGCGTGCCGACAGCACGGTTTCGATCACGCTGTACGAGAACGCGTCGTGGCGCGACTGCGCCAGGAAAGCGCGCTCGCGCGCCAGCGCTTCCGGCGCCCAGGCGTCGAGCGCGCGGCCGCCGACGAACACCGCGCCGGCGTCCGGACGGTGCAGGCCGGCCAGGGTGCGCAGCAGGGTGCTCTTGCCGGCGCCGTTGCGGCCGATGATGCTCCAGCATTCGCCGGGACGGGCGGCCCAGTCGAGCTGGCGCACCAGCAGGCGGCTGCCGGCCTTGAGGTCGAGGCGTTCGGTCCGGATCATTTCACCTCCGCAGGCGGTGCAGTTGGTAGAGGAACACCGGCGCGCCGATGATCGCGGTGATCGCGCCGACCGGCAGCTGCTGCGGCGCGATGACGGTGCGCGCCAGCGTGTCGCACAGCACCAGGAAGCTGCCGCCCGCCAGCACTGCCGCCGGGATCAGGACCCGGTGGTCCGGGCCGAAGGCGAAACGGCAGGCGTGCGGGACGATCAGCCCGACGAAGCCGACCGAGCCGGCGCTGGTGACCGCGCTGGCGGTCAGCACGCCGGACACGAGGAACAGGCCCTTGCGCAAGCTGCCGACGCGGATGCCGAGCGTGGCCGCGGCTTCCGCATGCAGCGCGACCACGTTCATGGCGCGTGCGCTGCGCAGGGCGTACAGCAGGGCCGCGCCGAGCACCACCCACGGCGCCAGGCGCAGCGGTGCGCCGGCCAGGTCGCCGATCATCCAGAAAATCATGCTGCGCAGCCGGCCTTCCGGCGCGATCGACAGCATCAGGGTGACCAGGGCCATGCAGGCCGAGGACAGGATCACGCCGGTGAGCAGCAGCATCGAGGTGCCGGCTTCCAGCGCCAGTCCGCTGCGCAGGTCGCGCCGGGCCAGCAGGTAGAGCAGCATCGACACCGCTACCGCTCCCCCCAGCGCCGCCATGTCGACCACGATGGCGCTGGCCATCAGGAGCAGGGCCAGCAGGGCGCCCACCGAGGCGCCCGCCGAAATGCCGAGCACATAAGGGTCGGCCAGCGGATTGCGCAGCAGCGCCTGCATCATCACCCCGGCCAGGGCCAGCGCGCCGCCGGTCACGAAGGCGGTCAGCGCCCGGCTGGCGCGCAGCTCGAGCAGCGAGGTCGCCAGCGAACTGTCGCCGCGCGCCAGCTGGCGCAGGGCGTCCGGCATCTCGGCCAGCGGCACGGCGATCGAGCCCGTCATGCCGGCGAACAGCAGGCTGGCGACGGCGCACAGCAGCAGGGCGCCGATGACGAGCATGGCGCGCCGGCGCTGCGCTTGAGCGGGGTGATGCATGGGTCTCCTTCCCGATGGCGTCCTGGTCAGCGAATGCCGTAGCGCAGGCCGGCGAACCAGGTGCGTCCGCTGGTGCCGTAGTAGCGCGCCAGCTCGTACTGCTTGTCCGCGACGTTGTCGAGGCGCAGCAGCAGCGACACGTCGGGCGTCACTTGCCAGCTAGTGTACAGGTTGAGCAGGCCGTAGCCGCCGAGGCGGTTGCGGTTGGCGGCATCGTCGAAGCGCTCGCCGGAGAGCTGCAGCTCGGCGCCGGCCTTGAGCACGCCCCAGCTGCTGTCGGCGCTGAAGCTGGCATGCTTCTTCGAGCGGCGCGCCAGTTGCTTGCCGGTGGTGAGGTCCTTCGGATCCTGCCAGTCCAGGCTGCCGCGCAGGTTGATGCCGCTGACGCGCGTCCGGGCCGCCACCGTCACGCCTTCGAGCTGGGCCCGGTTGACGTTGTAGGCGCAGCTGCCGGCGCGGCCAGGGCAGGGCGTGGCGGAGACAATCATGTCGGTCAGGCGATTGCGGAAGTACGTGGCGTCGAACTGCACGCTGCCGGCGTCATAGCGCAGGCCGGCTTCCCGGTTGCGGCCCTGTTCCGGACGGTTGGTCGGCAGGCCGTAGTTCGGGTAGTACAGTTCGTTGAAGGTCGGCGCGCGGAAGCTGGTGCCGACGCTGGCGGTGGCGCGCAGGCCTGAGCCGAAGTCATAGCCATAGCCGGCGGCTCCGGTGTTCTTGCTGCCATACACCGACGAACGGTCGTGGCGGGCGCTGACATCGAACAGGTGGGCGCCGCGCCTGGCCGAGTAGACGGCCGCGTAGGCATTGGTGGTGCGCGAGCGCGACAGGTCCGCGGTGGCGCTCGATTCCACTTCCTCCTTGCGGTGGCTGTAGAGCAGCTGCAGGGTATCGGAGCCGAGCGCGATGCTGTTCTGCCAGGTCAGCTCGTCCTGCCGGGTGTCGATCTGGCTGGCGCCGGATGGGGCGCTGCTGGTGAAGCTGCCCAATTTGTCGTCCGAGCGCGCGTATTGCAGGGTGCTGCGCCAGGCGGCGCTGAACTGGCCCGTGGCATAGACCGCCGCCGTGTTCAGGTCCTGCTCGTTATGGACGTCGTAGGCGCCGCTGCCGCTGTCGTACTGCGCGCGCAGGTCGCTGTGCAGGAACTGGGCGCCGACGTCGAATGTCGGGGTCAGCGCGTAGGACAGCTGGCCGTTGGCGTTGCGGCGGCGGTAGCCGTCGTCGTCCGGGTTGAAGCCGAAGGCGCCCGGGCGCGTGGCCGAGAAGCCGTCCGACTCTTCCTGGCCGGCGCCGAAGGCATAGCGCAGGCCATTGGCCGCGCCGTGCACGCCGGCGTCGAGCTGGCGCGTCGCATTGCTGCCGGCGCCGACCGAGCCGCTGACGACCGGTCCGCCCTCTCCCTTGCGGGTGAAGATCTGGATCACGCCGCCAATGGCGTCCGCGCCGTACAAGGTGCTGAGCGGGCCGTAGACGATCTCGATGCGTTCGATGGCGCCGAGCGGCACCGCGTTCCAGGCGGCGACGCCGCTGGTGGACGAACCGATGCGCACGCCGTCCAGCAGGACTACGACGCCGTTGCTGTTGGCGCCGCGCAGGAACACGCTGGTCGCGGCGCCGGCGCTGCCGTTGCGGGTGATCTCGATGCCGCGCTGGCGCCGCAGCACGTCGGCCACCGAGCCGGCGCCAGAACGCGCGATCTCGTCGGCGTGGATCACGGTGGTATCGGCGATCACGTCGACCGCGCGCTGCGGCATGCGGTTGGCGGTGACGACGACCGAATCGAAGGTGTGGGCGACAACGGGCGACGCGAGGGCGAATGCAAGCGACAGCGCGGCCGCAAGCCGTGTTACAGGAAAGTTCATGAATAGCTCAATCAATAGACAACCAGCCGACGTCCCCGTAGGCCAGATTGATCAGAAGCGCGCGCGTGGCACGCTCCCACCTTTTGGCCGGTATCCGGGCTGGCAAGTGTGGCCGTCCGACCTTCCCATGCGTTCGCACAGTGGTCATGGAAGACGGTTTGCCGCGTAGCCCGAGGATCGAGCGCGGCACTTGCTTACCGTTGCGGGGGCAGCACACGTTGGCCTTGTTGAAGGGCTTCGTGTTTCCCGTTTAACTGCGGTCGTGAGCACGACCGCGAGCACCAAAACGCCGCCATTATACGCAGGGTCGCGCGGCGTTGTCAGTCTTTCAGCACGATGACTTCGCCGTAGCCGATGCGGTGGGAGTTGGAAGCGGCACGCAATGCGGCCTGTTCGATGGCGCCGCCGGCGTGCAGGGCGGACAGCAGGCGGATCGTGCCGGCGTGGCAGACGACGAGGGCGGGATGCCGCAGTTCCTGGCGAAATGCGGCGACGCGGCGGGCCGCCTCGAGCACGTTCTCGCCGCCGCCGGGACGGTAGTGCAGCAGGTCGGCGGCCCAGGCATCGACCTCGGCGCGCGGGATGGCGTTCCATGCGCGCATCTCCCAGGCGCCGAAATCCATCTCGGCCAGGCGCGCATCGAGCGTGACGGGAACATCGAGTGCGGCGGCAAGCCTCGCGCAACGCAGGAGCGGACTGGCATGGACGGGCAGGTCCCCCGGCAGGCCGGCCGCGCGCAAGCCGGCGGCGACCCGCTCAATTGCTTCGATAGATGTCGAAACGTCGGACCTGCCGTAGCAGATACCGGGCGCGACGTCCGGCTGCGGATGGCGGACCAGGATCAGCCCCATCGCTTATGCGAGGGCACCGTGGCCAAGCGTAGCCAGCACGGCGAGGTAGATGGCGACTTCGGCCAGCTGCTGCACGGCGCCGAGGCAGTCGCCGGTATAGCCGCCGATGCGGCGCGCGAACTTGCGGGCCAGCCACCAGGTCGCCGCGATGCTGGCCACGAGCGCGGCAAGCAGGGCGCGCAGGTCGAGCGCATCGGTCATCAACAGGATGGCGGCGGCGAGGGCGACGGTTGCGGCGGCGATCGTGAACTCGGCCGTCGTCATGCGCTCGGCCAGCGGCTTGGCCTTGCCTTCGGCGCGCGCATATTCCATGCGCCAGATGAGCGAGGTGGCCGCAAGACGCGACAGTGGATGGGCGAGCAGCAGGGCGCCGATGGCGCTGCTTGGCGGCAGCATCGCCAATGCGCTGCACTTCGCCCCGAGCATGCACACGACGCCGATGGCGCCGTAGGCGCCAACCCGCGGGTCCTTCATGATCTCGAGCACGCGTTCGCGCGTCATGCCGCCGCCGAGTCCATCGCAGGTGTCGGCGAAACCGTCTTCGTGGAAGGCGCCGGTGGCATAGATGGTGGCCGCGGTCGAGAGGACCGCGGCCACCGGGGCGGGAAGGACCAGCGCCGCCGCCGCGTATACGCCGGCGGCGATCGCGCCCACCACGAGGCCGACCAGCGGGAAGTAGCGCGACGCATGATGCAGCCACTCCTGCTCGAAGCCGACCCAGCGCGGGATCGGCAGGCGCGTGAAGAACTGGACCGCGATGAAGAACAGGCGCAGCTGCCGCATGGTGCTTACTTTGCGCCGGTGCTGACCTGGGCCGAGGCGAAGGTCGCCATCTCGTTCAGGAAGTTGGTGGCGGCATGCAGCAGGGGCAGGGCGAGTGCGCTGCCGGTGCCTTCGCCCAGGCGCAGGCCGAGCTCCAGCAGCGGCTCGGCGCCGAGGGCGTCAAGCATCAGGCGATGACCGTTTTCGCTCGACGCGTGGGCGAAGACGCAGTAATCGAGGATCGCGGGCTGCAGGCGGCTTGCCACCAGCAGGGCGCTGGTGACGATGAAGCCGTCGATCAGCAGCACCTTGCGCAGCTCGGCCGCCTTGAGCATCGCACCCGTCATCATGGCGATCTCGAAACCGCCGAAGGTGGCCAGCACGTCGAGCGGATCGTCGGCCCCGGCATGTTGTTGCACGGCGGCGGCGATAACCTGCTGCTTGCGCCGGACGCCGTCCGGCGGCAAGCCCGTGCCGGCGCCGACGCATTGCTCCAGCGGCAGTCCGGTCAGCTTGTGCATGATGGCCGCGGCGGCAGTCGTATTCCCGATGCCCATCTCGCCGAAGCCGACCACGGTGCCGGGCAGATCGCGCGCCAGGGCCATGCCGTGCTCCAGCGCGACCTCGAGCTGCTGGCGCGACATCGCCGGCTCGGTGGCGAAGTTGCGCGTGCCTTTCGCGAGCTTGCGGTCGAGCAGGCCGGGGCGCGCGCCGAAGTCGTGGTTGACGCCGGCGTCGACCACATGCAGTGCGCAGCCGTTCTGGCGCGCGAACACGTTGATGGCGGCGCCGTCGCCCAGGAAGTTCTCGACCATTTGCCAGGTCACGTCCTGCGGGTAGGCAGAGACGCCCTCCGCGACGACGCCATGGTCGCCCGCAAATACCAGGATGGCGGGATCCGCGATGCGGATATGCGTCGTGCCCTGGATCAGGCCGAGCTGGGTGGCCAGCGTTTCGAGACGTCCCAGGCTGCCGAGCGGTTTGGTTTTGTTATTGATGGCATCGAGCAGTGCCTGCGACAGAACCGCATCGGCAGTCGGTGTAATATGGGGGAGGTGCATTGCCGGGAAGATAATTGGTGGAAAAAACGCGACGATAACATAGTCGCAGGCGTTGTCAGTCTCGCCGCGCTTTGCTATAGTTTCGTTTCTTCGACGCACATCGCAGCTTTCAAAGCAGCGACAGCGAAAGAGAAAAAAGAGGGGCTTGACGATAAACGCAGAACACCGCATAATCTCGCTTCTCTGCTGCTGACGAACACAACGCTTCGTAGCGATAGCAGAACAGAACAACGGTTCTTTAACAATCAACAGTCGATAAGTGTGGGCGTTTGATGAAGGTGCCGCTGACTTCGGTCAGTGATTACTTAAATTATCAAATTGTTCACAAAAAAGAAATACGTTGCTCAGCAATGAGTAACGGTCAGTATTTTGAGTGAGCGAAATCGATCCAGTGGATCGATTTTGAAACCGGTAGCAATGCCGGTCTCGACAAACAGAGATTGAACTGAAGAGTTTGATCCTGGCTCAGATTGAACGCTGGCGGCATGCTTTACACATGCAAGTCGAACGGCAGCACGGACTTCGGTCTGGTGGCGAGTGGCGAACGGGTGAGTAATACATCGGAACGTACCCAGAAGTGGGGGATAACGCAGCGAAAGTTGCGCTAATACCGCATACGTTCTACGGAAGAAAGTGGGGGATCGCAAGACCTCATGCTTTTGGAGCGGCCGATGTCTGATTAGCTAGTTGGTGGGGTAAAGGCCTACCAAGGCGACGATCAGTAGCTGGTCTGAGAGGACGACCAGCCACACTGGAACTGAGACACGGTCCAGACTCCTACGGGAGGCAGCAGTGGGGAATTTTGGACAATGGGCGCAAGCCTGATCCAGCAATGCCGCGTGAGTGAAGAAGGCCTTCGGGTTGTAAAGCTCTTTTGTCAGGGAAGAAACGGCTGAAGCTAATACCTTCGGCTAATGACGGTACCTGAAGAATAAGCACCGGCTAACTACGTGCCAGCAGCCGCGGTAATACGTAGGGTGCAAGCGTTAATCGGAATTACTGGGCGTAAAGCGTGCGCAGGCGGTTTTGTAAGTCTGACGTGAAAGCCCCGGGCTCAACCTGGGAATTGCGTTGGAGACTGCAAGGCTTGAATCTGGCAGAGGGGGGTAGAATTCCACGTGTAGCAGTGAAATGCGTAGAGATGTGGAGGAACACCGATGGCGAAGGCAGCCCCCTGGGTCAAGATTGACGCTCATGCACGAAAGCGTGGGGAGCAAACAGGATTAGATACCCTGGTAGTCCACGCCCTAAACGATGTCTACTAGTTGTCGGGTTTTAATTAACTTGGTAACGCAGCTAACGCGTGAAGTAGACCGCCTGGGGAGTACGGTCGCAAGATTAAAACTCAAAGGAATTGACGGGGACCCGCACAAGCGGTGGATGATGTGGATTAATTCGATGCAACGCGAAAAACCTTACCTACCCTTGACATGGAAGGAATCCTGAAGAGATTTGGGAGTGCCCGAAAGGGAACCTTCACACAGGTGCTGCATGGCTGTCGTCAGCTCGTGTCGTGAGATGTTGGGTTAAGTCCCGCAACGAGCGCAACCCTTGTCATTAGTTGCTACGCAAGAGCACTCTAATGAGACTGCCGGTGACAAACCGGAGGAAGGTGGGGATGACGTCAAGTCCTCATGGCCCTTATGGGTAGGGCTTCACACGTCATACAATGGTACATACAGAGGGCCGCCAACCCGCGAGGGGGAGCTAATCCCAGAAAGTGTATCGTAGTCCGGATCGTAGTCTGCAACTCGACTACGTGAAGTTGGAATCGCTAGTAATCGCGGATCAGCATGCCGCGGTGAATACGTTCCCGGGTCTTGTACACACCGCCCGTCACACCATGGGAGCGGGTTTTACCAGAAGTAGGTAGCTTAACCGCAAGGAGGGCGCTTACCACGGTAGGATTCGTGACTGGGGTGAAGTCGTAACAAGGTAGCCGTATCGGAAGGTGCGGCTGGATCACCTCCTTTCTAGAGTAGCACCAGAGACTAAGGTCTCATCATCAAGCGCCTACGCTTATCGGCTGTTGGAACTAAGTAGCGAGAACAGTTTGGGTCTGTAGCTCAGTCGGTTAGAGCACCGTGTTGATAACGCGGGGGTCGTTGGTTCGAATCCAACCAGACCCACCACAAGGGGGATTAGCTCAGCTGGGAGAGCACCTGCTTTGCAAGCAGGGGGTCGTCGGTTCGATCCCGTCATCCTCCACCATTTACCTGTTCGACTGCATTTATGTAAAGCCCGCGCTTTAGGTAAGTGTAGTTCTCGTTCTTTAACAATCTGGAAGAAGTAAAGTTTTTTTAAGCGTGTAAGCGAATCGGAAACGATGAGCGAGCACACTTAGGGTAGTAATCAAGTATCAACAAACATGCAATGAGCTGTACTCTTGATTTCTATGACGATCCCTTAACTCATGAGGGGCCAACGTTATAGGGACAAGCGAATAAGTGCACATGGTGGATGCCTTGGCGATTACAGGCGATGAAGGACGTAGTAGCTTGCGATAAGCTGCGGGGAGTGAGCAAACACACTTTGATCCGCAGATTTCCGAATGGGGAAACCCGGCCCTTTGGGTCATTGCATACTGAATACATAGGTATGCAAAGCGAACGCGGCGAACTGAAACATCTAAGTAGCTGCAGGAAAAGAAATCAACCGAGATTCCCAAAGTAGTGGCGAGCGAAATGGGAAGAGCCTGTACGTGATAGTCGACTGAATAGTGGAACAACCTGGAAATGTTGGCCATAGCGGGTGATAGCCCCGTACACGAAATTCAGACGGTGGTACTAAGCGTACGACAAGTAGGGCGGGACACGAGAAATCCTGTCTGAACATGGGGGGACCATCCTCCAAGGCTAAATACTCGTAATCGACCGATAGTGAACCAGTACCGTGAGGGAAAGGCGAAAAGAACCCCGGGAGGGGAGTGAAATAGATCCTGAAACCGTGTGCATACAAACAGTCGGAGCCTCTTGATGGGGTGACGGCGTACCTTTTGTATAATGGGTCAGCGACTTACATTCAGTGGCGAGGTTAACCGAATAGGGGAGCCGTAGAGAAATCGAGTCCGAACAGGGCGACAGTCGCTGGGTGTAGACCCGAAACCAGGTGATCTACCCATGGCCAGGATGAAGGTGCGGTAACACGCCCTGGAGGTCCGAACCCACTAATGTTGAAAAATTAGGGGATGAGCTGTGGGTAGGGGTGAAAGGCTAAACAAACCTGGAAATAGCTGGTTCTCTCCGAAAACTATTTAGGTAGTGCCTCAAGTATCACCATCGGGGGTAGAGCACTGTTATGGCTAGGGGGTCATTGCGACTTACCAAACCATTGCAAACTCCGAATACCGATGAGTGCGAGCTTGGGAGACAGACGTCGGGTGCTAACGTCCGGCGTCAAGAGGGAAACAACCCAGACCGCCAGCTAAGGTCCCAAAGATTGGCTAAGTGGAAAACGAAGTGGGAAGGCTAAAACAGTCAGGATGTTGGCTTAGAAGCAGCCACCATTTAAAGAAAGCGTAATAGCTCACTGATCGAGTCGTCCTGCGCGGAAGATGTAACGGGGCTAAGCCAGTCACCGAAGCTGCGGATATGTCTTTGACATATGGTAGGAGAGCGTTCTGTAAGCCTGCGAAGGTGTCTTGTGAAGGATGCTGGAGGTATCAGAAGTGCGAATGCTGACATGAGTAGCGATAATGCGGGTGAAAAGCCCGCACGCCGTAAGCCCAAGGTTTCCTGTTCAACGTTCATCGGAGCAGGGTGAGTCGGCCCCTAAGGCGAGGCAGAGATGCGTAGCTGATGGGAAGCAGGTTAATATTCCTGCACCGTCGTATGATGCGATGGGGGGACGGATCGCGGAAGGTTGTCCAGCTGTTGGAATAGCTGGTTTCTGGTTCATAGAAGGCGCTTAGGCAAATCCGGGCGCAGGATTCAAGGGACTGGGACGGGCACCCATGTGGTGCGAAGCAATCGGAAGTGGTTCCAAGAAAAGCCTCTAAGCTTCAGTCATACGAGACCGTACCGCAAACCGACACAGGTGGGCGAGATGAGTATTCTAAGGCGCTTGAGAGAACTCGGGAGAAGGAACTCGGCAAATTGGTACCGTAACTTCGGGATAAGGTACGCCCCGGTAGCTTGACCACTTTACTGTGGAAGGGTGAAAGGGTTGCAATAAACTGGTGGCTGCGACTGTTTAATAAAAACACAGCACTCTGCAAACACGAAAGTGGACGTATAGGGTGTGACGCCTGCCCGGTGCTGGAAGATTAAATGATGGGGTGCAAGCTCTTGATTGAAGTCCCAGTAAACGGCGGCCGTAACTATAACGGTCCTAAGGTAGCGAAATTCCTTGTCGGGTAAGTTCCGACCTGCACGAATGGCGTAACGATGGCCACACTGTCTCCTCCCGAGACTCAGCGAAGTTGAAATGTTTGTGATGATGCAATCTACCCGCGGCTAGACGGAAAGACCCCATGAACCTTTACTGTAGCTTTGCATTGGACTTTGAACCAATCTGTGTAGGATAGGTGGGAGGCTTTGAAGCGGGGACGCCAGTTCCCGTGGAGCCATCCTTGAAATACCACCCTGGTTTGTTTGAGGTTCTAACCTTGGTCCGTTATCCGGATCGGGGACAGTGCATGGTAGGCAGTTTGACTGGGGCGGTCTCCTCCTAAAGTGTAACGGAGGAGTTCGAAGGTACGCTAGGTACGGTCGGACATCGTGCTAATAGTGCAATGGCATAAGCGTGCTTAACTGCGAGACCGACAAGTCGAGCAGGTACGAAAGTAGGACATAGTGATCCGGTGGTTCTGTATGGAAGGGCCATCGCTCAACGGATAAAAGGTACTCTGGGGATAACAGGCTGATTCCTCCCAAGAGTTCATATCGACGGGGGAGTTTGGCACCTCGATGTCGGCTCATCACATCCTGGGGCTGTAGCCGGTCCCAAGGGTATGGCTGTTCGCCATTTAAAGTGGTACGTGAGCTGGGTTTAAAACGTCGTGAGACAGTTTGGTCCCTATCTGCCGTGGGCGTTGGAAATTTGAAGGGGGCTGCTCCTAGTACGAGAGGACCGGAGTGGACGAACCTCTGGTGTACCGGTTGTCACGCCAGTGGCATTGCCGGGTAGCTAAGTTCGGAAGAGATAACCGCTGAAAGCATCTAAGCGGGAAACTTGCCTTAAGATGAGATTTCCCGGAGCCTTGAGCTCCTTGAAGGGTCGTTCGAGACCAGGACGTTGATAGGCTGGGTGTGGAAGTGCAGTAATGCATTAAGCTAACCAGTACTAATTGCCCGTACGGCTTGTCCCTATAACCTTGGTAGGCTATAGACAAGTCAAGAATACAGCTGCAGTTTGTTGATACTGCTACCCCAAGAACAACAAGAACTTGCTTCTTCCGGATTGGTGAAGTTTGACCATGTGGTCAAATCTCACGACAAGTCAAAGCCTGATGACCATAGCAAGTCGGTCCCACCCCTTCCCATCCCGAACAGGACCGTGAAACGACTTTGCGCCGATGATAGTGCTGCAACCAGTGTGAAAGTAGGTTATCGTCAGGCTAGTTATATGAAAAACCCCACCAGGTGATCCTGGTGGGGTTTTTTGCTTTGTATTTTCAGATCACGCCCCGGCGCTATCGTTCAGGTTCTTGCGCAGGTCGACCAATTGGTCACGCAGCTGGGTCATCTCGTCCACCGAGCATTTCGTGGCGCACAGGATCTCCGGCGTCAAGGCTGCCGCATCCTGGCGCAAGGCCCGGCCCGGTTCGGTAAGAGAGACGATGACCTGCCGTTCATCCGCGCGGGCGCGCGCCCGCTGCAGCAGGCCCTGCGTTTCCATCCGTTTCAGCAGCGGCGTCAGGGTCGCTGAATCCAGGAAAAGGCGCTCGCCGATTTCCGACACCGTCAGCTCGTCCTGCTCCCACAACACCATCATGACCAGATATTGCGGATAGGTCAGTCCAAGCTTGGGCAGCAGGCCGCGGTACACGCGCATCATCGCCAGTGAGGTCGAGTACAGCGCAAAGCAGAGTTGCTCGCCAAGGACGGGGGCGGAAAAAGGGGATGCGGGAGAATTCTTCATCAATCCAATATAGATCGCACACAAGCTAGTTGCAAGCGAGGTGACCAGCGGGCCCCATGCGCTATCAATAACGGGTGCTGAAATGGCCTTCCGTCCCGTATTTACGTCGTTTCGTCGCATGAGGGCGGTTGCCGGGGGCGCTCTGGAATACGATCACCCGATGACAACCAGAGGGAGATGGCCATGGATAGACCAGCTGTGCCGGCGGCGTTGACGCCGGTTGCGAACGACGAACGCATCCAGTCGCTCGACGTCGTACGCGGCTTTGCCCTGATCGGCATTCTCCTGATGAACGTCGAGTTCTTCAACCGGGCCACCGCCTCGCTCGGATCCGGCATGCAGAGCGGTCTCTCGGGCGCGAATTTCTGGGTGAGCTATGTCGTCCAATATGCCGTCACCGGCAAATTCTGGACCATTTTCTCCCTCCTGTTCGGCATGGGATTCGCCGTCATGCTCACCAGGGCGCAGCGCGCCGGACGCAGCTTCCTGCTGCCTTATATGCGCCGCATCGCCGCACTGGCCGTCTTCGGCGCCTTGCACCACATCTTCCTGTTCGGAGGCGACATCCTGTTCAGCTATGCCGTCGCCGCGACGGCCCTCCTGATCGTGCTGTATGGGCGCGCCAAGTGGATCCTGCTGGCGCTCCTCCTGTGCGCCGGCGGCGGCTTCATCCCGCGCATGGACTGGCTGTTCGGCATCGGCGGCGGCCTGGCCTTCTTCGGCTTCGTCGCATGGTGGCTGCGCGGCGAACAGCGCATGACGCGTATCGGCAAGCCGCCGGTGATCGCATTCGTCATGATGCTGGCCGGCGTGCTTGCCGCGATCGGCGGCGCGGTCACCTGGTTCCTGCCGGCCACGCCGCCACAGGCGCGCTTCGGCCTGCCGATGCTCGGCGTCGCCTTGGTCACGCTCGGCGTCCTCACCACGCGCTACCACGCCGACAAGCCGGCGCGCCCATGGCGCATCGGTGTCGGCATCTACTGCTTCTCCTTCCTCATGATGACGGGCGCCGGCGCGTCGATGTACTTCTTCCCCGAGAAGCCGCCCGTCGCCGCCACCAAGGAGCAAGCCAAGAAGCAGAAGGAACAGGAAGCCGAACGGGCGAAGAACCGGAAGGAGCGCGAGGAGCGCATCCAGCGCGAGACCACGGTGCTCAGCAAGGGGAGCTTCGGCGAGGCCGTGAACATGCGCGCCAGGCAGTTCGTCGAAGACGCGCCGGGCCAGGTCGGCTTCGCGACCATCCTGATCGCGATGTTCCTGATCGGTACCTGGTTCGTCCGCGCGGGCATCATGGAAAAGGCCCAGGCTCACCTGCCGCTGTTCCGCAAGCTGGCGACGTTCGGCCTGCCGGTCGGCATCGGCATGGGCCTGCTGGGGTCCGCGATCGCCCTGCATGCGGTGCCGGGCTCGCGCGGCACCGACGGCTTCCAGCTGGCTTCCGGCCTGCACATGCTGGGTAACCTGCCGGCATCGATCGGCTATGTCAGCCTGGTGATCCTGATGCTCTACAGCGCGTCGCCCTTGAACAAGGTGAGCGTACTGGCCCCATTCGGCCGCATGGCCCTGACGAACTACCTGACGCAGTCGTTGGTCGCTTCGACCTTCTTCTTCGGCTACGGTTTCGGCAACTGGGGCATCTCGCGCCTTGACCAGATGCTGTTCGTGGCCGTGCTGGTCGTGGTGCAGATCGTGTTCAGCCATGTGTGGCTGTCGCGCTTCCGGTATGGTCCGATGGAATGGCTGTGGCGTGCGGTCACCTACTGGCAGATCCCGCCGATGCGCATCAAGACCCCGGTCGCCGTGCCTGCGGTGGCGACGCCGGCGTGAGGGGGCTGGCCCGACTCGGCGCGGCGCTGCTGCTGGGCACCGCGCTCCCTGTATCCGCACAGCCGGTGAAGGTGGCCGGCCTCGGCCAGCCGGCCCGGATCCTGGTGGACCGCTGGGGTGTGCCGCACATCTATGCGGCCAGCCAGGATGACGCCTTCTTCGTGCAGGGCTTCAACGCCGCCCGCGACCGCCTGTTCCAGATCGATTTGTGGCGCCGCCGCGGGCTGGGGGAGTTGGCCTCGGTCTTCGGTCCTTCCTACGTGGAGCAGGACCGGGCAGCGCGCCTGTTCCTGTACCGCGGCGGCATGGCGCAGGAGTGGGCCGCCTACGGCAAGGATGCGTACAGGACCAGCACCCGCTTCGTCGCCGGCATCAACGCCTACATCGATTACATCGGGCGCAAGCCGGAGCTGCTGCCCTTCGAGTTCCGCCAGCTCGGCTACATGCCGGCAAAGTGGCGCCCGGAAGACGTGGTGCGCATCCGCAGCCATGGGCTGACGCGCAACCTGACCCAGGAAGTCGCCCGTGCGCGCGTCGTCTGCAGCGCGGGCCTGGCGGCCGATGCCGTGCGCGCCGAGCTGTCGCCGGCATGGAGCACCCGCGTGCCCGACGGGCTCGACCCCTGCCTGCCCGACGATGCCCTCGAGGTCTTCACGCGCGCCACCGAGAACGTGCGCTTCGATCGGCGCAGGCTGCAGGTAGCGCGCGTGTTCCCGAACCAGGAGACGCTCGAGGGCAGCAACAACTGGGTGCTCGCATCGTCGTGTACCGCGACTGGCCGCCCGATCCTGGCGAACGATCCGCACCGCGCCTATGGCGCGCCCTCGCTGCGCTACATCGTGCACCTGAGTGCCCCCGGCCTCGACGTCATCGGGGCAGGGGAGCCGGCGCTGCCCGGCGTGTCGATCGGCCATAACGGCAAGGTCGCTTTCGGGCTGACCATCTTCAGCATCGACCAGGAAGACCTGTACGTCTACGAAGTCAACCCGGACAATCCGCGGCAATACCGCTACCAGGGCCGCTGGGAGAACTTCCGCGTGCTGCGCGAGAAGGTAGCGGTGCGCGGCGGGCCCCCGCGCACGGTCGAACTGCGCTTTACCCGCCACGGTCCGGTGATCCACCAGGATGCCCGCAAGCGCCGCGCGCTGGCGGTCCGCACCGCGTGGAGCGCGCCCGGTATGGCTGCCTACTTTGACAGCATCGACTACATGAAGGCCCAGGACTTTACCCAATTCCGCCGCGCGATGCGACGCTGGGGGGGGCGCCCACCGAAAACCAGGTGTATGCCGATACGGCCGGGAACATCGGCTGGGTCGTGGGCGGCCTGGCGCCGGTGCGTCCGAACTGGGATGGCCTGATGCCGGTCCCAGGGGATGGCCGATATGAATGGGACGGCTTCCTCGACGGCGCGCAGCTGCCCTATGTGCTCAATCCGAAGCAGGGCTGGCTCGCCTCGGCCAACGAGATGAACCTGCCGGCCGGCTTCCCCTACCGGGAGCACAAGCTCGGCTTCGAATGGCCGGACAATGCGCGCGCGCGGCGGATCACGGAGGTCTTGTCGACGACGCCCAGGGCGAGCATGGAAGACATGGAGCGCCTGCAGAACGACGTGGTATCGCTGAACGCGCGCCGCCTGGTAGCCCTGCTCGCGCCGCTGTCGTCGCCGGACCGGAAGACCCAGGCGGCGCTACGGCTGCTGTCCGCATGGGATGGCGAGGAGAAGGCCACGTCCGCAGCTGCGGCCCTGTACGAGGTATGGTGGTCGCGCCACCTCGGCCAGGCCTTCAAGGAAGCGGTACTCGCACCGGCCGCGGCGCTGAGCTTCGACGCGCCGCATGCGAGCGTGCTGCTCGCGGCCCTGGCAAACCCGACGCAGCGCTTCGGCGCGGATGCGGTCCGCAAGCGTAACGCGGTCCTGCTCGCCAGCCTGGCGCGGGCGTGGGCGGAAGTGGAGGCCTTGCTGGGACCGGATCCAGCGCGCTGGCAATGGGGCAAACTGCACTTCAGCCATTTCGTGCATCCGATGACGCCGATCCTCGACCCGGCCGAACGGACCCGGGTGAATGTCGGTCCGCTGCCGCGCGGCGGTGGCGCCTATACGGTCAACGTGTCGGGCTATCACGCCGACAGCTTCTGGCAGGCCCACGGGCCATCCTTCCGCATGGTGCTCGATGTCGGCAACTGGGACAACTCGCGTGCGATCAACACGCCCGGCCAGTCCGGCGACCCGGCCAGCCCCCATTACCGCGATCTCGCCCAGCCCTGGGCCGAGGGGAAGTACTTCCCGCTGCTGTACGCGCGCGACGCTGTGGAGAAGGCGGCGAGACAAGTCATCGAACTGCTGCCGGCACCTTGAAGAAAGGGGCTTGCAAGTGGTCGCGCGCTTTGTTATAGTTCGCGTCCGCTTTGTTTCGAGCAAAAAAACGTTAACGTAATCAAGTGGTTACGAAGACAAGCTCAAGAGAAATTCTAGAAACGAAGCGAACGAGGGGTTGACGAGTTAAGCGAAACACTGCATAATCTCACTTCTCTGCTGCTGACGAACACAACGCTTCGTAAGGTGCAGCAAGGTAGTACAGAACACAGTTCTTTAACAATCAACAGTCGATAAGTGTGGGCGTTTGATGAAGGTGCCGCTGACTTCGGTCAGTGATTACTTAAATTATCAAATGTTCACAAGAAATAAACGTAAATCTTCGCAAGAAGGTTTCGTCAGTATTTTGAGTGAGCGAAATCGATCCAGTGGATCGATTTCGAAACCGGTAGCAATACCGATTTCGACAAACAGAGATTGAACTGAAGAGTTTGATCCTGGCTCAGATTGAACGCTGGCGGCATGCTTTACACATGCAAGTCGAACGGCAGCACGGACTTCGGTCTGGTGGCGAGTGGCGAACGGGTGAGTAATACATCGGAACGTACCCAGAAGTGGGGGATAACGCAGCGAAAGTTGCGCTAATACCGCATACGTTCTACGGAAGAAAGTGGGGGATCGCAAGACCTCATGCTTTTGGAGCGGCCGATGTCTGATTAGCTAGTTGGTGGGGTAAAGGCCTACCAAGGCGACGATCAGTAGCTGGTCTGAGAGGACGACCAGCCACACTGGAACTGAGACACGGTCCAGACTCCTACGGGAGGCAGCAGTGGGGAATTTTGGACAATGGGCGCAAGCCTGATCCAGCAATGCCGCGTGAGTGAAGAAGGCCTTCGGGTTGTAAAGCTCTTTTGTCAGGGAAGAAACGGCTGAGGCTAATACCTTCGGCTAATGACGGTACCTGAAGAATAAGCACCGGCTAACTACGTGCCAGCAGCCGCGGTAATACGTAGGGTGCAAGCGTTAATCGGAATTACTGGGCGTAAAGCGTGCGCAGGCGGTTTTGTAAGTCTGACGTGAAAGCCCCGGGCTCAACCTGGGAATTGCGTTGGAGACTGCAAGGCTTGAATCTGGCAGAGGGGGGTAGAATTCCACGTGTAGCAGTGAAATGCGTAGAGATGTGGAGGAACACCGATGGCGAAGGCAGCCCCCTGGGTCAAGATTGACGCTCATGCACGAAAGCGTGGGGAGCAAACAGGATTAGATACCCTGGTAGTCCACGCCCTAAACGATGTCTACTAGTTGTCGGGTTTTAATTAACTTGGTAACGCAGCTAACGCGTGAAGTAGACCGCCTGGGGAGTACGGTCGCAAGATTAAAACTCAAAGGAATTGACGGGGACCCGCACAAGCGGTGGATGATGTGGATTAATTCGATGCAACGCGAAAAACCTTACCTACCCTTGACATGGAAGGAATCCTGAAGAGATTTGGGAGTGCCCGAAAGGGAACCTTCACACAGGTGCTGCATGGCTGTCGTCAGCTCGTGTCGTGAGATGTTGGGTTAAGTCCCGCAACGAGCGCAACCCTTGTCATTAGTTGCTACGCAAGAGCACTCTAATGAGACTGCCGGTGACAAACCGGAGGAAGGTGGGGATGACGTCAAGTCCTCATGGCCCTTATGGGTAGGGCTTCACACGTCATACAATGGTACATACAGAGGGCCGCCAACCCGCGAGGGGGAGCTAATCCCAGAAAGTGTATCGTAGTCCGGATCGTAGTCTGCAACTCGACTACGTGAAGTTGGAATCGCTAGTAATCGCGGATCAGCATGCCGCGGTGAATACGTTCCCGGGTCTTGTACACACCGCCCGTCACACCATGGGAGCGGGTTTTACCAGAAGTAGGTAGCTTAACCGCAAGGAGGGCGCTTACCACGGTAGGATTCGTGACTGGGGTGAAGTCGTAACAAGGTAGCCGTATCGGAAGGTGCGGCTGGATCACCTCCTTTCTAGAGTAGCACCGGAAGCGAAAGCTTCAGCATCAAACGTTCACACTTATCGGCTGTTGACTGGACTGTGCTTATTCAAGGCCCTGGTCTTCGATAAGTGTAGTTCTCGTTCTTTAACAATCTGGAAGAAGTAAAGTTTTTTTAAGCGTGCATGTAAAAGTGCACACTTAGGGTAGTAATCAAGTATCAACAAACATGCAATGAGCTGTACTCTTGATTTCTATGACGATCCCTTAACTCATGAGGGGCCAACGTTATAGGGACAAGCGAATAAGTGCACATGGTGGATGCCTTGGCGATTACAGGCGATGAAGGACGTAGTAGCTTGCGATAAGCTGCGGGGAGTGAGCAAACACACTTTGATCCGCAGATTTCCGAATGGGGAAACCCGGCCCTTTGGGTCATTGCATACTGAATACATAGGTATGCAAAGCGAACGCGGCGAACTGAAACATCTAAGTAGCTGCAGGAAAAGAAATCAACCGAGATTCCCAAAGTAGTGGCGAGCGAAATGGGAAGAGCCTGTACGTGATAGTCGATTGAATAGTGGAACAACCTGGAAATGTTGGCCATAGCGGGTGATAGCCCCGTACACGAAATTCAGACGGTGGTACTAAGCGTACGACAAGTAGGGCGGGACACGAGAAATCCTGTCTGAACATGGGGGGACCATCCTCCAAGGCTAAATACTCGTAATCGACCGATAGTGAACCAGTACCGTGAGGGAAAGGCGAAAAGAACCCCGGGAGGGGAGTGAAATAGATCCTGAAACCGTGTGCATACAAACAGTCGGAGCCTCTTTATGGGGTGACGGCGTACCTTTTGTATAATGGGTCAGCGACTTACATTCAGTGGCGAGGTTAACCGAATAGGGGAGCCGTAGAGAAATCGAGTCCGAACAGGGCGACAGTCGCTGGGTGTAGACCCGAAACCAGGTGATCTACCCATGGCCAGGATGAAGGTGCGGTAACACGCCCTGGAGGTCCGAACCCACTAATGTTGAAAAATTAGGGGATGAGCTGTGGGTAGGGGTGAAAGGCTAAACAAACCTGGAAATAGCTGGTTCTCTCCGAAAACTATTTAGGTAGTGCCTCAAGTATCACCATCGGGGGTAGAGCACTGTTATGGCTAGGGGGTCATTGCGACTTACCAAACCATTGCAAACTCCGAATACCGATGAGTGCGAGCTTGGGAGACAGACGTCGGGTGCTAACGTCCGGCGTCAAGAGGGAAACAACCCAGACCGCCAGCTAAGGTCCCAAAGATTGGCTAAGTGGAAAACGAAGTGGGAAGGCTAAAACAGTCAGGATGTTGGCTTAGAAGCAGCCACCATTTAAAGAAAGCGTAATAGCTCACTGATCGAGTCGTCCTGCGCGGAAGATGTAACGGGGCTAAGCCAGTCACCGAAGCTGCGGATATGTCTTTGACATATGGTAGGAGAGCGTTCTGTAAGCCTGCGAAGGTGTCTTGTGAAGGATGCTGGAGGTATCAGAAGTGCGAATGCTGACATGAGTAGCGATAATGCGGGTGAAAAGCCCGCACGCCGTAAGCCCAAGGTTTCCTGTTCAACGTTCATCGGAGCAGGGTGAGTCGGCCCCTAAGGCGAGGCAGAGATGCGTAGCTGATGGGAAGCAGGTTAATATTCCTGCACCGTCGTATGATGCGATGGGGGGACGGATCGCGGAAGGTTGTCCAGCTGTTGGAATAGCTGGTTTCTGGTTCATAGAAGGCGCTTAGGCAAATCCGGGCGCAGGATTCAAGGGACTGGGACGGGCACCCATGTGGTGCGAAGCAATCGGAAGTGGTTCCAAGAAAAGCCTCTAAGCTTCAGTCATACGAGACCGTACCGCAAACCGACACAGGTGGGCGAGATGAGTATTCTAAGGCGCTTGAGAGAACTCGGGAGAAGGAACTCGGCAAATTGGTACCGTAACTTCGGGATAAGGTACGCCCCGGTAGCTTGACCACTTTACTGTGGAAGGGTGAAAGGGTTGCAATAAACTGGTGGCTGCGACTGTTTAATAAAAACACAGCACTCTGCAAACACGAAAGTGGACGTATAGGGTGTGACGCCTGCCCGGTGCTGGAAGATTAAATGATGGGGTGCAAGCTCTTGATTGAAGTCCCAGTAAACGGCGGCCGTAACTATAACGGTCCTAAGGTAGCGAAATTCCTTGTCGGGTAAGTTCCGACCTGCACGAATGGCGTAACGATGGCCACACTGTCTCCTCCCGAGACTCAGCGAAGTTGAAATGTTTGTGATGATGCAATCTACCCGCGGCTAGACGGAAAGACCCCATGAACCTTTACTGTAGCTTTGCATTGGACTTTGAACCAATCTGTGTAGGATAGGTGGGAGGCTTTGAAGCGGGGACGCCAGTTCCCGTGGAGCCATCCTTGAAATACCACCCTGGTTTGTTTGAGGTTCTAACCTTGGTCCGTTATCCGGATCGGGGACAGTGCATGGTAGGCAGTTTGACTGGGGCGGTCTCCTCCTAAAGTGTAACGGAGGAGTTCGAAGGTACGCTAGGTACGGTCGGACATCGTGCTAATAGTGCAATGGCATAAGCGTGCTTAACTGCGAGACCGACAAGTCGAGCAGGTACGAAAGTAGGACATAGTGATCCGGTGGTTCTGTATGGAAGGGCCATCGCTCAACGGATAAAAGGTACTCTGGGGATAACAGGCTGATTCCTCCCAAGAGTTCATATCGACGGGGGAGTTTGGCACCTCGATGTCGGCTCATCACATCCTGGGGCTGTAGCCGGTCCCAAGGGTATGGCTGTTCGCCATTTAAAGTGGTACGTGAGCTGGGTTTAAAACGTCGTGAGACAGTTTGGTCCCTATCTGCCGTGGGCGTTGGAAATTTGAAGGGGGCTGCTCCTAGTACGAGAGGACCGGAGTGGACGAACCTCTGGTGTACCGGTTGTCACGCCAGTGGCATTGCCGGGTAGCTAAGTTCGGAAGAGATAACCGCTGAAAGCATCTAAGCGGGAAACTTGCCTTAAGATGAGATTTCCCGGAGCCTTGAGCTCCTTGAAGGGTCGTTCGAGACCAGGACGTTGATAGGCTGGGTGTGGAAGTGCAGTAATGCATTAAGCTAACCAGTACTAATTGCCCGTACGGCTTGTCCCTATAACCTTGGTAGGCTATAGACAAGTCAAGAATACAGCTGCAGTTTGTTGATACTGCTACCCCAAGAACAACAAGAACTTGCTTCTTCCGGATTGGTGAAGTTTGACCATGTGGTCAAATCTCACGACAAGTCAAAGCCTGATGACCATAGCAAGTCGGTCCCACCCCTTCCCATCCCGAACAGGACCGTGAAACGACTTTGCGCCGATGATAGTGCTGCAACCAGTGTGAAAGTAGGTTATCGTCAGGCTAGTTATAAAGCAAAGCCCGCTCAGTTGATATTGAGCGGGCTTTTTGCGTTTCTGCGCGCGCGGCAGGCACGTCGGGCAGACGTAAAAAAGCGGAGCTGACGCCCCGCTCATCGACCTGCCGCGACAGCGCTACACGCCCCAAAGAACGTCGGTATGCTGGTCGCGGGCAGAGCGCAGCATTTCCAGCAGCGGGAAGGCGCGCGTCGAGAAGGTCACGACTTCAATCGGTTCGTGCTCGTTGTCCTCGGTGTCGCCATGGTGGGCTTGCACGTCGCGTTCGACCTGTTCCGAAATCTGGTGCTTGCGGCTTTCCTCGATTTCGCCCTCGAGCAGCGCGACTGCGCGAGGCGCTTCTTCCGCGGTGATGACGCCGCGTTCCGTATCCTTGTGTAGCAGGTCCAGGATACGTTTGGCATGTTCCTGGTACATCAGAACCTCAGGATAGGATTTGCATTTAAATGTAATCAACATAGCTGTGCCCATTGATTTGATAGTGATTAAACGATAACACGACTTGGAAATGCTTTCAGCCCGCGCACGCACTTAAGGGCGTGGCCGACGCAAGAGCCAGGATACGCCCAGCGTTGCCAATGCACCCAAGGCCGCAAAGCATGCAGCGACGATGGTCCGATCGGACGGGCCGGCTGCGATCGACGCCAGGGACCAGGCCAGGGCGCCCCAGGACAGGCTGTTGAACGCCCCGAGGATCGAGCTCAGGAAGTCACCTTTCCCCCGTGCCACGTAATCGCTGCGCAAACCCGGCCGGCCGCACCAGTGCATGATCACGGCCGCCGCGCACACTGCGCCGATCACGGCCCCGGCCGCGCCCATTCCGGCGAGTGGCGCACGCACGACCAGCCATGCCAGTGGCCCCAGCACCAGGAACAGGCAGGGCAACACCGCCGCCGCCAGCTTGGCATTGCGCACCGTCACTTGCGGTGCGGGCGAGAGGCGCAACAGGTCGGGGG
This sequence comes from Massilia varians, assembly GCF_027923905.1. Classification (NCBI taxonomy): domain Bacteria; kingdom Pseudomonadati; phylum Pseudomonadota; class Betaproteobacteria; order Burkholderiales; family Oxalobacteraceae; genus Massilia; species Massilia varians. Next base: position 1,099,541 of record NZ_AP026966.1, read on the forward strand.
CGTCTTCCGCCGATACGGTAACCCAGGCCGGGGAGGCCGTCAGTGAACTGCACAGCAGCGTCAGGCCGGCCGCCAGCGCCGGCAATTGCACCTCGCTGCGTTTGAAGATGATGAAGAACAGCGGCAGCAGATAGATCAGCTGCAGCGCGACATGCGAGATGAGCTGGGGATCGCGCAGGATCAGGCGCCATTCCTTGAGCAGCATCGTCATGAACAGGCCGCGGCCGAAGCGGAAACGCAGCCCGCCCGCGGGCCGGCGCGCCGCGCGGCTGGCGGACGCGGCCTGCTGCAGGCCATGGACGAAGAAGCGGTGTGCCCGTGCCGCGGTGAACAGGAAAGCGGCCGTCGCCACAGCCACGATGCCCAGCACGGGCAGCGGCTCGCCCAACAGTGCACGGCCCGGTAGCCATACCGGACTGCCGGCACCCAGCGGACCGTCCTCGGCAAAGGCACGCGCAAACGCGGCCGCGGCGCGCCTCTCCATCGAGCGCGACAGATTGGCGAACAGCTGGGACAGGATGAAGATGAGCGCACCGGCCAGGGCGCCGATCACCTGCGCGACGATGCGCGTGCGCCGTGCGCCGATCAGCCGCACCAGCCCGAGCGTGAGCAGCATGGCGGCGCAGGCCACAAACGTCGCGGTCCCCAGCAGGACCGGATAGACGGCAAGCCAGCCGACCTGGCCGAGCAGTGCGCCCGTATGGGCGAAAGGCGCCAGGAAGAACAGGTAGAGGGCGGCGGTACCCGCGGCGACCGTGCCGAGGCGTACCGTGAAGATGCTGTGCGAGGGCAGGGGCGATGACAGCAGCAGGTCGAGGTCGCCCCGCTCGAACAGCACCTGCACGCTCGACTTCAGGGCGCTGGAGAGCATGAAGGTCATGCTGCCGTACAGCAGCGCGCTCAGCGCGACCAGCACCCGCGGGTCGCGCGGATCGATGGCGGCCGTGCGCGACACGATCAACCAGGCGATCGCATGCAGCGCCAGCCAGGCCAGTCCGATCAAGGCGAGTCCGGCCAGCCCGGGGCGCCGTTGTGACTTCTGCGACTTGGAGAAGCCCGCGCTGAACCACATGAGCCGCAGCTCGTGGCGGAACAGCCAGGGGATGCTGCCCGCTTGTGCACTCATAAGCATGCGCTCATGGCTGCGCGGTCAGCTGCAGGAACACGTCCTCGAGGCTGCCGCCGCTGGTGCGCTCGCGCAGTTCGGCCAGCGTGCCTTCCGCGATCAGGCAGCCCTCGCGGATGATCCCGATGCGCTGCGCCAGCCGTTCCGCCACCTCGAGGATGTGGGTGGTGAGGATGACGGTGCCGCCCTTGGCCACATGCGACAGCAGCAGATCCTTCACCTGGCGCGCGGCGGCCGCGTCGAGCCCGGTCAGCGGTTCGTCGAGGATGAGCAATTCGGGTTCGTGGATCAGCGAGCCGGCCAGCGCCAGCTTCTGCTTCATCCCGCGCGAAAAGCCTTCCGTCAGTTCGTGCGCATGCGGGCTCAGCTCGAGCCAGTCGAGCAGTTCGCGTGCGCGCGGCTCGGCAGCGCGCGCCTCCACGCCCCACAGGCCGGCCACGAACTCGAGGTATTCGGTGGGCTTGAGCTTCCCGTACAACATGGGGTCATCGGGGAGATAAGCCATCTTGCGCTTGGCTTCCTGCGGCGCTTGCGCCAGGTCGACGCCGAGCACCTCGATGCGGCCGGCATCCGGCGCCACCAGTCCGGTCACCATGCGCAGCGTCGTGGTCTTCCCGGCGCCGTTCGGGCCGAGCAGCGCGTACAGCTCGCCGCGCCGCACCTCCAGGTCCAGCCCGTCGACCGCCGGACGCCCGAAGGACTTGCACAGGCCGCCCGTGCGCAGGGCCGGAGCAGCGTGCGCCATCATTGCGGCTTGAACGAAGACAGGAACTGCTCGGTGTGCTCGGGCGGCATCGCGCCCGGCGTGCCCACCACGATCACCTGGTAGACGCGCGTGCCTTTGGCGACGAAGCGCCCGACCAGGCGCACCGGTCCGCTGTTGCCCTTGCCGACCGCATCGACGTCCAGCGCCCCGCCAGCGGGCGCCGCGCCGTTCTGTTCGGCGGCATCGCCGGCCCCGATATTGCGCAGCAGGGCCTGGCGCATTGCGGGCAGGGTAGCCTGGGCCAGGGCGGCATCCGGCGCCACCGCGGTGCCGACGGCGAATGTGGTGCCCTCCACTTCGGCGGCCGTCATCGTCATGTCGACCTTGATGCCGCCCAGGTCGATGCCGCGGGTGTGGGTCGCCGGCTTGGCCGGGAACAGCACCTTGTAGGCGCCTTCGGCGCTGGTGTAGTCGCGCCAGTTATAGGTAGGCGAGCAGCCCGCGAGCAGCACCGCGGACAGCGAAGCGAGGACCAGTTGTTTGATGTGCATGCCACGATGGTAACAGGAGGCGTGGCTTGCGGATATACCCCGCCTTCAGTGCTCCCTGAGCGCGCGCCGGTACTGGATCGCTTCCGCGATATGCTCGGCCGCCACACCTTGGGCGCCTCCCAGGTCGGCAACCGTGCGCGCCACCTTGAGCACGCGATGGTAGGCGCGCGCCGACCAGTGCAATTGCTGCATCGCGGCGCGCAGCAGGCGCTCGCCGGCGGCATCCGGGCGGCAGTAGCGGTCGATCTCGCGCGGCGCCAGGGTCTGGTTCGGCTTGCCCTGGCGCGCCAGCTGTAGCGCATGCGCCTGCGCCACTCGTGCGGCGATCGCGGCGCTGCCCTCGCCCTCGGCCTGGGCGCCGATGCTCTCCGGCGGCATGGCCGCCACCGCCAGCTGGATATCGATGCGGTCGAGCAGGGGACCGGAGACGCGGTCCTGGTAGCGCTGCGCGGCTTCGGGGGTGCAGCGGCATTTGCCGGACACGTGCCCGAGCCAGCCGCAGGGGCAGGGGTTCATCGCCGCCACCAGCTGGAAGCGCGCCGGGAAGTCGGCCTGGTGCGCGGCGCGCGAGATCGTGATCTGGCCCGATTCGAGCGGCTCGCGCAGCACTTCCAGCACGCGGCGGTCGAATTCCGGCAATTCGTCGAGGAACAGCACGCCGTGGTGGGCCAGCGAGACTTCGCCGGGCCGCGGCGGGCTGCCGCCGCCCACCAGGGCGACGCTCGATGCGCTGTGGTGCGGGCTGCGAAATGGCCGCCGGCCCCAGCGCTGCGGCGAGAAGCTGCCGGCGATCGATTGCACCGCGGCCGACTCCAGCGCTTCGTCCTCGCTCATCGGCGGCAGCAGGCCGGAAAAGCGCGACGCCAGCATGCTCTTTCCCGCGCCCGGCGGCCCGATCAGCAGGACCGAATGCGTCCCCGCCGCCGCCACCTCGAGCGCGCGCTTGGCGCTCTGCTGGCCCTTCACTTCGGCGAAGTCCGGATAGTCGACGGCGATCGCCGGCGCCTGGCCGTGGTGGCGCGCCAGCGGCGCATGGCCGGCGCCGCGCACGAAGTGGGCGCAGGCCTCGAGCAGGGTGCGCGCCGGGTAGATCGCGGCCCCGCTCACCAGCGCGGCCTCGGCGGCATTGTCGAGCGGCAGGATGAAGGCGCGCGCCTGGTCCTTGCTCTCGCGCCGCATGGCGAAGCTCATGGCCAGCGCGCCGCGGATGGGCCGCAGTTCGCCGGACAGCGACAGCTCGCCGGCAAACTCGTAGCGCGCCAGCGCCTCGACCGGGATCTGTTGCGACGCCGCCAGGATGCCGAGTGCGATCGCCAGGTCGAAGCGGCCAGATTCTTTTGGCAGGTCGGCCGGCGCCAGGTTGACGGTGATGCGGCGCGGGGGAATGGTAAAGCCCGAGTTCTGCAGCGCCGCGCGCACGCGGTCCTTGGCTTCGCGCACCTCGGCATCGGGCAGGCCGACGATGGTGAAGGCGGGGAGGCCGTTGGCCAGGTGGACTTCGACGTTGACTGCGGGCGCGGCCATGCCGGCGAGGGCGCGGCTTCGTAACACTGCAAGGCTCATGGGCTTCCTGGCAAGTAGGGACTCGCAGGATGGTGGCACCGCTTCGAACCAACTTCGTTGAGCGCACCCAGGCGTGCGCTCATTTCACGGCGCAGGCTTCAGACGTCCCGCAGGGTCACCACCGGCATGGTCAGCGCCCGCTTGTCCTTGAAGAAGGCGATATCGAACAGGGCGGCCGCGCCGACCACCTCCTTGCCGATCTGGCGCAGCAGGGCGGCTGCCGCTTCGATGGTGCCGCCGGTGGCCAGCACGTCGTCGACGATCAGCACGCGCTGGCCCTTGATGCGTTCGGGCTGGATCTCGATGGTCGCGCTGCCGTATTCGCGCTTGTAATCGATGCTGATCGATTTGCCTGGCAATTTACCAGCCTTGCGCGCCATGGCGAAGCCGACCTTGTGTTCCAGGGCGAGGGCACCGGCGATCATGAATCCGCGCGCATCCATGGACAGGATGAAGTCGAAGTGCAGTTCATCGGTCCGCGCGTGGAGGGTGTCAATGGCGATGCGCCAATGTTCCGGGTTATCGAAGATGCAGCCGACGTCAATGAAATTGACGCCCGGTTCCGGGTAATCCTGGAAGAATTCCAGTGGAACATCGTTGAAATTGTTCATGTGAAGTGCTTGTGTGGGTGAGACGACCGGGGTCGCATGCCAGGATTATCGCCGGTCTGGGCAAAGGCCGCGCGGTCCTGGTTCGCGTCGTCCGGCAGGAAGTAGCGCGAATCCCTCTGCAGCCTGGATCAAGGCCATCTTTTCGGTGTTCGCCGACGACAAAAAAACGTCATTCATTCCTGATTTGACGTCGCTGGTCGCAAAAAGTCTGACATTGCCTCCTGGTATCTGTACATTATCTTCACGGCAATATTTGCCTTGCCTCATAGCCCTGGCGGCAAGGCAGCGAACCAATCAACAGAACCTGGAGACCAGCAGATGCTATCGATCAAGCAGCTCAACAAGACCTATGCGAATGGCGTCAAGGCCATCAACGATGTCAGCCTCGATATCCCCAACGGAATGTTCGGGCTGCTGGGGCCGAACGGCGCCGGCAAGTCCTCGCTGATGCGCACCATCGCCACGCTGCAGGATCCCGATAGCGGAAGCATCCATTTCCACGGCCTCGACGTCCTGCAGGACAAGGAAGGGCTGCGCCGCCAGCTCGGTTACCTGCCCCAGGACTTCGGCGTCTACCAGAAGGTCAGTGCCGAACGGCTGCTGAACCACTTCGCCGTCCTCAAGGGACTCACCGGCAAGGGCGAGCGCAAGGAAGCCGTCGACGCGCTGCTGCAGCAGACCAACCTGTGGGATGCACGCAAGCGCGCACTCGGCACCTATTCGGGCGGCATGCGCCAGCGCTTCGGCATCGCCCCTGATGCCCTGGGTCGATGCGCAGCGTGTCGGCCCCTTCCCGGGCCACGCCTACCTGTGGGGACTGGTGGTGCTGGTGCTGCCGAACCTGCTCCTGATCGGCGCTCTATTGATGCTGCTGGCCGCGACCACGCGCTCGATCATGCTGGTGTATGTGGGCGTGCTGGCCTTCCTGGTCCTGTATATCGTGGCAGGTAACTTCACGTCGGACATCAACAACGAGTGGGTCGCCGTCCTGTCCGACCCGTTCGGCGGCAGGGCGCTGGGGCGCGCCACGCGCTACTTCTCCGCTGCGGAGCGCAACGCGGGCCTGCCGGAGATCGGCGGTTACGTGTTGGCCAACCGCCTGCTGTGGAGCGCGGTCGCGCTGGCGCTGTTCGGCCTGACGCTCCTGCTCTTCAAGCCGCAGCGCGCCGGCATCGGCAAGCGCCTGTTCGGCAAGGCCAGGGCGCTGCCCCAGGCCGCGCAGGCGCCGGCACACATGAAGCTGCCGCGCATCGAGCCGCGTTTCAGGGCCTCCACGCGCTGGATCCAGTGCTGGCACATCCTCGCCTTTGACGCGGCTGCCGTCTTCAAGAGCGTGCCCTTCCTGGTCATGCTGCTGTTCAGCGTCCCCAACCTGGTGGGCGCGGCGAGTCAGATGGGCGAGATCTTCGGCACCAGCGTCTATCCGATGACCCACCTGATGGTCGAGCTGCTCAACGGCAGCTTCACCTTCATGCTGCTCATCATCGTCACCTTCTACGCGGGCGAGTTGATCTTCAAGGAGCGCCAGGCCAGGATCGCCGACGTGAGCGACGCCATGCCGATGCCGAACTGGGCGCCGCTGGTGGCCAAGAGCCTGGCCCTGGTGGGCGTGGCGCTGGCCTTCCTGCTCACCGGTATGCTGGCGGCGATCGTCATCCAGCTGGTCAAGGGCGGCGCGCCGGTCGAACCGATGGTCTACCTAAAGGGCATGCTGATCGGCGGGCTTCCTTTCGTCCTGCTGGGACTGTTCGCGGTGGTGCTGCAGGTCGTGTCGAACAACAAGTTCATCGGTTACCTGCTGGTGATTCTCTTGATCGTGTTCCAGCTCGTGGCCAGCGTGATGCACTTCGAGCACAACCTGTACGACTTCGCCGGCATGCCACGCATCCCGTACTCCGACATGAACGGCTTCGGCCACTTCATCGAAGGCTGGGCCTGGTTCGCCGCGTACTGGAGCCTGTTCACCGTCGCGCTGCTGATCGTGGCCCAGGCCTTCTGGGTGCGCGGCCTGTCCTTTGCATGGCGCGAGCGCGTGCGCGAGGCGGGACGGCGCCTGAAGGGCAGGGCCGGCGTGGCGCTGGCCATCTGCACCGTCGGGGTCGTCGCGCTGGGCGGATGGATCTTCCACAACACCAATACCCTGGCCAGGTACGAGGCGGGCGACGTCCGCATGGACAGGCAGGCACGTTACGAGAAGGCCTATCGCCAGTACAAGGACCTGCCGCACGCCAAAGTGCTTGATGTGCGCGCTGCGGTGGACATCTACCCGGAACAGCGCCGCGTCATGATCCGGGGCAGCTACGTGTTGGAGAACAAGACCGGCAAGCCGGTCGACTCCCTGCCGCTGCAGGTCAATCCCGACGTCGTGACCACCTAGGGGGCGCTGCCCCCGCACCAGGTGTTGGTGAGCGACAAGGAGTCCGGCTTCAGCATCCTCAAGCTGGCGCAGCCAATGCAGCCAGGCGCACGCCTGCCGCTGGAATTCGTCGTCGACGTGCGCCGTCCCGGCTTCTCGAACGGTGGCGACGCCGACGTGATCAATTTGAACGGCACCTTCTTCAACAACCGCGCCTTCTTCCCGCAGCTGGGCTACCAGCCGGGCATGGAACTGCAGGACCGCAACGAACGCCGCAAGCGCGGCCTGGGCGAACCCGAGCGCATGGCCAAGCTGGAGAACACCGCGGCGCGCCAGCATTCGATGTTCGGAGCGGAGGCGGACTGGATCAGTTTCGAGACCACGGTCTCGACCAGCGGCGAGCAGATCGCGCTGGCGCCCGGCTACCTGCAGAAGTCGTGGAAGGAAAACGGCCGCAACTACTACCAGTACAAGATGGACCAGAAGATGATGCCGTTTTTCGCCTATCTCTCGGCCGACTGGCAGGTGAAGAAAGGCGATTGGAAGGGCATGCCGATCGAGGTCTACCACGACCGCAAGCACGCGTACAACGTGGACCGGATGATCATGGCCACCCGCAAGTCGCTGGATTACTTCACTACCCAGTTCACGCCCTACCAGCACAAGCAGGTGCGTATCCTGGAATTCCCCAACTACCAGAGCTTCGCCCAGTCGTTCGCCAACACCATCCCGTTCTCGGAGTCGATCGGCTTCATCGCCGACCTGCGCGACAAGGAGGCCATCGACTATGTGTTCTACGTGACGGCGCATGAAATGGCGCACCAGTGGTGGGGCCACCAGGTCACTGCCGCCAACGTGCAGGGCGCGAGCATGCTGATCGAGTCGCTGTCGCAGTACTCGGCGCTGATGGTGATGGAAAAGGAATACGGACGCCACCAGATGCGCCGCTTCCTGCGCTATGAACTCGACCGTTACCTCAGCTCGCGCGGCAGCGAACGGATCGAGGAGCTTCCCCTGTACAAGGTGGAGAACCAGGATTACATCCACTACCGCAAGGGCAGCCTGGTGTTCTACCGGCTGCGCGACGAGATCGGCGAGGCGGCGCTGAACCGCGCGCTGAAGCGCTACCTGGAGGACAAGGGCTACCAGGAGTCGCCGTTCACGACGTCAAGCGAGCTGCTCGACTATATCCGCGCCGAAGCGCCGGCGGACAAGCATGCCCTGATCGCCGACCTGTTCGAGAAGATCGTCTTCTACGATAACCGCGTCCTCGACGCGAAGGCGGTCAAGCGCGCCGACGGCCAGTGGGACGTGACCATGCAGCTGCACCTGGCGAAGATGGAAGCCGACGGCCGCGGCAAGGAAACGCCGCGCGCCTACGACGAACCGGTGGAGATCGGCGTGTTCGCCCGTGCGCCGGGCGCCAAGGAGCAGGACGAGCGGGTGCTGCTGCTGGAAAAGCGCATGCTCACGGGTGACAAGCCGGTCGTGACCGTCACGGTCAAGGAGCAGCCCTTCGAGGTCGGAGTCGATCCGTACAACAAGATGATCGACCGCGTGTCGCGCGACAACCGCAAGGCAGTCAGCATCGACTGAGCGCAGGACTGACGCGCGATGGCCACGCAGCCCTCTCGAACGAGGGCTGCTTTACATCAGGACCAGCGGGTTCTTGGTCACCGCCACCGCCACGATGTAGGCGAAGCAGGCCAGCGCGCCCACGAAGGCCGCCGTGCGCACGCCCTGGGTCCGGCCGCGCTTGAGAGCAATGGTGCCGAGCACGATGTAGGCGACCAGGCCCACCACCTTGGCCGTGAGCCACGGCATCTGGCCGGGATACTGATGGCTGACCACCGCCAGGCCGATGGCGCTGGCGAGCAGCAGGGTGTCGACGATGTGCGGCACGATCCTGGCCCAGCGCTGCGCTAGGTTCGGCGAGGCGCGCAGCATCCAGATGCCGCGGACCAGGAACAGCAGGCCGCTCAGGGCCACGAAGCTAACGTGCAGGTGCTTGAGTGCGATATAGGGCATGGCGGGGGCGGGAATTGGCAACCCGCCCAGTATGCCTCAGGTCGCCGCACGCGGGTCGATCGCGAATGGACGTTCGCGGTAATCGAACCAGTCGACATCGGCATGCAGGCCTGTTCCGGCCATGTCCTGGCAGGCCATGCCCACGAAGGCGCCGGTGAAATTCGGTTGTCCCGGCGCCGATGCCTCGTCCGACAGGATGCTGGCATCGAACCCGTGCGCCAGCCACTGCCATTCCTGCCCAGGCGGTAGCCGAACAGCAGCCGTTCCTCGTCGACCTCCACGCGCAATTCCACCGGCCGGCCTGCCGGCAGGGGAATCGGCGCGCTGAAGGCATCGGACTGCATGTGGTTCGGCAGGCTGCTCATCACGCGCAGGTGCTTGCCCAGTTCCTCGTCGTGGCTCAGGTACAGGTAATGGAACTTGGCCGCGCCGTAATAGCACACCAGGCCGGCCGCTTGCTGGTAGTGCTGCGGTTCGAAGTCCACCACCGTGCCGGCGCTGTAGCAATGCGCCGCCTGCCGGCGCGCCACCAGCGCCTGGCGGAACTGGCTGCCGATCGATTCGCGTCCGAACAGGCGCAGGTGGCCCGGGCGGGCGTCCAGGTTGAAAATCTCCTCGGGCCATGGGGTACGCAGCCACTGGAAGGCGGGCGGCAGTTCGCTGCCGTCGAAGTCTTCGCGCACCGGTTCGGGCGGGAAGCGGTGTTCCGGCAGTGGCGGCGCCTCCACCCGCAGCTCGGGCGTGCCGCGGCCGTCGCGGCTGCGCAGCCAGCCGTCCTCGCCCCAGACCATCGGCTGGATCGCCGTCTCGCGTCCCAGCGTGCAGGTGCCGCGATTGCGCAGCGGACGGCCGCACAGGTAGACCATCCAGGTCTGGCCGTCGGGCGTGTCGACCAGGTCCGCATGGCCGGCGCGCTGCAGCGGCGCGTCAGGCCGGTTGCGCGCGCTGAGGATGCTCACGTCCGGGTGCAGTTCGTAGGGCCCGCGCAAGCTGCGCGAGCGCGCCATCGTCACCCCATGGTTCCAGCCGGTGCCGCCTTCCGCGGTGAGCAGGCAGTAATAGCCATTGCGCCGGTACAGGTGCGGCGCCTCGGTCAGGCCGTGCGGCGTGCCCTTGGAGATGTTCTCGCGCTGCCCGACCAGCTTGCGCTCCTCGCGCGAGTACTCCTGCAGCACGATGCCGGCGAAGCGGTTGCCGCCGGGCCGGTGGTCCCACAGCTGGTTGAGCAGGTAGGTGCGTCCGTCGTCGTCGTGGAACAGGGAAGGGTCGAAGCCGCTGCTGTTCAGGTACACCGGGTCCGACCAGGGACCGTCGATGCCGGGGCTGGTGACCAGGTAGTTGTGGAAGTCGCGCCAGGAAGCGCTGCCCGTTGCGCCGCCGGTCGAGGTGCGGCCATAGCGCTTGACGTCGGTGTAGATCAGCCAGAACAGGCCGTCGGCATACGTGAGGCAGGGCGCCCACACCCCGCAGGAATCGGGTGCGCCGAGCATGTTCAGCTGGCTCGCGCGCTTCAATGGGCGGCTTGCCAGCCGCCAGTTGGCCAGGTCGCGCGAGTGGTGGATCTGCACGCCCGGATACCACTCGAAGGTGGAGGTGGCGATGTAGTAATCCTCGCCCACGCGCACGATGGACGGATCGGGATTGAAGCCGGGCAGAGTCGGGTTCTGGATCATGCTGTTTCCTTGACGGGAGAATCGGCGCGCACCGGTTCGCGCACCAGGGTCCACAGGAGGACGGCGGCGGCCAGGTCCAGCACCGCCAGGCTGACGAAGAAAGGCGTGTAGCCCACGCTGCTCATCAAGCCGCCGATCAGGAGCGAGAAGATCAGCAGGCCCAGGTTGCCGAAGGTGCCGCACATGCCGGCCACGGTGGCCACTTCGTTGCGGCGGAACAGGTCGGAGGACATGGTGATCACCGTGACCGAGAGGGTCTGGTGGGCGAAACCCGCAAGGCTGAGCAGGGCAATCGCCGCAAAAGCGTCGTCCACGAAGCCGACGAAGGCCACCCCCATCATCATGATCGCTCTCAGGGTGAAGGCGCCGCGCCGCGCGTCGATCAGGCGCACGCCGCGCTTTTGCAGCCACAGCACCACCGCGGGGCCGAACAGGCAGCCCAGGTCGGCCGCGAGGAAGGGCAGCCAGGCGAACATGGCGATCTGCTTCAGGTCGAAGCCGCGCACCGTGGTCAGGTACAAGGGCACCCAGAAGGACAGCGTGCCCCAGGCCGGGTCGGCGAGGAAGCGCGGCAGCGCAATGCCCCAGAAGTTGCGCTGCCTGAGGATGCTGGAGACGGAAGGGCGCTTGCCGTCGCCTTCCAGGTGCCGCTCCTGGCCCGCGGCGATGTGCCGTGCCTCGTCGCTGGACAGGCGGCGGTGACGCGCCGGCGCATCGTACAGGAGCAGCCAGATCGCCACCCACACCAGGCCGAGCGCCCCGGTGATCACGAAGGCGGATTGCCAGTTGTAGTGCAGGATGGCCCATACCACCAGCGGCGGCGCCAGCATCGAGCCGAACGAGGCGCCGATGTTGTAGATGCCGCCGGCCATGCCGCGCTCTTTCGCCGGGAACCATTCGGACACCGCCTTCATCCCGGCCGGATTGGCCGAGCCTTCCGCCAGTCCCAGCAAGCCGCGCAGCACCGCCAGCATCTGCCAGTTGGTGGCGAAACCGTGCAGCATGCAGATGATCGACCAGGCCACCGCGAACATCGCATAGCCGAACTTCAGACCGATCACGTCCAGCACATAGCCGCATAAGGGCTGCAGCATGATCGCGCCCAGGAAGGCCGCCGTGATGTACGAATACTCGGCGGTGCTGATGTCCAGTTCCTGCAGCACGATGGGCGCGGCCACGGCCAGCGAGCTGCGGGTGAGGTAGTTGATGACCGCCCCCAGCATGACCAGGCCGATCATCCACCAGCGCAGTCCCTTGATCTTCCGAATGAAAATGTTTGCGCAACCATTATGTTGGGCTGCCAACCATATAACATTATTTAAGCTAAATGTTAGCGCAAACTTCCCAGTGTGCGGGGCCGGGAATCGATTCCGTGCGCATGGCATTTGCCGGAACGGCAGGGGCGGCTTATGCTCGTCCTGCCATCATTCATCAACAACGGAGACGGCATGAAAAAACTGGTCGGTATCGTGGCCTTGACCTTGGCCGGGAGCTGCGCCGCGGCGCAGCAGGACACGACGGGTGCCACGCGCGAGTCGGCAGTCGCCTACTGGACCTCGGGCTACATTGGCGCGGAGCTGGTCGGTGCCGGCTGCCTGCTCCCGACACTGCCGGACGTGCAGCCAGGGCTGGCGGGGCAGCGCCCCGCTGCCCTCAAGGCCATCGCGACATGGAAGGATTGCCACCGCCGCCTGATGGGGGCGCTGGCACCGGAGACGGCCCACAAGGCCATTCCGGCCGAGCTGCTCGCCTCCATGACGTCGGCCGAACGCGAGGCGGCGCTACGCCATGTCGCCGCGGTGCACGGGAAGCTCGCCGATGCGCTCCAAGCGGATGCCGCCAGGACGATCGCGGCCCAGCAGGCCTGGGTGGAGGCGAGCCAGCGCAATCACGACGGCTATGCCGAGCACCTCGATGCGACACGCGATCGCTATGCCCAGCGGCGCTAGGATGCGCTGGAACGCATCCCTCAGCCGCATTCCCCCACGTAGTGGCACTCGTCGCAGCGGGTGCAGCCGTCCACCTTGCGCAGCGCGCGCGCGCCGCATTCCGGGCATTTCGCGCCGCTGACCGTGGGCAGGGCGCCCGAGCTGGTCGGCGGCTGCGGTTCGGCCTCCAGCGCCGCGCCCCCGCCGCGTTCGGCGAAGCGCCGCGCCAGTTCCGGCACCGGCACCTGGTTGCCCCAGGCATCCAGGAAGCCGCGCCGGATCAGCACGCGCTGCAGCATGAAGGCGATCGCCGCCACTTCCGAGTCGTGGTAGACCGGCACCTGGGTGCCGTCCTCGCGGGTGAGATGGCCGCAGCGCACCGGGCCCTTTTCCCAGACCACGTCGCGCATGTCGGCCAGCGCCCGCGCGATCGGCCCGCCGGCGCGTGCCACCATCGACAGCAGGCGCATCGAGGCCGTGATCCATTGCTGGCCGCCGGTACGCTGGTTCGAGGGCATGAAGAATTCGAAGGGGCGCTCGACCGTCACCTTGCGGCCTTCGTGCACGCCGTCGGCGCGGATGAAGCTGACGGTGAGGTAGGCGGTCTTGCGGCCTTCCTGGGTCGCGTATTCGATCTTCGAGGTCACCGATTCCAGTTCGCCCAGCGGGCGCCGCTCGAAGCGCTTCTGCAGCGGGTCCTGGTCCGGCAGGGCGGCCTGTGGCGCCTGCGGCGCCGCCGACAGCACACTGCCCAGCACCGTGTTCGGCCGGTAGGTCGCCAGCCCCTTCAGGCCCGCCTGCCAGGCCTGGCTGTACAGGTCGCGGAAATCCTCGAAGGGGTAGTCTTCCGGCACGTTGACGGTTTTCGAGATCGCGGTGTCCACGAAAGGCTGGACCGCCTGCACCATGCGCAGGTGGTCCAGCGCGCGCATCTCGAGCGCCGTCACGAAAGCGGGCGGCAGCGAGGCCATGTCGTGCCCCATCTGGCGGTACAGGCGCCAGGCATGGTCTTCCACCTCGTAGCTGCGCATAGCCCCGTCCGGCATGCGCTTCTTGCGCTGGTAGGTCCAGGAGTAGGGCGGCTCGATGCCGTTCGAGGCATTGTCGGCGAAGGCCAGCGAGATGGTGCCGGTCGGCGCGATCGACAGCAGGTGCGAATTGCGGATGCCGTAGCTGCGGATCGCGTCGCGCAGCCAGTCGGGCAGGCGTTCGACGAACTGGCCGTCCAGGTACTGCTCCGCGTCGAACAGCGGAAAAGCGCCTTTCTCGCGCGCCAGCGCGACCGAGGTCGCGTAGGCGGCGTCGCGCAGCGTCTCGGCGATGCGCGCCGCCATGGCGCGGCCTTCGTCGGAATCGTAGCGCAGGCCCAGCATGACCAGGGCGCTGCCCAGTCCCAGGAAGCCGAGGCCGATGCGGCGCTTGGCTTGTGACTCGGCGGCCTGCTGCGGCAGCGGCCACTCGGTCGCGTCCAGCACCAGGTCGAGCATGCGCACGCCGACCGAGGCCACCTCGCACATGCGCTCGAAATCGAATTGCGGCTCGGCGCCGAACGGGTCGAGCACGAAGGCGGTGAGGTTGACCGAGCCGAGGTCGCAGCAGCCGTAGCCCGGCAGCGGCTGCTCGCCGCAGGGGTTGGTGGCGCGCAGCTCTTCCGCGTACCAGAGGTTGTTCTCGTCGTTCATGCGGTCGACGAACAGCACGCCCGGCTCGGCGTGGTCGTAGGTGGAAGCGATGATTTTGTCCCACAGTTCGCGCGCCGCGACCTGCCGGTAGACCCAGAGCCCGTCTTCGCGGCGGTAGGCGCCGGCCATGTCTTCGTCGCCCGGTTCGGCGCGGTGCACCAGTTCGAACAGCGCGTCGCCTTCCACCGCGTGCATGAAGGCGTCGGTCACGCCGACCGAGATGTTGAAGTTGGTGAGCCCGCCTTGATCCTTGGCGGCGATGAAGCGTTCGATGTCGGGATGGTCGATGCGCAGCACGCCCATCTGGGCGCCGCGCCGGGCGCCGGCCGACTCCACCGTGCGGCAGGAGGCGTCGAACACTTCCATGTACGAGACCGGCCCCGAGGCGCGCGAGCGGGTGCCGTGGACCTTGCTGCCCATCGGGCGGATCGCGCTGAAGTCGTAGCCCACGCCGCCGCCGCGGCGCATGGTTTCCGCCGCCTCGGACAGTGCGGTGTAGATGCCGGGTAGACCGTCCTCGCTGCCGGAGATGGAGTCGCCCACCGGCTGGACGAAGCAGTTGATGAGGGTGGCCTGCAGACCCAGGCCGGCGGCCGAGTTGATGCGCCCGGCCGGAACGAAGCCCTGTTCCTGGGCCCACAGGAAGCGCGCTTCGAGTTCTTCGCGCAGGTGCTCCGGTTCGAGCGCCGCCAGGGCGCGCGCCACGCGCCGGCGCACGTCGAGGATGCTGCTTTCCTCACCCTTGGCGTATTTCTCGCGCAGGACGTCGAGCGAGACCTCCTGCGGCGCCATCGCAGCGCCTGCCGGCTGGTCGAGCGCGTTCATGGCGCTGGGGTCAGGGCTTGTCGAGGATTACGTGCGGCGCGGACGGATCGGTGGCGCCGGGGAGGGCGTCGCCGGCAGCCGGCGTGGAGGCGGCCGGCGTGGCCGCCGCCGTCGTGCTGCCGGGGCCGCCCTGGGCGGCCAGGCGCGCTTCCAGTTCCACCACGCGCAGCTCGAGCGCCTCGAGCTTGGCACGGGTCTTGGCCAGCACCTGGGCCTGGATGTCGAACTCTTCGCGGGTGACCAGGTCGAGCTTCGAGAAGCCCTGGGTCATCATCGCCTTGACGTTTTTCTCGATGTCCTTGGCCGGCGAGCTTTCCAGCGCCTGGTTGATCTTGCCCTGGATGTCATTGAAGAAGCTGTTCATGTCCATTTCCTTTCAGTCGGATCGCACTGCACCACGACAGTGCAATGCACTCCGCTTTTGGTGCGCCGCGCCGCGGCACCTGCCGGGCGCTGGGGTTTCGCCGGTTATTCGAATCGCAAATGGGGCGGATGGCTGAGAAAACAAGCATTCCGGCACCGTTTCGATGGTTTTTTGAGCTGGCACACATCCTGCTAAAGAGTGGACAGGCGTGTAGCAATCCAGATTGTAAACCGCAACGGCCCGCGTCACGGTTCAGCCGTCGAACGCAGCTGTTGAAAATAAGGGGAATGTCATGAAGTGCAACACCATTGCAGCCGCAGCAAGCTGGGCCATGCTGGCCCTGTCGAGTGTTCCTGCGTTTGCCCAAGAAGCGGAGCACCAGGTCAGCTACAACGCCGCCATCACCAGCGACTACCGTTACCGCGGCCTGTCGCAAACCCGCTTGGATCCGGCGCTGCAGGGCGGCGTCGACTACGTGCACGGCCCGACCGGCCTGTACGTGGGCACCTGGCTGTCCACCATCAAATGGACCAAGGACCTCGGCGGCGACGGCGACATCGAATGGGACGTCTACGGCGGCAAGCGCGGCATGCTGAGCGAGAACCTCAGCTATGACGTCGGCGGCCTGTACTACTGGTATCCGTCCAACGACCTCAGCCCGCGTGCCAACACCTTCGAGCTGTATGCGCGACTGGGCTTCGGTCCGGCCTACGTCAAGTACTCGCACTCGACCACCAACCTGTTCGGCACCGCCAACAGCAAGCGCAGCGGCTACCTCGACCTGGGCGCCGACATCGACGTCCACGACGGCTACATGCTGAACCTGCATGCCGGGCGCCAGGAAGTGAACAACAACAGCATGTATTCGTACACCGACTACAAGGTGGGCCTGAGCAAGGACTTCGGCCTGGCCACCGTCTCGCTGGCCTGGATTAAAGGCAATACCAAGGCCTACCGCAGCCCGGAAGGCGAGAACCTGGGCAAGTCCTCGGCCGTGCTGACCGTGTCCAAAACTTTCTGAAACGCATTTTGAACGAGACAGAGGTATCACCATGAAAATGATTACCGCCATCATCAAGCCCTTCAAGCTGGACGAAGTCCGCGAAGCGCTGTCGGAGATTAACGTCCAGGGCATGACCGTCACCGAAGTGAAGGGCTTCGGGCGCCAGAAAGGCCACACCGAGCTGTACCGCGGCGCCGAGTACGTGGTCGACTTCCTTCCGAAGATCAAGATCGAAGCGGCGGTCGACGACGCCGTGCTCGAGCAGGTGATCGACGCCATCTCGGGCGCCGCCCGCACCGGCAAGATCGGCGACGGCAAGATCTTCGTGGCCGACCTCAACCAGGTCATCCGTATCCGTACCGGCGAGACCGGCAACGACGCACTCTAAGGGGAAGCCGAATGAAGCATACCGTTACCAAAGTCCTCGCCGGCGCAGCTGCCGCCGCCTTGGCGCTGCCGGCGCTCGCCGCGCCCACCGTCAACAAGGGCGACACCGCCTGGATGTTCGTCGCCACGCTCCTGGTGATCATGATGTCGATCCCGGGCCTGGCGCTGTTCTACGGCGGCCTGGTGCGCGCCAAGAACATGCTGTCGGTGTTGATGCAGGTTTTCATGGTGTTTTCCTTGATCATCGTCCTGTGGTGCCTGTACGGCTACTCGCTCGCCTTCACCCAGGGCAACGCCTTCATCGGCGGCTTCGACCGGGTATTCCTGAACGGGATCTACGACGCCGCGGCCGGCACCTTCAGCCAGGCCGCCACCTTCAGCAAGGAGACCATGATCCCCGAGTTCATCTTCGTGGCCTTCCAGGGCACCTTCGCCGCCATCACCTGCGGCCTGATCGTCGGCGCCTTCGCCGAGCGCGTGCGCTTCTCGGCGGTGCTGCTGTTCATGGTGATCTGGTTCACCTTCGGCTACCTGCCGGTGGCCCACATGGTCTGGTTCTGGGCCGGTCCGGATGCGATTTCCGATGCCGCCAGCCTGGCGAGCGTCACCGCGAATGCCGGCTTCCTGTGGCAGCACGGCGCGCTCGACTTCGCCGGCGGCACCGTGGTGCATATCAACGCAGCGGTGGCCGGCCTGGTCGGCGCGTATGTGATCGGCAAGCGCATCGGCCTGGGCCGCGAGTCGATGGCCCCGCACTCGCTGACCATGACCATGATCGGCGCCTCGCTGCTGTGGGTGGGCTGGTTCGGCTTCAACGCCGGCTCGGCGCTGGAAGCGGGCGACGTGGCCGCGCTGGCCTTCATCAACACCCTGCTGGCAACCGCCGCGGCGGCCGTGTCGTGGATGTTCGGCGAGTGGGCCTTCAAGCGCAAGCCTTCGCTGCTGGGCGCGGTGTCGGGCGCGGTCTCGGGCCTGGTGGCGATCACCCCGGGCGCCGGCTTCGTCGGTCCGATGGGCGCGCTGGTGATGGGCCTGCTGGCCGGCGTGGTCTGCCTGTGGGGCGTGACCGGCCTGAAGCGCCTGCTGGGCGCCGACGACTCGCTCGACGTGTTCGGCGTGCACGGCGTGGGCGGCATCCTGGGCGCGCTGCTGACCGGCGTGTTCGCGGCGCCGCAGCTGGGCGGGCAGGGCGTCTGGGACTACGTCGCCAACAAGGCCTCGCCCGACTACTCGATCGCCGGGCAGCTGCTGGTGCAGGCCGAGGCGGTCGGCGTCACCATTGTGTGGTCGGCGCTGGTGGCCTTCATCGCCTTCAAGCTGGTCGACCTGCTGGTGGGCCTGCGGGTGCCGGCCGATGCCGAGCGCGAGGGGCTGGACATCACCAGCCACGGGGAGTCGGCTTACCACCTGTAAGCGCGCAATGACCGGGGAGGGCGCCTGCGGGCGCCTTTTTGCGTTTACGGCAAGTATGCGCACTTTAAATAAGGATATTCGTCCATATGTGAGCCTACCGATATAATTCGAATAAGCCACTACTAGGACGTCCACACCATGGTTCCGCACCTCGCCACCGCCCTGACCGGTCCTCTCCTGGACCTGGAAAAGAAGATTCTCGAAGCCACGCCCGCCATCGAGCGCTGGTTCCGCCTCGAGTGGCAGGAGCATACGCCGCCGTTTTATTGCTCAGTAGACCTGCGCAATGCCGGCTACAAGCTGGCGCCGGTCGACACCAACCTGTTCCCGGGCGGCTTCAACAACCTGTCGACCGAGATGCTGCCGCTGACGGTGCAGGCGGCCATGGCCGCAATCGACAAGTATTGCCCGGATGCACGTAACCTCTTGATGATCCCGGAGGTTAATACGCGCAACCCGATGTACCTGCAGAACGTGGCGCGCCTGATGCAGATCTTCCGCCAGACCGGCCTGCACGTGCGCCTCGGCTCGCTGTCGCCGGACGTCACCCAGCCGACGCCGCTGGCACTGCCCGACGGCAACATGCTGGTGGTGGAGCCGCTGGTGCGTTCGGCAAACGGGCGCCGCGTCGGCCTGGCCGATTTCGATCCCTGCACCATCCTGCTGAACAACGACTTATCAAGCGGCATTCCGGCGATCCTGGAAAACATCCACGAGCAGTCGCTGCTGCCGCCGCTGCACGCCGGCTGGGCGCTGCGCCGCAAGAGCAACCATTTCAAGGCCTTCGACGAAGTGGCCAAGAAGTTCGGCAAGCTGATCGAGATCGACCCCTGGCTGGTCAACCCTCTGCACAGCAAGGTCGGCGAGGTCGACCTGCAGCAGGACGTCGGCACCGAGCAGCTGGCCGACGCCGTCTCGGCCCTGCTCTCGAAGATCAAGAAGAAGTACAAGGAATACGGCATGAAGGAGCAGAAGCCCTTCGTGATCGTCAAGCCCGACGCCGGCACCTACGGCATGGGCGTCATGACGGTGAAGGACGCCAGCGAGGTGCGCGACCTGAGCCGCGCCCAGCGCAACAAGATGACCGTCATCAAGGATGGTGTGGCGGTCACCGACATGATCGTGCAGGAAGGCGTGCCGACCTTCGAAACCATCAACGACGCGGTGGCCGAGCCGGTGGTGTACATGATCGACCGCTACGTGGTGGGCGGCTTCTACCGCGTGCACGCCGAACGCGGCATCGACCAGAACCTGAACGCGCCGGGCTCGCAGTACGTGCCGCTGGCATTTGCCCAGCAGCACGCGGTGCCGGACCCCAGGGCCAAGCCGGGCACGGCGGCGCCGAACCGCTTCTACGTGTACGGCGTGGTGGCGCGCCTGGGCCTGCTGGCGGCGTCGCTCGAGCTGGAACGCACCGATCCTAACCCGGAAGTTTATTAAGAACCTATCCCAGTCGTAGGGTGGGCGGCTTCACCCGTCGATACGCTCAGCCTGTGGCGCATCTGCCGCCCACGCGTTCAACGCTCCCATGATCAGGGTGGACGGCTGTTCGGAAGCTGCTTGAACGCGTGTGCGGCGTCGAAACACGAGGCTGAGCACAGTGCGGGGCGGAGCCGCACACCCTACGGTGCCCGGTTTGCGCACTGCGCTGGTGCGGGATGGGACCGCCAAAGCGGGGCTCGTCCGCGAGGTTTCGCGTTTCCGGCTAAAATCGGGGTATCTCCCGCCATGGATGCCTCATGAAAATCGCCTTCCTCGCCGACCCGCTCTCCACGTTCAAGATCTACAAGGATTCGACTTTCGCGATGATGCGCGAAGCCGCCAGGCGCGGCCACGCCATCTATGCCTTCGAGCAGCGCGACATGGTGCTGGAAGAGGGCGTGGTGACGGCGGTCGTCACGCGCATCCACCTCACCGGCGAGGCCGAGGTCTGGTACCGCGCCGACCGGCCGGAAAGCGTGCAGCTCTCGTTCTTCGACGCCGTCATCGAGCGCAAGGACCCGCCCTTCGACATGGAGTACGTGTACGGCACCTACCTGCTGGAGCTGGCCGAGCGCCAGGGCGCGCGCGTGTTCAACCGCCCGGGCGCGATCCGCGACCACAACGAGAAGCTGACCATCGGCCAGTTCAGCCAGTACACCTCGCCGACCCTGGTCAGCTCGAGCGCGGCCCGGCTGCGCGCCTTCCACGAGAAGCACGGCGACGTGATCTTCAAGCCGCTCGACGGCATGGGCGGCGCCGGCATCTTCCGCGTCAAGGACGATGGCATGAACCTGGGCTCGGTGATCGAGTCCCTGACCGCCAACGGCCGGCACACCATCATGGCGCAGAAATTCATCCCGGCCATCAAGCAGGGCGACAAGCGCGTGCTCGTGATCGATGGCAAACCGGTGCCGTTCACGCTGGCGCGCATCCCGCAGGGCAATGAAGTGCGCGGCAACCTGGCCGCCGGCGGCCTGGGCGTGGCGCAGCCGATCACCGCGCGCGAGCGCGAGATCGCCGAGGCCATCGGCCCGGAACTGGCGGCACGCGGCTTATTGCTGGTAGGATTGGATGTGATCGGCGATTTCCTGACGGAGGTGAACGTCACCAGCCCGACCTGCTTCCAGGAGATCGCCGACCAGACCGGATTCGACGTGGCCGCGATGTTCATCGACGCGGTCGAACGCAAGGCAACTGAGACATACTGACATGGTTGGCATCCTGCTGATGACCCACGCTCCGCTGGGCCAGGCATTCATCTCCGCGGTGGCCCACGTATTTCGTGGCCCCACCGAGCGCTTCGAGGCGATCGACGTGACCGCCGACCAGGACCTGGCCCAGGTGCATGTCCTGGCCAAGGAGGCGATCGCGCGCCTGGACGACGGCGACGGCGTGCTGGTCATCACCGACATCAAGGGCGGCACGCCGTCCAATTGCTGCAATTCCCTGGCCGATGCCGGCCACGTGGAAGTCATCGCCGGCATCAGCCTGCCGATGCTGCTGCGTGCCATCACCTACCGCCGCGACACCCTCGACGTGGTGGTGGAAATGGCCCTGGCCGGCGCTCAGAACGGCGCCGTGCGGGTGGACAACCGCATCCGCGTCGGATCGAGCTGAACACACTTTAACCATATTCTGGCCACGGGCAACAACCAGACAATAAGCGAGAACATGATTCAACAGGAATTCGAGATCATCAACAAGCTGGGCCTGCACGCCCGCGCCTCCGCCAAGTTCACCCAACTGGCCGCCAAGTTCAAGAGCGACGTCTGGCTCACCCGTAACGGACGCCGCATCAATGCCAAGTCGATCATGGGTGTCATGATGCTCGCCGCCGGCAAGGGCGCCAAGGTGCTGCTCGAGGCCGACGGTCCCGACGAGGAAGCATGCATCGCCGCCCTGGGCGGCCTGATCAACGACAAGTTCGGCGAAGGCGAGTAATGCCGCGCGAAGCGGCAGCTCCCCGCCACACGGGACCCTCGATGGCATCGTTCACGCTCCACGGCATTCCGGTTTCGCGCGGCATCTCGATCGGCCGCGCGCACCTGCTCACCCCGGCCGCGCTCGACGTCAAGCACTACCTGGTCCCGGAAGAACAGGTCGAGGCCGAGGTCGCGCGCCTGCAGCACGCCATCGCCGAAGTGCACCGCGGCCTGCAGGCCCTGTGGACCGAGCTGCCCAAGGACGCCCCGACCGAACTGGGCGCCTTCATCGACGTGCACGCGCTGATCCTGTCCGACCCCATGATCTCGGAGGCGCCGCTCGACATCATCCGCACCCGCCACTACAACGCCGAATGGGCGCTGGTGACCCAGATCGACGAATTGTCCAGCCAGTTCGACGAGATCGAGGACGAGTACCTGCGCGAGCGCAAGCACGACATCCAGCAGGTGGCCGAGCGGGTGCTCAAGGTCCTGATGGGCACCGCGCTGGAGATCCCGCCGCCGCTGGCGGGCGAGGACCAGGCCACGCCGCAGATGATCGTGGTGGCCCACGACATCTCGCCGGCCGACATGCTGGCCTTCCGCGACCGGGCCGGCGACGCGCAGGCCTTCGTCGGCTTCGTCACCGACGTCGGCGGCCAGAACTCGCACACGGCGATCGTCGCGCGCTCGCTCGACATCCCGGCGGTGGTCGGCATGAGCCAGGCCTCGCGCCTGATCGAGCAGGACGACTGGGTGATCATCGACGGCGACGCCGGCGTGGTGATCTGCAACCCGAGCCAGCTGGTGCTGGAACAGTACCGCGCGCGCCAGGCCGCCCTGATCAAGGCGCGCAAGCGCCTGCTCAAGCTCAAGAAGACCCCGGCGGTGACGAAGGATGGCACTGCGGTCACGCTGCTGGCCAACATCGAGCTGCCGGACGACTGCCCGGCGGCGCTGGATGCCGGCGCCAGCGGCGTCGGCCTGTTCCGCTCCGAGTTCCTGTTCATGGGCCGCAGCCATGGGCTCGGGCACGGGCTGAAGATCCCGAGCGAGGACGAGCAGTTCGAGCAGTACCGCAAGGCGGTGGTGGCCATGAAGGGCCGCCCGGTGACCATCCGCACCCTCGACGTCGGCGCCGACAAGCCGCTCGACCCGACCGAGCACACCGCGCTGAACCCGGCGCTGGGCCTGCGCGCGATCCGCTACTGCCTGGCCGAGCCCCAGCTGTTCCTGACCCAGCTGCGCGCGATCCTGCGCGCCTCCGCGTATGGCAAAGTGCGGATCCTGATCCCGATGCTGGCGCACGCCTTCGAGATCGACCAGACGCTGACCATGATCGAGCAGGCCAAGGCCCAACTGCGCGAAGAGAACGTCAAGTACGACCCGGGCGTGGAAGTCGGCGCCATGATCGAGATCCCGGCCGCCGCGCTGGCGCTGCCGATGTTCGTCAAGCGCATGCACTTCCTGTCGATCGGCACCAATGACCTGATCCAGTACCTGCTGGCGATCGACCGCGTCGACTACGAGGTGGCGCACCTGTACAATCCGCTGCACCCGGCGGTCCTGAACCTGATCGCCCAGACCATCGCCACCGGCCAGAAGGCCGGCCTGGACGTCGCCGTGTGCGGCGAGATGGCGGGCGACACCAAGCTCACCCGCCTGCTGCTGGGCATGGGCCTGCGCGAATTCTCGATGCACCCGGCGCAGCTGCTGTCGGTGAAGCAGGAAATCTTGAACAGCGACCTGTCCGCGATCACCACCCGCACGCGCCGCATCCTGCGCTCGATCGAGCCGAACGACATCGCCAGCGCGGTCGAGCAGCTCCAAACACTCTGACAAGAAACACCTCCACAGCTTCCATGGGATCGATCGGAAACGTCACACCACAGGCGATGCATTTCGCCGAGCCGCTGCGCCTGCAAAGCGGCGCCAGCATCGGCGATTACACGCTGATGTATGAAACCTATGGCACCCTGAACGCCGACAAGTCGAACGCGGTGCTGGTCTGCCACGCGCTGAACGCCTCGCACCATGTGGCCGGCACCTATGCCGGCCAGCCCAAGAGCCAGGGCTGGTGGGACAACATGGTCGGGCCGGGCAAGCCGCTCGACACCAACCGCTTCTTCGTGATCGGCGTGAACAACCTCGGCTCCTGCTTCGGCTCGACCGGGCCGATGCACGACAATCCGGCCACCGGCAAGCCCTATGGCGCGGCCTTCCCGCTGCTGACGGTGGAAGACTGGGTGGCGGCGCAGGCGCGCCTGGCCGACCGCCTCGGCATCGACTGCTTTGCCGCCGTGATGGGCGGCTCGCTGGGCGGCATGCAGGCCCTGTCGTGGAGCATCATGTTCCCCGAGCGCCTGCGCCACTGCATCGTGATCGCCTCCACGCCCAAGCTGTCGGCCCAGAACATCGCCTTCAACGACGTGGCGCGCCAGGCCATCCTGACCGACCCGGACTACCACGGCGGCGATTTCTACGAACACGGCGTGGTGCCGAAGAACGGCCTGAAGGTGGCGCGCATGGTCGGCCACATCACCTACCTGTCGAACGACGACATGGCGGAAAAATTCGGCCGCAAGCTGCGCAACGCGGCCGAGAACAATGACTACAAATTCGACTTCGGCATCGACTTCGAGATCGAGTCCTACCTGCGCTACCAGGGCGACAAGTTCTCGGAATACTTCGACGCCAACACCTACCTGCTGATCACCAAGGCGCTCGACTACTTCGATCCGGCGCGCGCCCATGGCGGCGACCTGGCCAAGACGCTGGCGGGCACCAAGGCCCAGTTCCTGATCGCTTCCTTCACCACCGACTGGCGCTTCTCGCCCGAGCGCAGCCGCGAGATCGTCGAGGCGCTGCTGTCGAACCGGCGCAAGGTCACCTATGCCGAGATCGACGCGCCGCACGGCCACGACGCCTTCCTGCTGGACGATGCGCGCTACATGGCGGTGGTGCGTGCCTACTACGACCGGATTGCCCTCGAACTCGCAGGCAAGGAGGCCGCATGAACCTGAACGACCTGAACGCCCTGCGTCCCGACCTGGCCTTCATCGCCGACTGGGTGCGCGAGCGCGCCCACGTGCTCGACGTCGGCTGCGGCGACGGCGCCATGCTGCGCTACCTGGAGCTGAGCAAGGGCTGTACCGGCTACGGCGTCGAGATCGCCGACGACAAGGTGCTGGAGAGCACCCAGCGCGGCATCAGCGTGATCCAGCACGACATGGAGCAGGGCCTCGACCTGTTCCGCGACAACGCCTTCGATGTGGTGCTGTGCCTGTCCTCGCTGCAGATGATGCAGCACGTCGAGGCGCGCCTGCGCGACATCGTGCGGGTCGGCCAGGAAGCCATCGTCTCCTTCCCCAACTTCGCCTACTGGCCGCACCGCGTGGCGCTGATTCGCGGGCGGATGCCGGTCTCGCGCACGCTGCCCTACCAGTGGTTCGACACGCCCAACGTGCGTTATGCCACCATCCACGACTTCAAGGACCTGGCCGAGAAGTGCGGGCTGGAAGTGCTGGAGTACGTGGCCCTGGCCGAAGGCAAGCCGGTGAGTTTCCTGCCGAACCTGCGGGGCAGTCTCGCGGTGTTCCGGCTGCGCAAGAAGTCGGGCGTCGTGGCCTGATTTCGCTTGCGCTTATGTGCGGTGGCGGCTAGTCGAGCTGACCGCTTTCCGCGATGATCGGCGCTATTGCGGTCTCAACTGGATACTTTCTTTGGAGATAGTGCTGCTAAGAACGGCCTATCGGTGACGACATGACAAAATTTAAACATTTGGCCGTCAGCCTGTCGCTGATCGCCGCATTCGGTACCGCCGGCGTCGGCACTGCCGTGGCGCAGGACGACCGCAATACGACGGTCCAGGACGGCATCAAGGTCAGGCCGCTCTCGCGCCTGAGCAAGCTGGTTCCGGCGGAAACGCTCAACGAAGCGGCAGCGCAGCAGTACACGGAGATGATGAGCCAGGCGCAACAGAAAGGCGTGCTGCTGCCGGCCTCGCATCCGGAAGTCCAGCGCCTGCGCGCCATCGCCAAGCGCATCATTCCTCACACCACCCGCTGGAACCAGGATGCCACTCAGTGGCAATGGCAGGTCAACCTGATCGACTCGAAGGATGTGAACGCTTTCTGCATGCCGGGCGGCCGGATTGGCTTCTTCACCGGCATCCTGAGCTCGCTGAAGCTGACGGACGATGAGGTGGCTGCCGTGATGGGCCATGAGATCGCCCATGCACTGCGCGAGCACAGCCGCGAGAAGATGGCCAAGCAACTCGGCACCACGGCGGTTGCCCGTCTCGGCGGCGCCCTGGTGTCGGGCCTTTTCGGTATCGATCCGAGCATTACCGGCACCGTTGCCAACTACGGCGCCCAGTTCGTTGGACTCAAATTCTCGCGCGACGACGAACGCGAGGCCGACCTGGTGGGACTGGATATTTCTTCCCGCGCCGGCTACGATCCGCGCGCCGGCATCGCGCTGTGGCGCAAGATGGCTGCCCTGGACCAGCGCGCGCCGATTGAGGTTCTATCGACCCACCCGGGCGGAGAGAGCCGCATTCGGGACATGGAAAGAAATATGAACCTGCTGCTGCCGGTGTACGCGCGCGCCAAGGGCACCACCGTCGCTAAGCTGCCGCCTTACCAGACCAATGTCGCCCTGCGTTGATGGCCGCTGTGAATGAGTAAAGGCAGGAAAGGGCACCAGGCCGAAGCCAACGCCTATGTTCCCTTGCCGGTGCGCGACGGGGTCGCGCCCAGCTACCTGTGGATCACCGAGACCCGGGCGGGCGGCATGCTGCGCTTTCTGGCCGAGCGCTTTCCCGACGTGCCGGAAGCCGCCTGGGCGCGGCGCCTGGCGCGCGGCGAGATCGTCGATGCGAAAGGGGCGGCGCTCGCCGCCGACAGCCCCGTGCGCCAGGGCATGCGCATCTGGTACTACCGCGAGCTGGAGCAAGCCGAAACCCCGATCCCCTTCCGGGAGCGGGTGCTGTTCCAGGACGAGCACCTGCTGGTGGCCGACAAGCCGCACTTCCTGCCGACCATTCCGACCGGCCGCTTCCTGCACGAGACCCTCCTGGTGCGCCTCAAGAAGCAATATGATTTGCCGCACCTGGTGCCGATCCACCGGCTCGACCGCGAGACCGCGGGGGTGGTGATCTTCTCGCACAACCCGGCATCGCGCGGGGCCTACCAGTCGATGTTCCAGAAGCGGGTGGTGAACAAGGTCTACGAGGCGCTGGCGGGCCCGATCGAGGGGAGGGCATTCCCCTTCACCTACCGCAGCCGCATGCAGGATGCGGAGCAGTTTTTCGTGAGCGAGGAAGTGCCGGGGGAACCGAATTCGGAAACCCTGATCGAGCTGATCGAGCGGCGCGGCGACGTGGCGCACTACCGGCTGCACCCGCACACCGGCCGCAAGCACCAGCTGCGCCTGCACCTGTCGGCGCTCGGCGCGCCGATCCTGAACGACGCCTTCTATCCGGTGGCGCTGCCGTGCAAGGGAGACGATTTCAGCGCGCCGCTGCAGCTGCTGGCGCGTTCGATCGCCTTCGAGGATCCACTGAGCGGCCAGCCGCGCCGCTTCGAGAGCGGCTTCCGGCTCGACTGGCCTCCAGGATGTAGAACCTGATCTTCTAAATCGGGCTTAACTATTAGAGATCGTAATCAATGATGAGCGGGGCGTGATCGCTGAACTTCTCATCCTTGTAGATCGACACCGACTTGGCGGTCGCCGCGATGCCCGGGGTGGCCACGTGGTAGTCGATGCGCCAGCCCACGTTCTTGGCATAGGCTTGGCCGCGGTTGCTCCACCAGGTGTAATCGGCGGCATCGGGCGCCAGCTTGCGGTGCACGTCCACCAGGCCGATCTCGTCGAAGATGCGGGTCATCCAGGCGCGCTCTTCCGGCAGGAAGCCGGAATTCTTCTGGTTGCTCTTCCAGTTCTTGAGGTCGATTTCCTTGTGCGCGATGTTCCAGTCGCCACAGATCACGACTTCGCGGCCTTCCGCTTTCAGCTCCTGCAAGTGAGGCAGGAACACCTCCATGAAGCGGAACTTGGCCAGCTGACGCTCCGGCGACGAGGAGCCGGACGGGCAATACACCGAGATCACGGTCAGGTTGCCGAAATCGCAGCGGGTGTAGCGGCCTTCGGCGTCGAATTCCATGCAGCCGAAGCCGATGCGCTTGTTGTCCGGCGCGACGCGGCTGTAGACGCCGGTGCCCGAATACCCCTTCTTCTCCGCGTAGTGGAAGTGGCCGTGGTAGCCGTGGGGCGCGAGGAATTCCTCGGTCATGTCGGCCTGTTGCGCCTTCAGTTCCTGCACGCAGATGAAATCGGCGGACTGGGTGGCGAGCCAGTTGAAGAAACCTTTCTTGTGGGCGGAACGGATACCGTTCAGGTTCGCGGAGATAATTCGTGGCATGGATCTGGTCAAGGTAACAATGCGGAGCGACGCGGCAGGGCGGCGCGGGAGCGCGACAGTGTAGCGTGTTTTGCCGGACGCCGGAATGGCCCGACAAGGACGTTACAATACGTGCTTTCGAAATTTTGGGAGAAGCACGTGAGCGATCTGCGCCAGGAGTTTATTTCGTTTTCGGTGAAGGCCGAGGTATTGCGCTTCGGTGAATTCACCACCAAGGCCGGGCGCCAGTCGCCGTACTTCTTCAACGCCGGCCTGTTCCATGACGGCGCGACCCTGGGCCAGCTGGCCCAGTTCTACGCCCAGACCCTGCTCGATTCGGGCGTGCAGTTCGACATGCTGTTCGGCCCGGCCTACAAGGGCATCACCCTGGCCAGCGCGACCGCGGTGGCGCTGGCCGCCAAGGGCCGCAACACCTCCTTCGCCTACAACCGCAAGGAAGCCAAGGACCACGGCGAAGGCGGCACCATCGTCGGTGCCAAGCTGGCGGGGAAGGTCGTGATCATCGACGACGTGATCTCGGCGGGCACCTCGGTGCGCGAATCGGTCGACATGATCCGCGCCGCCGGCGCCGAACCGGCCGCCGTGCTGATCGCCCTGGACCGCATGGAGCGTTCCGGCAAGGACGGCGCGCTGTCCGAACATTCGGCGGTGCAGCAGGTGTCGAAGGAATTCGGCATCCCGGTGATCTCGATCGCCAACCTGGACGACCTGTTCACCTATCTCTCGAACGCGGGCGGCGCCGAGCTGGGCGCGCACAAGGATGCGGTGGCGGCCTATCGCACGCGCTACGGCGTCTGACATGCGTAGGGTGGGCGGCTCCATCCGGCACCATGCGTCACAATGGTAGGTGCGCCGCCCACGCGGTGATCGTTCGCAGCAAGATCATCCGGTGCGCGAGCGGAGCCGTTAGCAATCACCGCGTGGGCGGCGTCGACGCCAAGAGCTGATCAGCACATTGGGGGGAGCCGCCCACCCTACAAAAAAACCGGAGCCGCAGCTCCGGTTTCCTGGTTGGCAGGCTTGAAAACTCAGCCGGCCAGCTTCTTCTTCAGCAGATCGGTCACCTGGGCCGGATTGGCCTTGCCCTTCGAGGCCTTCATGGTCTGGCCGATCAGGGCATTGATCGCAGCTTCCTTGCCGGCGCGGTATTGCTCCACCGACTTGGCATTGGCCGCCAGCACCTCGTCGACGATTGCTTCCAGCGCGCCCGTGTCCGAGATCTGCTTCAGGCCCTTCTGCTCGATCACGGTGTCGGCCAGATTGGCGTCTTCCGATTGCGCTTCCCACATGGCGGCAAAGACTTCCTTGCCGGCCTTGTTCGAGATGGTGCCGTCGGCGATGCGCTTAAGCAAGAGGGCCAGTTGGGCGGCGCTCACCGGCGACTGGTCCAGCTCCACGCCTTCGCGGTTCAGGGTCGACGCGACGTCGCCCATCATCCAGTTGGCGGCGGCTTTCGCGTTCTCCTTGCCGGCCGCAAGCACCACGGCCTCGTAGTAGGTCGCCATCGCCTTGGACGAGGTCAGCACCAGGCTGTCGTATTCCGGCAGGCCGTATTCGCCGGTGAAGCGGGCGCGCAGGGCGCCCGGCAGTTCCGGCATGTCGGCTTTCACGCGCTCGATCCAGTCCTGGCCGATCACCAGGGGAGGCAGGTCCGGGTCCGGGAAGTAGCGGTAGTCCTGCGCGTCTTCCTTGGTGCGCATGGAGCGGGTTTCCTTCTTGTCCGGGTCCCACAGGCGGGTCGCCTGGATCACCTTGCCGCCATCCTCGATCAGCTCGATCTGGCGCCGCACTTCGTAATGGATCGCCTCTTCCATGAAGCGGAAGGAGTTCAGGTTCTTGATCTCGCAGCGGGTGCCGAATTCCTTCTGGCCCATCGGGCGCACCGAGACGTTGACGTCGCAGCGGAAGGAGCCTTCCTGCATGTTGCCGTCGCAGACGCCCAGCCACACGACCAGCGAGTGCAGGGCTTTGGCGTAGGCCACCGCTTCGGCGGCGCTGCGCATCTCCGGCTCGGACACGATCTCGAGCAGCGGGGTGCCGGCGCGGTTCAGGTCGATGCCGCTCATGCCGGCATAGTCCTCGTGCAGCGACTTGCCCGCATCCTCTTCCAGGTGGGCGCGGGTCAGGTTGACGGTCTTGGTCTCCAGCTTGCCGTCCTTCTCGTAGGCGAAGCTGATGGTGCCGCCCTGGACCACCGGGTCCTCGAACTGGCTGATCTGGTAGCCCTTCGGCAGGTCAGGGTAGAAGTAGTTCTTGCGGGCGAACACCGACTGCGGGGCGATTTTCGCGCCCACGGCCAGGCCGAAGCGGATCGCGCGCTCGACGGCGCCGCGGTTCAGGACCGGCAGCACGCCCGGCAGCGCCAGGTCGACCGGGCTGGCCTGGGTGTTCGGCTCGGCGCCGAAGCGGATCGAGCTGCCGCTGAAGATTTTCGAATTGGTCGTGAGCTGCACGTGGTTCTCAAGACCGATGACGACTTCCCATTGCATATCTGTTCTCTCTTTATTCTGTGGCTGCGCTGGCGGTAGTTGAACGCGCGGACGGCGAAGCCGTCCACCCTACGATTCAAACGCCTTCCGGGGTACGCTGGTGCCAGTCGGTCACTTGCTGGTACTGGTGCGCGATGTTCAGCAGCTTGGCTTCGTTGAAGTAGTTGCCAATGATCTGCAGGCCGACCGGACGCTTGGCGTTCTTTTCCCCCTGGCCGAAACCGACCGGGATCGACATGCCGGGCAGGCCCGCCAGGCTGGTCGACAGGGTGTAGATGTCGGCCAGGTAGTTCGCCACCGGGTCGTTCGCCTTCGAACCGAGATCCCAGGCCACCGTCGGCGCCACCGGGCCCATGATCACGTCGCACTTGTCGGCGAATGCGGCCTGGAAGTCGTCCGCGATCAGGCGGCGGATCTTCTGCGCCTGCACGTAGTAGGCGTCGTAGTAGCCGTGGCACAGTACGTAGGTGCCAACCATGATGCGGCGCTGGACCTCGCGCCCGAAGCCTTCGGCGCGGGTTTTGCGGTACATGTCCTGCAGATCCTTGTACTCGCTGGCGCGGTGGCCGTAGCGCACGCCGTCGAAGCGCGACAGGTTCGACGAGGCTTCGGCCGGGGCGATGATGTAATAGGTCGGGATCGACAGGGCGGTCTTGGGCAGCGAAATCTCGACCAGCGAGGCGCCCAGCTTGACGAATTCGTCCAGCGCGCCGCGCACCGCGGCTTCCACGTCGCTTGCCAGGCCTTCGCCGAAGTATTCCTTCGGCACGCCGATCCGCAGGCCGGTCAGGGGCTTGTTCAGGTCGCGGGTGTAGTCCTCGGCGACGTTGCCTTGCTCGACCGTCAGGCTGGTCGAATCGCGCTCGTCGAAACCGATCATGTCGTTCAGCAGCAGGGCGCAATCCTCGGCGGTCTGGGCGATCGGGCCGCCCTGGTCCAGCGAGGAAGCGAAGGCGATCATGCCGAAGCGCGACACGCGGCCGTAGGTCGGCTTGATGCCGGTGACGCCGCAGAAGGCGGCCGGCTGGCGGATCGAGCCGCCGGTGTCGGTGGCGGTGGCGGCCGGCGCCAGGCGCGCGGCGATCGCGGCGGCCGAGCCGCCCGAGGAGCCGCCCGGCACCGCCAGCGGATCCCAGGGATTCGTCACAGAGCCGAAGGCCGAGTTCTCGTTGGCCGAGCCCATCGCGAATTCGTCGAGGTTGACCTTGCCCAGGGTGACCATGCCGGCGCGGCCGAAGCGCTCGACCACGGTGGCGTCGAAGGGGCTTTCATAATTGGCCAGCATCTTCGAGCCGGCCGTTGTGCGCCAGCCACGGGTGACAAAGATGTCCTTGTGGGCGATCGGCACGCCGGTCAGGGTGCCGGCCGAACCGTCGGCGATGCGGGCATCGGCGCTGGCGGCTTGCGCCAGGGTGCGTTCGCGGTCCAGGTGCAGGAAGGCGTTGTGGCTGCTCGCTTCGATGCGATCCAGGTAGTGCGTGGCGAGTTCGACGCTCGAGACCTGCTTCGATTGCAGGAGCGCGGACAGCTCTTTGATGGTCTTGTTGTGCATTGCGTGTCTCTTGAGAAGCGGGTTGCGTGGATTACTCGATGACCTTCGGCACCAGGTACAGGCCGTCCTGGGCCTTCGGCGCCGGCGCCTGGTAGTCCTCGCGGCGGTTCTCTTCGGTGACCACGTCGTCGCGCAGGCGCAGCGGCAGCGCCATGATGCTTGCCAAGGGCTGCGACAAGGGGGCGACACCGGTCGTGTCCACCGCCTGCATCTGCTCGGCCAGGGCGAAGATGCCGTTCAGCTCGGCCAGCGCGGTTTCCGCGTGGGCATCAATCATTTCGAGCTGGGCCAGGTTGGCGATGCGTTTTACGTCTGAAAGTGTCAGGGACATGGCAAAGGCGCGGCCTTCCAGCCGCGTGCAAAATATGGTTGGGCTAATAACGAAAGTTGGCAAGCGGTCAGCAAACGGTGCGCTACGTCCGATAAAACCTTGGTAACACCGCCGATCTCGCCTTTGGAAATGGGGGGTAAAACCACCCGTTTTCAGCATGTAATCGACAAATTATAAGGTAGAATGGCGGGCTAATGCGCTGTCGGGCTGCGAGTTCGCCCGCCGCAGGAAAGACCGCGGGGCACAATGCCCGTGCGGCGAGGACAATCCCGATCAATTTTCGACGCGCGCCCCGCGCGCAATCAGGACACACATGTTTGGTTCTTTACGCAGCTACTTCTCGAATGACCTGGCGATCGACCTCGGTACCGCCAACACCCTGATCTACGTGCGCGGCCTGGGCATCGTCCTGGACGAGCCCTCGGTCGTGGCGATCCGCCAGGAGGGCGGCCCGAACGGCAAGAAGACGATCCAGGCGGTCGGCAAGGAAGCCAAGCAGATGCTGGGCAAGGTGCCGGGCAACATAGAGGCCATCCGCCCGATGAAGGACGGCGTGATCGCCGACTTCACCGTCACCGAGCAGATGCTCAAGCAGTTCATCCGCATGGTGCACGATTCGAAATTCTTCCGCCCGTCGCCGCGCATCATCATCTGCGTGCCTTGCGGTTCGACCCAGGTCGAGCGCCGCGCGATCCGCGAATCGGCCCTCGGCGCCGGCGCCTCGCAGGTCTACCTGATCGAAGAGCCGATGGCGGCCGCGATCGGCGCCGGCCTGCCGGTCTCGGACGCCACCGGCTCGATGGTGGTCGACATCGGCGGCGGCACCACCGAAGTCGGCATCATTTCGCTGGGCGGCATGGTCTACAAGGGTTCGGTGCGCGTGGGCGGCGACAAGTTCGACGAAGCCATCGTCAACTACATCCGCCGCAACTACGGCATGCTGATCGGCGAACAGACCGCGGAAGCGATCAAGAAGGCAATAGGGTCCGCTTTCCCGGGCTCGGAAGTCAAGGAAATGGAAGTCAAGGGCCGCAACTTGTCCGAAGGCATCCCGCGTTCCTTCACGATCTCGTCCAACGAGATCCTTGAAGCCCTGACCGATCCGCTCAACAACATCGTTTCGGCCGTCAAGAATGGCCTGGAACAGGCTCCGCCGGAACTGGGCGCCGACATCGCCGAGAAGGGCATGATGCTCACCGGCGGCGGCGCGCTGCTGCGCGACCTCGACCGTCTGCTGATGGAAGAGACCGGCCTGCCGGTGCTGGTGGCGGAAGACCCGCTGACCTGCGTGGTGCGCGGTTCGGGCATGGCGCTCGAGCGCATGGACAAGCTGGGCTCGATCTTCTCCTACGAATAAGAATACGGACACGGGCGGCGCCACGAGCGTTTCGGCGGGCAGGGCGCACGGCAGCATCGTGCGCCTCTGCCCGCCTTGACGTTGGCCCGCCGCCCGCTCCAGACAGGACGCCAACCAGGACATGGAATACAGTCCTCCGCCGCTTTTCAAACAGGGTGCCCCGGCGCGGGTCAAGGCGATCGTCTTCGCCCTGATCTCGGTCGTGCTGCTGGTCGTCGATGCGCGCTACCAGACCCTGGCCTCGGTGCGGCAGGTGGCCGCCACCGTCCTCTATCCCATGCAGATGGCGGCCCTGATGCCGCGCGAGGCGCTCGGCAACATGGCTGGCTATTTCTCCGCGATTTCCTCGCTCCAGAAGGAAGTGGACGAGCTCAAGACCCAGCAGCTGGCGCAGTCGCGCCTGCTGCAGCAGGCCCAGCTCCAGATGGCCGAGAACGCGCAGTTGCGCCGCCTGCTGGATGCCAAGCAGCACCTGCCGCTCCAGGCGCAGATGACCGAGATCCTGTACGACGCGCGCGACCCGTCGACGCGCCGCATCGTGATCGACCGCGGCTCGCGCCATGACGTCGTGCCCGGCCTGCCGGTGATCGACCATGCGGGCGTGGTCGGCCAGGTCACGCGGGTGTTCCCGTTCACCTCCGAGGTCACGCTCCTGACCGACCGCGACCAGGCGATTCCCGTGCAGGTGCTGCGCAGCGGCCTGCGCAGCGTGGCCTACGGCCGCGGCCAGTCCGGGCTGCTCGACCTGCGCTTCGTGGTGGCCAATGCCGACATCCAGGTCGGCGACGTCCTGGTGACCTCGGGCCTGGACGGCATGTATCCGGCCGGCCTGGCGGTGGCCAAGGTGGTGCAGGTCGAAAGCGTGGCCGGCGGCACCTTCGGGCGCGTGGTCGGCCAGCCGCTGGGCGGCATCGACCGCAACCGCCAGCTCCTGGTCGTCATGTCGCAGTCGAACCTGCCGCCCAGGCCCGCCGCCGAGCCGAAGCCGGCCGCCACCACCGCGCGCCGCAAGCTGCCGCCCATGGCGCCGATCCCGGCGCCGCCGCTGGCGCCCGCGCCGCTGCCGCCGCAAGGCGTGCCCGCGCAGCCCGTCCCCGCGCAGTCCGCGCCCGGCGCGGGCGGGCCGGCCGCGGCGTCCGCGCCGGCGCGCACGCCGGTGGTCCAGTCCGCTGCCGCGCCCGCCGCGATCAAGCAACCCAGTCCGGCCACCAGGGAGGGCCAATAATGCCCGGTAACCGTCCTCATTACATCCTGCTGCCCGTCAGCCCGCTGTTCATCACCTTCAGCCTGGTGTGCGCCTTCATGCTCAACCTGCTGCCGACCGGCCGCTGGGTCGGCGCGCCCGACTTCGTCGCGCTGGTGCTCGTGTTCTGGGGCATCCACCAGCCGCGCAAGGTGGGCATC
The DNA here is from genome assembly GCF_027923905.1 of Massilia varians. Classification (NCBI taxonomy): domain Bacteria; kingdom Pseudomonadati; phylum Pseudomonadota; class Betaproteobacteria; order Burkholderiales; family Oxalobacteraceae; genus Massilia; species Massilia varians. Next base: position 1,134,718 of record NZ_AP026966.1, read on the forward strand.
GGGGTTGCCTTCGCCATGGGCCTCCTGATGGACGTGCACGACGCCAGCCTGCTGGGCGAGAATGCGCTGGCCTATACCTTGCTGTCCTACCTGGCCATCATGATCCACCGCCGCGTGCTGTGGTTCCGCCTGACGACCCAGGCCATGCACGTGCTGCCGCTGCTGCTGCTGGCGCAGGCGGTGCAGTTCTTCGTGCACTTCACCGCTTCGGGCCGTTTTCCCGGCGTGCTGTACTTCGCCGAGAGCGTCGTCGCCGTCGCCTTGTGGCCGGTGATCACCTGGCTGCTGCTGGCGCCGCAGCGCCGCGCGGTCGACCGCGACCATACCCGCCCGATCTGACCGACCGAACCGAGTTTTCTGCGCTGTGACCGAATTCAAGGACAACGACCGCGAGATCCACCTGTTCCGCATGCGCCTCACGGCGCTGGCGGTGCTCGTCTTCATCTGCTTCGGCCTGCTGGTGGCGCGTTTCGTCTGGCTGCAGGTGCTGCGCCACGACCAGTTCGCGGCGCAGGCCGAGGGCAACCGCATCGCGCTGGTGCCCATCGTGCCCAACCGCGGCCTGATCGTCGACCGAAACGGCGTGGTCCTGGCGCGCAACTACTCGGCCTATACGCTCGAGATCACGCCGTCCAAGCTGCAGGCCAGCCTGGAATCGACCATCGACGAGCTGGCCAAGCTGGTCGAGATCGACGCGCGCGACCGGCGCCGCTTCAAGCGCCTGATGGAAGAGTCGCGCAGCTTCGCCAGCGTGCCGCTGCGCACCCGCCTGACCGACGACGAAGTGGCGCGCTTCACCGCGCAGCGCTTCCGCTTCCCGGGCGTGGAGGTGCAGGCGCGCCTGTTCCGCCAGTATCCGCTGGGCGAGACCGCCTCGCACGTGATCGGCTACATCGGCCGCATCAACCAGAAGGAGCAGGCCCAGCTCGAGGAAGACGGCCTGGACGCCAACTACAACGGCACCGAGCACATCGGCAAGGAAGGGGTGGAGAAGAAGTACGAGAGCTACCTGCACGGCATCACCGGCTACGAGCAGGTCGAGCGCACCGCCGGCGGGCGCGCCGTCCGCACGCTGTCGCGCACGCCGCCGACGCCGGGCAGCAACCTGATCCTGTCGATCGACATCGAGCTGCAAAAGGTGATCGAGGAAGCCTTCGGCGACCAGCGCGGCGCGCTGGTGGCGATCGAACCCGCCACCGGCGACGTGCTGGCCTACGTGTCGCGCCCCGGCTTCGATCCGAACCTGTTCGTGGACGGCATCGACACCCAGAGCTGGAACGAGCTGAACACCTCGCTCGACCGCCCGCTGATGAACCGTCCGCTGTCCGGCGCCTATCCGCCGGGGTCGACCTTCAAGCCCTTCATGTCGCTGGCCGCGCTCGAGATGGGCTACCGCAAGCCGTCCGACGCGATCCGCGACGCCGGCTTCTACGTGCTGGGCGGGCACCGCTTCCGCGACGACAAGCCGGGCGGCCATGGCGTGGTCGACATGTACAAGTCGGTGGTGGAATCCTGCGACACCTATTATTACCAGCTCGGCAACGAGATGGGCATCGATAACATCTCGAACTTCATGAAGCAGTTCGGCTTCGGCGAACTGACCGGCATCGACCTCGAGCACGAGCGGACGGGCGTGCGGCCGTCCAAGGAGTGGAAGGCAAACCGCTTCAAGGGCCGCGCCGCCGGCAGGTGGCAGGGCGGCGACACCATCTCGATCTCGATCGGGCAGGGCTACAACAACTACACCATGATCCAGCTGGCGCACGCGGTCTCGACCCTGGCCAACAACGGCATCGTGATGAAGCCGCACCTGGTCAAGCTGATCGAGGACGGCGCCACCAAGCAGCGCACCCAGACCGTGCCGAAGGAAACCCGGCGCATCCCGCTCAAGCAGGAAAACATCGACTTCATCAAGCACACCATGGTGGGCGTGACCCAGGATCCGGGCGGCACCGGACGCCGCGTGTTCGCCAACGCCGGCTACATCTCGGCCGGCAAGACCGGCACCGCGCAGGTGATCGGCCTGAAGGGCGGCAAGTACAACGCCAACGCGATCGACGAGCGCCACCGCGACAACGCGCTTTACGTCGCCTTTGCTCCGGCCGACAAGCCGACCATCGCGCTGGCGCTGATCGTCGAGAACGCCGGCTTCGGCGCCGCGGCTGCGGCCCCGATCGCGCGCAAGGCGCTCGACTACTACCTGCTGGGCAAGCGCCCGGCGCCGCCGGCCCCGAAGAATGCGCCGGCCCCGAAGGCCGCGCCGGCGCCGAAAGCCCCGGCGCCTGCGCCGGCCGCCGCGCCGGGCCCGGTCATCCAGGCCACCGCCGCGGGCACGCCCGGCGTCCCCGCCACACGAAAGGAATAAGCCATGGCGCACATTCCAGAACGCCGCTCGCTGCGGCGCCGCCTGCGTCCCTATTTCGCGGTCTTCGACTGGCCGCTCGGCCTGGTGCTGTTCGTGCTGATGATGACCAGCCTGATCACCATGGCCTCGGCCGGCGCCGAGTTCCCGGACCGCGTCGAGCACCAGATCCGCAACTTCCTGCTGTCCTTCGCCGTCATGTGGATCGCGGCCAACGTGCCGCCGCAAACCCTGATGCGGCTGGCCGTGCCGATCTATACCTTCGGGGTCGCGCTCCTGATCGCGGTGGCGATGTTCGGCATCATCAAGAAGGGCGCGCGACGCTGGCTGCACGTGGGCATCGACATCCAGCCCTCCGAGATCCTGAAGATCGCGACGCCGCTGATGCTGGCCTGGTACTTCCAGCAGCGCGCCAACGCCGGCACCTGGAAGAACTACCTCATCGCGGCGGTGATCCTCCTGATCCCGTTCTCGCTGATCGCCAAGCAGCCCGACCTGGGCACCGGCCTGATGGTGTTCGCTTCGGGCTTCTACGTGATCTTCCTGGCCGGCCTGCCGTGGAAGGCCATCATCGCGCTGGGCGTGTCGGCTGCGGCGGCGATGCCGATCGCCTGGTCGATGCTGCACGACTACCAGCGCGAGCGGGTGATGACCCTGATCGATCCGACCTCCGACCCGCTGGGCAAGGGCTTCCACATCATCCAGTCCGAGATCGCGATCGGTTCGGGCGGCATGTTCGGCAAGGGCTACGGGCAGGGCACCCAGGGCGCCCTGGAATTCGTGCCCGAGCAGACCACCGACTTCGTGTTCGCCGTGTACTCGGAAGAATTCGGCATGGTCGGCAACCTGTTCCTGCTGTTCGTCTACCTGCTCCTGATCGGGCGCGGACTGATGATCGCCGCCAACGCGCCGAACACCTTCTCGCGCCTGCTGGCCGGGGCGATCACGATGATGTTCTTCACTTATGCTTTCGTCAACATGGGCATGGTGATTGGTATCCTGCCGGTCGTCGGAGTTCCCTTACCTTTCATGAGCTACGGCGGAACAGCCTTCATTACGCTCGGCCTCGGCGCTGGTATATTGATGAGTATTCAAAGACATCGTAAACTAGTGCAGACGTAATTTAACAAGGACCGCGCATGGCCGTTCCAAGAAAACAACTTGCCACGGTCATCGCATTGGCCATCTTTGTCACCGGCTGCAGCACCACCGACACCGGCGAGCGCAAAAGCCTGATTCCTTTGCCGTGGAAGCATCCCAAGGCGAAGGTCAGCGAATTGCCCAAGCTGCCGCCCGCCAATTCCGGGCGCGGCGGCTACTACAAGGACGACGGCCCCGGGCTGAATCCGCCGCCGGGCCTGATGGACCTGCCCGATGCGGTGGTCAAGGCCGAACCCTATTCGCGCTGGGCCAACCGTCCTTACGCGGTGTTCGGCCAGACCTATACCCCGATCCTGCACCAGGATCCCTTCATGCAGCGCGGCGTCGCCAGCTGGTACGGCGTGAAATTCCACGGCCAGAAGACCTCCTCCGGCGAACTCTACGACATGTACAAGATGACGGCGGCGCACCCGACGCTGCCGATTCCTTCCTATGCGCGCATCACCAGCGTCGAAACCGGCAAGTCGGTGGTGGTGCGCATCAACGACCGCGGCCCCTTCCATGCCAGCCGCATCGTCGACGTCTCCTACACGGCGGCGCTCAAGCTCGGCCTGCTGGGCAAGGGCAGCCACGAAGTCCACCTCGAGCGCCTGTTCCCGGACGATCCGATCCGCGTGCCCTCGGAGCGCCGCGTGGCCACCTCCGAAGCGCAATCGGCGCCGCCGGAAATCGCGGCGCTGATGCTCGAAGACCGGGTGCGCACCGATAGCGCCGCGATGGCCGAGGTCGTCCCGAAGCTGGTCCCGCGCGGCAGCTTCTACGTCCAGCTCGGCGCCTACAGCCGCGCCGGCACCGCCGAAGCCATGAGCGAAAAGCTGATCGACGCCGGCGTCGAAGTCGGCCGGCTCGAAGTGGTGAAGGCGGGCTCGGTGAACCGCCTGTATGGCGGGCCGTTCGGCAACCGCGAGGATGCGGCGGCGGCGGCGCGCGCGGTGCCGTCCTCGTTCGGGCTCAAGCCGATCGTCGTCAAGCGCTGAGCGGCGCCGCCTGCGGCTATCCGATCAGCGGCAGGGACGCAGCTGCACCCCGGCGAAATCGTCGGCAATGTCCGCCACGCGGGCGCGCTCGTCCGGCGTCAGGTCGCGGAACTGCCAGGCCGCGCGGGTGCCCTGCGGCCCGCGCGGCAGCACCCGCACCCCGCGCACGCCCTGTTTGCCGAGCGCCGCCACCAGGCCCTGCGCCGCGGACTCGGTCTTGAACACGCCCAGCGAGACTGCCCACCTGAGCGGCGAGTCGCCCTGCATCACGAAGAAGTTTTGCACGCCTTTTTCCTTCAGCTCGGCCACGCGGCGCTCGGCGCCTTCCTTGCCGCCGTTCGGCGGCAGGTAGACCAGGTGGCTGGTGATTTCCTGGAAAGGCACGCCCGTGCGTGCGGCCCGTGCGCCCAGGTCGAGACGGGCGATGCGGGTTTCGAAGCGGCGCGCGTCGGCGGCCGCGAAGGCGCCAACCTGGGTGCAGGCGACCGTCTCTACCTGCGGCGCGGCCGCCGGGACGGGTTCGGCGGGCGGCGCTTCCGGCGTTTCCGGCGCCGCCGCGGTCTCGGCGGCCGCGCGTGCTTCAAGTGCGCTGAGCATCACCATGCGCTCGCTGGCCAGCTGGTTCTTCAGGCGCTGCGGCTCGCGCTCGCCGTCGTCAAACTTGCCGAGGTAGCCCTGGCCATAGGCCAGCAGCAGGGCGTTCAGTGCCAGCAGGGCCCAGAATACGAATTTCAACAAGTGCGCTCCTCCATCCTCAGGCGGCTGCCGCATGCAGGCCGACCAGCACGATGTTATCGACCAGCCGGCAGGGGAACTTGAGGACCGGCGCGATATACGGCGCCGCGCCGCCGGACACGATGCATGCGGTGGCGGCATGCGCCGCGCAGGCGCGCTCGATGGCGCCGGCCTGGGCCGACAGGACGCCGGAGACGATGGCGTCGTCGGTGTTATCGCCGAAGAGCGGCGGCGGCGCCGAGCCCGGCGTCACCTGGGGCAACTGGGCCGTATTGCGCGCCAGCGAGCCGGCCATCAGGGCCAGGCCCGGCAGGATCATGCCGCCGACGAAGCGGCCGTCCCTGGTCACGGCGTCGATCGTGGTGGCGGTGCCGCAGGTGGCCGCGATCAGGTCCTGCCCGGGCGCCAGCGCGCGCGCGCCGATGGCGGCGGCGAAGCGGTCGCAGCCCAGCTGGACCGGATTGCGGTAGCCGTTGCGCAGGCCGGCGCGCTCGGCGCTGGAGGCGAACCACTCGACCGCGATTCCCCTTGGCAGCGCCTGCGCGATGCGTTCGCGCACGGCGGCGCCGGCCACGTTCGAGACGATGGCGCGCGCCACGCCGGCCCGGCGCCACGCGTCGGCGGCGACGTCCAGCCCGGCGTGCGAGACCGCGTCGAACAGCGTCCAGGCGCCCAGCGCCGCGCCGGGCGCCGCGACCGCCCACTTGATGCGGGTATTGCCGGCGTCGATCAGCAGCAGGTTCATGTCCTGTCTCACTCGCTGAGCCGCAGCGACACGTCGCCTGCCAGCACGCTGGTGCGTCCCTGGGCGGTGTCCAGCAGCAGGCGGCCGGCATCGTCGACGCCGGCTGCCAGGCCTTCTTGCAGCACCTTGCCGTTGTCGAGGATGACGACGGGGCGGCCCTGCCAGGCATGGCGCAGGTTCCAGCGCGCGCTGAAGGCGGCGAAGCCCCGGCTGGCGAACAGGCGCAGCGCCTCGGCCAGCGCGTCGAGCAGGGCGGCCATCAAGACGTCGCGGTCCATGCGCGCCAGCCAGGGCGCTCCGGCGGCGCTGCGGCCGAGCAGGGCTTCGACTTCGTCGGGCATGACGAGGTTCAGGCCGATGCCGATCACCGCCCAGGTGCCGCCGCCGCTGTCACGTGACGCCGACTGGGTCTCGATCAGGATGCCGGCCAGCTTGTCGCCGTCCTTGAGCACGTCGTTCGGCCACTTGAGCTGGATCTGCACGCCGAGCCGGCCCAGCGCGTCGCCCAGCGCCACCCCGACCGCCAGCGGCAGGCCGGAGAGCGTCTGCAGGCCGCCCTCGAACTTCCAGGCCAGCGAAAAGGTCAGCGAATTCTCGCTTGACGAGAGCCAGCTGCGGCCGGCGCGTCCGCGGCCGGCGCTCTGGTGCTCGGCGACCAGCAGCATCGGCTCGGTGAGCCGGGCGGCGCGCGCCAGCAGGTCGGCGTTGGTCGAGCCGGTCTCCGGCACGACTTCCACTGCGACGCCGGCGCGGGACAAGGCGAAGATGTTGGCGGCGTTCATGCTTCCCCCCGCTGTCCATCGATCCTCTGTTTGGTCGGGGCGCGCGAGAACGCAAGATCGAACAGGGCATTCGGCAGCAGGCGCAGCAGCTTGGCCGCGAGGCCCATCTGCCAGGGCAGCACGCGGTAGCTGGAGCCGCGTGCGATGACGTCGGCTGCCTGGGCGGCGAAGCGTTCGGCGGGCATCAGGAAAGGCATGGGAAATCGGTTGTTGCGGGTCATGGGTGTATCGATATATCCGGGGGCGATGGTCACCACCTTGATGCGGGTTGCGCGCAGTTCCAGGCGCAGCGATTCGCAGTAGCTGTGCACCGCCGCCTTGGAGGCGCAGTAGGCGCCGGCGCCGCGCATGCCGCGGATGCCCGCCACGCTGCCGATCCCGACCAGCCGGCATGGCCCGGGCTGGGTCTTCATGGGGGAGATGAAGGGCGCGAAGGTGGCGACGGTGGCGTTCACGTTGGTCGCAAACACGGCGTCGAACACCGCCAGGTCGGCCGGGCGCTCGGTCAGCGTGCCGTGCGAGATGCCGGCGCTGGCGATCACGATGTCGGCGCCGCCCATGGCGGCGATGAAGTCGGCGGCGGCGGCGGCCAGCGCGGCGCGGTCGGTGACGTCGGCCGCGTAGATGCGGTGGCGTTCGGGATGGGGAAGGCTGGCGGCGAGTTCTTCCAGCAGCGGGCGGCGCCGCGCCAGCAGGCCGAGGGAAGCGCCGCGCGCCGCGTATTCACGCGCCAGCGCCGCGCCGATGCCGCTCGAGGCGCCGGTGATGAACACCCGGCCCGGCGGCAGGCTCATTTCTTGTCCGCTCGGGCGCGCGCGACCAGCGTGTCCATCACCTGCAGGGTGCCCTGCAGCGCGTCGTTGCCGCCGAGGCTGGCGGATTCGCCGACCATGCCGGGCGAGGTCAGGAAGCGTCCGTCGACCGCGATCATCGGCCAGTGGGTGATCCGGTAGGCTTCCATCATCGCCTGCGCGCGGCGCAGCTTGGCCTGCACGCCGAAGGAGCGGTAGGTATCGATGAACTTGGCGCGGTCGATGCCGGCGCGGCTGGCCCAGTCGAACACCTGCTCGTCCTGGGTGAAGCCGACGCGCTCGACGTGGTAGGCGTTGAAGACCTTGCCGTGGAACTGCTCGAGCAGGCCGAGCGATTCGAGCGTGAAGAACAGGCGCTGCTGCGCCGCCACCTGCGCGCCGCGCGGCACGTGCACGCGCCGGAACACGATGTTGTCGCCCTGCTTCTTGACCCAGTCGGCCAGGTAGGGCTCGAACGCGTAGCAGTGCGGGCAGTAATAGGCGAAGAACTCGATCACCTCGATCCTGCGCCCGCTGTCGGTCGGCTGGGCTTCCGGCAGGAGCTGGTACTCGGCGCCTTCCTTCGGCGATGCAGCGGAGGCGGCGGCAAAGCCGGGAGCGGCGAGCAGGGCGGCACAGCAGATCAGGCGGCGAAGCGGATTCATGCGGTTCCTTCGGTAAGTGCGGACGGGTTAGCGCTGGTTGCGGACGATGGCGACGTCGATGCCGCTGTCGAGCAGCTTGGCGCGCGCCTTGTTCGCGGCTTCCTGGCCGGCATAAGGGCCGACGCGCACGCGGTGCAGCACGCCGCTGTCGGTGCTGCGGTCGGTGATCGCGGCTTCGAAGCCGAGCAGCGCCAGCTTGGCGCGGGTGTTCTCGGCATCGGACATGTCGCGGAAGGCGCCGGCCTGGAGGTAGTAGATGTAGCCGTCGCCGCCTGCGGCGGGCGCCGCCGCGGCTGCCGGGGCCGGGGCGGCCGGGGCGGCGGCAGGCGCGGCCGGCGCCGCGCCGCCCTGCATGCCGGCGATGGCCTGGCCCAGCGGGTCGGCGTCGGCCGCGGCCGGTGCCGGCGCAGGTGCGGGCGCCGGCGCAGGTTCCGGACGGTTGGCGCGTTCGGCGATCTGGCGGTTGGCTTCACGCGCGGCGTCGCGGTTGCCGTACAGCGGCTTGTTCGGATCGCTCGCCTGGCTCGGTTCGAGGTCGGCCGGGCGGCCCATCTTGTTGGAGCGGTCGGTGAAGGGCGACTGGCCCTTGGTGATCACGAGCGCGACCGCCACCGCGATCCCCAGGCCGACGATCAGGCCGATGATGATGCCGGTCAGGGTGCTGCCGCGCTGGCGCAGCGGGGAGAAGGGTCGGATGGCGGTCATGTTGCGATTACTCTTGTGGTTCGGTAGGGGCGCGTTCCATCTTCGTCGGCGCGGACACGCCGATCAGGGCCAGGCCGTTGCGCAGCACCTGGCGGGTGGCCAGGGCCAGGGCCAGGCGCGCCAGCTTCAGGGGCTCGTTGTCTTCTAACAGCCACTTGTGGGCGAAGTAATAGCTGTGCAGCTCGCCGGCCAGTTCGCGCAGGTAGAAGGCGACGTGGTGCGGGCTCAGCTCGAGTTTCGCGCGCTCCAGCATTTCCGGGTAGGCCGACAGCTTGGCCAGCAGGCTGGCTTCGTGCGGCTCGGTCAGCAGCGACAGGTCGGCACTTGCCAGCTGCGACTCAATACCGCCCCAGTTGGCGAGCGCCGAGCAGATGCGGGCGTGGGCGTACTGCACGTAGTACACCGGGTTCTCATCCGAGGTCTTGAGCGCGACGTCGACGTCGAACACGAATTCGGTGTCGGCCTTGCGCGAGATGAGGAAGAAGCGCACCGCGTCGCGCCCGCGCGTCACGTCGCCGTTGCCCGACCATTCGATCAGGTCGCGCACCGTGACGTAGGAGCCGGCGCGCTTGGAGATCTTGACCTCTTCGCCGTTCTTCATGACGGTGACCATCTTGTGCAGCACGTAGTCGGGATAGCCCTGCGGGATGCCGATGTTCACCGCCTGCAGGCCCGCGCGCACGCGCGCGATGGTGCCGTGGTGGTCGCTGCCCTGGACGTTGATGGCCTGGTCGAAGCCGCGGCGGAATTTCTGGATGTGGTAGGCCACGTCCGGCACGAAGTAGGTATAGGTGCCGTCGGACTTGCGCATCACGCGGTCCTTGTCGTCGCCGTAGTCGGTGGTCTTGAGCCACAGCGCGCCTTCCTGTTCGTAGGTCTTGCCGGCGTCGACCAGGGCCTGCACGGCCGCTTCCACCTTGCCGTCCGCGTACAGCGAGGATTCGAGGTAGTAGTTGTCGAACTTGACGCCGAAGGCCTGCAGGTCCTGGTCCTGCTCGTTGCGCAGGTAGGTCACGGCGAAGCGGCGGATCGACTCGATGTCGTTCACGTCACCCGAGGCGGTGGCCGGTTCGCCGTCGCTGGCCGAGACGGTCTTCTTGGCCAGGAAGTCGCTGGCGATGTCGGCGATGTAGTCGCCGTTGTAGGCCGACTCCGGCCACTCGGCGTCGCCCGGCTTGAAGCCGCGCGCGCGCGCCTGCACCGAGGTGGCCAGGGTGGCGATCTGCACGCCGGCGTCGTTGTAGTAGAACTCGCGGGTCACGTCATGGCCCTGCGCTTCGAACAGCGAGGACAGGGCGTCGCCCAGCGCGGCCTGGCGGCCATGGCCCACGTGCAGCGGGCCGGTCGGGTTGGCCGAGACGAATTCGATGATGGCGTGGTGGCCCTGGCCGGAGCTGCCGCGGCCGAAGGCCGCGCCCTGTTCGAGCACGGTGCGCACGACCGACTGCTTGGCGCCGGCGGCCACGCGCAGGTTGATGAAGCCGGGACCGGCCACCTCGGCCGATTCGACCAGGCCGGCGGCGGGTTCGGCGAGCAGGGCGGCAACCAGGCGGGTGGCCAGTTCACGCGGATTGGTCTTGAGCGGCTTGGCCAGCTGCATCGCGATGTTGCAGGCGATGTCGCCGTGGCTCGGATCGCGCGGACGCTCCAGGACGACGTTGGGGGTAAGGTCGGTGCCGGCGACGATCGGCGCGAGGGCGGCCTGGAACAGGGCAACGATCTGTTGTTTTTGTTGGGCGAGCATGGGATGTCGATCTGATAAAAATGGCGGGCCTGCGGACAGGCAAACAGCAATCATTATACTGGTTTGGCGCATCGCGCAATATGTTCACCGCGGCAAGTTGTCAGCGTCGTTGTCAGCTTTGTTAAGCGGCACCAAAGCCTAAGCCGTTACAATGAGGGCCATTTTTCACTGTACCGACCCCGCCATGACCGACAAGCGCCCGACGCTCACCCTGAAACCCACAGCCAAGCCGGCACGTTCCGCGTCGCCGCAGGGCAGGGAGCGGCCCCAGGGCGCCGGCCAGGCGGCCGCCAAGCCGTCCTACCGTCCATCGGCCGAGCGTGAAGCCATGCGCGAACCGGCGCGCGCGCCGCTGCGCGAGCAGGCGCACAAGCCGGCGGCAGCGCAGCCGCGCCTGCGCCAGAGCCATGAGGTGAAGGTGGCGCCGCAGCGCGACTACCGTCCCGACCTGAAGGCCGATTCGCTGGCCCTGGCCCTGCTGGGCGCGGCCAATGCGATCGCCCGCGTGCGCGGCGGGGCCGCGCTGCCGCAGGCGCTTGCCGGCGTGTTTACGGCCTACGAGGTGACGCCGCAGGCACGCGGGGCGATCCAGGACATCGCCTACCGCAGCATGCGCCAGCTGGGCCGCAGCGAGACCCTGCTGGGCCTGATGACCACCAAGGCGCCCGAGCCGCCGATGCTGGGCGGCCTGCTATCGGCCGCGCTGGCCCTGCTCGACCCGCCGCCGGGAACCCCGGCGCCCTACGAAGCCTTCACGGTGGTGGACCAGGCCGTGGGCGCCGCCGCCAGCCACCCCGATTTCGCCCATGCCAAGGCCATGGTCAACGCCGTGCTGCGCCGCTTCCTGCGCGAGCGCGAGGCCCTGCTGGCGCAAGCCCTGAAGCATCCGCTGGCGCGCTGGAACTACCCGCAATGGTGGATCGACAGCACCCGCGCCGCCTACCCGTCCGAGTGGGAAAGCATCCTCGCCGCCGGCAACGCGCACCCGCCGCTGACCCTGCGCGTGAACCGCCGCCGCACGGGTGTCGAGGCTTACCTGGAGACGCTGGCGCAGGCCGGCTTCGCGGCCGAGCAGGTGGGGCCCACGGCCGTGCGCCTGGCGCAGGCCGTCAACGTCAGCCAGATTCCCGGCTTCCACGACGGCGTGGTGTCGGTCCAGGACGCCGGCGCCCAGCTGGCCGCGCCGCTGCTCGACCTGCGGGACGGCATGCGCGTGCTGGATGCCTGCGCGGCGCCGGGCGGCAAGAGCGGCCATATCCTCGAGACCGCCGACGTCGAGCTGACCTCGGTCGACGCCGATCCGCAGCGCCTGGCGCGCGTGGGCGACAACCTGGGCCGCCTGGGCCTCACCGCCCAGCTGGTCGCGGCCGAAGCCCAGGACACTGGCTGGTGGGACGGCCGCCAGTTCGACCGCATCCTGGCCGACGTGCCCTGCACGGCGTCCGGCATCGTGCGCCGTCACCCGGACATCCGCTGGCTGCGCCGCAAGTCCGACACGCTCCAACTTGCAACACTTTCCACCAAAATACTCGACAATCTTTGGCAGATGCTCCTGCCCAATGGTAAATTGTTGTTTGTGACATGTTCGCTCTGGCCCCAGGAATCGGAGGCGCAGGCTGCCGCGTTCGCGGCCCGCCACGGCGCCATCCGCCTCGACGCGCCGGGCCAGCTGCTGCCAGCCAGCGGTGCCGGGCAGGATCATGACGGCTTGTTCTATGCGCTATTCCAGAAGAAATAACGGCGCGATGGGCACTTCGACAACCTACTGCGCGTTGCACTGGCGGTCTGCGATGCTCGCTGTACTCCTCGTACAGCTGCGCTTCTCTACCACCATTGCTGCCGCTCGCGACGGTTGTCGAGCGCCCATGATGATCCATTAGACAACCTCGGCTTTCAATTTTTTTGGCTCCGGCGCACCTGTGACCTTACGTTTTCTTTGCCTCCTCGCTTGCCAGCTGCTGCTGGTCTTCGCGTGTTCGCAGGCACGGGCGGCCGAGGTCATCGACATCACCAAGGTCGAAATCCAGGCCAGCGAGGACGGCTACCGCCTCAACACCGCGTTTGCCTTCGACCTGAACCACGAGCTGCAGGACGCGGTCCAGCACGGCATCAAGCTGCACTTCACCACCGAGATCGAGATGACGCGCCCGCGCTGGTGGTGGCGCGACGAGAAGGCGGTGTTCTCCAAGCGCACCATCGGCATCTCCTACGACATGCTGACGCGCCAGTACATCGTCACCACCGGCGGCAGCGTGCCGCAGCCCTTCAACACCCTCGACGACGCCCTGTCGCTGATCCGGCGCCCGGCGCGCTGGCTGATCGCACCGAAAGACGCCCTCAAGAAGGGCGAGGTCTACAACGTCTCGGTGCGCATGTTCATGGACCGCGACTTCCTGTCCAAGCCGCTGCAGGTCAATGCCATCAATGATTCGAGCTGGCGCCTGAGCAGCAACAAGAAGACCTTCACCTACCGTGCCGAATGATTCCAATACGCGGTAAATCGTTCAACCGGGCGCTGCGCTACGCGCTGGTGGTGGGCGGCGCCATCGCGTCGATCCTGTTGTTCATGCTGGCCTCGGCCTCCGAGAATTCCGGCTTCTTCGACCAGTATTACGTCTGGCTGCTGGGCGTGAACGCCGGCATGGCCGGGCTGCTCCTGATCCTCGTGATCGTCGCGCTGGCGCGCCTGTATTCGCGCTACAAGGCCGGCAAGTTCGGCTCGCGCCTGGTGGCCAGGCTGGTGCTGCTGTTCGCCGGCATCGGCATCCTGCCGGGGCTGGTGATCTTCATGGTGTCGGTACAGTTCGTCTCGCATTCGATCGACAGCTGGTTCGACGTCAAGATCGAGGCCGCGATCGAGTCCGGCCTGAACCTCGGGCGCGCCGCCCTCGATGAAGCCGTGGCCGAACTGGGCGCCACCGGCCAGACCGCGGCCGCCACCCTGGCGGGCCAGGACGCGGTGATGGTGCAGGGCGTCCTGTCCGGCCTGGTGAACGATATCAGCGGGATGCAGAGCGCCATGCTGCTCACCGCCGACGGCACCGTGCTGGCATCGAGCGCGCAGGACCGCAACCTGAATCTCGAGCTGGACCGCCCGACGCCCGACATGCTCAAGTCGGCCGCGCTGCCCGGCGGCTATGCGCGCCCGGAAGGCACGATCGACCGCGAAACGCCGGAGCAGGCGGGCGGCGCGGACGCCAGCGAAAACGGGCTGGACGCGGCCACCGGCCTGCGCCTGCGCGTGGTGCTGGCGGTGCCCGAGGCGACCGGCATGGAGCCGCGCTACCTGCAGCTGCTGCAGTCGGTGCCGGTCAACCTGGCGTCCAACGCGGTGGTGCTGCGCAGCGCTTCCGAGGAATACCGCTCGCGCGACCAGGCCCGGCGCGGCCTGCGCAAGATGTACATCGAGACCCTGACCTTGACCCTGCTGCTGGCGATCTTCGGGGCGATCGGCAGCGCCTTCCTGATCGCCGGCAACCTGGCGCAGCCGCTGCTGGTGCTGGCCGAAGGCACGCAGGCGGTGGCCGAGGGCGACCTGTCGCCGCGCCCGACCGTCGAGACCAACGACGAACTGGGCACCCTGACGCGCTCCTTCAACGCCATGACCGGGCAGCTGTTCGAGGCGCGCAGCGCGGTCGAGCGCAACCGCATGGCGCTGCAGAACGCCAAGGCCCACCTGGAATCGGTGCTGGCCAACATGTCGGCGGGCGTGATCGTGCTCGATGCCGAAGGGCGGGTGGTGAACTCGAACGACGCCGCCTACCGCATCCTGCAGGTCGAGCCGGGCGCGCTGAGCGGCCCGCTGGCCAGCATCCCGGGTCTGGAGACCTTCTACAACTGCATCACGCGCGCGATCTCGGCGCAGAGCGCGCAGAGCGCGGCCAGCACCGACCGGCGCCGGCGCGCCCACTGGCAGCAGCAGATCGAGATCCCGCGCCGCGGCAGCAGCGACGAGCAGGAGCACGACATCACGCTGCTGGCGCGCGGCTCGCGCCTGCCGGTGGGCACCGGCAGCGGCTTCATCGTGGTGTTCGATGATATCTCGGACGTGATCGCGGGCCAGCGCTCGGTGGCCTGGGGCGAGGTGGCGCGCCGCCTGGCGCACGAGATCAAGAACCCGCTCACCCCGATCCAGCTGTCGGCCGAGCGCCTGCAGATGAAGCTGGAATCGAGCCTGCCGCCGCACGAGGCCGAACTGCTCAAGAAGAGCACCAGCACCATCGTCAACCAGGTCGACGCCATGAAACGCATGGTCGACGACTTCCGCGACTACGCGCGCACGCCGCCGGCGGTGCTCGAGCCGCTCGACCTGAACGGCCTGATCGACGAGATCCTGCAGCTCTATCTGTCCGAGGACGGCTCCGACATCATCCACGCCGCGCTGGCGCCCGACCTGCCCAAGGTGATGGGCGACCCCACCCAGCTGCGCCAGGTGATCCACAACCTGGTGCAGAACGCCCAGGACGCGCTGGTCGACCGCGGGCCCGATGTCCCGGCGCCGCGCGTGGACGTCACCACCGAGGCCATCCACTACGAAGGCGCGGACGGCGCCGCCGGCACCGCGGTGCGCCTGGCGATCACGGACAACGGCCCCGGCTTCTCGCCGCGCATCCTGGCGCGCGCCTTCGAGCCTTACGTCACCTCGAAGGCACGCGGCACCGGACTGGGCCTGCCGATGGTCAAGAAGATCATCGACGAGCACGGCGGCAGGATCGATATCGGCAACCGTCCGGACGGATGTGGCGCATCGGTATTCATTTTGCTGTTAAAGTTAGCTCCCGAGGCGAACTTGGCCGAAATATAATAGAGGCATACAATCACGCTGCGTGAGGTAGCACCGACGGGTAAGAGATCAGGAAGGCATAACAGATGGCGAACATACTCGTAGTTGATGATGAAATGGGCATCCGAGAATTGCTCTCGGAAATCCTTGGCGACGAAGGCCACGCCATCACGCTGGCGGAGAATGCGCAGCAGGCCCGCGAGGCGCGCGCCGCCGGCGCCCCCGACCTGGTGCTGCTCGACATCTGGATGCCGGATACCGACGGCGTCACCCTGCTCAAGGAGTGGCAGCGCGACGGCCTGCTCACCATGCCGGTCATCATGATGTCCGGCCATGCCACCATCGACACCGCCGTCGAAGCGACCCGCATCGGCGCCCTGAATTTCCTCGAGAAGCCGATCGCCCTGCAGAAGCTGCTCAAGGCCGTGCAGCAGGGCCTGACCCGCGCCCAGGAAGTGGCGCGCGCGCCGATGGCGCCGCCGCGCCCGGCCGCAGCCGCCGCCGTTCCCGTGGCGGACAACGGCGTCGGCGCAGCCAGCGTCGCGTCCACCCCGATGTTCGCGCAGGCGGCGCCGCAGATGGCCAATGGCTCGCGCCTGGTCCATGCGATTTCGCAAGGCGAGGGCACCGGCTACACGCTTTCCTTTGACCTGCCGCTGCGCGAAGCCCGCGACGCTTTCGAGCGCATGTACTTCGAACACCACCTGGGCCGCGAAGGCGGCAGCATGACGCGCGTGGCCGAGAAGACCGGTCTGGAACGCACCCACCTGTACCGCAAGCTCAAGCAACTCGGCGTCGAGCCGGGCAAGCTCGCCAAGAAAGGCATCTGATTGGCCGGACCCGTTCCGGTCACCCTGGTCACCGGCCCCAGTGCCGGCGCACGCGAGGCAGCCATTGCCTCGCTGCTCGATGGCGCGGCCCCTTCCGGTGGTTTCAGCGCCGTCATCCTCGAGGGGCTTGCCACAGGCACCACCCCGATCCCCGATGGCGCCCCTGTCAGACTTGTCCGACTCGCACCCGGGTGCGTGTGCTGTACCGGCAACCTGGTTTTGCGTGTAACATTAAATCGACTGCTGCGCCAAGGCCCCGAACGCCTGTTCATCGGTGTGGCGAGCAGTGAGCACCTTGATCAGTTGCGATCGTGGCTGCAAGAAGCGCCATACGATCAGCTGTTGGCACTGAACCCGACCCTGTATGCGTAAGAGCCGAGCCTGACATCTTTGCTTACATTGCTCGACTTGAAATCGGTTCGGCAAGCCCCACCTCTTAACCGAAGTGATCAGCCAACTGCCTGCCGCCATGCGGTTGGTTCACTACCGGGTGGCCCGGATACCGGGCACCCTCACTCTGATCGAGAGAAGGAGTCATCATGAACATGATCTATAACAGCGAACAGTACAGCGTCGTCGAATTTGGCGTTGATCGCGACCTCGAAGCCCTGCGCTTCGGCGGATACGAGATCGTCGACAAGGCCGGCCGGCGCGAAGCGTTCATCGGCGGCAAACTGGCTCAATCTTTCCGCCGCGATGTGAACAACCTCATCGCCAGCGAGCCGACCATGGAAGAAATCGACGATTTCCTGGGTTCTTACGACACCCTGATGAGCCAGCCGGTCGTGCTGCACTGATCCATCAGCAAGGGCCCACTGCCGTTTCGAGGGGCAGTGGCGCTGCCCCCGGCACCTCTGGCGTGGTAAGCTGCGCGCATGTGCCAACTCCTCGGAATGAACTGCAACGTCCCTACGGACATCGTTTTCTCCTTCACCGGCTTCGCCCATCGCGGCGGACGCACCGATACCCACCATGACGGCTGGGGCATCGCTTTCTTCGAAGGCAAGGGCGTACGCCATTTCGTCGACCACCAGGCCGCCGTCGCCTCCCCGATCGCCGAACTGATCAAGCGCTACCCGATCAAGTCCACCAACGTCATCGCCCATATCCGCAAGGCCACCCAAGGGGAGGTCGCACTCGAGAACTGCCATCCTTTCGTGCGCGAGATGTGGGGACGCTACTGGGTGTTTGCCCACAACGGCGACCTCAAGGACTTCGCGCCGGTACTGAACGGACCGTTCCGCCCGGTCGGCAATACCGACAGCGAGCTGGCCTTCTGCTGGCTGATGCAAAGCCTGCGCGAGGAGTTCGGCGACGGCTCCTCGCGCAGCGCGCCCTCGCTGGCCGAACTGCGCGCCGCGCTCGACAGGCTGGTGCCGCACATCGCCGCCCACGGCACCTTCAACATGATGCTCTCGGACGGCACCGCGCTGTTCACCCACTGCTCGACCAAGCTGTGCTACATCGTGCGCAAGTATCCGTTCACCGCGGCCTGCCTGTCGGACGAAGACCTGTCGGTCGACTTCTCGCAGGTGACCACGCCGAACGACCGGGTCGCCATCATCGTGACCGAACCCCTGACCAACAACGAGACCTGGACCCACTTCGCGCCGGGCGAACTCAAGCTGTTCGTGGATGGGCTGCCACAGTAGTGGCAAAAAGCTATCATTCCGCTGATAAATTAATGCTATTAATCCACTAACAGGGGCCGATGCGGTAAAGTAGCCTTGTTCGCCAGCCCACCCAGACGACATGACCGATACCGCCAGCCATGACCAGCCGCTGAAACTGCGCAACTTCTACCTCGGGCGC
Organism: Massilia varians; assembly: GCF_027923905.1. Lineage (NCBI taxonomy): Bacteria > Pseudomonadati > Pseudomonadota > Betaproteobacteria > Burkholderiales > Oxalobacteraceae > Massilia > Massilia varians. Next base: position 1,152,810 of record NZ_AP026966.1, read on the forward strand.
CAGCCGGTGCTCGACCGTAACCAGGCGCTGTTCGGCTACGAGCTGCTGTTCCGCGGCAGCGCCCAGGGGCCGGCCCAGATCGATTCCGGCCTGTCCGCCAGCGCCGGCGTGATCCACCATGCCTCGCAACTGGGCCTGCCGCGCGCGATCGGCGACGCCACCGCCTTCCTCAACGTCGACGCCGAGGTGCTGCACAGCGATATGTTCGCCTTCCTGCCGCGCGAACGCACCGTGCTCGAGATCGTGCGCTCGGTGGAGCCGGACGACGCCGTTGTCCAGCGCATGACCGAACTGTCGCAGCACGGCTTTCGCTTCGCGGCGGAGGCCTCGGCCCATGGCGCCGCCTTGTCGCGCCTGCTGCCGGTGATCGACTACGTGAAGATGGACCTGCGCGAACTGCCGGTGGTGACCCTGCTGTCGCTGGCGCCGCGCCTGCGCGGCACCGGCAAGCGTCTGGTGGCCGAGAAGGTCGAGACCCACAACGAATACCGCACCTGCCTGGACATCGGTTTCGACTACTTCCAGGGCTACTATTTCGCCAAGCCGGCCGTGATCGCCGGCCGCAAGCTCTCGCCCTCGCAGGTGACGGTGCTGGACTTGCTGAACCTGGTGAGTTCGGAGGCCGACAATGCCGAGATCGAGCGCGCCGTGAAGAAGGACGTGACGCTCGGCCTGAATCTGCTGCGCCTGGTGAATACGCCGGCGGCCGGCGCGGGGCGCAAGATCGAGTCGATCAACCATGCCCTGATGCTGCTGGGACGCCGCCAGCTGCAGCGCTGGCTGCAGATCCTGCTGTATGCCGAGCCGGGCGTGCGCGGCCACAACCTCAGCCCGCTCCTGATGCTGGCCACCACCCGCGCGCGCCTGATGGAACTGCTGGCGCAGCGGCTGCGGCCGGCCCAGCGCAACGTGGCGGACATCGCCTTCACCGTGGGCATGATGTCGCTGATGGACACGCTGTTCTGTATCCCGATGCAGGACATCGTGGAACAGATACCGGTGATCGACGAGGTGCGCCATGCGCTCCTGGTGCGGCGCGGCTTCTTCGGCGAACTGCTGCGCTTGGCCGAGTCGATCGAGCGCATGGACGATGCCCAGGACGAGGTGGCGCCAGCGCTGCATGAATTGGCCATGGATGGGGACGACCTGGCCGAGCTCGAAATCTCGGCCTTCGAGTGGAGCGACAAGGTCGTTCGCTACGCGATGTAGGGTGGGCGGCTATGCCGCTCACGCGTTCAACACACCTTGAATAGAGGCGCGGTCGGCATTACCGTCATCTGAACGCGCGGTCGGCGAAGCGTGATCTGGTCCACTGGACCAGATCACCCCTACCAATGCGGCGAGATGACAGTGCCGCCAAACCAGAGAGCATCAGGACAGGTTCGGCGCCAAATAACGCTCGAGCTCACTCTTGTCCATGCCGCGGCGGCGCGCCATGTCCTCGAGCTGGTCTTCGCCGATCTTGCCGACCACGAAGTACTTCGAGTCCGGGTGGGCGAAATAAAAGCCCGACACCGCGGCGCCCGGATACATCGCGAAGGACTCGGTCAGCTCCATGCCAAACTCTTGCGCTTGCAGAGTGCGGAACAGCTCGGCCTTGACGGTGTGTTCCGGGCAGGCCGGATAGCCCGGCGCCGGACGGATGCCGCTGTAGGCTTCCTTGATCAGCGCTTCGTTCGACAGATCCTCGCCCGCCGCATAACCCCACAGGTCGGTACGCACGCGTTCGTGCAGGTACTCGGCGAAGGCTTCGGCCAGGCGGTCGGCCAGGGCCTTGAGCATGATCGAGGAGTAGTCGTCGAAGGCCGCTTCGAAGCGCTGCTCGTGCTTCTCTATCCCCAGGCCTGCCGTGACGGCGAACATGCCGATGTAGTCGGCGATGCCGGAATCCTTGGGTGCGACGAAGTCGGCCAGGCACTGGTTCGGGCGCTGCGCGCCGTCGACCACCGGCTTGACGCCCTGCTGGCGCAGGCCGTACCAGGTGAAGGCGACGTCCTTGCGCGATTCGTCGGTATAGATTTCGATGTCGTCGTCGTTCACCGCGTTCGCCGGCAGCAGCGCGATGGCGCCGTTGGCGGTCAGCCAGCGGCCTTCGATGATCTTCTTGAGCATCGCCTGGGCTTCCGCGAACACCTTGGTGGCCGCTTCGCCCACCACCTCGTCGGTGAGGATGGCAGGGTAGGGGCCGGCCAGGTCCCAGGTCTGGAAGAAGGGACCCCAGTCGATGTAGCGCGCCAGCTCGCCCAGATCGACGTTCTTGAAGACGCGGCGTCCGATGAACTTCGGCTTCACCGGCGCGTAGGCGAGCTTGGCCTTGTTGCCGCGCGCCTGTTCCAGGGTGAGCATCGGCAACGCCTTCTTGTTGGCGTGCTGCACGCGGATGCGCTCGTAGTCCTGGGCCAGCTCGATGATGTAGGCCTCGCGCACGTCGTCGGTCAGCAGCGACTGGCCCACCGACACCGAACGCGAGGCGTCCGGCACGTAGACCACCGGGCCTTCGTAGTGCGGCGCGATCTTGACGGCGGTGTGGGCGCGGCTGGTGGTGGCGCCGCCGATCAGGAGCGGGATCTTCTTCTCGCGGAAGTAGGGATCGCGCTGCATCTCGCGCGCCACGTGGGCCATCTCCTCGAGCGAAGGCGTGATCAGGCCCGACAGGCCGACCATGTCCGCGTTCTCTTCCTTGGCCTTGGCCAGGATGTCGGCGGCCGGCACCATCACGCCCATGTTGACGATCTCGAAGTTATTGCACTGCAGGACCACCGAGACGATGTTCTTGCCGATGTCGTGCACGTCGCCCTTGACGGTGGCGATGACCATCTTGCCCTTCGGTTTGGCGACGATGCCGGTGCGGCGTTCTTCTTCCGCCTTCTCTTCTTCGATGAAGGGCACCAGGTGGGCCACGGCCTGCTTCATCACGCGCGCCGACTTGACCACCTGGGGCAGGAACATCTTGCCCTGGCCGAACAGGTCGCCGACGATGTTCATGCCGTCCATCAGCGGGCCTTCGATCACGTGGATCGGACGCCCGCCGGCAGCCAGGACCTGCTGGCGCATCTCTTCGGTGTCCTCGACGATCCACTGGGTGATGCCGTGCACCAGCGCGTGCGCCAGGCGCTTTTCGACCTTCGCTTCGCGCCACTCGAGGTTCTGTTCCTGCTTGCCGGCGCCGGCCTTCAGGGTGCCGGCGAATTCGATCATGCGCTCGGTGGCGTCCTCGCGGCGGTTCAGCACCACGTCCTCGACCCGCTCGCGCAGTTCGGCGGGCAGGTCGTCGTAGACCCCGACCATGCCGGCGTTGACGATCCCCATGGTCATGCCGGCCTTGATCGCGTGGTACAGGAACACGGTGTGGATCGCCTCGCGCGCCGGGTCGTTGCCGCGGAAGCTGAACGAGACGTTCGACACGCCGCCCGAGACCTTCGCATGCGGCAGGTTCTTGCGGATCCAGGCGGTGGCTTCGATGAAGTCCACCGCATAGTTGTTGTGCTCCTCGATGCCGGTGGCGATCGCGAAGATGTTCGGGTCGAAGATGATGTCTTCCGGCGGGAAGCCGACTTTTTCAACGAGCACCTGGTAGGCGCGGGCGCAGATCTCGGTCTTGCGCGCGAAGGTGTCGGCCTGGCCCTGTTCGTCGAAGGCCATCACGATGACGGCGGCGCCGTAGCGGCGGCACAGGGTCGCCTGGCGGATGAATTCTTCCTCGCCTTCCTTCAGCGAGATCGAGTTGACGATGGCCTTGCCCTGCACGCACTTCAGGCCGGCCTCGATCACGCTCCACTTGGAGGAGTCGATCATGATCGGCACGCGCGAGATGTCCGGTTCGGAGGCGATCAGGTTCAGGAAGCGCGTCATCGCGGCCACGGAGTCGAGCATCGCCTCGTCCATGTTGATGTCGATGACCTGGGCGCCGTTCTCGACCTGCTGGCGCGCCACCGACAGTGCTTCGTCGAACTGTTCGTTCAGGATCATGCGGGCAAACGCCTTGGAACCGGTGACGTTGGTGCGCTCGCCGACGTTGACGAACAGCGAACTGTCGTCGATGGTGAAGGGCTCAAGGCCCGACAGGCGCATCGCGACCGGCACGTCCGGGACCTGGCGCGGCGGCGACGCTTCGAGAATCTTCGAAATGGCGGCGATGTGGTCCGGCGTAGTGCCGCAGCAGCCGCCGGCGATGTTGACGAAGCCGGCATCGGCGAATTCGCGCAGCAGGGCCGAGGTGTCGCTGGGGAGCTCGTCGAAGCCGGTGTCGCTCATCGGATTGGGCAGGCCGGCGTTCGGGTAGATGCAGACGAAGGTATCGGCGATCTGGGACAGCTCTTCGGCATAGGGGCGCATCAGCGCGGCGCCGAGCGCACAGTTCAGGCCGACGGTCAGCGGCTTGGCGTGCCGCACCGAGTTCCAGAAGGCGGCCACGGTCTGGCCCGACAGGATGCGGCCCGAGGCATCGGTGACGGTGCCGGAGATCATGAGCGGCAGGCGCGGGGTTTCCGGATGCTCCTCGAAATACAGGTCGATCGCGAACAGCGCGGCCTTGCAGTTCAGGGTGTCGAAGATGGTCTCGACCAGCAGCACGTCGGCACCGCCGACGACCAGGCCGCGTACCTGCTCGTGGTAGGAGGCGACCAGCTGGTCGAAGGTGATGTTGCGGAAGGCCGGGTCGGTCACGCTGGGCGAGATCGAGGCGGTCTTCGGGGTCGGGCCGAGGGCGCCGGCAACAAAACGCGGCTTGTCCGGCGTGGAGTATTTGTCGCAGGCGGCGCGCGCGAGCCTGGCGGCTTCCACGTTCATCTCGTAGGCGAGATGCGCCATGTGGTAGTCCTCCTGGGCCACGCCGGTGGCGCCGAAGGTATTCGTCTCGATCAGGTCGGCGCCGGCGGCCAGGTAGCGCTCGTGGATTTCCTGGATGATCTGCGGCTGGGTGAGGGTGAGCAGCTCGTTGTTCCCCTTGACGAAGAGCTCGCGCTGGCCCGCGCCTTCGGGCGCGCTGAAGTCCTTGAAGCGTTCGCCGCGGTAGGCGGCTTCATCGAGCTTGTACTGCTGGATGATGGTGCCCATCGCGCCATCCAGGATCATGATGCGGCGCTTCAGGATGTCGCGCAGCTGGGAATCGATCGGGGAGATGGAGCGGATTGGGGCGTTCATGATGTCGTCTTTCTACGGCTTGACAGGCCGTGTACTGTTGGGGCGGTCTACGATTATACGTCAGGACGCCGGCTTGCTCAGCGGAGGGCCGAAATGCAATCCGCGTATGTATCTTTATGTATTGATTTCGTCGACTGTTACATGGTGTTACAAAACCTAACACATCCGCAATCTTTACGTTACATACACGGACGACAATTCATCCCGTCGTCACAGGTTGGCGAAGCTTTTAACGGGATGATTGCATGAACAAAGAATATGAGCCGGATTGGGACCAGCCGGTGAACCGCATCGAAGAACCGGCTGTCGCCGTCAAGCCGCAAACGATCAACGGCGTCAAACAGATCGTTACGATCCGTTTGGACGTGGACATGCTCGATTGGTTCAAGTCGGCGGGTCCGGGTTACCAGACCCGTATCAACCAGGTACTGCGTGAGTACATGGACGCGCAGCGCGCAGCTGGGTCGCAAGAGAAGTGATGGTTCGGGGCGCATGCCCCGATTTTCTTTTGAGCTTGTGGTTTTACGTAGGGTGGACGGCTATGCCGTCCGCGCGTTCAAGCAGTGGATGAGTAGCCGCGCAGACAGCATTACCATGATTTGAACGCGCGGTCGGCGAAGCGTGATCTGGTCCACTGGACCAGATCACGCCTACAAACACCGATTCGGCCAGCCTTACGAGAAGACTTTCCCGTCCAGCGGGAAACTCTTGAGAAACTCCGATGCTGCCAGGCGCTTGCCACCCGGCTTTTGCAGTTCGGTCATGCGAAGCGCGCCGCTGTCGCATGCGACGACGATGCCCGCCGCATCCGCCGCCAGCACCTGGCCCGGCGTGCCGGCGCCGGGCGCCAGTTCCGCATTCCACACTTTGACCGTCACGCCGTCCACCAGCCCGTGCGCTCCCGGCAAGGGATTAAAGGCGCGCACCCGGCGCCACAGCACGTCGGCGGCCAGGGTGAAATCGAGCTTCGCTTCTTCCTTGCTGATCTTGGCGGCGTAGGTCACGCCGTCTTCCGGCTGCGGCACCGCCTCCAGCTGGCCGGCCTGCATCTTGCGCAGCGCCGCAACGATCATGCGTCCGCCCAGGGCGGCCAGCTTGTCGTGCAGGCTGCCGGTGGTGTCGCTGTCCGCGATGGCGACGCGTTCGATCAGCATCATCGGCCCGGTGTCGAGGCCTTCTTCCATGCCCATGATGGTCACGCCCGTGTCGGCGTCGCCGGCTTCGATCGCGCGGTGGATCGGCGCGGCGCCGCGCCAGCGCGGCAACAGGGAGCCATGAATATTGATGCAGGGCTTGATATCGAGCGTACTGCGCGGCAGGATCAGGCCATAGGCCGCCACCACCATCACGTCGTAATCGAGCGCCAGCAGGCGTTCATGGGCGGCGCGCGCTTCCTCGGCGCGCTGCGGGTCCTTGGCGTCCATGCGCAGCGACAGCGGCTGCGCGACGGGCATGCCGTGCGCCAGCGCATATTGTTTCACTGCCGAGGCCTGCAGCTGCATGCCGCGCCCGGCCGGGCGGTCGGGCTGGGTCAGGACCAGGGGAATCTCGAAGCCGGCCTCGTGCAGGGCACGCAGGGCGACAGCGGCGAACTCGGGCGTACCGGCGAAGACGACCTTCATCGAGCGGCCTGTCAGCGGCGCGCGGCGCGCAGGGCGGCGTCGCGTTCCATGCCGCGCTCTTCCTTCTGCAGCTTGGCCTTGATGCGGTTGCGCTTGAGCGGCGACAGGTACTCGACGAAGACCTTGCCCATCAGGTGGTCCATCTCGTGCTGGATGCACACGGCCAGCAGGCCGTCGGCGTCGAGCTCGAATTCCTTGCCTTCGACGTCATAGGCCTTGACCTTGACGCGCGCCGGGCGCTCGACGCCGTCATAGATGCCGGGCACCGACAGGCAGCCTTCGTCGTAGACCTGCTTCTCGTCGCTGGCCCAGGTGATTTCCGGGTTGACGAAGACCAGCAGCTGGTCGGTGGTTTCGCTGACGTCGATGACGACCACGCGCTCGTGCACGTCCACCTGGGTGGCGGCCAGGCCGACGCCCGGTGCGTCGTACATGGTCTCGGCCATGTCCTTGACCAGCTGGCGCAGGTGCTCGGTGCCGAATTCGGTGACCGGCTTGGCAATCTTGTGCAGGCGTGGATCAGGGTAGCGGAGGATCTTCAGTAAGGCCATGGTCGAAAAAGTAAGAGGAGATAGGTGTTCAATAAGATTGTTGCGCGCGTACAGAAATGCAACACATCCCCGATCCTGCAAGACGCGGTTTGTCTTGCTAGTTCAGGGATTTATGTGCAGAATTTGATTCAGTACGGCAACCTTTTGTCGATCAGAGCGGGTCATCGTGCTGTCTTTTTCCAGCAGACGATGCGCGCTGCCAGCCATTCGGTGTCAAAGCCGCAATCCATGTACGCCAAGCGGACGCCACGACGGACACAATGACGGAAATAAGCAATGAAAAATTTTAGCACAGTCGTGACCCGCGCCGCTGCCGCGGCCCTCGTTGCGTGTGCCGTGGCCGGTCCGGTCCAGGCCGCCCCCGCATCGTCCGCCCATTGCGCTTTCCGCCCCAACGCGCCCGACCAGCATGTCGTGGTCAAGGGCGATACCCTCTGGGATATTTCTGGCACCTTCTTGCAGAACCCCTGGTGCTGGCCGCAGGTGTGGGGCATGAACCGCGACGAGATCCGCAACCCGCACTGGATCTATCCCGGCCAGATCATTTATTTCGACCGCACGCGCGGGCGCCTGTCCCTGACCCGCCCGGGGAGCGGCGACGGCCGCCGTAGCGACGGACCGAGCGAGCCGCCCATCACCAAGCTGTCGCCGCAGCTGCGCAGCGAATCGCTCGAGCGCGATGCCGTGCAGTCGATCCCGGCCGGCATGATCGAGCCTTACCTGACCCAGCCGCTGGTGGTCGAAGCCGATGCCCTGGCCAGCGCCCCCCGCATCGTCGCCTCGCAGGAAGGCCGCGTCTACCTCGGCACGGGCGACCGCGTGTATGTCACAGGGAAGCTGGAGGGCGGCAGGACCTTCCAGGTGTTCCGTCCGAGCGGCCCGCTGCGCGATCCGCAGACGCGCAAGGTACTGGCGCACGAGGCCGCCTACCTGGGCACCGTCACGCTCGACCGCGAAGCGGCGCCGGGCGTGGATGCCCATACCTTCCGGGTTGCCGAGATGCGCCAGGAAATGGGCGTCGGCGACCTGCTGGTCCCGATGCCGCCGACGCCGGTGCGCAACTACATGCCGCACGCGCCGGCCCAGCCGGTCGATGCGCGCGTGATGTCGATCTATGCGGGCGTGAGCTACGCCGGCCAGAGCCAGGTGGTGACCGTCAATCGCGGGAGTGTTGACGGGCTCGATGTCGGTTCCGTGCTGCAGCTCTATCATCTCGGGAAGACGGTGCCGGACCCGGCCAGCAAAGGCGTGCTCGGCTTCGGCAAACGGACGATCAAGCTGCCCGACGAGCAATATGGCAGCCTGTTTATTTTCCGCGTGTTCAGCAATGTGTCGTACGGGCTGATCATGCAAGTGACGGCGCCGGTGGAAGTCGGCGACGTGGCGCGCTCACCGGAGTAAACCTACCGTGCAGGACACGGCTCCCCACACTGTCACCAGATCGCCGGACGCCCGCGCCATTGCCGACTGGATCCGGCTGGAAGGAACGGCAGGCGTGGGATGCCGCACCGGCAAATTGCTGCTGGACGTCTTCGGCTCGCCGGCGGCGATCTTCCGCGCCGGCCATGCGGCCCTGGCCGCCCACGTGCCGGCCGCCCAGGCCGCCGCGCTCTATGCGCCGCTCTCTCCCGAGCTGGCCCGGCGGACCGAGCTCACGCTGGCCTGGCTGTCCGGCGCCAATCGCCACCTGCTCACGCTGCACGACGCCGATTATCCGCACAGCCTGCGCCAGATTCCCGATCCGCCGCTTCTTCTTTATGTACATGGACAGCGAGCATTGTTGTCCGCGCCCATGATCGGCGTGGTCGGCAGCCGCAATGCGAGCACGCAGGGCAGGGCCAACGCCGAGGCTTTCTCCGAAGCCTTGTCGCGCGCGGGCTTGTGCGTGGTGTCGGGCATGGCGCTCGGCATCGATACCGCCGCACACGAAGGCGCCTTGCGCGGCCCGGGCTCGACGGTCGCGGTCATCGGCACCGGTCCCGACCGTGTCTACCCGGCGCGCAACCGCCCGCTCGCGCACCGCATCGCCGACCAGGGCTGCATCCTCAGCGAATATGCGCTCGGCACGCCGCCGGTCGCCGGCAACTTCCCGCGCCGCAATCGCATCATCAGTGGCATGGCGGCCGGGGTGCTGGTGGTCGAGGCGGCGGCGCAGTCGGGTTCCCTGATCACGGCCCAGATGGCGGCCGAGCAGGGGCGCGAAGTCTTCGCCTTGCCGGGATCGATCCACTCGGCGCTGGCCAAGGGTTGCCACCAATTGATCCGCGAAGGCGCGCAGCTGGTCGAGACCGTGGACGAGGTGCTGGCGGCGCTGCGGGTCTCGCCGCTCGTGCGGCCGGCCGCGCCCCCGCCCGCAGCGGCCGGCGCGTTGCTGGCCGCGCTGGGCGACGATCCGGTGGAGCCCGATGCGCTGCTGGCACGCCTGGGCCGTGACGCCGGCGCGCTGGCCGGCGAACTGCTGGCGCTCGAACTTGGCGGGCTGCTCGAACGCCTGCCCGATGGCCGTGTGCAGCGCGTGGTACGCGCCGCGTAAATCCCGGAAAGTATGGCCGTTCTCGTCTATGCGTGTCGCATGAGGCGGTGCGAAGAAAAGTATTCTTCGTGCGATATTTTTGTGAAATATCTGGCCTGATTTTTGTTAAAAATCGACAAAACTGATTGAACGGATAAGGCCGCTATACAACGTTTTTTACGCACAGGGCGCCGCGTGGCGTGCCAGGCTTGTGCCACGGCGAGCTTAGCTGCTACAGTAGCGTCACTATGTTCGACATCCTGGTCTACCTCTACGAGACGTACTATCGTCCTGACGCCTGCCCCGAGCCGGCGGCCCTGGCACGCAAGCTGTCCGCCGTCGGTTTCGATGACATCGAGATTTCCGAGGCGCTGGACTGGCTCTCCGGGCTGACCGAAGCGGCAGTTTCCGACGCCATCGATGCCTGCACCGGCATCCGCTACTACGTGGACGAGGAGTACATCGAACTGGGCAGCGCCGCGATCGGCTTCATCCAGTTCCTTGAAAGCGCCAAGGTGCTCAGCCCCGTGCAGCGCGAGATCGTCATCGAACGCGCGCTGGCCTGCGACGAGTCGCCGGTGGCGCTGGGCAAGCTCAAGATCATCGTGCTGATGGTCCTGTGGAGCCAGGGCAAGGAGCCCGATGCGCTCATGTTCGACGACCTGTTCGGCGGCGACGACGACCAGGAACCGCGATTGCTGCACTGAGCAATCCAGCACAAGACACGACGGGGCCGAGGCCCCGTTTTTCGTTTCTGCGGCACTATTTCCGAGCGTGGCCACGACGCCGGACCGTGCATCGCCAGCCGTACGCACACTTGCGGTGCGGCTGTCATCGCGCTTATCATTGGCCGCTCAATCCAGATTGTTACCATTCAGACACTACGGCTTTCACAACCGTCCAGCCCGGGAGCATGTATGATGCGCGGGCAAAAGCCACTTATATATAGAGCACCCGAGAAACACTATGACCAAATCCCTCATCATCGCAGAGAAGCCGTCGGTCGCGAACGACATCGCGAAGACGCTGGGCGGCTTCACCAAGCACGATGAGTACTTCGAATCCGACCAATACATCCTGTCGTCCGCCGTCGGCCACCTGCTCGAGATCGCGGTGCCCGAGGAGTACGACGTCAAGCGCGGCAAATGGAGCTTCACGCACCTGCCGGTGATCCCGCCGTATTTCGCGCTGAACCCGATCGCCAAGACCGAATCGCGCCTCAAGGTGCTGAACAAACTGATCAAGCGCAAGGACGTCACCACCCTGATCAACGCATGTGACGCGGGGCGTGAAGGTGAACTGATCTTCCGCCTGATCGCTCAAAACGCGAAAGCCAAACAGCCGGTCAAGCGCCTGTGGCTGCAGTCGATGACGCCCGGCGCGATCCGCGAAGGTTTCGCCAACCTGCGCAGCGACGACGAGATGCTGCCGCTGGCCGACGCCGCGCGCTGCCGCTCGGAAGCCGACTGGCTGATCGGCATCAACGGCACCCGCGCCATGACCGCCTTCAATTCGAAAGAGGGCGGGTTCTACCTGACCACCGTGGGCCGGGTGCAGACCCCGACCCTGTCGATCGTGGTCGAGCGCGAAGAGAAGATCAAGAAGTTCGTCCCGCGCGACTATTGGGAAGTGCGCGCCGAGTTCGTGTGCGCCGCCGGCGTGTATGAAGGGCGCTGGTTGGATACGAACTTCAAGAAGGACGAGAACGATCCGGAAAAACGCGCCGAGCGCCTGTGGAGCCGCGCCGCCGCCGATTCGATCGTCGCCGCCTGCCACGGCAAGCAGGGCATCGTCACCGAGGAATCGAAGCCGACCACCTCGATGGCGCCGGCCCTGTTCGACCTGACCACCCTGCAGCGCGAGGCCAACGGCCGCTTCGGCTTCTCGGCCAAGAATACGCTCGGCCTGGCCCAGGCGCTGTACGAGAAGCACAAGGTGCTGACCTACCCGCGTACCGATTCGCGCCATCTGCCGGAAGACTACATCGCCACCGTCAAGAGCACGCTCGAGTCGCTGAACGAGACCAACAACTACCAGCAGTTCTCCAAGCAGGTGCTGAAGAACGGCTGGGTCAAGCCGAACAAGCGCATCTTCGACAATGCCAAGATCTCGGACCACTTCGCGATCATCCCGACCGGCGTCATCCCGAAGAACCTGACCGAGCCGGAACAAAAGCTGTATGACCTGGTGACGCGCCGCTTCCTGGCCGTGTTCTTCCCGCCGGCCGAGTTCCTGGTGACCACCCGCTTCACCGAAGTCTCGGGCCACCAGTTCAAGACCGAGGGCAAGGTGATGACCAACCCCGGCTGGCTGGCGGTGTACGGCAAGGACACCACCGGCGACGACAAGGACGGCGCCAACCTGGTGCCGGTGCAGAAGGGCGAGAAGGTCCTGGCCGACAAGGTCACGCCGAACGGCCTGGTGACCAAGCCGCCTGCACGCTACACCGAAGCGACGCTGCTGTCGGCGATGGAAGGCGCGGGCAAGCTGGTCGACTCCGACGAGCTGCGCGACGCCATGGCCGGCAAGGGCCTGGGAACGCCGGCCACGCGCGCGGCCATCATCGAAGGCCTCCTGACCGAAAAATACCTGGTGCGTGAAGGGCGCGAACTGATCCCGACCGCGAAGGCGTCGCAGCTGATGACGCTGCTGCGCGGCCTGGGCGTGAACGAACTGACCGCGCCAGAGCTGACCGGCGAATGGGAGTTCAAGCTCTCCCAGATGGAGAAAGGCAAGATCTCGCGCGACGAATTCATGCGCGAGATCGCGCAGATGACGCAGATTATCGTCAAGCGCGCCAAGGAATACGACAACGAGACCATCCCGGGCGACTACGCGACCCTGAAGACCCCGTGCCCGAACTGCGCCGGCGTGGTCAAGGAGAACTACCGCCGCTTCGCCTGCACCAAGTGCGATTTCTCGATGTCGAAGACGCCGGGCAGCCGCCAGTTCGAGATCAATGAGGTCGAGGAGCTGCTGGAGAAGCGCACCATCGGCCCGCTGCAGGGCTTCCGCTCGAAGATGGGCCGTCCGTTCGCAGCGATCCTGCGCATCGTGCGCGACGAGGACATCCAGAACTTCAAGCTCGAATTCGACTTCGGCCAGGACCAGGACGAAGGCGAGGACGGCGAGGGCGTCGACTTCAGCGGCCAGACCGCGCTCGGTCCCTGCCCGAAGTGCGCCAGCGGCGTGTACGAGATGGGCCTGGCCTATGTGTGCGAGAAGACGGTCGCCAAGCCCAAGGCCTGCGACTTCCGCAGCGGCCGCATCATCCTGCAGCAGGAGATCCTGCCGGAGCAGATGGCCAAGCTGCTCAATGACGGCAAGACCGACCTGCTGCCGGGCTTCGTCTCGCAGCGCACGCGCCGTGCCTTCAAGGCTTTCCTGGTGCGCGGCAAGGACGGCAAGATCAGCTTCGAGTTCGAGGAGCGCAAGGCCAAGCCGGCGGCAAAAGGCAAAGCCGCTGCCGCCGACGGCGCCGCGGATAGCGCCGATGGCGCGGCTGAACCGGCAGTGAAGGCGGTGAAGGCGGCCGCCAAGAAGGCGCCGGCCAAGACCGCGGCGAAAGCGCCGGCCAAGACCGCCGCGCGCAAGCCGGCGGCGAAGAAGATCGCGACGGCGGCGAAGAAGTAACAGCGCTGCGCTTCCGATAGCGAAAACGCGAACCTCCGGGTTCGCGTTTTTTTTTGCGCCGATGTATCCCGCATAGCGCTGTCGCATCCATTCCTCACATCATAAAAATTTGCTTCTCATTAAGCTCTGGTTCCGGTAATAATCGAACAAGCAAACCACCGCAAGTTTCATCATTCGGTCGCCTGAGCGCAGGCGCAACACCTATAACGATATCGAGACCCCGTCTGAACCCATGAAGCTCTCCGACCTGAAAATCGCGACCCGCCTGTACCTCGGCTACGGCATCCTGATCGGCATCACCTCCATCGTCGTCGCCATCGCTTACGGCAACGTCACCGCGCTCGATTCCGCCAACGACGCCAATGTGCACACCTACAAGGTGCTGGCCGAAGTCGACGGCGCCATGGAGGCGCTGGTCAACATCGAAACGGGCGAACGGGGCTATGCCCTGACCGGCCAGGAGGCTTCGCTCCAGCCTTATACTGCGGGCCTGCAGGAATTCCAGCAGCACCTCGAGCGGGCGCTGGCGCTCACCGCCGACAACGAGGCGCAGCAGGGGCGCCTCAAGCAGCTGGCGCAGCACCAGCGCGACTGGATGGCGCGCGCCATCGAACCGGTGATCGCCCAGCGCCGCGCCGCCGTCGGCGACGACCTGTCGCAGGTTGTCGCGACCGTCAGGGAAGGCAAGGGCAGGGCCGGCATGGATGCCATGCGCGCGACCGTGGCGCAGATCAGGGCCGCCGAGGACGCGCTGCTGGTGCAGCGCGCGGCGCAGACCGAGCAAGCCCGATCGGCCATGCGCCGCACCCTGATCGGCGGCGGCCTGATCGCCGCGGTGCTGGCGATCTTCATGGCCTACCAGCTGGGCCGGAACATCAGCATTCCGCTGGGCCGCGCGGTCGGCCTGGCGCGCCGGGTGGCGCAGGGCGACCTGACCGCCGAGGTCAAGGTCCGCACCCGGGACGAAGCCGGCGAACTGATGGCCGCGCTGAAGGACATGAACGCTTCGCTGGTGGCGATCGTCTCGAAGGTGCGCGCCGGGACCGCCACCATCGCGACCGCGGCCGGCGAGATCTCGGCCGGCAACCACGACCTCTCCAGCCGCACCGAACAGCAGGCCGCGTCGCTCGAGGAAACCGCTTCGTCGATGGAAGAGCTGACCTCGACCGTCAAGCAGAACGCCGACAACGCGCGCCAGGCCAACCAGCTGGCCGCGAGCGCCGCCGACACCGCCGCGCGCGGCGGCGAAGTGGTGGCCGAGGTGGTCACCACGATGGGCTCGATCAACGAAGCGTCGCGGCGAATCGCCGACATCATCACCGTCATCGACGGCATCGCCTTCCAGACCAATATCCTGGCGCTGAATGCGGCCGTGGAGGCGGCGCGCGCCGGCGAGCAGGGCCGCGGCTTCGCGGTGGTGGCGGGCGAGGTGCGCAACCTGGCGCAGCGCTCGGCCGCGGCGGCCAAGGAGATCAAGGGGCTGATCGGCGACTCGGTGTCGCGCGTGGAAGCCGGCTCGCGCCTGGTGGACCAGGCCGGCCGCACGATGGATGAAGTGGTGGCGAGCGTGAAGCGCGTCTCCGACATCATCGGCGAGATCGCGGCGGCCAGCGAGGAACAGCACGAAGGCATCGAGCAGGTGAACGGCTCGATCATGCAGATGGACGAGGTGACGCAGCAGAACGCGGCCCTGGTCGAGCAGGCCGCCGCCGCCGCCGCCGCGATGCGCGAGCAGGCCGCCGGGCTGGCGCAGCTGGTGGACACCTTCCAGCTCGCCGAGCAAGGGCGGGCGCAAGCGCCGGTGCAAGCCCTGCCGCGCACGCCCGCACGCGCAGCACTGCCGCGTGGCCGCAGGACGGCGCAAGGCGGCCGGCAGCCCGTGAAGCCGCAGGCTTCAGCCGAGGTTGCCGAAATCGCCGAGGTAGATTAAGCAGCTACACCGTATTCCAACGACTGCTTTCGGCTCGACAGCACTCGTCCACTGCTCCCTACCGAGGTTTCGCTGACCTGGCCAAATCTCGTCCTAGCTGGAAACGAGTACTGTTCGCAAGGGAGTAGCGAGTCTGACCTCCTGCTGTTTGACGTGCTTCAATTTGCCTCAACTCCTTGATGAGTAACAGCGCGTACATGAGTTACCTCGGCATTATCGATGCTCTCTTAATTCGTTTGGAGGCATCAAATGGCAGTTGACGCATACCTGCAAATCGACGGTATCAAAGGCGAGTCGATGGACGACAAGCACAAGGACTGGATCGAGTGCCTGGACGTAGATTTCGGCGTCGATCAGCCGCGCAGCCCGGTGTCTTCGACCGCCGGTGGCCATACGTCAGCGAGAGCGGAATTCGACGAGGTTGTCGTAAGCAAGCTGGCCGATCTGTCTACGCCAATCCTGTTGCAGCACTGCGCGACGGGAAAGACCATTCCCAAAGCCAAATTCGAGTTTTTTCGCGCCGACGGCAGCGGCGAACGGGTGAAATATTTCGAAATGGCGTTGGAGAACGTCTTGATCGGATCGGTGAAGCCGGGCTTGAAACCGGGCGTTGGGATGCAAGAAGATCTGTGCTTGAAGTTCAGCAAGGTCACCTGGAAATACACCCAGCAGAAGATTAGTGGCGGCGCTGGTGGTAGCACAGCGGGGGGCTGGGACCTGTCCACCCACAAAATTGTGGCTTAGGTGCGGCCATGGCAGCTGTCGATGTGGAGAAATTCACAGAGCACCTGCGCGACAAGGCGGATAAAGTAGGTTATGGCAAAGGACGTTGCGCCTACTTTGTGAGACAAGCGTTGGGGCAGGTGGCTATAAGCCTCCCACATGGCCGGTGCATGCGAAAGACTGGGGGCCGTCATTGCTGCGTGCAGGCTTTCATACAGTACGTGTCGAGGATCTTTCGACCTACAAGCCGTTAAAAGGCGATGTCGCCGTGATACAGGCGACGACTAACCGGAAAAGCGGCCACATTCAAGGATTTGACGGGAGGAACTGGATATCCGACTTCGTGCAGAAGAACGGATTCTGGCCCGGCAGAGAGTATCGCAAGGAGACCCCAGCCTATGTCATCTACCGTCCTTAAACATGCGCTGGTCTGTGCATCGTTTGCCGCCTTCAGCATACCCGTCGCGGTCAAGCAGTCTCAGTCGATTCTTTCCTGTGAAATCGTCAAGACCGAGCGCGCCGCATTGAAACAGGCGCCCAAGGGAGTGCGCCGCGTGAGCAAGCATGTGCTGGAGATCCCTTCAGAAACAGGTCCACAGCGGTTTGTTGATAAGCCACCTCACCATAAGGGCGAGATGGGCGGGGTACACTGGCGCTACTGCGGTTACGATGCCAAGGCGAAAGCTCATCTGATCGAACTGATTGATGAAAGTTCGTATTCTGGTGACCTCCTGCTAGTGGAAACCGGGCAACGAGTGCGCACTGGTCATACTGTCTTGTTCTCGCCAAATATGAAAGAGTTCCTGGCGATTGAGCGGGAAGCTGGCGTGGACGGGGAGAATTGGACCGTCCAGGATAAGACGGGCAACGTCGTCTGGAAAGGCTATGCAGGGACAGTTGCCAACAATGTCGACGGCGTGGAAATGGTCGTCTCCACGTTCGACCGCCCACGTTGGACTGGGCAAGGTGAATTGACTGCTCGATTTGTTTGCACGTCGTCGAACGCATACGGGACCATGACCCTTGTCCGCTTACCGTCAGGCAGGTGGGGTTGGAGCGGCCACGCAAAATGCCCTTAAGATCTGCGTTCTTGATGCGCTTTTTCCAGTATGACCGGGTGTCCCGGATTCGTCTCGTGGCGGACGCGGATACCGCGGCATCCGCGTGTAAGATCGATGGCCTGCACCCGACAAGGAGACCGCCATGTTCAGCCTCGACGATTTCGCGCAGCTGCAGTTCCTGGAGGGCCGCTGGAAGGGCATCGCACCGGACGGCAAGGAATTCTTCGAAGAATATACCCGGCCCGAACCCGGGGTATTCCAGTCGCACCGCTTCCCGGACAGCGCGTTCCGGAGTCAAGGCGCTGGCCACACCGACGGCGCCACCATCAGCCTCGAGGATGGCGAGGTGATCTCGCAGTGGCGCGACTACACCTGGAAGGCGTCCAGCATCGGCGCCGACTCGGCCGCTTTCGAACCCGTGAATGCGCCGAGCCAGTTTGTCTGGCGCCGGGTCGACGACGCGACCCTGGAAGCCCGGCAGCGCTGGACGGCGGACGGCAAGGCGCAGGAATTCACGCTCCGGCTCACCAGACTGAACTAGCCGCCCGGGGGGCAAACGGCCGCATGAGGCAAGCCTTCGTCGTCATCCTGCTGCTGGCCATGTGCGCCTATGCCGCCGCCTGCCTGGCGCTGTTCTTCCTGCAGCGCTCGCTGATCTATTATCCGCCGCGCGCCGCCTATGCGGCGCCGACGACTTCGGTCCTCGCGGTGGATGGGGCCAGGGTGCTGGTGTCCGAGCGGCCGCTGGCGGGCCAGCGGGCCCTGATCTACCTCGGCGGGAATGCCGAGGACGTCACCGCCAGCCTGCCCACCCTCGAGCGTGCCTTCCCCGGGCGCGCCCTCTACCTCCTGCATTACCGCGGCTACGCCGGCAGCACCGACAAGCCGTCCGAACCGGCCCTGGTCGGCGACGCGCTGACCCTGTTCGACCGGGTGGCGCGCACGCACCGGGACGTGGCGCTGCTCGGGCGCAGCCTCGGCACCGGGGTGGCGGTGCAGGTGGCCAGCCAGCGGCCGGTCAGCAAGCTGGTGCTGGTCACGCCCTATGACAGCCTGGCCGGGCTGGCTGCCCGACAGTTTCCGTATTTTCCGGTACGCTGGCTGCTGCGCGACCGCTATGCCTCCTCGGCCTACGCGCCGCGGGTGCGGGCGCCGACCCTGTTGCTCGCCGCCGAGCATGACGACATCATTCCGGCGGACAGCGCCGAGCGTCTGCTGGCGCGGTTTCCCGCAGGGGTGGCACAGCTGCGCGTGCTCGAAGGAACCGGGCACAATACGATTTCCGACAGTCCCGACTACATCCCTTCGCTCCAGTGGGCGAAGTAAACAAACAAGGAAAAGGAGCACTATGCCAGCCACACCATCCCTGCGTCACGTCGTGCTGTTCGCGTTCAAGGGCGATGCCGGCCAGGAGGCGGTCGACGCCGTTGTCGCCGACTTCGGCCGGCTGCCCGCCGAGATCCCGGGCATCGCCGCCTACGAGTGGGGCACCAACGTGAGCCCGGAAGGCCTGAACCAGGGCTTCACCCACTGCTTCACCTTGACCTTTCCGAGCGACGCCGCGCGCGACGCCTACCTGGTGCACCCGGCGCACCAGCGCTTCGTGGAGTCCCTGGGCAGCTGCCTGGAACGTTCGCTGGTAGTCGATTACTGGACGCAAGCTTAGCGAGAACCGTATCTATGGACTCCACCCGCCGATACGCTCCGCCCGTGTCGTGCATGCCGCCCACCCTACGATGCCTTCAGGGGCGCACGTCGGCCAGCGCCTTCCACACGTCCCTGAACTGCTGGACGATCTTCGGATCGTCCTGCTCACCCTTGCCGCCGGCTTCGATGTTCGTCATCAGGATGCGGCCGGTGCCGCTGGCCGGGTCGATGAACATGAAGGCCGTGACGCCCGGATCGCTGCCCGAATGGCCCACCAGTCCGTTCCGGCGGATGCGCCAGAATACGCCGCTGTTCGGTTCCGCCGCCGGGCTGGCGGCCGGCAAGGCCTCGGGCGCGAACTCCGGATCGAACAGCAGAGTGAAGCCGGCCTTGCTCAAGACGCCTTCGCCGCCCTTGTAGCCCTTCACCATGGCCATCAGAAAGCGCGCCAGGTCGGCCGCGGAGGTGGTCAGGCCGCCGTCCGGGTAGGTGACCAGGGCGTAGCGCGGATAGGCCTGGTGGCGGCGGTTGTAGGCGGTCGCCTGACGCTTCGCCTGGCCCGGGTCGGCGCGCCACGAGGTGGAGCGCATCTGCAGCGGCTCGAAGATGTGTTTTCGGGTGAAGGCCTCGAAGCTCTGGCCGCTTTTCACCTCGATCAGGTAGGCGGCCAGCGCCGCGCCGATGTTCGAATAATGGTAGGCGAGGCCTGGCGCCTCCTTGGCGAAGTTGGTTTTCCGGTAGCTGCGCCCGCCCACCGCCAGGTAGTTCTTGAGAAAAGCGCCCAGGCTCAGGTCCTGGCGGCCGGGCTGGGTGAAGTCGCGCCTGAATTGCCGGTAGAGCGGGCCGCCGGTATCGGCATCGGGCAGCACGTAGTACGAGTGGCCGTAGATCTCGTCGTCATCGACGATGCTCGACGTATGGGTGACCAGGTGGCGCACCGTGATCGGTCCGCCGCCATGGGGATGCGCTACCGGGAAGGGCAGGATGGCGTTGATCTCGGTGTCCAGACCGAAGTAGCCGAGTTCGATCGCCTTCACGATCGCCACGCCGATCACGGTCTTGCTGACCGAGCCGACGTTCTGCAGCGTCTCCTCGGTGTAAGGGCGTTTGGCCTGCAGGTCAGCATGGCCGAAGCCGCGCTGGTACAGCACGGCATTGCTGGACACCACCGCCACCGCGAAGCCCGGCAGGCTCGAGGCCTGCTGCAGCTTGGCGAGCTGGTGGGTGAGGGCGGGCCGCTCCTCGGCCGCCTGCGCGGCCGGGACGCCGACGGCCAGCAGGGCCAGCAGGCAGGGAGCGAACAACTGCCTCATCAGGGCTGTACGTACGAGAGCGCCCGCTGAAATGCAAAACCGCGGCCAGGCCGCGGTTTCTCGTGTCGCATCGTCAGGCCCGGCCTTATTCCTGCCATTCCTGCAGCGCGCGAATGGCGGTCTCGCCGTTGCGGATCGCCTTGACGCGGCGTATGACTTCATTGTGCCAGGCTTCATCGGCATCCTCGTCAGGACCATCGATATCCTGGAGGAGCATGCGCACCAGCGCGTGCTTTTCCTCAGCACTCAGCATCTGGATCTTATCCGCGATCTCGGCAACCAGGTTCGACATGATGCTCCTTCCAGTAATATTTTTGAAATAATAGCGTGGCTTTTATGGGTTGTCGACTGGAACCATATTGTCCGTTGGTTTTCTGTCAATTAACTTGTTGTCCGGATCGATGCCGGCCCGTGCCGGACGCCCGCCGACCACCAGCGTCACGGTCTGGCTGGCCTTGTCGACCAGGCGCCGTTCGCGCGCCAACGGGTTGCCGTTGCGGTCGTCGACGCCGAACTCGATGTAGTCCCTGAGCGGCGCCGGCTGCTCGTCGCCCAGTTCCCCGGCGCGCACCTTGCCGGCATGCGCCCGGATCGTGACCTCGAACTTGCCGTCCGGCCGCCGGCGCGCGCTGGCGCTGTCGGCGCGGTTCTCGTACAGCACGATGTGCTCGAACAGGTCGTCGATGAGATAGACCTTGTCGGGCGGCGTCACGGCGCGCAGCCGGTCGAGCAGGGCCAGCACGGTCGGGTAGGGCGCGCCCTTGGCGCCGTGTTCCTGCAGCAGGCTGCTCAAGACGTGGTTGACGACATCCTCGCCCAGCATGTCGGCCAGCAGGTACAGCGCCAGGCTGCCCTTGCGGTAGTGGATGTAGTCCTGGTTCTCGTTCTGCGCCAGCGGCAGTTCCTTGCGGCGCTCGGTGGCGCGGCCCATCAGGTAGGCATCCAGGTTGTAGCGCAGGAAGCGGCGCATCTTCTGGCCGCCGACCGCGCGCTTCATGACCATCAGCGCGGTGTACTCGGACAGGCTCTCCGACAGCACGCTGGAACCGCGCGCGTTGGCGCCGGCCAGCTGGTGGCCCCACCACTGGTGCGCGGTCTCGTGGGCGCTGACGTAGAAGGGATAGTCGATGTCCTTGGGCGAATCGTCGTCGATGCGGGCGATGAAGCCGATGCTTTCCGAGAACGGGATGGTGCCCGGGAAGGCCTGCGCGTAGGACGCGTAGCGCGGGAACTCGACGATGCGCAGTTCGCCGAACGGGTAGGGGCCATAGTTGCGCGAGGCGTATTCCAGGCCGGCCTGGGCGCCGCGGATCATGCGCTCCACGTTGGCGTCGTGGCCCGGATGGTAGAACACGTCGATGGTCACGTCCTGCCAGCGGTCGTGCCGCACTTCGTAGCGCGCCGACTGGATGGCATAGAAATTCAGGACCGGCTTGTCCATCCGGTAGTGGAAATAGCGCCGGCCCTTGTCCAGCCATTCCTTTTCCAGCGTGCCCGGGGCGATCGCGATCTGGTCGGGAGAGGTCGCGACGACGGCGTCGAAGCCGATCCAGTCGGCGTCCGTGCCCAGCACGTTGTTGGCGCGTGCCGCCGGGTCGTCGCGTGCGGGCAGCGGATCCTTCGGCGCCAGGCCGCGGCGCTTGCGGTCGCGGTCGTCGACCAGCTCGACGGACGGCTGGTAACCGATGCGGGGCATGACCTCGTTGCTGAAGAAGGTTCCGTTCTCGACGACCGGGGTGTCGCGGCCGATGCCGAGCAGGCCGCCGGGCCGGTAGCGAAGGCTGAACGAGAGCGCCATGCGCGCGCCCGGCGCCAGGGGCTCGGCCAGGCGGTACAGGTAGAAGCCGTGCTCCGGATCGGCCGCTATCTGGCGCGCGTCCTGCGAGAAACGGAGGACGAATTCGGCGCCGCGCTGCTGGTACAGGACGACGTCGCGCAGCGGCGCTCCGGTGCGGTTCTCCAGCTGGTAGAAGCCCTTCACGGCCAGGCTGCGCGTCTCGGGGCGGATGTCGACCTGCAGGTCGACCCTGGCGATGCGCGGCTGCGGCAGCCGGGCGAAGCGGCGGTAGCGCAGCTCGTACTCGGCGCGCAGGCTCTCCTGCCGCGCGCTGGTCAGGTAGCCGCCGGCATGCAGCTCGTAGGCCAGCAGCGCGCCGGTGCCCGCAAAGATCACGAGGCCCGCGCCGAAACCGGCCAGCACCGGCCTGGAGAGATTGCGGCGCGCCAGGCGCAGGCGCTCGCGCCAGCCGCTGTCGACGCCGCGCGCCCACAGCACCCGCGCCGCCACCATCAGCATCAGGGCCAGGCCACTCCAGTAGAGCTGGAACAGGTGCTCGCGCAGCAGATAATGGCCGAAGCCGTTCATGGCCGAATAGGTGAAGGACGGCGTGCTGCCGTACACCAGCATCGGGTGGTCGAAGCCGAAGCCGCGCGCGGTCCCGAGCACCAGGTACAGGGCGATCAGGATGAAGTAGGCCAGGTAGCGGTTGTTGACGATCACCTGCATCGCGATGGCGGCCACCGCCAGCAGCGCGTACTGCGGCAGCAGCACCGTGAACAGGAAGCGCAGGTAGAGGCCCGGCTCGAGCCCGAAATAGCCCTTGAACAGCTGGATCAGCATGCCGACCAGCATGGCCTTCACCAGCAGCAGGGCCTGCAGGCCGACCAGGGCCAGGGTCTTGCCCACGAGCGGCAGCCAGGTCGGCGCCGGCATCGCGTCCAGCATCTGCGCCATGCGCGCCTCGCGCTCGCGCCACACCATCTCGCCGGCGAACAGGGTGGTCACCACCAGCATGTACAGCGCGAACACGTCGCGGATAAGGTCCAGCACCATGTAGGTGACGGGCAGGGTATTGGTGCCGTAGATCGAGCCGAGGTCGAGCGCGCTGGCGGCCAGGATCAGGGCGCCGGCGACGCCGAGTGCCAGGAAATAGATGTTCTTGCTCGACTCGCGCAGGTTGTACAGCACCGATTTGCCCAGCAGGAGCGCCAGGCTGCGGCGCTCGAAGTCGGGCGGCTCGCGGGTGTCGATGGCCGTGTGCGACAGCTGCGGGGTGGCGTCGGCGGCGGTGTCGGCCGGCTGCGGGCCCTTCCTGTGGCGCGCGTCGACGTTGCCGGTGGCATGGAAGCGCCAGTAGCCGAACAGCAGGACCGCCAGCCCGAAGCCGACCCAGATCAGGCGGTTCACCAGGTACACGCCTTCGAGCGTGACGGGGCGCGTGTTGCGCTCGGCGATCGGCCAGTATTCGGTGAGGCGGATCAGGGCGGTAGTGCCGAAGGGATCCATCAGCGCGGCCAGGGTCTTGTAGTCGAGGTCGCGCGCCAGCGACGGGGCGACGATGTAGCCGATCATCATGACGATGCTGGCCACGTAGACCGGCAACATGCGGCGCGACAGCGCGGCCAGCACGAAGAACAGGGCGCCGAAGATGAAGGTGTTGGGCAGCAGCGTGAGCAGGTAGGGCAGCAGGTAGTTCGCCACTCCGCCCGGTCCCAGGCGGTCGGGCTCGATGCCGGGGATGAAGGTCCCGAGCCAGGCGCCCAGCACGATGCTCGACAGGATCACGGCCAGCGTGGCGAAGCCGCCGAGGAAGCGTCCCAGCACGTAGTCCGCCTTGCGGATCGGCGCGCTGAAGAAGAAGTGCTGCATCTCGTATTCGAAGTCCTGCTGCACCGAGCGGCCCATCACGGCCGCCACCACGATCACGCCGAAGCAGCCGAGGAAGGCGGCAGTCAGGGCGATCTGGCGCGGCCCATTGATCAGGACCCGGCCGCCGAAGGTGACGATGGCGTCGCGGAAGGCGCCGCCCGCGGCCGCCATCCACAGCATCGCCAGCGCCAGGAAGATGCCGAAGTAGATCCAGGTCGACAGCAGGCGCAGCCGCTGCCGTGCCTCGAAGCCGGCGATGGCGAACAGCGGGCGCATGGCCTAGCAGGTCCCCGTGGCGGCGGCGGTGAACTTGCCGGCGATGGTGGCGAAATAGACGTCTTCCAGACTGGCGCGGGCCGGCTCG
This sequence comes from Massilia varians, assembly GCF_027923905.1. NCBI lineage: Bacteria > Pseudomonadati > Pseudomonadota > Betaproteobacteria > Burkholderiales > Oxalobacteraceae > Massilia > Massilia varians. The sequence continues at coordinate 1,176,957 of NZ_AP026966.1, forward strand.
AAGCCGTCGCCCGGGTCGGTCTCGGCATACACGTGGATCAGGGTGCGGCCGGTGAGCAGGCGGGTCGAGATGACCTGGTGGCGCTTCTGGAACACCGGCAGTTCCTGCTTGGTGACGAAACGCGCCCAGATGTAGTCCTCGACCTCGTAGGTCAGTTCCTGCGGGTCGCCGCACAGCAGCACGTGGCCCTTGTGGATGATCGCCATGTTGGCGCACAGGTCGGCCACGTCGGACACGATGTGGGTCGACAGGATGACGGTCTTGTCCTCGCCGATCTCGGACAGCAGGTTATGGAAGCGCACGCGCTCCTGCGGGTCCAGGCCGGCGGTGGGCTCGTCGACGATGATCAGGCGCGGGTCGCCCAGCAGGGCCTGGGCGATGCCGAAGCGCTGGCGCATGCCGCCCGAGAACGTGCCGAGGCGCTGGTTGCGCACTTCCCAGAGGTTGGTCTGCTGCAGCAGGCCGTCGACCACCTCGCGCCTGCGGTGCTTGTGCGACAGGCCCTTGAGCTGGGCGAAATGGTCGAGCAGTTCGTAAGCGGTTACTTTCGGGTAGACGCCGAAATCCTGCGGCAGGTAGCCGAGCATGCGGCGCACTTCGTCCTTTTCGTCGAGGACGTCGATGTCGTCCAGGAACACCGAACCGGAATCGCACTCCTGCAGGGTGGCGAGGATCCGCATCAGCGTCGATTTGCCGGCGCCGTTCGGACCGAGCAGCCCGAACATCCCGGCCGGGATGGTCAGGGTGACACGGTCGAGCGCGACCACGCCATTGGCGTAGGTCTTCGACAAATTGCGGATTTTTAATTCCATGCCATTTCCTCAAGCGTGCATATAAACCTTTTTCAACACTTGCATTGTATTAAATTGTCTTGCGGTTTGTGGCGACTTCGCGACGCACGGACGCTTTGATGGTCCAGACTGCATAATCCGCTGACAGAACGGATGACAAAGCGCAGCAATACTTTCCTTAAATAAACATTACTCGCGTAAAGCCTGGAAACATGGATAATGACAGGATGAACAAGGCCATCCAGGACAAGTTGCTGGCGCTGATGCGCGAAGGACGCGACCGGAGCGAGTCGCTCGACTGGTTCCGGGTGTCGCTGGGCCTGTTCTACCTGGCCGCGCTGATGACCGAGGAGGCGATCGACTTCAAGAAGGTTGACCGCGGTTTCAACCGCTTCATCTACCACACCCTCGGCAAGGGCCATACCATCACCAGCGTGCTGCAGTACATGAGCGGCGCGAAGGTGATGCCGACCGTCGAATCCGAACGTTTCATGGACGCCTTCCGGCGCCACTGCCCGGAAATCCCGGCCGCGTCGATTCCCTTCCTGCTCGAGCTGAACCTGGGGGTGGCGAAGAACATCTCCGGGCTGGAGGCGGCGGGGCCGCTGGCGGACTGGATCGCCCGGAGGAAGGCCGACGGGGAGCCGCGGAGCGCGGGCGCCTAAGGGACGCGGCTGGGCCTATAATGATGTTTTCGCATATCGCATTTGACAACATCATGAGCGCATACCGTTCCAACTCCTCCCTCGACGACCTGATCGCCGGCTTCGACAAGGCCCTGCGCGTGGTCGGCGGCGTCGCCGCGTCCTCGCGCCCGAACCCGGGCGCGCATGCCACCGACTGCGAACTGAGCGACGACGAGCGCCGCCACAGCGCGGGCCTGATGCGTGTGAACCACGTCGGGGAAGTGTGCGCGCAGGCGCTGTACGACTCGCAGGCGCGCTTCGGCAAGAGCCCGGCGATCCGCAAGCAGTTCGAGCAATCGGCACGCGAGGAAGAAGACCACCTGGCCTGGACCGCCGAGCGCTTGTCCGAGCTGGGCTCGCAGCCGAGCCTGCTCAATCCGCTGTGGTATGCGGGTTCCTATGTGCTGGGCAGCATCGCGGCCAAGCTGGGCGACCCGCACAGCCTGGGCTTTGTGGTCGAGACCGAGCGCCAGGTCGAGGCGCACCTGAACCGCCACCTCGAAGACCTGCCGCCGCAGGATGCCAAGTCGCGCGCGATCGTGGAGCAGATGCGGGTCGACGAAATCGCCCACGGCGCGAAGGCCGCGGCGCTGGGCGCGGCCGAGACGCCGCTGCTGGTGCGGATGCTGATGACGGCGATGTCGAAGGTGATGACGACGACCGCCTACCGGATCTGATCAGACCTCGACGATTTCCACCGTGTGCGTGATCTCGGCCGTCTTGGCCAGCATGATCGACGCCGAGCAGTACTTGTCGTGCGACAGGCTGACCGCGCGCTCGACCGCCGCCGGTTTCAGGTTGCGCCCCGTGACCGTGAAGTGGAAGTTAATCCTGGTGAACACCTTCGGATCGGTCTCCGCGCGCTCGGCCTGCAGCGTCACGTCGCAGCCGCGCACGTCCTCGCGGCCGCGCTTGAGGATCAGCACCACGTCATAGGCGGTGCAGCCGCCGGTGCCGACCAGCACCATCTCCATCGGGCGCGGCGCCAGGTTGTGGCCGCCACCATCGGGCGCGCCATCCATCGCCACCATGTGGCCGCTGCCGGTCTCGGCGCGAAAACTCATGCCCGACGGGCCGTTCCAGCTGACTTTCACTTCCATTCGATTTCTCCGCTGTGGATTGACTGCGGAGCATTGTAAGGCAGGCGGGGCGCCCGTGCAGGCGCCCCGGATCGACAGGTCTTAGACGGCCAGCACGTAGCGCTCGCTCTTCATGCGCCAGCTGGCGAAGGCCACGATCAACAGGGCCGGAATCGCCGAGCACAGGAAGGTCAGCAGGTAGGGCAGGACGCCGATGTCGCCGGCCTTGGAGGCTTCCTTGATCAGGGTCTGGTTCGACAGCATCGGCACCAGGTACATCCAGTCCGCGGTCTTCAGGTCCAGGAAGGACACGACCATGGCGGGAACCAGGGGCACGATGGCCACGATGCTGAGGATGGTCTGCGCTTCCTTGAAGGTCTTGGCGTTCATCGCCAGCGCGACGTACAGCGCGCCGGCCAGCAGCGACAGCGACACCGTGACCAGGCACACCAGCAGCAGCTGGCCCCAGCCCAGGCTCCAGGACATGCCGATCTCCTCCAGCGGCAGCCACTTGAAGACCGCATGCGCCAGGATCAGCTCGAGGGTGACGCCGACGATGCCCAGGGTGCTGGCCGCGAGCCACTTGCCGCCGATGAGTTCCCAGGTCCGGGCCGGCTGCGCCATTAGCACTTCGAGCGAGCGGCGCTCGCGCTCGCCGGCGGTGCTGTCGACCGCGGCCGACAGGCACAGCATGAAGGCCGGGAAGAACAGGAAGCCCATGATGCTGCCGACCACCATCGCCGAGCGCGAGGCATTGGTGCCGGTGTCGTAGCGCTGCACCAGGATCGGGGTCAGGGCCGCCGGCGACACGCCGTGCGCCAGCAGGCGCGCGCCGGCCACGTTGGCGCCATAGGCCTCCAGCACGTCTTCGACGTCGCGGCGCTGGCCGCCGGTCTCGCTGGCGGAGTCGTACCAGATCTCGAGCCGGGCGGGGCGCATCGCGTAGTACTGCTCGGTGAAGTCGTCCGGCAGGCGCAGCACCGCCGCCACCTTCTTGCCGCGCAGCAGCTCACCGATGGCCTCTTCGTCCATCGGCGGAGTCTCCTTGACCGTGATGTTCTTCTGGCCCAGCTGGGACATCAGGGTCGGCGCCTTGGCCCCGCCGATGACCGCCAGCTCGATGCCTTCGCGTTCGGCCTTGGTGCTTTTCTCGATCATCTGGTTCAGCATGAAGCCGAACAGGACCGGGTAGAGCAGGGTGAACATGGCGAGCATGCCGAGCGTGCGCTTGTCGCGCAGGGTCTCGAGCAGCTCTTTCAGGTAGACGACCAACAGCCTGGATTTCATGCGATTCCTTCCTCGGTGCCGACCAGGTGCACGAACGCGTCTTCCAGGTTGGCGATGCCGGTACGCCGGCACAGTTCATCGGGCGAGCCCTGGGCCACGGTCTGGCCGCCGGCGATGACGATCACGTCCTCGCACAGGGCCGTCACTTCCTGCATCACGTGGGTGGCCATGATCACGCAGCAGCCTTCGGCGCGCAGCGCGCCCAGCGCGGTGCGCAAGGCGCGCGTGCTCATGACGTCCAGGCCACGGCTCGGCTCGTCGAGCAGCAGGTGGCGGGGACGGTGCAGCAGCGTGCGCGCCAGCGCCACCTTGATGCGCTGGCCCTGCGAAAAGCCCTTGTTGCGGCGGGTCAGGATGTCGTCCATGCCGAGCAGCGCGGAGACTTCCTCGATGCGCCTGGCGATGGCGGGGCGGTCCATGCCGTTGAGTTCACCGAAGTAGGTGAGGTATTCGCGCGTGCTGAGGCGCTCGTACAGGCCGAACTGGTCGGTCAGGAAGCCGATGCTGCGGCGCACCGCCATCGGGTCCTTCTCCGGATCGATGCCGTCGATCGCGATCGTGCCCTGGTCGCGCTTGAGCAGCCCGACCAGGGTGCGCAGCAGGGTGGTCTTGCCGGCGCCGTTGGGGCCGAGCAGCGCGGTGATCTGGCCGTCGCGCGCGGTGAAACTGACGCCGCCCAGCGCCTTCACGGCGCCGAAGCTCTTGCGTACATCGTGGACTTCAATCATGTTCTGGCGCTCTCAAGGTTGCGGGCCGGCGCTGCCGAGCTGGAAGGTGGGCAGCGGAATCTCTTTCAGGCAGCTGGTGTCCAGCTTGTCCTGCGGCTTGTCGAGGAAGGTGCGCAGCAGGCGCGGCGCGCAGCCGAGCTGCGAGACGCCGTGGCCGAGGCTGTCGACCACCACGTGCTGGGCGCGGCTCATGTACCTGGCGGCGGCGACGGCGCGGTGCGGCGGGGTGACCGGATCGAGCGCGCCGGACAGCAGCAAGGCCGGGGCCTCGATGCGGGTCGGTTCCTTGTAGGGCACGGCCGGGACGTCGAGCGACTTGCAGATGGCCGGCATCTTGTCGGCCAGCGTCTTGGTCAGCTTGCCGGCGTCGGACTTGAGCAGTTCGGGCGTCATGCGCGGCACGTCTTCGGCGCACACCACCGCCAGGTGCAGCAGCATCGCGATCTGGCCGTCGCTGCCGAAGTCGGCGGCCAGGTTCTGGCGCGCCACGAAAGGCTGCCAGCGTCCCTGCGACGCGCTCTGAATCAGGAAGGGCAGGCGGCGGGCGTCGGCCGGCGAATACAGGATGCCATGCACGGTGCCGAGGAAGCGCGCGGCGGTCATGGTCACGTCGACCGGCTGCGCGGTGCGCGGATCCGGCAGCGTCAGCTTGAGGGGAGCCGCTTCGAGCTTGGCCACCAGGCCCTCGAACTGCGCGCGCAGGTTCGGGAAGGCCTTGTTGCAGCTGGCGTCCCTGGCGCACTGGTCGAACATCTTGTCGAGCGCGGCCTGGCCGTCGCGGGCGCCGGCCGGGATCACCTGGTCGGGCGCGGCCACGCCGTCGAGCACCAGGCTGCGCACGCTGGACGGATACAGGCGCGCATAGGCCTGGCCGAGCCGGGTGCCGTAGGAGCCGCCGAATACGTTGACGGCGCCGTAGCCGAGCGCGCGGCGCACCAGTTCGGTGTCGCGGGCGGCGGCCTCGGTGGTGTAGGCGCTGAAGGGCGCGCGGGTGGCGGCGATGCAGGCGCGCAGTTCCGCTTCCAGCTGGTCTTCGGTCATGCGCTCGTGTTCCGGCTTGCTCTTGCAATCGAGCTTGCCCGACAGGCCGGTGCCGCGCTGGTCGATGAACACGATGTCGCGGGTCGCGCGCACGCGGCCGAACGCGGTCGGCAGGATCTGCACGACTTCGCTGCCGGCCTGGCCGGGGCCGCCGGCCAGCACGAACAGCGGGTCGTTGCGCACGCCCTTGCGGTGCGCCGGCGCGACCGTGACGTGCAGCTTGAGCTTGTCGCCGGCCGGCCTGGCATGGTCCAGCGGCACCTCGAGGGTGACGCATTGCAGGGTGTCGGTCACGCCGGGCAGGTGGCAGTTGCGGGTGGCGGCGGGCGCGGTCTTGGCGGGCGGCGCCGATGCGCTGGCCACGGCGCTGGCGCCGAGCCAGAGGGCGGCGGCCGGCAGCAGGGCGGGCAGTAACGATCTTGTCTTCACACAATCTCCTCAAAGGACGCCTGCATAGTAGAGTGGCATCGTTTTGACGGTCAACGACTTGTTGCACCATCGCATGAAATTATGCGAAGCGGGAAGGCTTTGATTTGAAGGAAAGAAATAGATCAGTGAAGCTGGCCGAAAATGCGACAGGCGGTGATGCCTGGATTGACGGACTGACCGCTGTTCGGCTATCATCGTGGGCTTTCCCTTTGCTCGGGGAAATAATAAGGCAGAGTCCGCTGCAGCAAGGGCGGAACCACCACAGTGAGCATTTAACCTATTAGGAAGTCAACATGAAAACTTTTTCCGCTAAGGGCCATGAAGTCCAGCGCGACTGGTTTGTGATTGACGCGACGGACTTGGTCCTCGGACGTGTTGCCAGCGAAGTGGCACTCCGACTGCGCGGCAAGCACAAGCCGGAGTTCACTCCGCACGTCGATACCGGCGACTACATCATCGTCGTCAATGCAGGCAAGCTCCGCGTGACCGGCACCAAGGCCACCGAGAAGACCTACTACCGTCACTCGGGCTACCCGGGCGGTATCTACGAAACCAACTTCCTGAAAATGCAACAGCGCTTCCCGGGCCGTGCCCTGGAAAAGGCTGTCAAAGGCATGCTGCCGAAGGGCCCGCTGGGCTACGCCATGATCAAGAAGCTGAAAGTGTACGCGGAAGGCACCCACCCGCACGCAGCACAGCAACCTCAAGCACTGACCCTCTAAGGAACTGACATGATCGGTAACTATAACTACGGCACCGGCCGTCGCAAGAGTGCAGTCGCTCGCGTGTTCATCAAGGCCGGCACCGGCCAGATCATCGTGAACGGCAAGCCGGCGTCGGAATACTTCTCGCGCGAAACCGGCCTGATGGTCATCCGTCAGCCGCTGGAACTGACCGGCAACGTCGAGCGTTTCGACATCAAGGTTAACGTGCACGGCGGTGGCGAATCGGGCCAGGCTGGCGCTGTCCGTCACGGCATCACCCGCGCGCTGATCGACTACGACGCAGGCCTCAAGGGCGACCTGGCACGTGCCGGTTTCGTCACCCGTGACGCCCGTGAAGTCGAGCGTAAGAAAGTCGGCCTGCGTAAAGCACGCCGCGCAAAGCAGTTCTCGAAGCGTTAATTCGTTTCCCCTGCTGGCTGGCAGCGTCTTCGGACGCTGCTGCTGCGAAAGCCGTCCTCCGCAAGGTGGGCGGCTTTTTGCTTTTGAGGCCTTACCTCAGCACCAATATCCCAGGAACGCCTTGAACACCGTTTCCCGTCTGGCATACAGGCCGCTTCCGATCATCAGCAGGCTGAGCAGCATCGTGACGATGTAGATCACCTGGTAGGGACTGTCGATGTAGGCCGCGGCCCAGACCGAGCCGCAGAACAGGGCAAGGCCAACGAGCACATGAAGTACGCGTGCGATCAGCTCGGCCGTCGAGCTGGACTTCCTTGGGTGCCAGGGGAAGCTGGTGCGATGCTGCATTTGCTGTCGTTCGCGAATCATATGCCTCGATCTGGGGACGAATCCGTTGCCAATAATAGTCCAACATAGCATCGTCAAATGGCCGAGGCAACGCAGCAAAGAATATTTGCATGCTGAGCCGTTTATGCAAATATCCTTTGCACATCACTTTCTGCCCCTAAGCCCTTGGGCGCACGCATTTTTCATGGCTGTTAAAATGCAGCCTCGTCCTGAAAAGGTCATTCTCACATCACGAAGGAACAGAACATGATCAAAGTTGGCATCGTTGGCGGAACCGGATACACGGGCGTGGAATTGCTGCGGCTGTTGGCCGTGCACCCCGACGTGCAACTGACCGCGATCACTTCGCGCAAGGAAGACGGCCTGCCGGTCGCGGACATGTTCCCCTCGCTGCGCGGCGTCGTCGACCTGGCTTTCTCGAGCCCGGACAAGGCCGACCTGACCCAGTGTGACGTGGTGTTCTTCGCCACTCCGCACGGCGTCGCCATGGCCCAGGCCCCGGCGCTGCTGGCGGCCGGCGTCAAGGTGATCGACCTGGCGGCCGACTTCCGCTTGAAGGACCAGGCCACCTTCGAGAAGTGGTACAAGATCCCGCACACTGCCCCGGAACTGATCGAGGAAGCCGTGTACGGCCTGCCGGAACTGAACCGCGACGATATCAAGGGCGCGCGCCTGATCGCCAACCCGGGCTGCTACCCGACCACCATGCAGCTCGGCTTCGTGCCGCTGCTCAAGGCCGGCCTGATCGACGCGGGCAGCCTGATCGCCGACTGCAAGTCGGGCGTCTCGGGCGCCGGCCGCAAGGCCGAGATCGGCACGCTGTTCTCGGAAGCGAGCGACAACTTCAAGGCCTACGGCGTGCATGGCCACCGCCACACCCCGGAAACCTCGGCCCAGCTGGCGCGCTACACCGAGCAGAAGGTCGGCCTGATCTTCACCCCGCACCTGGTGCCGATGATCCGCGGCATGCACGCGACCCTGTACGCGCGCCTGACGGAGGACATCGACGATGCAGGCCTGCAGGCCCTGTTCGAGGACACCTACAAGGACAGCACGTTTGTGGACGTGATGCCCTTCGGCTCGCACCCGGAAACCCGCTCGACCCGCGGCTCGAACATGCTGCGCCTGGCGCTGCACCGTCCGGAAGGCGGCAATACCGTCGTGATCCTGGTGGTGCAGGACAACTTGGTCAAGGGCGCCTCGGGCCAGGCCGTGCAGTGCATGAACCTGATGTTCGGCCTGGATGAGGCGACCGGCCTGAAGCAGGTCGCACTGCTGCCGTAATGGCTTCCCCTGCCGCGCGGCTTCTGCCCGCGCGGCGTCTTCCTTCCTACATTCCGGCAACACGCCGCGCCAAGCGATCTAGATCAAGGCCACTCTTGTTGAGAACGGTAAATTGACCGATGCACAGGTTGATTTCAGCGCCGCGGCATTGACCGTCGGCGTCCTACAGGAAGGGGTGGAACATGTTTGGTCGACAAGTAAAGAGCGAGATTGACAGCCTGGTCGGCATTTCGGCCCGGATCGAGGGCGACCTGTGCTTTACTGGAGGACTGCGCATCGACGGCGAGGTGCACGGCAACGTGGTCGCCGCGGAAGGCGCCGACAGCATGTTGATCGTCTCCGAGCATGCCCGGATCGAAGGCGAGGTGCGCTGCGCCAGCCTGGTGGTCAACGGTTACATCTCCGGATCGGTATATTCGTCAGAACTCCTTGAATTACAGCCGAAAGGCCGCATACATGGTGATGTACATTACCGTTTGCTCGAGATGCATGGCGGGGCGCTCGTGACCGGGAAACTGACCCACGAACCCGCGGGCGAGCCGGTGTTTCATCTGGCCGACGCCGAGCCGTCCCTGACGGCCGGGTAGGCAGCATGAGTTGCGCCAACGGTCTATAATGGGCGCAATTCGACTATTCACCAGGAGTGTTTCATGACCGCAGTCGCCGAAGTGCAAGAGCACGACACGATCCCCGTTCCGATCAACTTCACCGACAGCGCCGCAGAGAAAGTTGCCCAGCTGATCGAGGAAGAAGGCAATCCCGACCTCAAGCTGCGCGTTTTCGTGCAGGGTGGCGGTTGCTCCGGCTTCCAGTATGGTTTTACCTTTGACGAAATCGTCAACGACGACGACACCACCATGGAAAAGAACGGTGTCCAGCTGCTGATCGACTCGATGAGCTACCAGTACCTGGTCGGCGCCGAGATCGACTACAAGGACGACCTCGAAGGCGCCCAGTTCGTGATCAAGAACCCGAACGCCACCTCGACCTGCGGTTGCGGTTCGTCGTTCTCCGCCTGATCTTCCCCCAGGCAGCCCGGTGATCCGGGCAGTCGACGGCCCGGTTCATCCGGGCCGTTCCTTTTATAAAGCTGGCTGTGTCCTACATCGGGGTCAGGTCTGACATTTAGACACGGACTGAGCAATACAGTCGCGTAACGCTTGAGCTCGTGTCCGAATGTCAGACCTGACCCCCGGGGGGCTCAGGCGGGGTACAGCGCGCCGAGGATGCGTGGGCCGCGTGCGCCGGTGACGGCCGGCAGATTGCCCGGCTCGCGCTGCAGGAAGCGCCAGCCCAGCCAGGCGAAGGCCAGCGCCTCGACCCGGTTCGGCGCGATGCCCAGCGCCGCCGTCGATGCCACGGTGGCGCCGCCCAGCGCCGTGCCGATCTCGCGCAGCAGGGTCGCGTTGTAGGCGCCGCCGCCGCAGGCGTACACGGCATCCACCCCCGCGTGCTCGGCGCGGATGGCGTCGGCGATCGTCACCGCCGTCAGACGGGTGAGGGTTGCCATCACGTCTTGCGCGGCGAGTGCGCCGAAGCCCTTGAGCTTGGCATCCAGCCATGCGTCATGGAACAGGTCGCGCCCGGTGCTCTTGGGCGCCGGCTGGCGGAAGAAAGGTTCGTCCAGCAGCGCATCGAGCAGCGGCAGGTGGACGCTGCCGCCGGCGGCCCAGGCGCCGTCCTCGTCGTAGGCCTTGCCCAGGTGACGGCCGATCCACAGGTCCATCAAGACGTTGCCCGGGCCGGTATCGAAACCGGTGACGCGGCCGTCGCCGTGCAGCACGCTGATGTTGCCGATCCCGCCGATGTTGACCACCACCCGGGCGGTGCCCGGCTCCCCGAAGGCGGCCTCGTGGAAAGCCGGCACCAGCGGCGCGCCCTGGCCGCCAGCCGCGATGTCGCGGCTGCGGAAGTCGGCGATCACGTCGATGCCGGCCAGTTCTGCCAGCAGGGCAGGGTTGTTGGTCTGGCGCGTGAAGCCCAGTTCCGGGCGGTGGCGGATGGTCTGGCCGTGGACGGCCACGGCCGCGACCGGCCCGCCGGCCTGGGGCAGCAGTTGGCGCACGCAGTCGGCGTAGCACAAGGCCAGGCCGTTGGCGGCCAGGGCTTCGCGCTCGAGTTCGTTCTCGCTGGCGGATTGCAGCGCCATCAGCTCGCTGCGCAATGCGGCGGGGAAGGGCGTGAAGGCTGCCGCGATGCTGCGGATGCCGCCGCCGGCGAAGTCGGCCAGCACGCCGTCCACGCCGTCGAGGCTGGTGCCGGACATCAGGCCGATGATCAGGGAAGAGGTCTCGCTCATGTTCTCACTCGTGATATGCAAACCGCCACCGGTTTGCCAGGTCGGCGCCTGGAGGCGGCGCCGACCCGCATACTAAACGCTCGAGCAAGATAGCGAAAGCCGCACGTGCTGGATGAAGCAGGCCGGATGGTCTCGATGCGTCCGGGGAGCCTGCTCAGGCCGGGGCCTGGTCGAAATGAACGGGATTCCCCGCGCCATTCTTGCGGCGTACCACGACGGTATTGGCCATCTTGTCATGCCAGGCTTGTTTGCGGGGATCGAAGCCAGCCCAGAGGTAACCGAGCAACAAGGGGATGGCCGACACGAAATAGCCGATGTAGCGGATGACATATTGGCTGGTGCTCGGTTTTCCGCCGGTGCGTGCATCGACGATGATGGCGCCCACGGCCATTTTTCCGGGCGTTGCGGCAAATTTGCTCCAGAGGAGCACGATGACGATGGACGGCAACACGTAGGAGATGACGAAGTCCGCCGGGCCGGCGATCAAGGTTTCATTGTCAAGGTATTCCATGCCATAAATGGCGAGCAATATCGGCAAGGTGGCGATCGCCGTCAGGATGCCATCGATCAGGCTCGCACCGAAACGGGCCCAAAACCCGACATATTCCAGTTCCGCTTGTTCTTGCACACGCATCTCCTCGGGTTGTTATTGCATTGATGAAATAAATTCACGGTAGCATTGCTCCAGGACGTAAGCAATACCTGATGCATAATCCCATGGCCCTCACTCAACGCGTCTTCACGGACGCGCCGCGAAAAACTGGCTGTCGACACTGTGGCGCGGCATGCCAAGCTGTTCGGGCTTCTTCATCAGGTAGGCGAAGCCGCTGCGCTCGCCCTTCAGGGCGCCGTTCAGGAAGTTGAGGACATAGCGCGCGCTCAGGGCATAGGACTGGGCTATTTCCTCACGACTGTAGTCGCCGAAGTCGAGCGGATCGAGGCGCAGGTAGCTGGTGCCGAAATACACGTGTTCCATTGCATACATCGTCAGCAGGTAGACGTCGGCGCCCGTCATCTTCTGCAGGATGCTGCCCGAGTGGTCCGGCTTGTGCTTCAGCCCGCGCTCGAAGGGCGGCGGCCGCTGGGCCAGGTAGAGCAGGGGCGTGCGCAGTTGTTCCGGCTTCAGGTAAGGCACTTTTTCGAGCATGGCGTGGCGGTAGCGCACCGTGCCGTCCAGGCAGACCAAGGCCTTGATGCGCTCGTCCTGGGCCGCGGCCAGCACATTGGCCAGGCCGCCCCAGGAAAAGCCGGCTACGGCCAGGCGGCTGGCGTCGGCCTGCGGCAGCGACTGCGCGTAATTCACCAGGAAGCGGATGTCGGCCGCCTGCGCTTCGGCGTGCGCCAGGTCGTTCTGCTGCCCGCGCTCGTCGATACCCAGGGCCGGGCTGGCGATCACGACATAGCCATGGCTGGCCAGAAATTCCATCATCTCGGCATTCTCGAACACATTGCTGCTGATGCTGGGCGAATAAATCACCACCGGATACTTGCCTGGCAGCGCCTTCGCATCGCGCACGGCCCAGCGCACATCCTTGCGCTCCACGGCGAGCTGTGCGTCACGCTTGCCTTCGCTAACGAATGTCAGCCACTCCGCCAGCACCTTGTCCCGTTCCGCGGGAGAGCGGGTGAAATCGTCGTCCCAGCCCAGCAGCTGGAGGTAGTCGTCGTAGCGCATCGGCTTCCCGCCTTTCGCGGCCGGATACCAGATGGCCGTCTGGATCGGGCGCGGCTTGCGTGCCCCTTCCGGAGCGTTCGCCGGATAGCTGCGGCTTGGGTCCACCTGTCCGACCACGCGGAAGCCGACCGCGAAGCTGCCCGGCTTGTTATAGAAGGGAAAAGCCTGCTGGGCATGCGACGGTGCGCCGACCAGGACCAGCAGGATGAATGCGAAAAGCCTGAACATGCCTGTCTCCTTATATTGTTGATCTCTTTTCACGCTAGCATTGAAATGCAAGGAAAGGGCAACAAAACTTCTCGCGTATAGCAAAATAACTGCTATTTCATGGAATTCATGATTGCTGCATAAAGAGGAGGCGAGCCAGTAAAGCAAACGCCCCGCGGCATCCGAGATGCGGCGGGGCGTTGGAAGAAGCGGAGTGGCTTAGCGTGCGGCCATCGCGTTGCCGCTCGGTGCGAGCAGCGAGAAGCGGTGATTCATCTCGGCGGCGGCCATGCGGAAGCGGGCCAGCTCGGCCTGGCTCAGCGGCTGCTGGGCCAGCGACTTGAACTTCTCTGGATTCTGGGCCTGGCCTGCCACGCGGAACTCGTAGTGCAGGTGCGGGCCGGTCGACCAGCCGGTCGAGCCGACGTAGCCGATCACTTGCCCCTGGCTGACCTTGGTACCCTTGCGCATGCCCGGAGCGATGCGGCTCATGTGGGCATAGGCGGTGCTGTACTTCGACCAGTGCTTCAGGACGACCTGGTTGCCGTAGCCGCCGCTGTTGCCGGCGAAATCGATGACGCCGTCGGCGACTGCGCGGATCGGCGTGCCGGTCGAGGCGGCGTAGTCGACGCCCTTGTGCGCCTTCCACTTGCCCGAGATCGGGTGCACGCGCATCGAGAAGCCCGACGAGATACGCGAGAACTGCAGCGGGGATTTCAGGAAGGCTTTCTTCAGTGCCTTGCCGTCCAGGCTGTAGTAGCCGCCCTGCTTGGTGACCGGATCTTCGTACCAGACCGACTGGTAGGCAACGCCGCGGTTGACGAATTCGCCTGCCAGGATGCGGCCGGTCTTCACCAGTTCGCCGTCGAGCCAGAAGGTTTCGTAGACGACGCTGAAACGGTCGCCGCGCTTCAGGTCGGAGCGGAAGTCGATGTTGGTCGAGAACATCTCGATCATCTGGCCGACCACCGAGTCCGGCATGCTGCCGCCGTCCACATTCGAGTCGGTCGCCGAATACAGCGAGGTGGTGATTTCGCGCGAACGCATCTCGACGCGGCGCTCCAGCTTGGCCGGGGCTTCCATGGCGACGAATTTCTCGCCCTTGCGCTCGACCGTGATCTGGCGCGCATCGCCAGCCTTGCCGTCCGTGATCGTGGCGCGCATCGACAGCAGCAGGCCGTGTTCATCGGTTTCGGCCTGGACGCGCTTGCCGGTCTTGAGCGACAGCAGGCGGCGGGCGGTCTTGTCGGTGCGGAGGAATTTCTGGGCGTCGGCGTCGTTGACGCCAAGACGGTTGAAGAGGGAGCCGATCGAGTCGCCCGGACGGATGCGTTCCTCGTGGATGAATTGCTGCTCGTTTTGCTGGAGGGCGGCGATCTGGTCTGCCAGGTTCGGCAGTTCCAGGTTCTGTTCGATCGAGGTGACCGGCATGTCTGCCGCGTCGGGAGCGATCGGGGCGACTGCCACTGCGCCAAATGCAAACACGCTCAGGAGTGCGGCGCCGGCGCTCACGACGCGCGCCTTGCGCGTTCGCGGTAGCAGCTGGAGCAGGCTCTTGCCAGTGATTTTATGTATAGGGTTCATGCAATCAGTTAAAATTTGCGGCTGAACTTCTAGGGATCCAGTTTCTTATCGATCTGCAAAGTTTTCTGCAGGAAACTGAAAAACGATCGTGAATTATACCAAAAGAAGTGGTCCTACAACCGTCTTAGCAAATTTCCTACACGAAAATCCCATACGCATATGAATTCGAATGTCTTGTCCGGTAGCGGCGCTCCGGTACATTCTTCCGCCCCCCTGCCGTTGACGGACAAGGTGCTCGAGGCGCTGGCCATCGCCAAGCGTGGTGTCGATGAACTGCTGATCGAAAGCGAATTCGCCCAGAAGCTGGCGCGTTCCGAACAGTCGGGCAAGCCGCTGCGCATCAAGCTGGGCCTGGACCCGACCGCGCCCGACCTGCACCTTGGCCATACCGTGGTGCTGAACAAGATGCGCCAACTGCAGGACCTGGGCCACCAGGTGATCTTCCTGATCGGCGACTTCACCTCGATGATCGGCGACCCGTCGGGCCGCAATGCTACGCGTCCGCCGCTGACCCGTGAGCAGGTCGAGGAAAACGCCATGACCTACTTCCGCCAGGCTTCCCTGGTGCTGGACGCCGCGCGCACGGAAATCCGCTACAACTCCGAATGGTGCGACCCGCTGGGCGCGCGCGGCATGATCCAGCTCGCCTCGCGCTACACCGTGGCCCGCATGATGGAGCGCGACGACTTCACCAAGCGCTACAAGAGTGGGACCCCGATCGCGGTGCATGAGTTCCTCTACCCTTTGATGCAGGGCTATGATTCGGTCGCTTTGCAATCGGACCTGGAACTTGGGGGTACCGACCAGAAGTTCAACCTCCTGGTTGGCCGCGAGTTACAGAAAAACTATGGCCAGGAACAGCAGTGCATCCTGACCATGCCGCTGCTCGAAGGCCTGGACGGCGTCGAGAAGATGTCCAAGTCGAAGAACAACTACATCGGCATCACCGAAGCGCCGAACACCATGTTCGGCAAGCTGATGAGCATTTCGGACGACATGATGTGGAAGTACTACGACCTGCTGTCCTTCCGCTCGATCGCCGAGATCCAGAACATCAAGGCCGAGGTGGCCGGCGGCGCCAACCCGCGCGATGCGAAAGTGGCGCTCGGCAAGGAAATCGTCGCACGCTTCCATTCGGCCCAGGCCGCCGACGATGCGCTGGCCGACTTCGTCAACCGCTCGAAGGGCGGCATCCCGGACGACGTGCCGGAAGTGTCGCTGTCGGGCGCGCCGCTGGGCGTGGCCCAGCTGCTGAAAGCGGCCGGCCTGTGCGCCTCGACCTCGGAGGCCATGCGCATGGTCGACCAGGGCGGGGTGCGCATCGACGGCGCCGTGGTCAGCGACAAGGGCCTGCAGGTGGCGGCCGGCACCTTCGTGATGCAGGTGGGCAAGCGCAAGTTCGCGCGCGTGACGCTGGCCGGTTCGCCGCAGCGATGATCGGACTGCTCCAACGCGTCAGCGAAGCCAGCGTGCGCGTCGACGGCGACATCGTCGGCGCGATCGGGCCCGGCCTGATGGTGCTGGTGTGCGCCGAGAAGGGCGACACCGAGCGCGAGGCCGAGGCCTTGCTGGCCAAGCTGCTGGGCTACCGGGTATTTTCCGACGCGGCCGGCAAGATGAACCGCAGCATCACGGACACGGCCGGGGGCCTGCTGCTGGTGCCGCAATTCACCCTGGCCGCCGATACCAAGTCGGGCACGCGTCCCTCGTTTTCGCCGGCCGCCGCGCCGGAGGACGGGCGGCGCCTGTTCGACCATGTCGTGCGCCAGGCCCGCGAACGTCATGGCATTGTCGAGACCGGCAGATTCGGCGCGGACATGAAAGTTTCACTCATCAACGATGGTCCCGTCACTTTCTGGCTGCAGGTTGATCCTGTCGCGGTAGGTGGTGCCCAGCGCTGAAACCCCTGCCGTCAACGGGGGTCAATAGCAAGAGGGCTGGGAGGGCATATGCGAATCTGGAGCGATTCATTCACCGAGGGCGGACCGATCCCGCCGCGATGCGCATTCGCGGTGGGCGATCCCGATAGCCACGTCAGGCTGTCCGACAACCGCAGTCCGCACCTGGCCTGGGACGACGTCCCCGCCGGCACCAAGTCCCTGGTCCTGATCTGCCACGACCCCGACGTGCCGTCCGTCGGCGACGACGTCAACCAGGAAGGCCGGACCGTGCCCGCCGCGCTGCCGCGGGTGGACTTCTTCCACTGGTCGCTGGTGGACATTCCGGTCTGCCTGAAATCGCTGGCCGAAGGCATGTTCTCCGACATGGTCACGCCGCACGGCAAGCCGGGCCCGCTGGTGCCGTTCACGATCAAGAACGGCACCGAGCACCAGCTGCGCCAGGGCATCAACGATTACACCGGCTGGTTTGCGAGCGACCCGACCATGGCGGGCGAATATTACGGTTATGATGGCCCGTGCCCGCCCTGGAACGACGAGCGCGTGCATACGTATGTGTTTACACTGTATGCCCTCGACATCCCGCGCCTGCCGCTGGTCGGCCGCTTCAGCGGCACCGAGCTGCGCCTGGCCATCCGCGGGCATATCCTGGACGAAGCGCGCACCTTCGGCGTGTATTCCCTGAATCCTGACGTAGCAGCCTTATTGACGACCTGAACCCGCGAGGTTCGGGCAAACGAACCTCATGCCTTCGAATAACAACACCAACGCCCCGACGACCATCCTCCTGATCCGCCATGGCGAAACCGCCTGGAATGCCGAGAAGCGCCTCCAGGGCCACCTCGACATCGCCCTCAACGCCGAGGGCGAGCGTCAGGCCGCCCTGCTGGGCGCGGCGCTCGCAGCCGAGCCGATCGACCACATCATCGCCAGCGACCTGCAGCGTGCGCGCCAGACCGCCGAAGCCATCGCCCGTGTGCGCGGGGCGCAGGTGGGCATCGATCCGGCGCTGCGCGAGCGCTGCTATGGCGGATTCGAAGGCTTGCTGTACAGCGAAATCGCGGCGCGTTTCCCGCTCGCGTTCGCAGCCTGGCAGGCGCGCGACGTCGACGGCGTGCTGCCGCCGGGGGCCAACCGGGGCGAAACCTTCCGTGAATTCTACGAGCGGGTGACGGCGGCGATCGCGCGGCATGCGGCGGCGTATCCGGGCAAGACCATCGCGCTGGTGGCGCATGGCGGGGTACTGGAGTGTGCCTACCGGGCGGCGCTGGGCTTGTCGCTGGAGACGCCGCGGGATTTCAAGGTGCTCAATGCGAGCGTGAACCGGTTCGTGCTGGAGGAGGGGACGCTGAAGCTGGTGAGCTGGGGCGAGGTGACGCACCTACAGCCGGCGGTGCTGGATGACCTGGCGTAGTGGCCTACCCCCACTCTTAACCCGTGCCAATATCACACACGCAACAATCCGCAAAAATTCTGCCGCTATTTTGAGCAGCGAATGAGGTAAAATACTAGGTTCCCCGAGAAACTTTCGAGACTTTCCGCTGTGCAAATCGGTCCTTACATCCTGCGTAACAATGTCTTCGTCGCCCCCATGGCTGGGGTGACGGACCGCCCGTTCCGCCAGCTGTGCAAGCAGCTGGGCGCCGGCTACGCGGTATCCGAAATGGCGGCCTCGAATCCGCGCCTGTGGGCCAGCGAAAAGACGGCGCGCCGCATCGACCATGCCGGGGAAATGGAACCGAAGGCAGTGCAGATCGCCGGCGCCGACCCGAAAGACCTGGCCGACTGCGCCCGCTTCAACGTCGAGCGCGGCGCCCAGATCATCGACATCAACATGGGCTGCCCGGTGAAGAAGGTGTGCAACAGCTGGTGCGGTTCGGCCCTGCTGCAGCACGAAGACCTGGTCGAACGCATCCTGCACGCGGTGGTGGAGGCGGTCGACGTCCCCGTCACTCTGAAATTCCGCACCGGCTGGGACCGCCAGAACAAGAACGCCCTGCGCATCGCCCGCATGGCCGAAGGGGCCGGCATTGCGATGCTGACCCTGCACGGCCGCACCCGCGCCGATGGCTACAAGGGCGACGCCGAGTACGACACCATCCGCGCCGTCAAGGCGGCAGTCGGCATTCCGGTGGTCGCCAATGGCGACATCACCACGCCGGAAAAGGCGAAGTACGTGCTCGACTATACCGGCGCCGACGCCGTGATGATCGGCCGCGCCGCCCAGGGCCGCCCCTGGATCTGCCGCGAGATCGACCACTACCTGCGCACCGGCGAGCACCTGCCGGCGCCGCTGGTCGAGGAAGTGCGCGGCTTGATGAACGAACACCTGCCGGCGCACTATGCCTTCTATGGCGAGTACGTCGGCGTGCGCACCGCCCGTAAACACATCGGGTGGTATGTGCAGGACTTGCCGGACGGGGAAGAATTCCGTCAGCGCATGAACCTGCTGGAATCGACCGCCGAGCAGCTGGCGGCGGTCGACGCGTTTTTCAAATCGCAGCACCGGCATGGCGAGCGGTTACAATACCGCCCCGTTCATCCGGCCGAGCAGCTTGCCGATGCGGCGCTGGCAGCATAAGTAACAGCAGCATACAAAGCAGTCATAAGAATCAGAATAAAACGGGGACACGCTGCGTCAACAACGCGGCGAGCAATCATTAACCAGGATGAAGCAGCAGAGAACATGAGCAAAGAAAGTATCCAGGAAGTCGTCCAGAAAAGCCTCGAGGATTATTTCAACGATCTGGGCGAGCAGAAGCCGACGAACATCTACGACATGATGGTTCTGACGGTCGAAAAGCCGGTCCTCGAAGTGGTCATGACGCGCGCCGACGGCAACCAGTCGCACGCGGCGCAGATGCTGGGCATCAACCGGAATACTTTGCGCAAGAAACTTCAGGAGCACGGGCTCCTCTAAAGCTCTTTGCATGGCGTGGCCGTGCGTCTGGGCGCGGCCGCTTCACTGTCCGTGCGCCCGGGCGTCAGAATTCTCAACCACAGGCCTCACCATGATCAAACAAGCACTGATTTCCGTTTCCGACAAAACCGGCGTCCTCGACTTCGCGAAGGCCCTGGCTGCCCTCGGCGTCAACATCCTGTCTACTGGCGGTACCGCCAAGCTGCTGCAGGAAAATGGCGTGCAAGTTACTGAAGTCGCCGACTACACCGGTTTCCCGGAAATGCTCGACGGCCGGGTCAAGACCCTGCACCCGAAGGTGCACGGCGGCATCCTGGCGCGCCGCGACCTGCCGGAGCACGTTGCCAAGCTCGACGAGCACGGCATCCCGCAGATCGACATGGTGGTGGTCAACCTGTACCCGTTCCAGCAGACCGTCGCCAAGGCCGAATGCTCGCTGGAAGACGCGATCGAAAACATCGACATCGGCGGCCCGACCATGCTGCGCTCGGCCGCCAAGAACCACCGCGACGTGGTCGTGATCGTCGACCCGGCCGACTACGGCGTGGTGTTGGCCGAAATGAAAGGCACCGGCACCACCGCCGGCCCGGTCAGCTACGAGACCAAGTTCCGCCTGGCGAAAAAAGTGTTCGCCCACACCGCCCAGTACGACGGCGCGATCACCAACTACCTGACCAGCCTGGGCGAAGACCGCGCGCACGCGACCCGCTCGAGCTACCCGCAAACCCTGAACATGAGCTTCGAGAAGGTCCAGGACATGCGCTACGGCGAGAACCCGCACCAGGGCGCGGCCTTCTACCGCGACCTGGTCGCCACCCCGGGCGCGCTGGCCAACTACCGCCAGCTGCAGGGCAAGGAACTGTCGTACAACAACATCGCCGACGCCGATGCGGCCTGGGAATGCGTCAAGACGCTGGGCGGCCTCGGCCAGCCGGCCGGCTGCGTGATCGTCAAGCACGCCAACCCTTGCGGGGTGGCGAT
Organism: Massilia varians; assembly: GCF_027923905.1. Classification (NCBI taxonomy): domain Bacteria; kingdom Pseudomonadati; phylum Pseudomonadota; class Betaproteobacteria; order Burkholderiales; family Oxalobacteraceae; genus Massilia; species Massilia varians. The sequence continues at coordinate 1,197,318 of NZ_AP026966.1, forward strand.
CGGCGTCGATGCGCTGGACGCCTACACCCGCGCGCTGCAGACCGACCCGACCTCGGCCTTCGGCGGCATCATCGCCTTCAACGTCGAAGTCGACGGCCGTGCCGCGGAAGCGCTGGCCAAGCTGTTCGTCGAAGTGCTGATCGCACCTTCGTTCACCGACGAGGCGCGGGGAATCATGGCGGCCAAGCAGAACGTGCGCTTGCTCGAAATCCCGCTGGGCGACGGCCAGAACGCCTATGACCTCAAGCGCGTCGGCGGCGGCGTGCTGGTGCAGGCGCCGGATGCGAAGAACGTCGGTCTGGGCGACCTGCGCGTGGTCAGCAAGAAGCAGCCGACCCAGCAGCAACTGCAGGACCTGATGTTCGCCTGGCGCGTGGCCAAGTTCGTCAAGTCGAACGCGATCGTGTTCTGCGCGGGCGGCATGACCCTGGGCGTCGGCGCCGGCCAGATGAGCCGCATCGACTCGGCGCGCATCGCCTCGATCAAGGCGCAGAATGCCGGCCTGTCCCTGAGCGGTTCGGCAGTGGCCTCGGACGCCTTCTTCCCGTTCCGCGACGGCCTGGACGTGGTGGTGGATGCGGGCGCGACCTGCGTCATTCACCCGGGCGGCTCGATGCGTGACCAGGAAGTGATCGATGCGGCGGATGAGCGCGGCGTGGTGATGCTGTACACCGGTACCCGTCACTTCCGCCACTAAGTTGTTGCATCTGTAGGGTGGACGGCTCCGCCGTCCGCGCGTTCAACTATCGTGGGTATGGACGCGCATCGATTTTCATACGTGATTTGAACGCGCGGTCGGCGAAGCCGACCACCCTACTGTGTTTTTGCACAGTATTTTTCCCACGAACACCCCGCAGCCGTATATCATTCCACAATGATTATTCTCGGCATCGACCCGGGCCTGCGTACGACGGGGTTCGGCGTCATTGAAAAACACGGCACCAAGCTGCGCTACATCGCGTCCGGCACCATCAAGACCGGCACCGCGGGTGCGCTGCCGCCGCGCCTCAAGGTGATCCTGAACGGTGTGGGCGAAATCGTCTCCGCCTACGGCCCCAACTGCGCGGCCATCGAAAAAGTCTTTGTGAACGTCAATCCGCAGTCCACGCTGCTGCTGGGCCAGGCGCGCGGCGCGGCCATCACGGCCCTGGTCGGCGCCGACCTCGACGTGGCCGAATACACGGCCGTGCAGGTCAAGCAGGCCGTGGTCGGCACCGGCAAGGCCGCCAAGGCCCAGGTGCAGGACATGGTGTCGCGTCTGTTGAAACTCCCCGGGCTGCCGGGCACCGACGCCGCCGACGCGCTCGGGGTGGCGATCTGCCACGCCCACAGCATGGACACGCTATCGCTGGTCGGGGCGCTGGCGCCCACGACCAGCACGCTGCGCATGAAACGCAGCCGCCTCGTCTAAGAACAATAGGATAACAAGCCATGATCGGTCGTCTTTCCGGAATCCTGCTCGAAAAAGCGCCGCCGCACGTGCTGGTGGACTGCAACGGCGTCGGCTATGAAGTCGACGTGCCGATGAGCACGTTCTACAACCTGCCGCACACCGGCGAAAAAGTGGTGCTGTTCACCCACCTGGTGGTGCGCGAGGACGCGCACCTGCTGTTCGGCTTCGGCACCGCTTCCGAGCGGGCCTTGTTCCGCCAGCTGATCAAGATCACCGGCATCGGTGCGCGCATGGGCCTGGCCATCCTGTCGGGCATGTCGGTGGCCGACCTGTCGCAAGCCGTCACGCTGCAGGAAGCCGGCCGCCTGGTGAAGATTCCGGGTATCGGCAAGAAGACCGCCGAGCGCCTGCTGCTCGAACTGAAGGGTAAACTCGGCGCCGACATCGGCGTGGTCGGCGGCGCGGTGCGCGACGACGCCCAGGCCGACGTGCTCAATGCGCTGGTCGCATTGGGGTATTCTGACAAGGAAGCGCTACTGGCGATCAAGAACATGCCGGCAGGTAGCAGCGTTTCCGACGGCATCAAGTTCGCCCTGAAAGCACTCTCTAAAGCGTAATAAGGCATGAGCATCCAGACCGACAACTTCACCGAGCAGCGCGTGATCGACGCGGCGCCGGCCTCGCCCAACGAGGAGGCGATCGAGCGCGCCTTGCGTCCCAAGCAGCTCGACGAGTACGTCGGCCAGGCCAAGATCCGCGACCAGCTCGAGATTTTTATTTCCGCCGCGCGCAAGCGCCGCGAAGCGCTCGACCACACGCTGCTGTTCGGACCGCCGGGCCTCGGCAAGACCACGCTGGCGCACATCATCGCGCGCGAGATGGGGGTGAACCTGCGCCAGACTTCAGGCCCCGTGCTGGAGCGCCCCGGCGACCTGGCCGCGCTGCTGACCAACCTCGAGCCGAACGACGTGCTCTTCATCGACGAGATCCACCGCCTGTCGCCGGTGGTCGAGGAGATCCTGTACCCGGCGCTCGAGGACTACCAGATCGACATCATGATCGGCGAGGGCCCGGCCGCGCGTTCCGTGAAGCTCGACCTGCAGCCCTTCACCCTGGTCGGCGCCACCACCCGCGCCGGCATGCTGACCAACCCGCTGCGCGACCGCTTCGGCATCGTGGCGCGCCTCGAGTTCTACAACGTCGACGAACTCACCAAGATCGTCGCCCGCAGCGCCGCGCTGCTCGAGGCCCCGATCAACGAAGCGGGTGCGCGCGAGGTCGCCAAGCGCGCGCGCGGCACGCCGCGTATCGCCAACCGCCTCCTGCGCCGCGTGCGCGACTATGCGGAAGTGAAGGGTACCGGCGAGATCACCGTCGAGATGGCCGACCGCGCGCTCAAGATGCTCGACGTCGACACGGTCGGCTTCGACGTCATGGACCGTAAACTGCTGGAGGCGGTGCTGTTCAAGTTCGCCGGCGGCCCGGTCGGCATCGGCAACCTGGCGGCGGCGATCGGCGAGGCGGCCGACACCATCGAGGACGTGCTCGAACCCTACCTGATCCAGCAGGGCTACCTGCAGCGCACCCCGCGTGGACGCATCGCCACGCCGCTGGCCTACCAGCACTTCGGCGTCACCGCGCCGCGCATCAGCCCGACGGGCGACCTGTGGGACAATCTGCCGCCCGCCTGAGGCGGCCCGCCGATCTCGTCGGTGGTATTGTCACCACTCAGCTGAAAGATAATTAACAATAAGTCGTTGTGCTCTTGGGACCGCCAGGCGTAGCATCGTCTGGCGGGCACGGCCCTGAACGGGACGGCCCGGGCGCATGCGCGCCGGTCGTGGCCGACACGATCGGCGCCTTGCATGTCGAATCCCGATGCAAGGAGCCGTGATGAGCAAGAGAAGAACCTTCCTCCGGATTGCTTCCAGCGTGGGTGTCTTCGCCTGCCTCGGGAGCGCGCTCCCGAGGCGTGCACGGGCACAATCCGGACTCAACGCGAACGTGCATTACATCGATCCGGGCGTTGCCGGTCCGGGTGACGGAACGCTTGCCAATCCTTACCGTTCATGGGCCAGTGTCAACTGGACACCCGGCCATACCTACCTGCAGAAGCGCGGCACGACGTATTCGGGCGTTTTTCAGCTGTCGGCAAGCGGCACGGCCCTGCAGCGCATCACCATCGGCGCCTACTATCGGTCCGACGGCAGCGACGACAGCGCGCAGCCGAAACCGGTGATCGTCCTGCCGGGTGCGCCGGCCACGCCCGCCGGCGGCGCATCGATTGCCGCCTACCGGCAAGAGCGTGACTTCGTCACCTACCGTCACCTGGACATCCGGAATACCAGCTTGCCGGATGGCAGCGACGTGGCCATCATCTGGCTTGGCAATGACTGTGTTGTCGAGAACAGCATGCTGACCTCGAACGGCGCCGGCATCGTGATCTACGAAAAAAATCGCGTCACCGTGTCCAACTGCGTGCTGGACGTCATCAGCAACGGACCGGCCTATGGCAACCAGGGGATCCTGGCCGCTGGGAATACCGATATGGACGATATCCGCCTGCTCAACAATACGATCCGGCATCGCGGCGGCGGCTCGCCTACGTCGTACGGCATTCGCTGCGAGACCTACAATAGCGCCAGCTTCCTGACGCGCCTGGTAATCCGCGGGAACCGCGTCTCGCCGCCGCCGGGTGTCGCCTACAACGCGAACCGCCGGGCGATCGGCATCTATCTCGTCCAGGCCCAGGCTGCCACGGTGGATGGGAATATCGTGACCGGTATGCTCACCGGCATCTTCCTCAACGGTGGAGATCGCAGTTACGTCGGCAATAACAATTGCAGCAACAATATGAATTTTGGAATTCATATCAGCGGGCTCGCCAAGGCGTACATCATCGAGCGCAACGTCTGCAATGCCAATGGCGGAAGCTTGAGCAGCACCTATTACGGCCGCGGCATCGAACTGTCGTCCAAGGTCGGCCAGGATGCGGTATCCGGACATACGATCCGCTATAACACCTGCAGCTACAACTATAACTATGGCGGACCACTCGACAACGGTTCGGAAGGCGTCGGCATCGGCGTGGACGATGGTGCCAGCAAGTGTGCGATCTATGGGAACACCGTCTCGAATAACGAGGGTAACGGCATCCAGATGTACGGCGGCGGCGACCGGGCCAGGTGGCCGGACACGGGCGGGCACACGATCCAGTCCAACCGGCTGGAGTCGAATTGCAGCTTTTCCGTCCTGAATCGGCGCAGCGGAGGAAAGACACCCAGCCCGTTCCAGGCGCACATCGCGCTTGCCTACATTTATGGCAGCCCGACTGTCGTTTCCAAGAATACCTTTTTAGGGAAAACCAGCATGCGGGTGTACACCGATGGTACGGATGCGAACGTCACGGTGATCGGCAAGGGCTGACCGATCCTGGAACCGCTATTGTTACATCCATCTGCTAGTATTTAACAGTGCAAGGGGCAGGGCGGCCGGCGCGACCGGCGCCCTGCATGTCGAATACCGATGCAGGGAGCCGTGATGGGCAAGAGAAGAGATTTCCTTCGGATCGCATCGCGGCTGGGTCTCGGCGCTTGCGTCGCCGGCGTGCTGCCGAGGATCGCGCTGGCCCGGCCGGGACGCGACGCGACGGTGCATTACATCGATCCGGGCGCCGCCGGTCCGGGGGAGGGAACGCTGGCCAGGCCTTTCCGCTCATGGACCAGCGTGTCCTGGCTGCCCGGCCATACCTACCTGCAAAAGCGCGGCACGACTTATTCGGGTGTCTTCCAGGTGGGGGCAAGCGGCAACGCCTTGCAGCCCATCACGATCGGCGCGTATTACCGATCCGACGGCGCCGACGACGACGCGCAGCCGAAGCCCGTCATCGTCCTGCCGGCGGCGCCCGCCAAACCGGGCGGCGGCGCCTCGGTCGCGGTGCACGGGAAGGAGCGCGATTTCGTTACCTACCGCCAGCTCGACATCCGCAATACCGCCTTGCCGGAGGGGAGCGACGCGGCGATCATCTGGCTCGGCAATGGCTGCGTGTTCGAAGATTGCCAGGTGAGGTCGAATTGTGCCGGCGTGTACATCGTCGACAAAAGCCACGTCACCGTCTCCGGCTGTGTGCTCGACGTCATCAGCTGTGGCGCCGCCCATGGCAACCAGGGGATCCTGGTCGCGGGGGATCGCACGGTCGACGATATCCAGCTGCTCGACAATACCGTCCGCCACCGCGGCGGCGGTTCGGCGGCCTCGTACGGCATCCGCTGCGAAAGCTACGACGGCGACGCCTTTCTGACGCGGCTCGTGATCAGCGGGAACCGCGTCTCTCCGCCATCCGGTGTCGCCCATAACCCGAACCGCGGGGCGATCGGCATCTACCTGGTCCGGGGCAAGGCTGCCACACTGGACAAGAACACCGTGACCGGCATGCTGACCGGCATCTATATCAATGGCGGGGATCTCAGCTACGTAGGCAACAATAACTGCAGCAACAACATGAATTTCGGCATTCATGTCAGCGGCGTTGCGCGCTCATGCACCATCGAGCACAACGTCTGCAATGCCAATGGCGGCGCCATGACCAGCACCTGCTACGGCCGCGGCATCGAGCTCTCGTCCAAGGCCGGCCAGGGCGCGGTATCCGGCCATACGATCCGCTACAACACCTGCCGCTTCAACCGTAACTATGGCGGGCCGCTGGACAATGGATCGGAAGGGGTCGGCATCGGCCTGGACGACGGGGCCAGCAAGTGTTCCATCTACGGGAACGTGGTCTCGGATAATGAAGGAAACGGCATCCAGATGTATGGCAGCCACGACCGGGCCAGGTGGCCGGACACGGGCGGCCACACGGTCGATTCCAACGAGCTGGAGGCGAACTGCAGCGTCTCGGTCCTGAACCGGCGCAAAGGCGGAAGCAAGCCCAGCCCGTTCCAGGCCCATATCGCCCTGGCTTACATCTACGGCAGCCCCACGGTCGTCTCCAACAACCGCTTCAAGGGCAAGACCCGCATGGGGATCTATACCGACAGCACGGACGCGAACGTCACATTGCTCAACAATGGCTAGTCCGGCCGCCGCATTACCGGGCACATGACAATTGTCATGCCAAACTGATGGCGCCTGCATCTACAGGCGCCATCGGGTTTTTCGCATACTGGCTGCACACCCACCATGCGAGGAACCCATGAAGCCCACCGCCCTGAAAGTCCTGTCCGCCGCTGCCGCCCTGATGCTGGCGCTGTCCGCCGGCGCCGCCCCCACCCTGGTCCAGGACGTGCGCGTCTTCGACGGCGAGCGCGTGCACGAACGCCGCTCGGTCCTGTTCGACAAGGGCGTCATCGTCGATGCCGATTTCCGCGGTCCGGCGCCACGCGGCGCGCGCGTGGTCGACGGGGCAGGGCGCACGCTGCTGCCGGGCCTGATCGACGCCCACACCCACGCCTTCCGCTTCCACGAGCTGCCGCTGCTGTTCGGCGTGACCACCCAGATCGACATGTTCACCGAGGTCGGCATGATGAAAAAGGCGAAGCAGGAGATGGCGGAGCAGCGCAACCAGCGCCATGCCGACCTGTTCTCGGCCGGCACCCTGGTGACCGCCCCGAACGGGCACGGCACCCAGTTCGGCATTCCCATCCCCACCATCACCGGGCCGGAACAGGCGCAGGCGTTCGTGGACGCCCGCATCGCCGAAGGCTCGGACTTCATCAAGATCGTCGTCGAGGGCGGCCATGGCTTCAAGCCGCTCGACATGGCGACCGTGAAGGCCGTGATCGTGGCGGCGCACCGGCGCGGCAAGCTGGCGGTGGTCCATATCGGGAACGAAGCGGATGCGCGCGCCGTGCTGGAAGCCGGCGCCGACGGGCTGGTGCACCTGTTCCCGGGCGAATCCGGCGATGCCGAAGGGCTGGCGCGGCTGGCGGCCAGCCGCGGCGCCTTCGTGATCCCGACCTTTGCGGTGCTGGAGAGCATGGCGGCCTATCGCGGCGACGACCTGCTCGCCAACGAGGCTTTTGCCGGCCTGCTCGACAAGGATGCCCAGGCCCCGCTCAAGGCGCGCTACGGCAACAAGGCGCGTCCGGCCGTGCTGGCCGCTCCCAAGGCGGTGACCGCGGCGCTGGTCAAGGCCGGCGTGCCGGTGCTGGCCGGCACCGACGCCGGCAATCCGGGCACCCAGTACGGCATCAGCATGCACCGCGAACTGGCGGCGCTGGTCGAAGCCGGATTGACCCCGGTGCAGGCGCTGGCCGCCGCCACCAGCGCGCCCGCCAGGGCCTTCAGGCTGGGCCAGCGCGGCAGCATCGCCAAGGGCTACAAGGCCGACCTGCTGCTGGTCGAGGGCAACCCGGCGGCCGATATCCGGGCGACCCGCCAGATCCTCGAAGTCTGGAAGGACGGCGAAAGCGCCAAGGGGCTGGTCGAGGAGCAGCGCCGCAAGGTGGCGCAGGCGGCGCAGGCCGAGGGCAAGCGGCTGGCGCTGCCGGCGGACGGCCGCATCAGCCTGTTCAGCGAGGGGCGCCTGGCCAGTCCGTTCGGCATGGGCTGGGGGCCGTCGACCGACAGCTTCGCCGGCGGCAAATCGACCGTCAAGCTGGCCGTGCAGCCGGCCCTGCCGGACGGCCAGGTGCCGCTCGCGATCGCGGCGCAGGTCGAGCCGGGCCTGCCATTCGCCTGGGCCGGCGTGGCCTTCATGCCGGGCGCCCAGCCGATGCAATCGGTGAACCTGAGCGGGATCAAATCCTTGCGCTTCAAGGCGCGCGGAGACGGCAAGACCTACCAGGTGATCGCCATGTCGCAGGGCGTCCAGATCCCGGGCGCGAAAAGCTTCACGGCAGGACCGGAATGGCAGGAAGTCAAAGTGCCTTTCAGCGAGCTCAAGGGCATCGATCCGGCGGCCGTCACCATGTTAGGATTCAACGCCGGCCCGCAGCCGGGCGACTACCGCTTCGAGATCGCCGACGTGCGCCTGCTGGAACATTAACCGTCACCGCTCCCACGACATGAACAAGATCAGGCAAGTGCTGGCCGGACCATGGACCCCGCCCGAACTGGGCAAGATGCCCTACTTCTGGCTGCTCAGTCTCGGCTACCTGGGATGGAAGTATTTCTACGTTACGCCCACGGCGCTCGAGCTGGCCCTGCTGGCCTTGACCGTGATGCTGTTCCTGCCGCTGTACTTCGCCAGCTACTGGGCGCGCGGCTGGCAGGTGGCGGCCTGCATGCTGGCCGGCTGCCTGCTCGGCGCCGCTTGGGTGCGCTGGAACGTCGGCGCGGCCACCTTCTTCATCTTCGCCTGCGCCATGGCCGCACGGATCAGGCAGTTCAGGCACGCCATGCTGGCCATCGGCGCCGTGATCGGCTGCGGCCTGCTCGTCTCGCTGCTGGTCAAGCAAGGGCAGATGCGCTTCATCTTCCTGATGCCGCTCCTGACCGCCGGCCTGCCGGTGGGCATGGGCGCCTTCATGGATGCGCGTCTGCGCCGCTCGCGCCAGGAGCTGATGCGCAAGCAGGAAGAGGTCGAGCACCTGGCCACGATCGCCGAGCGCGAACGCATCTCGCGCGACCTGCACGACCTGCTCGGGCATTCGCTCTCGCTGATCGCGCTGAAGGCCGAACTGGCGCGCAAGCTGGCGCACCGCGACGTCGATGCCTGCGCGCGCGAAGTGGGCGACATCGAAACCAGCGCGCGCCAGGCCCTGGCCGAAGTGCGCGCCGCCGTGACGGGCTACCGCGAGAAGGGGCTGGGACACGCGCTGGCAAGCGCCCGCGCCAGCCTGGCGGCGGCCGACGTCACGCTGGAAGAACAGGTAGAGCGTTTCGAGCTGGCGCCGGCCGCCGAGAACGTGCTGGCGCTGGCGCTGCGCGAGGCGGTCACCAACGTGGTGCGCCATGCCGGCGCGCGCCGCTGCAGCGTGTCCCTGGGACTGGAACACGGCGTGGCGGTGCTGCGCGTGCTGGATGACGGCCAGGCGCGCAGCGAGGCCGACATCCGCCACGGCAACGGCTTGTGCGGCATGCGCGAGCGCGCCCAGTCGCTCGGCGGCAGGCTGGCGCTGCGCGCGCGCGCCGGCCTCGAACTCGAACTGCGCGTGCTTGCCGGAGTGTCCTCATGATTCGCATCCTGCTGGCCGAAGACCAGGCCCTGGTGCTGGGCGCGATGGCCGCGCTGCTGCGGCTGGAGCCCGACTTCGAGGTCGTCGGCGCCGCCACCAACGGCAGGGAAGCCCTCGCCATGTGCGAGCGGCTGCAGCCGGATATCGTCCTGACCGACATCGAGATGCCCCTGATGACCGGGCTGGAACTGGCGGCCGAGCTGAAGGAGCGCCGCTTGCCGCCGAAGCTGATCGTGGTGACCACCTTCGGGCGCAGCGGCTATCTGCGCCGCGCCCTGGAGGCGGGGGTGCGCGGCTACCTGCTCAAGGATGCGTCGGTGGATGCGCTCGCGGCGGCGATCCGGGCGGTGCACGCCGGCGGGCGCGCGATCGCACCCGAGCTGGCGCTGGAAAGCTGGAGCGGCGGCGCCGATCCGCTCACCGAGCGCGAACGCCAGGTGCTGCGCCTGGCCGGGGAAGGGCGCGCCAGCGCCGACATCGCGCGTCAGGTGCACCTGTCGGAAGGGACGGTGCGCAACTACCTGTCCGAGGCGATCAGCAAGCTGGGCGCCGCCAACCGGGTCGAGGCCTATCGGATGGCGCGCGACGCCGGCTGGCTGTAGCGTACTGGGCCACCATCGCCTTGCGGCAAAGGCGGCATGTGACCAGCGGGTAGATGAAGCCACGATAAAGCCAGCGTGAGGGCGAGATCAGAAAGCTGCGCACGCGCAACAGCATGTCACGGTGGCGCTGGCCGCGAACGGATCATCCTCCTGAGTTTTTCTCATAAGAAATCCGCTTTCTGACGCGTTGTGCCGTCGCAAGAAAGCGCTGGCGTGTACATGTCAGTATCACGATCTTGACGATACGCGCTGCCGTCCACGTCCATGCCAGAACCGACACGTCCTTTGCAGCCCCTGCTGCCCTTGCCCAACGGGGGCTGGTCGGCAATGTCTGTCACCACCTCGGTCGACTTCAAGATCCGCGGATTGGCATTAATGCCTGCGAACAGCACCGTGCCCGTGGTCGTCGTGCCCGGCATCATGGGGACCAACCTGAAGGCCAAGAGCAAACCGCGCTCAGATAAGTTCTTGAGTGCGTATGCATTCCCAATGAAGGAAGTCCTAACCCCTACGATTTTTATCGCGACCTGACTTCATGGTATCGCCTGGTCGATCCCGCGTTGGCTGATCCAGCTAAGAAGTACGAGTCAAAAAATAGCAAGCTCAGTGTGGACGAGGCCATCAAGGTAGCGATTAATGCGGCGGAGCGGTTTCACACAAAGCGCTTGGGCGACTACTACCATCCCAACACCTATGCCTTCTACGGGGGCGATCCCGACCAACGTGCGTTCGGCCAGGTGCGCTGGGTCGGCCGAAAGGCGCCTGAGTCGCGCGCCGCCCTCACCCCGGCAAGAGTCAACGGCGGCACCTTCATTCGTCATTACTCCGATGGGCGCCTTGTAGGCGTCGAATCTTCGGGACAGATGCTCTTCAGGGTGGAACCGCCAGATGCTCGCGGCGACGGAACTGTTCCCCACCAATCTGGTGCCGGACCGGCTGGAAAGATCCAGCAGTTGTTCGAGACGCGCGGCTACGACCATCAAGGATCGTATAGGAGTGAAGAGATGCTGATGCTTACGCTTCGCCTGATTGTCAGGATCGTACAAGGACTGCCGAAATGAAGCCGATATTCAAGAAAAAGTGGGTCATTGCGCTGGCCGTGGCAGTTGCGGCATTGACAGGCACATGGGCAGTAGGCGCGGTGCAGGATCTGTATAAGGTGGGGAAAATGACGGAAAAGATGAAAACCGTGTGCATTGGTCGAATGCTGATCGACCTGCCACAAGAGACGGAGTTCAATGTGTTTTTGGGCAGCGTTAGGGCCTTCAGCATCAGCGCCGACCCCGAAAGCGCAGAAGCATTTGACGCCCGGATGACGCAGCGAGAAGCAGAGATCAGGGCGAAGCCGGACTGGAACGAGGGAAACAAGAACCTGGAACTGGTCAGGGAGGTGAAGACCGAAAACGGTCTTAAGGGAAAGATATTCATGCACGGACGTCGGGTATTTGACGGCTGGCAATTGAACGGGGATAAACGAGAGCGATATCACTTTGAAGACCTCACACTCGAGGCGCATTTGCATGGCAATGGCATCAGCGTCGAAGTATCAGGCGACGAATTCTTGCCAGAGGCATTGGAAAACCTCATCAAGCTGGTTACCCAAATAGTCGTCAACCCTGACAACCGCATTCCTACCGAGCCAGGTTTCTGCTTGGACCGTGTCTATGTGCGGGAGCCGCTCGAGGCAGCCTACGGCGAGCGGGTTGTCGTGATGGCCGGCTTGCCAAGCCACCCCGACATCGACATCAAATTCGACACGACGGCCGGCCTCGATCCAGTCGACAAAGGTCTTCTGGAGCGGGCCGCTGCTTCTCATGCCCGGGCAGGCCCCTTGATCAGCGCACGCTTTACGAACCTGCGCGCCGCGCCGCGTACAATCGGCGGACTGACCGGTGACGAACTCGTCGAGCGGGTGATTGAGGAAAATTTTGCCATCGTCTACGGATTCCGTTGGGAAGTGATTGGAACCGAGGACAATGTGTATGTTCCAACTGTAGAGCTGACGATGAAAACCGGCAGCGGCGAGCACGAGCCGGTGCGATCCTCGCTGTCGGAACCGGCGGCCATCGCGCTCTGGGACAAGATTTCGTCCAGTATCCGTATCCGTCTACGCAGGCGCCAAAGCTCAGTGCGGTCGAGTCCACATCTCCGCCCCTCGGCACCCATACGTCTGCGGGCGACACTTGTCCCCAAACGGGTTGGTGGCAGTGCGGCGACGGCGGCAACGGCACGAAGGTGCATGGCGGCGAACGGCAGTACATCCGCCAGGGCGAACGCATGCCGCAGGCATTGCTGCTCCCACAGCCGACCCTGTGGGACAGGTTGCGCGGCGTGCAACCGAGCTACGAGGCCCATGACCAGACGGCTTGGCGATTGGTGGACAAGAGAAGCCGCCGGCGGCTTACGCCGACCGAGCCGCTGGCCCAAGCCGCATCCGCCACGCCAGCCGCAGCCAGCACGGCAGCAGCGGGAACAGGCGCGCTCGAGCAGGCTCCGGTAGGTGCCTACGCCGTGACGGGCAACCCCTGTCCCGCAAGCGGCTGGTGGCACTGCCAGGAATCGGGTGCGCTCGACGGAACACGCTGGTTTGCGCAAGGGAGCCTTCTGCCTGCGGCGACCTTCGCGGTCCCTGGGCGGGCTTCAGGCAAGACTTCGCGCACTATGAACCTGATCCAGCGCCGGGGAACCTGGCAATTGATGCGGTTCGCAGCAGCGCCGGAGGCCAACGCTGGCATGCCAACCGGCGATGCATTTGGCTAGTCGCTGTCATGTCGATTCGAGCAGCAAGCTCGCCCGAGCGGCAGCATTTCGTCAGAGACGATGCACCACCGACAGGCGCGACTGGCGGCCTTCGCGGGCGCGCACGCGGCCCGCGCTCGGTTCCTGCAGCATCAGGAGGGCCAGCGCGAGCGAGACGATCAGCGTGAAGCCGAGCAGGGCCCCGCTCAGCCACAGGGCGGTCGGCTCGGCGCTGCCCCACAGGACCGCGCTGCCCGCCACGAAGGTGAGCAGCAGCGCGGCGGCGGATGCCCGGCCCAGCGCGGGCGAGCGCTTGATGCGATGGCCGGCCATGCCGATGAAGAAGAAGCCCGACGCGGCCAGCAGCATGGCCGCCAGCAGGGCGGCGGAGTGCGCTACTCCGGGCGCGGAGGCGCCCTTCGGGAACAGCACGACCGGAGGCGCCACCAGTACCAGAATCCCGGCCATCAGGCAGGCCAGACGCAAGAAGATCATTCGACTTTTCCTCGTATTGAATTCGTTGTCATCACAACTCAGCAATACGAGAAGTTACCCAAAATACAATTGTTGCGGCGCGCGAATGGACTAGTGGTTGACGCTCTTCGAGAACAGATTGATCACCCCCACGCCCGCGATGATCAGCCCGAGCCCGGCGATCGCGGGTAGGTCGAGGCGCTGTCCGTAGACAAACCAGCTGATCAGGGAGATCAGCACGATGCCGACCGCCGACCAGATCGCGTAGGCAATCCCCGTAGGCAGCACGCGCAGGCTGAAGGTCAACAGGTAGAAGGAGAGCGCGTAGCAGATTACCGTGATCAGGCTCGGGACCGGCCGGGTGAAGCTGTCGGAAGCCTTGAGCGCGGTGGTGCCGATCACCTCCGTGACGATGGCGAAGGCGAGGTAGAGATAGGCTTGGGTATGGGTCATGCGCCCATCATACCGGCGCGTCGGGAGCGGCCGCCAGGTCCGCGCGATGCCGGACCGTGGGGCCGCTGCGCGGATTACTGTTCGCGGACCCAGGTCTGCGAACGGCCGAACATTGGCGCGCCGATGTAGCCGCGCACTTCCAGCTTGCTGCCGTTGTCCTTCAGGGACGCCTTGCTCTTGTAGGTCTTGCCCTTGGACGGATCGAGGATTTCGCCGCCGGTGTATTCGTTGCCGTCTTTCTTGAGGCCGGACAGGATGGTCATGCCGATGATCGGCTGATCCTTGCGCGCGCCTTCACAGGCGGTGCATTTCGGGTTCTGGTCCTGGTCGGCCGTGCGGAACAGCTTCTCGATCTTGCCGGTCAAAACGCCGTTTTCCTCGGTGATGCGCACGAGAGACTTCGGCTTGCCGGTTTCGTCGTCGATCGTTTTCCAGGTGCCCGCCGGCGAGGCGTTCTGCGCCCATGCCGCCGGCATTGCGAACATCATGGCAATCAGGCCTGCCTTCATCAGTTGTCGCATTTGCTGTCTCCAGGTTTGTTATTGGTACGGCAGAGTGTAGCAAACCCGGTGCGCCAAGTGGACGCCGGAATCCGAGGATGTCCTCCAATTGCCACAGACGGCAAACGACATGCATATATTGACAACATTGCGGCATTTTGGTGACATGCCGGCCGTATCGATGTCGATACGATTCCGCATTCTTGAGAGGACCGCATACCGTGAAGCGCTTTTCCCGTTTTCCCTCGCACTTGTTCCCGCATCTGTTCTTGCTTCTGCTGGGCGCCGCCCTCACGGCCGGCGCCGCTGCCGGCACCCCTGCGCCCGCTCCCGTCATGAAGGTGCACGACCTGGCGAGCGGCTTCACGACCGTCTTCGACCGCAACGCGGGCAAGCCCGATGCCGACTTCCTGCAGGACTTCAAGGCGAGCGTCGCGTCGCGCCTGCCTGGCTTCTACGGCGCCGAGCGCTTCGAGGGGCGCCGCAGTGCCGAGCAGCGCGACGCCGACCTGGCCAAGGCGCGCGCCGAATTCCCGGCGATGCGCGACGCCTACATGAAGAAGGTGGCGCGCTTCACCCAGGATCTGCCGGCGCACATCGCCAGCTTCCGCGCCGCCTTCCCGGACTACCCGGCCGCGACCGACGTCTGGTTCCTGCACTCGCTCGGCGAAATGGACGGCGGCACCCGCAACATCGACGGCAAGGTGTATTTCATCTTCGGCGCCGACGTGATGGTCAAGGTGCACGGCGATGGCGACGAAGCGGCCTTCTTTCACCACGAGCTGTTCCACGACTACCACGACATGGGGTGCAAGAGCGAACCGATCTGGGCCTCTCTGTGGAACGAAGGCCTGGCCACCTACGTGGCCAAGCGCATGAATCCGTCCGCGAACGATGCCGAACTGCTGCTCGACTTCCCGCGCAACCTGGTCGCCGACACGCGCAAGGAACTCCAGCGCGCGCTGGACGACGTCCAGGGGAAGCTGGACAGCGAGGACCAGGCTGTCTATGCGGGGCTGTTCTACGGCAGCGGAAACGACGGGACCGGCTTGCCGGCGCGGCGCGGCTACTACCTGGGCTACCTGGTGGCGGAAGAGGTCGGGAAGGGAATGAGCATGCAGCAGATGGCCAAGCTCGACTGCGGCGCGGCGCGCACCGCGGTACTGGGGGCGGTGGACAAGCTGCGCGCTGCGCACGCGGGGCGCTAGCTAGGCCGCCCGGGTCAGTGCGCGACGAACGAGGCGGACAGCGCCGCGCCGGGCCCGGCCAGTGCTGCGCCGCGCCACGCTGTCGTCGCACGCTTCCGCGGCCTTGCCGAGGGCGTCTTCGTGAAGACCGCGCACATCGTATTCGTCGTCCATGCGAGCTCCTGAAACGTATCGCCGCTGCCCGGGCGCAGGCACCGGCTCATGACAAGATATTGACCGCGCGCGCCGCGACCAGCGCGACGGTCAGCAGCGAAACACCCGACTCCACCATGAACAGCAGCTTGGCGCGCACGCTCAGCGGCAGCGTGTCGGTCGGCGAAAACGCGGTCGCATTGGTGAATGAGACAAACAGGTAGTCGAAAAATCCCGGGGTCCATGCACGGTGCTCCGGCCAACCTGAGCTCATCTGCGGAAACATCAGGTCCGGCGGGCGTTGGGACAGGGCGCGCGTGGCCGGGCCGCCACGGTCGATGTTCCAGAACCACAGGGCGAACACCACGACATTGGTGAACCAGATGTTGAGCGCATCGACCAGCAGGCTGTGCCCGGTCGCCTGCCTGGCGCCATGCAGCAGAGCCGCGAGCACGGCATACAGGGAAGAGAAATTGATGAGGGTAATGAGGGCCGTCAGCGCCACCGCGGCGTGGCGGACACGACGCCGGTGATGCCCGATGCGGATCCAGTGCTGGGCATGGGTAGCGCGCCGCATTTCGCCATGGGTCCAGGCGGTGGCAATCGATAGCGGCACCAGCAGCGCCACTTCGACCGCTGCGGCCAGCCACCAGGGAAGGCTGCTCGGATTATTGATCAGCAGGGCGTTCAGCGCCGCCGTCACCAGGACAGCGCCGCGGGCGGTCCAGTTGTCGCGGATGTGCCACTGGAGGGATAGGTCGGTCTCGGGCATGCGACAGTATGCCCCTTTACGGCAGCAGGCGGCGTACGCCGCCCGCTACCCGCCTTGCTCAGGCGGCCGGCAGCTTCGCCAGCTGTTCCTGCATCTTGGCCAGGGTGGCCGAGAAGTTCGCCACGCGTTCCTTCTCCTGCTCCACCACCGCGGCCGGGGCGCGCGCGACGAAGCTTTCGTTGTACAGCTTGGCGCTGGCCTTGGCGATCTCGCCCTGCAGGCGGGCGATCTCTTTGGAGAGGCGCTCGCGCTCGGCGGCGACGTCGATCTCGACCTTCAGCATCAGCTTGGTGGTGCCGACGATCGACACGGCGGCCGGCGATTCCGGCAGCGTGTCGACGATCTGCACCTCGGCCAGCTTGCCGAGCGCCTGGATGTAGGGGGCGAACACCGCCAGGCGCTCGCGCTCGGCCGCATTGCCCGGCTCGACGATCAGCGGCACGCGTACCGACGGCGACAGCGACATCTCGCCGCGCAGGTTGCGGGTGGCGTCGATCAGGGCCTTGAGCTGCTCCATCCAGGCTTCCGCCTCTTCGCTCACGAACGAGGTATCGGCCAGCGGGTAGGGCTGCAGCATGATGCTGTCACCGGTCTTGCCGGCCAGCGGCGCGATCGCCTGCCACAGCGCTTCGGTCACGAAGGGGATGATCGGGTGCGCCAGGCGCAGCACCACTTCCAGCACGCGCAGCAGGGTGTGGCGGGTGGCGCGCTGCTGCGCCTCGCTGCCCTGCTGGACCGAGACCTTGGCCAGTTCCAGGTACCAGTCGCAGTATTCGTACCAGACGAAGTTGTAGATGCTGCTGGCGATGTTGTCGAAGCGGTAGTCGGCGAAGCCCTTGGCGATGTCGAGTTCGACGCGGTTCAGCAGCGAGATGATCCAGCGGTCGGCCTGCGACAGGTCGCTAGGGGCCGGCTGGCCGCAGTCCTTGCCTTCCGTGTTCATCATCACGAAGCGGGTGGCGTTCCACAGCTTGTTGCAGAAGTTGCGGTAGCCCTCGCAGCGGCCGAGGTCGAAGTTGATGTTGCGGCCCAGCGAAGCGTAGCTCGCCATGGTGAAGCGCACGGCGTCGGTGCCGAAGGCCGGGATCCCTTCCGGGAATTCCTTCCGGGTGGCTTTCGCGATTTTTTCGGCGGCGCGCGGGTCCATCAGGCCGGTGGTGCGCTTGGCTACCAGCGCCTCGACGTCGATGCCGTCGATCAGGTCGATCGGATCGAGCGTGTTGCCCTTCGACTTGGACATCTTCTGGCCCTGGCTGTCGCGCACCAGGCCGTGCACGTACACGGTCTCGAACGGCACCTTGCCGGTGAAGTGGCTCGTCATCATCACCATGCGGGCGACCCAGAAGAAGATGATGTCGAAGCCGGTCACCAGGACGGAGGAGGGCAGGAAGTGTTTCATGTCCGGGGTTTCTTCCGGCCAGCCCATGGTGGAGAAGGGCACCAGGGCCGAGGAGAACCAGGTATCCAGCACGTCGTCGTCGCGGCGCAATTCACCGGTGATCCCCTGTGCGGCGGCCTTGGCTTTCGCTTCCTCTTCGTTGCGGGCGACCACGATCTCGCCGTTCTCGCCATACCAGGCCGGGATGCGGTGGCCCCACCACAACTGGCGCGAGATGCACCAGTCCTGGATGTTGCCCAGCCACTGGTTGTAGGTGGTGGTCCAGTTCTCGGGCACGAATTTGATCTCGCCGTTCGCCACTTTTTCGAGCGCGACTTCGGTGATCGACTTGCCCGGGTTGAAGGTGCCTTCCGGCGCCGGTTTGCTCATGGCGACGAACCACTGGTCGGTCAGCATCGGCTCGATGACGACGCCCGTGCGGTCGCCGCGCGGCACCATCAGCTTGTGCGGCTTGACCTGTTCCAGCAGGCCTTGGGCTTCCAGGTCGGCGACGATCTGCTTGCGCGCGGCGAAGCGGTCCAGGCCCTGGTACTGGCTCGGGCCGTTCTCGTTGATCCTGGCGTCCAGGGTGAAGATGTTGATCGGCGCGAGCTGGGCACGCTGGCCGACCGCGTAGTCGTTGAAGTCGTGGGCCGGGGTGATCTTGACGCAGCCGGTGCCGAATTCCTTGTCGACGTAGCTGTCGGCGATGACGGGAATCTGGCGGCCGGTCAGCGGCAGGTCGAGCAGCTTGCCGTGCAGGTGGGTATAACGCTCATCGGTCGGGTCCACGGCCACGGCGACGTCGCCCAGCAGGGTTTCCGGACGGGTGGTGGCGACGGTCAGGTGGCCCGAGCCGTCGGCGAGCGGGTACTTGATGTACCACATCGAGCCGTCTTCTTCCTGCGAATCGACTTCCAGGTCCGAGACCGCCGTGCCCAGCACCGGGTCCCAGTTGACCAGGCGCTTGCCGCGGTAGATCAGGCCCTGTTCGAACAGGCGTACGAAGACTTCCGACACGACCTTCGAGCGGGTCTCGTCCATGGTGAAGTATTCGCGCTTCCAGTCCGGCGAGGTGCCCATGCGGCGCATCTGGCCGGTGATGGTGTTGCCCGACTTTTCCTTCCACTCCCAGACCTTCTCGACGAAGGCTTCGCGGCCGAGGTCATGGCGCGAGATCTTCTGCGCGTCGAGCTGGCGCTCGACCACGATCTGGGTGGCGATGCCGGCGTGGTCGGTTCCCGGGATCCACGCGGTGTTATAGCCGCGCATGCGGTAGTAGCGGGTCAGGCCGTCCATGACGGTCTGGTTGAAGGCATGGCCCATGTGCAGGGTGCCCGTGACGTTCGGCGGCGGCAGCTGGATGCTGAACGACGGCTTGCCGTCTTCCATGGTGGCGGTGAAGTAACCGCGCTGTTCCCACTCGGTGCGCCAGTATTGTTCAATGTCTGCGGGCTCGAAAGACTTGGCAAGTTCCATGATGTGGTGAATTAAAAATTGTGCGAAAAGAACCATTATAGAGTAGATGGCGCTATAATCCGGCCCGCTGCGTTCCGGAAAGCCGGACGCGGCACACGCTAGGGGTCCTGCTGTCGCAAACGCGACACGCGGGTGAGAAATACCCTCCGAACCTGATCTGGATAATGCCAGCGAAGGGAAGCAGTCAGAACACGGCCCAGGGCGCGCATGCGCCTGCCTGGCCGATCCTGGCACACTCCTTTGCTGGCTCCGCAAAGGAGCCACATGAACGCACCATTGAAGTTTGAAGCCGCGACCGCCATGGTCGACCAGGCGGCGATCGCACCCTTCCCCAACTCGCGCAAGGTCTACATCGAAGGCAGCCGGCCCGACATCCGCGTGCCGATGCGCGCGATCTCGCAATCGCCGACGCCGGACAGCTTCGGCGGCGAGGCGAACCCGCCGCTGTTCGTCTACGACACCTCCGGGCCCTACACCGACCCGGCCGCCAGCATCGACGTCCGCCGCGGCCTGGCCACGCCGCGCCTGCCGTGGATCCTCGAGCGCGGCGATACCGAAGAGCTCTCCGGTCCGACGTCGGAATACGGCAAGGCGCGCCTGCGCGATCCGGCCTTGAGGGCGCTGCGCTTCGAGCTGCAGCGCACGCCGCGCCGCGCTAGCCGCGGGCGCAACGTCACCCAGATGCACTATGCGCGCCAGGGGATCGTCACGCCCGAGATGGAATTCGTGGCCCTGCGCGAAAACCTGCGCCGCAAGGAATACATCGCCTCGCTGGTCGATTCCGGTCCGATGGGCGCACGGGTGGCCAGCCTGCTGTCGCGCCAGCACCCGGGACAATCCTTCGGGGCCAGCATCCCGCAAGAGATCACGCCCGAATTCGTGCGCGACGAGGTGGCGCGCGGCCGCGCCATCATCCCGGCCAACATCAACCACCCGGAGATCGAGCCGATGATCATCGGCCGCAACTTCCTGGTGAAGATCAACGCCAACATCGGCAACTCCGCGGTGACGTCGTCGATCGGCGAGGAAGTGGAGAAGATGACCTGGGCGATCCGCTGGGGCGCCGACAACGTAATGGACCTCTCGACCGGCAAGCACATCCACGAGACGCGCGAATGGATCATCCGTAACTCGCCGGTGCCGATCGGGACGGTGCCGATCTACCAGGCGCTGGAAAAGGTCGGCGGCAAGGCCGAGGAACTCACCTGGGAGATCTACCGCGATACGCTCATCGAGCAGGCCGAGCAGGGCGTCGACTACTTCACCATCCATGCCGGCGTGCGCCTCGCCTATGTGCCGATGACGGCGAAGCGCCTGACCGGCATCGTGTCGCGCGGCGGTTCCATCATGGCCAAGTGGTGCCTGGCGCATCATCGGGAGTCGTTCCTGTACACGCATTTCGAGGACATCTGCGAGATCATGAAGGCCTACGACGTGTCCTTCAGCCTGGGCGACGGCCTGCGTCCCGGCTCGATCTACGACGCCAACGACGAGGCCCAATTGGCCGAACTGAAGACCCTGGGCGAACTGACCCAGGTCGCGTGGAAGCACGACGTGCAGACCATGATCGAGGGTCCGGGCCATGTGCCGCTGCACCTGATCAAGGAAAACATGGACCTGCAGCTCGAGCAGTGCAGCGAGGCGCCGTTCTACACCCTGGGGCCGCTCACCACCGATATCGCGCCCGGCTACGACCACATCACCTCGGGCATCGGCGCCGCCACCATCGGCTGGTACGGCACCGCCATGCTGTGCTACGTCACGCCCAAGGAGCACCTCGGCCTGCCGGATAAACAGGACGTCAAGGACGGCATCATCACCTACAAGATCGCCGCCCATGCGGCCGACCTGGCCAAGGGCCACCCCGGCGCCCAGCTGCGCGACAACGCCTTGTCGAAAGCGCGCTTCGAATTCCGCTGGGAAGACCAGTTCAACCTCGGCCTCGACCCCGACAAGGCGCGCGCCTTCCACGACGAGACCCTGCCCAAGGAGTCCAGCAAGGTGGCCCACTTCTGCTCGATGTGCGGCCCGCATTTCTGCTCGATGAAGATCACACAGGAGGTGCGCGCATACGCGGCCGCCAGCGGGGTGGAGGAAGAAGCCGCGCTGGCGAAAGGCATGGAAGAGAAGGCGATCGAGTTCGTGCGCGGCGGCGCCAAGCTGTACCGGGAGGTCTGATGACGGAGATCGAACTGAACGGCGCCCCCTACCAGGTGCCGGCCGGCGTGTCGCTGCTGGACCTGGCCGGCCGCTTGGGCCTGGCGGAGCAGGCGGTGGCGGTCGCGGTCAACCGCGAAGTGGTGCCGCGCCCGCAGTGGCCGCAGCGCCGCTTGCAGGCCCGCGACCGGGTAGACATCGTGCGCGCCATCGGCGGCGGCTGACTTGACCGTAGGGTGGACGGCTTCGCCGTCCGCGCGTCCAGCTCCGGCATGAGCAGACACGGGGCGACCGTCAGTCGAACGCGCGGTCGGCAGAGCCGACCACCCTACAAGAACGAGGAGATGACAATGAACACAATCGTAGAGAACGACTTCCTGACAATCGCCGGCCGCCGGTACAACTCGCGCCTGCTGGTCGGCAGCGGCAAGTACCGCGACCTGGCGCAGACGCGCGAGGCCACGCTGGCGTCCGGCGCCGAGATCGTCACGGTGGCGATCCGCCGCGTGAACATCGGCCAGGACCCCAACACGCCCAGCCTGCTCGACGTGCTGCCCCTGAACGAATTCACCATCCTGCCCAACACGGCCGGCTGCTACACGGCCAAGGACGCCGTGTACACCCTGCAGATGGCGCGCGAACTGCTGGGCGGCCGCAAGCTCGTCAAGCTGGAGGTGCTGGGCGACGAGAAGACCCTGTTCCCGCAGATGCCCGAAACGCTCAAGGCGGCGGAAGTCCTGGTGCGAGACGGCTTCGACGTGATGGTTTACTGCAGCGACGACCCGGTGCAGGCCAGACTCCTGCAGGAGATCGGTTGCGTGGCCGTGATGCCGCTGGCCTCGCTCATCGGTTCGGGCATGGGCATCGTGAATCCCTGGAACCTGTCGCTCATCATCGAGCAGGCCACCGTGCCGGTGCTGGTCGATGCCGGCGTCGGCACGGCCTCGGATGCGGCCATCGCGATGGAGCTCGGCTGCGACGGCGTGCTCATGAACACCGCGATCGCGGCCGCCGGCGATCCGGTGCGCATGGCGCGCGCGATGCGCCATGCGGTGATCGCAGGGCGCGAAGCCTACCGCGCGGGGCGCATGCCGAAGCGCTTCGCGGCCTCTCCCTCGTCGCCGCTGCAGGGCATGGCCACCTGATGGTGCCCACCGTGCTGGTGTTCGCCGGGCTCGATCCCGGCGGCGGGGCAGGGCTGGCGGCGGACATCGCCGCCATCGGCGCCCTCGGCGGCCACGCGCTGCCGGTGGTGACGGCCCTGACCGTCCAGGACAACAACCGCGTGCACGAGGTGCAGCCGGTCGACGCCGGCCTGGTCCTGCGCCAGGCCGAGGCCCTGGTCGCTTGCTGCGGCATCGACGCGGTGAAGATCGGCATTCCCGGCAGCCGCGAGAACGCGGCCGCCATCGCCCGGCTGCTGCGCCGGCTGCGCGCGGCCGACCCGGGCCTGCCGGTCGTGCTCGACCCGGTGCTGGCCAGCGGCCACGGCGATGCGCTCGGCAAGGGCAGCGCGATCGCAGCGCTGGCCGGGCTGCTGCCGCTGGCCACCGTGCTGGTGCCCAACCTGCCCGAAGCCGCCGCGCTGGACGCGCTGCCCTGCGAGCACGTGCTGGTCACGGGCGGCCATGGGGAAGGCGACATGGTCGTCAACCGCTGGCTGCACGGCGGCGTGGAGCAGCGCGCCTGGCGCTGGCCGCGCCTGCCGCACAGCTACCACGGCAGCGGCTGCACGCTGGCTGCCGCCATCGCGGCGCGCCTTGCGCTGGGCGAGCCGATGGCGCAAGCGCTCGAGCGCGCCCAGGACTACTGCCATCAAACGCTGGCCCAGGCCTTCCGGATCGCGCCGGGGCAGCGCATCCCGCGCCGCATCCTCCAATCCCACTGAGAAAGGATCATCCTTGGACAAGCGCTTCATGCGAGGGCTCTACCTCGTCACCCCGGACTGGGACGACACCGAGCGCCTGCTCGCGGTCACCGACACCGCCTTGGGCGCCGGCGCATCCCTGGTGCAGTACCGCCACAAGAGCGCCAGCCCGGCCTTGCGCACCGAGCAGGCCGCAGCCTTGCTGGCGCTGTGCCGCAGCCACGGGCGGCCGCTCGTGATCAACGACCACGTCGACCTGTGCCGCGAGCTCGGCGCCGACGGCGTGCACGTCGGCGGCACGGACCTGTCGGTGGCAGGGGCGCGCGCCCTGCTGGGACCGGACAAGATCGTCGGCGCTTCCTGCTACGGCGAGCTGACGCTGGCCGAGAGCGCCCGCCAGGCCGGCGCCAGCTACGTGGCCTTCGGCGGCTTCTATCCTTCGCCGGTCAAGAAGTACAGCTTCGTCACGCCACCGGAACTGGTCGAGGTCTGGCGCGACCGCGTGTCCCTGCCGTTGGTGGTGATCGGCGGCATGACGCCGCAGAACGCGGCTCCGCTGGTAAAGCGTGGCGCGTCGATGGTGGCGGCGATCACCAGCGTCTACGCGGCGCCCGACCCGGCAGCGGCGGTACGCGAGTTCTGCGCGCTGTTCCGGCACGCCTGAACATACAATAGCAGCGTTGCCACTCCTGTCATCCCGACCATGCGAGCGCTGCGCCTGCTCATCCATACCGGCCGCCACCCGTCGGCCATCCTGCTGCTGGTACAGCTGCTCGGCATGCTGCTGTATCCCTTCATCGAGCGCGAGCCGGCCGGGCATACGGCCTTCAACGTGTTCGGCGTCGTGGTCCTGGCGCTGACCATCCGCATGGTGCGGCGCACGCCGGGCGAGACCCGGATCAGCGTGGCGCTGGCGGTGCCGATCGTGATCCTGCTGGCGCTGCAGACCGTCTACGACCTGCGCAGCACGCTGCTGCCCTGGTCCTCGGCGCTGGAAGCGCTGTTCTACTTCTACGCCGCCGGCAGCCTGATCGCCTACATGATGGGCGACCGCAAGGCCACCACCGACGAGCTGTTCGCGGCCGGCGCCACCTTCACCCTGCTGGCCTGGGGCTTCACCCACCTCTACCTGATGGTGCAGGAACTGCATCCCGGCACCTTCGCGGCCGCCGTCAACGCCAGCGCTCCGCGTACCTGGAGCGAGCTGAATTACCTGAGCTTCGCGCTGCTGTCGAGCACCGGCATCGGCGACGTGATTCCGCTGACCGTGCATGCGCGCGCCCTGTGCAGCGTCGAGATGCTGGTCGGCGTGATGTACCTGGCGGCGGTGGTGGCGCGCCTGATCGGCTTCACCACCCAGGGCGGGATCTACCGGCGCCACCCGGATGCGGCGCGTGAGCCATGGGAAGGAGACTAGCGCATGCGTGGTGAATAAAATGCGGCCCGCACGCGCTAATGCCGTTCAGTTAAGCGTAGGGTGGCCGGGTTTCCCGGCCGCGCGTTCAACTCCATTTTGCTCTGCCACAGTGCATTGGTGACTTGGACGCGCGGTCGGCGAAGCCGACCACCCTACATTTTTACGCTAACTGAACGGCATTAGCCCGCACGCGCCGTGTTAAGTCTTCGATAAGACGCATGCCTTAACGTGGCGCGGTTTGCAGCACCAACATCCCGCCACCGCTGCGCCACTGCCTGCGTGCATGATGCCCACGACCCGGATACGCAATACCTTTCTTGCCGTCCTGCTGGCGCCGCTCGCCGCCTATGTGGCCGCGGCAAGCTTCCCCAATCCGACGTTCGACTACCGCTACAGCTACGAGAACTACCGGATCTGGTCCGATCGACCGATTCCGGACGAGATCACCGGGGTGCTGGACGACGTGACGCGGCGCCTGCGCACCTCCAGCCTGCACGAGCGCGATACGCCGGTCGAGATCTTCTTCTGCAACGAACCCTGGCGCATGTGGCTCTACGGCCGTGCGTTCAGCAGCCAGATGGGCGGGGCGGCCGACGTCTGGCTGACCCGGCAGGTCTTCATCCGCGCCTCCGACATTCCAGCCAACCGCCTCCACACCCCGACAGGCGGGCCGCTGGCCGATGTGGCGCAGCGCCCGCTGTCCTACTTCATCGCCCACGAGATCACCCACAACGACGTCTCGCGCCGCTTCGGGCGCACGGTGATGCTGCGCTATCCGGAGTGGCTGCTGGAAGGCTATGCCGACTACGTGGGCAAGGCCGGCGACTTCGACTTCGAGGAGAACCGCGCGCTGTTCGCGGCCGGCGCCAGTGCCCTCGACCGCGACAGGAGCGGCCTGTATCCGAATTTCACCTGAAGATCGCCTACCTGCTCGACAAGAAAGGCTGGACGCTGCAGCAGGTGTTCGACAATCCCCCCGACGAGGAGGAACTGGACGCGCGCCTGCGTACACGGCATATGTATCAATTTGCGCCCGGCGTGGATTGACCGGCCGTGGCGCCGCATGCGATATTGCCTTTCTTGCCATCTTCATCGAAAGCATCCGCAATGCGTCTTTACGTCACCGCCCTTGTCCTCGCACTGGCCAGCGCCGGTTGCGCCCAGGTCCCCACCGCCGCCATCTCGCCGGAGGCGCTGCGCACCCACGTGCAATACCTCTCCTCCGACCAGCTCGAAGGCCGCGGCACGCCCTCGCGCGGGCAGGACCTCGCCACCGACTACATCGCGGCCCAGTTCCGCAAGGCCGGCCTGGAGCCGGCCGGCGACGACGGCTACTTCCAGACCGCGACCTGGCAGTACGCCGAGCGCAATGCCGACGACGTGAGCCTGACGGTGCTTGCCGGCGGCGCCAGCATCGCGGTGCCGAGCGGCGGCGCGACCGGCAACTTCCTCGATCCGGTCACCCTGGCGGCCACGCCGGCAGTGTTCATGAGCTGGAAGGATGCGCTGGACAACAGCGAGGCCGCCAACGGCAAGGTGCTGGTGGTGCCGGCCCCGCCGGTGCCGCGCGCCGCGCGCCAGCTGCAGGAAAAACTCAAGGGCAAGCCGCTGCTGGTCGTCATGATCGACCGCGAGCGCCGTCATGGCGCCGGCACCGGCGGCTGGCTGATCGATCCGGAACAGGCCGCGCCGCAGGGCGCGGTGCCGGTGCTGTTGTTGCATGCGCCTGACGCCGCGGCGGCGCTGGAGAAGGGCGGCGCGAGCGTGAGCGCGCGGGTCGCGGCCCCGCGCATCCGCCCGGTCAAGCTGCGCAACGTGGTCGGCGTGCTGCGCGGCGCCGATCCGGTGCTGAAGAACACCTACGTCCTGATGACGGCGCACCACGATCACGTCGGCATCCGCGACGGCGAAATCTACAACGGCGCCAACGACGACGCCAGCGGCGTGGTGTCGCTGATCGAAGCGGCGAACGTGCTGGCCGCGCGCAAGGAGCGCGCGCGCCGCAGCATCGTGTTCATGACCTTCTTCGGCGAGGAACTCGGCATGCTGGGCTCGAAGTACTATGCGCGCCACCCGGTGTTCCCGCTGAAGGACACGGTGGTGAACATCAACCTCGAGCAGACCGGCCGCACCGACGACAGCGAAGGCAAGCAGCTCGATTCGATCGCCATGACCGGCTACGATTTCTCGACCCTGGGCGACATGCTCAAGAAATCCGCCGAGCGCACGGGAGTGCGCCTGTGGAAGCACGCGGCCTTCAGCGACGCCTTCTTCTCGCGCGCCGACAACCAGTCGCTGGCCGATGCCGGCGTGCCGGCGCACACCCTGTCGGTGGCCTACGGCTTCCCGGACTACCACGGCAAGGACGACACCTGGGACAAGCTCGACTACGACAACATGGCGCGCGTCACGCGCATGCTGACCGAAGGCGTGTATGACATCGCCAACGCGACCGAGCGCCCGACCTGGACGGCGGCGCCGAAGGCGGCCAACTACGCCGCCAAGGGACGCGCGCTCACGGCCGGCGAGGCGGCCGCCAAGTGAACGGCGGCGCGGTCCTGGTGCGGCGCCTGCTGGAGCACGAGTGGCAGGCCTACCGCGCGATCCGCCTGCGCGCGCTGGCGCAGGCGCCCGAGGCCTTCGGCAGCACGCTGGCGAGGGAAGAGGAACTGCCGGACGAGACCTGGGCGGCGCGGGTGGCGAAGTCCGTGGTGTCCGGCATCGATTGCGCGCTGGTGGCGGAGCAGGGGGGCGCCTTCATCGGCCTGCTGTGGGCCAAGGTGGACGCGCAGGATGCCGGCCGGGTGAACCTGTTCCAGATGTGGGTGGCGCCGCAATGGCGCGGGCGCGGCGTGGCGGCGGCGCTGCCGGACGAGGCACTCGCCTGGGCGAGAGCGCGCGGGACGCGGGTCGTGCACCTGGGCGTGAACAGCGAGAATGCGGGCGCGCTCAGGCTGTACGGGCGCGCGGGTTTCCGCCCGATCGGGGAACCCTACCTGATGCGCGAGGGCGCGCCGCACATGGAGCAGGAAATGCGCCTGATATTGACTGGCGCCGCATAAAAAAAGGGACGCCGAAGCGTAATGCCGTTCAGTTAGCGTAAAAATGTAGGGTGGTCGGCTTCGCCGACCGCGCGTCCAAGTCACTAATGCACTTTGGCAGAGCACAATGGAGTTGAACGCGCGGCCGGGAAACCCGGCCACCCTACGCTTAATTGAACAGCATTAGACGCCGAAGCGTCCCTTTTTTTCATGCTGCGAAAGGCTTAGTTACCGCAGCCCAGCGAAGCGATGCGGTCGCGTGCGGCCTTGGCCTGCACCAGGCCGAAGCCGTACTTGGTGTCGCGGCCGGCGGTGCCCAGGTCGAGCGCGCTCTTGGTGAGCGAGGCGCGCATCTGCGCGGCGGTACAGGTCGGGAAGTAGCTCCACACCAGGGCGGCGACGGCCGACACGTGCGGGGTCGCCATCGAGGTGCCGTCGAAGTAGGCGTAGTTGGACGCCTTGATGCCGACCGTCGCGCTCTGGCCCAGCTGCTGCTTCATCGCCGCGCCTTCCGTGTCGGTCGCGGTGACCGACGGGATGTTGGTCACGGTGGTGCCCAGCGTGCCGCCGAAGGCGCCCGCCACGTTGTTGTACACCACGGCGCCGACGCCGCCGCTGTTCTGGCAGTTGCTGACCTTGGTGGCGAAGTCCACGGTGCCGCGCTGGATCAGGCAGACCTTGCCCGAGACGGCGGTGTTGACCTGGTCGCCAATGCCGAAGTCGGCCAGCGGTGCGGTGGCGGTCTTGACCGGCGAGCCTTCCATCGCGCCCGGGGCGTAGGTGCTGCTGCCCACGGTCAGGACGGCTTCCTGGCCGGTGCCCATCGGGACGGTCGACAGCACGCTCACGCCCGGGCCGGCCAGTTCGACGCTGCTGTTGTATTGCGAGAAGCTGGCCCATTGCTTGTTCTCGTCGACCGCGCCGACCATGATCACGCTCGCGTAGCCTGCCGGGTAGGACACCACGGTGTTGCCGTCGTTGCCGGCAGCGGCCAGGCTCAGGACGCCTTTGGAGTACAGGGTGTCGAAGGCCTTCTGCTCGGTGGTGCTCTTGCGCCCGCCGCCCAGCGACATGCTGATCACGTTGGCGCCGGCGGCGCCGCACTTGTTGGCGGCCGAGGCCAGGGTAGAGGAATAGGCCCAGCCGTCCTTGCCGAAGACCTTCACGATGTGCAGCTTGAGCTGCTTGTTGGCGGCCACGCCGACCACGCCGGTGCCGGCGTTGTTGATGGCGGCGATGGTGCCGGCCACGTGGGTGCCGTGGCTGTTCTCGTCGGTGTACCACCAGCCGGTGCCGGCATCGTATTCGCCGGTGGCCGGGTTGCCCGACAAGTCTTCGTGGCTGCGGTCATAGCCCGAGTCGATGATGCAGACCTTGCGGTTGGCGGCGTTGGCGTCGCTCAGCAGGTCGGCCTGCACCTGCTTGATGCCGTACGGGACCAGCTGGCCCGACGCGTACGGGGTGCCGGTCGACGGCGAGGTGAGGGCGAAGGGCTTGCGGATCACGTCTTCTTCGATGTATTCGACGTTCGGGTTGTTCTCCAGTCCTTTCAGCGCGACCGCCGGGACCTCGATGGCCATGGCGTTCATGCCGAAGATGTCGTGCTTGACCGAACCCTTGGCCGCGGCGACGGCCGACTTCACCTTGGCGGCGGCGCCCGGCTTGAAGGCGACGATGACGCGGGTGGTGTCGGGCGCTGCGGCCTGCGCGTTGCCGAGGACGCCGGCAGCGACCAGGGCCGCCAGGCAAACGCGAAGGGAGGATGCGCGAGTGTTTTTGTCTACCATGAATCTTCTCCGTTTGAAAACAAGTTATGTCGCCTTGGCTCTGTAGGCCGCGTGCGTTGTTGTGCCACCTCATGGGTGGTGAAATTAGTGTATTTCAAAAGCTTGTATATATGCATACCAAATTCAACTGTGCGCAGGCAACACTTGATCAGGCACAGCTCGCTACCGTTTGTCCATACACATCGTCTGTACAACGTGCTATCATCTTCCCCAAATATCCGCACAAAACGCACGCTTCGCCCCATCGTGCGTAAGCAAACGCCGAGGCGCGCCACGCGCATGCCCACTTCTTGTTATCATTTTAAACTTTACGGCGTTGCAATCCGGCGGCGTCCGTTGCGAGTACGAGGTTTAGGAAGGGAAACATGAAGACCAAGGCTGCAGTTGCATGGAAGGCGGGCCATCCGCTCACGATCGAAGAAGTTGAACTCGAAGGCCCGAAGGCCGGCGAGGTGCTGGTCGAGGTCAAGGCGACCGGCATCTGCCACACCGATTACTACACGCTGTCCGGCGCCGATCCGGAAGGCCTGTTTCCCGCCATCCTCGGCCACGAAGGCGCGGGCGTGGTGGTGGACGTCGGCCCGGGTGTCACCAGCCTGCGCAAGGACGACCACGTCATTCCGCTGTACACCCCGGAGTGCCGCCAGTGCAAATTCTGCCTGTCGCAGAAGACCAACCTGTGCCAGGCCATCCGTACCACGCAAGGCCGCGGCCTGATGCCCGATGCGACCTCGCGCTTCTCGCTGGACGGCAAGCCGCTGTACCACTACATGGGCACCTCGACCTTCTCGAACTACATCGTGGTGCCGGAGATCGCCCTGGCCAAGGTGCGTTCTGACGCGCCCTTCGACAAGATCTGCTACATCGGCTGCGGCGTCACCACCGGCATCGGCGCCGTGATCTTCACCGCCAAGGTGGAGGCGGGGGCCAACGTGGTCGTGTTCGGTCTGGGCGGCATCGGCCTGAACGTGATCCAGGCCGCCAAGATGGTGGGCGCCGACAAGATCATCGGCGTCGACCTGAACCCGGAACGCGAAGCGATGGCGCGCAAGTTCGGCATGACCCACTTCATCAATCCGACCAAGGTCGAAAACGTGGTCGACGCCATCGTCCAGCTGACCGACGGCGGCGCCGACTACAGCTTCGAATGCGTGGGCAACGTCACCACCATGCGCCAGGCGCTGGAGTGCTGCCACAAGGGCTGGGGCCAATCGATCATCATCGGCGTGGCGGCGGCGGGCCAGGAAATCTCGACCCGTCCGTTCCAGCTGGTGACCGGGCGCGTGTGGAAGGGCTCCGCCTTCGGCGGCGCGCGCGGCCGCACCGACGTGCCGAAGATCGTCGACTGGTACATGGAAAACAAGATCAACATCGATGACCTGATCACCCACCACCTGCCGCTCGAGCGCATCAACGAAGGCTTCGACCTGATGAAGTCGGGCGAATCGATCCGCTCGGTCGTGGTCTACTGATACCTGCCATTCGGCATCCTCGACGCGGCCTCCAGGCCGCGTTTTTTCATTCTGCACACCGGGGTCAGGTCTGACATTTAGACACGAACTCGAGCATTGATGTGTTGTATTGCTCAGCCCGTGTCCGAATGTCAGACCTGACCCCGGGTGTTTTTTCGTTCTGCTCCGCCATTTCTGCCGCCTGTCGCACCGGGCTGGCACGCGTCTGCACACACGCCTAGAGTAGTTGCGGTGCCGGGGTGGTCCGGCTCAAAGTAGAAAAAAAGTTCTAGACAATTTTATCTAGAACTTTTAATCTAGTTGCCAACGATGAGGGGGCACACCCGATGGACGAATGGTTCGGTACCGCGGCAAGCAGCCTGGCCTGGGCGCTGATCGATTTCCTGTGGCAGGGCCTGCTGGTCGGCTGGGTGGCGGCGCTGCTGCTGGCGCTGATGCGCAAGGCGCGGCCGCAGGCGCGCTACCTGGTGGCCTGCGGCGCGCTGCTGCTGTGCGCGGCGCTGCCGCTGGCCGGGATGGTCGCGCGCATGGCCGAGGCGGATGCCGGCCCGGCCAGTTCCGCGCTGCCGGTCGTGGCATCCGGCACGGTGGCGAACGCGGTGGCGGCGCTGCCGCTGGCCGCCATCGATGCCGGCCGGTTCGCCGCCTGGACGAATTGGGAGTCGGCCCTGCAGGAGCGCCTGCCGCTGGTGCTGTTGTGCTGGGCGCTGGGCGCCGGCCTGCTGGCACTGCGCATGGTGCTCGGGCTGGCCTGGGTGCGCCGGCGGACCCGGGCGGGGCAGTACCGGCTGGACCCGGCCTGGCAGGCGCGGCTCGACAGGATGGCGCAGGGCATGGGCATCGCCCGCCGCGTCACCCTCGGCCTGGTCGACGACTTGACGAGTCCGGTGACCGCTGGCTGGTGGCGCCCGGTGGTGCTGGTGCCCGCAAGCCTGGTGTCGGGCATGCCGCCGCAGCTGCTGGAAGCGCTGCTGGCGCACGAACTGGCGCACGTGCGCCGTTGTGATTACGTAGTGAATGTGATCCAGAGCGCGATCGAGATCCTGCTGTTCTACCACCCGGCCGTGTGGTGGCTGTCGAAGCGGATCCGCGACGAGCGCGAACAGATTGCAGATGATGTAGCCGCAAGCACGCTCGGCGAACCGCGGCGCCTGGCACTTGCACTGTCCGAACTGGACCTGTTCCAGTTCACCCCGCAACTTGCCCCAGCAGCACATGGAGGAAATCTTATGTCCCGCATCAAACGCCTGGTTCGTCCCGAAGTCGAACCGCTGAACTGGAAGCTGGCGCTTCCGATCCTGGGCCTGGCCACCGCGGCCGCCTTCTATTCCTGGTCGGCGCCGGCCCATGCCGAGGCCGGGCAGCCGACGCCGGCGCCGCGTGCCGAGCCGGCACCCCGTCCGCAAGCCGCGCCGGCCGAGCACCGCGTGGTGCGCAAGGAGGGCAGGGAAGAACCCTATGCCGTGGTGCGCGCCAATGACAAGAACACGAGCATGAGCGGCAGCAACGAGGACTGGGACGACATCAAGGAAGCCAAGCGCCGCATTGGCGGCGACTTCCTGTGGTTCCGCGAGGGCGGCCAGGCCTGGTACATCCAGGACGCCGGCGTGCTGGCCAGGGTCGACGCGGCCTGGGCCCCGATGACCAGGCTGGGGGCGCAGATGGACGCGTACGGCAAGGAGATGGACGTGCACGGCAAGGAGATGGATGCGCTCGGCAAGGAAATGGACGTGGCGGCGCGCGGCTTCAAGCCGGACGAGGGCAAGCTGCGTGCGGTCGAGAAGCGCATGGAAGCGCTGGGCGAAGACATGGAGAAGCTCGGCAGGCAGATGGGGGCGACCGATAGCGTCAAGGAACGCGAGCGCATCCAGCGCCGCATGAGCGAGGTCGGCCAGCAGATGTCGGCGGCCGGGCAGGAGATTGGCCAGCTGCACCAGGGGCCGGGCATGCGCGAGGCGCAGAAGTCGATGGACGCGATCGGCCGCCGCATGAGTGAGGCCGGCAAGCCGATGGATGCGATCGGCAAGAAGATGGGCGCGCTCGGCAAGGAAATGGAGCGCGAGAGCAAGGCGGCCGACAAGACAGTGCGCGCCCTGATCCGCGAAGCGCGCGACAAGGGGCTGGCCAAGCCGGTGCCGCAGGCTGGCTGAGTCCGGTCAGGCAATAGAAAAATCGGCCTGCCGCACGCTGCGACAGGCCGATTTTTACCAACTGGTCAAAAATGCCGGCGCGCTGCCTCAGCAGCGGCGCGCCGGGGCCGCGACCGGCCTTACTGTTGCGCGATCTTGCCGCGCCATGCGCCGCTTTCCGCGCCGCGCTTTTCCAGCAGTTCCTTGAAGTTCTGCAGGTTGCCGCGCAGTTCCATGCGCACGGCGCCCATGGCGTCGCCGATGGCTTCGAGGGCGCCATCCGGTTCATAGTCCATCTGGACCATGACGCGGCAGCAGTTATCCGAGATCTTGTGGAAGGTAGCGACGCCGCCGTTCTTCACGCCGGTGACGCTGCGCCATGCGATGCGCTTGTCCGGGATCTGTTCGGTGATTTCGACATCCCACTCCTTCTCTTCGCCGGCCACGTTGGCGCGCCAGTGCAGGTGCTTGTCGTCGAGCTGGCGGATTTCCTTGACGCTCTTCATGAACTGCGGGAAGTCCTCGAACTGCGTCCACTGGTTGTACGCGGTCTTGGCCGGAACATTGATCTCGATCGATTCCGAGACCGACGAGCTGGCGCCATAGCCATTGCGGTTCGACTTCAGTTTTTTGGACAGCATCATGCCGCCGACGGCAAGCGCGGCAACGGTAACTACGCGGTTCAGCATAAGTATTCTCCTTTGGGCTGGGAAGCCGCTCGCACCTGTAAATTGTTGGCCCGAAACAAGGGATGCGAGACTGATTGCTTCGTAAGATCATGGTCTGACGGGCCACGCGAACTGTCGCGAATCTCTCGTTAAAATAAGCGAAAAGACAATTGGGCGGCGCGCGGAACGATGGGCCGCTTATACTGATGAGCCCGTTGTTGGCCGCCAGAAAGGAGACGACATGAACCTGCAAGGAGGATGTTTCTGCGGTGCAGTTCGTTACACGGTAAAGGGAGATATTTTCAACAGCACACTGTGCCACTGTACCGATTGCCGCAGAATATCGGGCGCGCCCGCCCTGGCCTGGTTCAGCGCGCGCCGCGCCGACTTCCGCTTCACGCAGGGCGAGCCGCGGCGCTTTGCGTCGAGTGAGCACGTGCTGCGCAGTTTTTGCTCGCAATGCGGCACCACGCTTACGTTCGAAGACGCCCGCTGGCCGGAAGAACTGGACATCGCCAGCGCCAGCCTCGATGATCCGGAGCAGGCACCGCCAGGCGACCACACTTTCGTGCGCAGCCGCCTGAGCTGGGTGAAGCCAAACGACGGCCTGCCCGAATACCCGACCACGCGCTCGGCCGGGAACTAGCGCCGGCCGAGCCTTGCAGGCCTAGCGCCGCCGGATGCTGCCGTCGCTGATCTGGGCCTGGGTGTGCACCAGGTTGGCTTCGAAGGATTGCATCTGCAAGCCGACCGGCGTCATGTCGATGCCCGAGCCTTCGATGCGCGGGAACAGCTGGTTCTCCTCTTCCTGGATGTGGGCCGTGACGGCGCTGATCAGCTCGCGCATCAGGGTGTCGCTGTGGCTGTCGTCGAGCGACATGCCCTCCAGTGTCGCGACCAGGTCGTCCACCTTCAGATGGTCCTGTTCGAAGTGGCTGATCAGGGATGCGTCGATGCTGCGCACCGCCGGATAGAAGATCGATTCCTCCAGCCGCGAGTGCATGTGCAGGGACTGCAGGATCTGGGTCCCGGCCTGCTTCCTGACTTCCGGGTTGTCGCTGGCGAGATACCTGTCGGCCAGCGCGCGCACCATGTCATGGTCGCGGATCAATGCCTTGACCGGCTGGTCGACCGGAAACGCGCCTGCTGCTTTGTCGGTTGCCATACCATCCTCCTGTCGTGTTCGCTCGGTGGCGGCGGCGTCCTGCCGCCGCCGTGGCCTTTCAGGCTAGTACAGGCAAGGGATAAAACAAGGATGGCGTGGCAAGGCTTGCAAAGCTGGATGGGCATACAGTAATCACGGCGTTATAATGGCCGCATGCAGAATCTCCTCCATAACCTCAATCCCGAACAGCTCGCCGCCGTCACCCTGCCGTCGCAGAGCGCGCTGATCCTGGCCGGCGCCGGTTCCGGCAAGACGCGCGTGCTGACGACCCGCATCGCCTGGCTGATCCAGACCGGGCAGGTGTCGCCCGCCGGCATCATGGCGGTGACCTTCACCAACAAGGCGGCCAAGGAGATGCTGACGCGCCTGTCCTCCATGCTGCCGATTAATACGCGCGGCATGTGGATCGGCACCTTCCACGGCCTGTGCAACCGGCTGCTGCGCACCCACTACAAGGACGCCGCGCTGCCGCAAGCCTTCCAGATCCTCGATTCTCAGGACCAGCTCTCGCTGATCAAGCGCATGCTGAAGGCGCACAACGTGGACGATGAAAAATATCCGGCCAAGGCGCTGATGTACTTCATCAACAACGCCAAGGAGCAGGGCCTGCGCGCGAATCGCCTGGAGCCGAACGACCCGATCGAGCGCCGCATGATCGAGCTCTACGAGCTGTACGAGGGCCAGTGCCAGCGCGAGGGCGTGGTCGATTTCGCCGAGCTGCTGCTGCGCTCGTACGAGCTGCTGGCCCGCAATGGCCCCTTGCGCCACCACTACCAGATGCGCTTCCGCCACATCCTGGTCGACGAGTTCCAGGATACCAACGACCTGCAGTACAACTTGTTGAAACTGCTGGCCGGGCATGACGAGGAGGGCGGCGGCGCCATCTTCGCCGTGGGCGACGACGACCAGAGCATCTACGCCTTCCGTGGCGCCAACGTCGGCAACATGCAGGCCTTCGAGCGCGAATTCCGCGTCAAGAACCTGATCAAGCTGGAGCAGAACTACCGCTCCTTCGGCCACATCCTCGACAGCGCCAACTACCTGATCGCCAACAACACCAAGCGTCTCGGGAAGAACCTGCGTACCGATGCGGGGCAGGGCGAGCAGGTGCGTGTGTACGAAGCGGCCAGCGACCTCGAAGAAGCGCAATGGATCATCGAGGAAGCCAAGAGCCTGATGAAGGACGGCCTGTCGCGCAGCGAGATCGCGATCCTGTACCGCTCCAACGCGCAGAGCCGCGTGATCGAGCACGCGCTGTTCGCGGCCGGGCTGCCCTATACCGTGTACGGCGGCCTGCGCTACTTCCAGCGCGCCGAGGTCAAGCACGCCATCGCCTACCTGCAGCTGATGGACAACCCGCACAACGATTCGGCTTTCCTGCGCGTGGTGAACTTCCCCACCCGCGGCATCGGCGCGCGCTCGATCGAACAGCTGCAGATGGCGGCCGACACCTATGGCATCTCGCTGTACGCGGCGGTGCCCTACATGACCGGCAAGGCCGGCAGCGCGCTCGGCAACTTCGTGAAGCTGATCGAATCGGCGCGTTTCGAGACCCAGCAGCTGCCGCTGCCGGAACTGGTGCGCGTGGTGCTGGAGCGCAGCGGCCTGCTGCTGCACTACCAGAACGAGAAGGAAGGCGCCGACCGCATCGAGAACCTGGAGCAGATGGTGGGCGCCGCCACCCAGTTCGTGCAGGAAGAAGGCTACGGCCAGGCCGCCCCGGCCCACCTGGGCCCGCAGGCGCTGCCCGCGACGGGCGAAGCCATCGTCAACCAGGACGGCATCGAGGTCCTCGACGCCGACGCCCCGCTGGCCAGCGTGATGTCGCCGCTGTCGGCCTTCCTCACCCACGCTTCGCTGGAAGCGGGCGACGCCCAGGCCCAGGCCGGGCAGGATGCGCTACAGCTCATGACGGTGCACTCGGCCAAGGGCCTGGAATTCGACGCGGTCTTCATCACCGGCCTGGAAGAAGGCCTGTTCCCGCACGAGAGCAGCGCGCGCGAACTCGATGGCGTGGACGAGGAACGGCGCCTGATGTACGTGGCGATCACGCGCGCGCGCAAGCGTTTGTACATGAGCTTTACCCAGCAACGCATGCTGCACGGCCAGACCCGCTTCAACATGAAGTCGCGCTTCTTCGACGAACTGCCGGAAGAGTCGATCAAGTGGCTGTCGCCGCGCGTGCAGACCAACTGGTTCGCCGGCCGCAAGCAGACCACGGCCTGGGACGACGCCGCCTTCCGCGACGGTTCCGACAACAAGATCGCGCAGCAGATCACGCAGAAGTCCGGCAACGGCTCCGGCTGGCGCGTGGGAGAGAGC
The DNA here is from genome assembly GCF_027923905.1 of Massilia varians. Classification (NCBI taxonomy): domain Bacteria; kingdom Pseudomonadati; phylum Pseudomonadota; class Betaproteobacteria; order Burkholderiales; family Oxalobacteraceae; genus Massilia; species Massilia varians. The sequence continues at coordinate 1,234,590 of NZ_AP026966.1, forward strand.
GTCTCCCACGCCAAGTTCGGCGAGGGCGTGATCGTCAATATCGAGGGTGGGGCGGGCGCGGCGCGCGCCCAGATCAACTTCGGCGCGGCGGGGATGAAGGTGCTGGACCTGTCGGTGGCGAAGCTGGAGCGCGTCGGCCGCTGATTTTGTAGGGTGGACGGCTATGCCGTCCGCGCGTTCAACCGGCAGGTAGTAAATCGCGGCGCGTCAGTTCAGGCGTGATTTGAACGCGCGCACGGCAAAGCCGTGCACCCTACTACTTGGTCAAATTGACGCCGCCGGTCGGGGCTCCCCCATCCACCGGCTTCCCGAAAATCTGCCGGTACCCCACATACATCGCGCACTGCAGCAGCAGGATGAACAGGAAGATCAGCCACATGATCACCACCCGCGTCATGTTCGAGGCGCCCAGCAGCAGGGTGATCACCATGCAGATGCCGAAGAAGATCGCGAACCAGGCCAGCAGCAGCACGATGAACACGCGTGCGCTGCGCACGACGGCGAAGAAGCTGTAGAACACCGCTTTGCCGGCGGTCATTTTCTGCCAGTAGGTGAGCGGCGCGGCGAAGCACAGCGACATCAGGGCCGCCACGTCCAGCCCGAAAATCATGAACATCGCCAGGATGTCCGACCCCGCCACCTGCGGCTGGCCCCCTTCGCGCCCCTGGCGCGCCACCTGTTCCCAGAAGCCCGGATCGACCGTGAAGCGCGTGATCACGGCCATCAGGAGCGACACGGCCAGGTAGATCAGGCCGACCTTGCACAAATCCTTCACCACCGGCTGGCGGAAGCCCGTCAGCAGCACGCCGGGCGTGACCCGCTCGCCGTTCTCGATCATCAGGCAGGCCTTCATGAAGGCCATCGAGAACGACGGGATCAGGACCACCGCGATCATCGGGCCGAGCAGGGGCACGGCGCTGATGCCGATGCTGATCAGGATGTTCGCGAACAGCAGCGTGGTCAGCGCGGCCGGTTGTTTGCGGAACAGGCCGGCGCCTTGCTTGAGCCAGTGCCAGCCGGTGATTGCAGGAATAGAGTTCATGTAGGCAGGTCGGGTGCGCCGCGTTCGATGCGGGCGCGCAGGATGCGTTCGAAGTGGGTAGGGTCGTGGGGCGTGAGCAGTTCGGCCGCACGCGGAATATGCAGATCATACAGGCGCGACAGCCAGAAGCGCAGCGCGCCGGCGCGCAGCATCGGCAGCCAGGCTGCCTGTTCGTCCAGCGTGAACGGGCGCACCGCGTGATATGCCTCGAGCAGGGCCAGCACGCGTGCCTCGTCGAGCACGCCGGTTGCGAGGTCGACGCACCAGTCGTTGACGGTCACGGCGACGTCGAACAGCCAGGTGTCGACGCCGGCAAAGTAAAAGTCGAAGCAGCCGGTCAGGCGCTCGTCTTCGAACATCACGTTATTGCGGAACAGGTCGGCGTGCACCGGGCCGCGGGTCAAGGCCGCGTAGGTGCCGGTCGCGGCGAAATCGGTTTGAAAGCGTACTTCATCGCGCAGCAGCGCCGCTTCCGGTGCGGAGATCAGGGGCAGCACGGTGGGGGCGGTCGCCGTGATCCAGTCCAGGCCGCGCAGGTTGGGCTGGTGCAGGGCGAAATCGCGCCCCGCCAGGTGCATGCGCGCTAGCATGCGGCCGACTTCGGCGCAATGCACCGGCTGCGGAGCGAGCTGCGAGGCGCCGCTCAGGCGGCTGACGATGATGGCCGGCTTGCCGTGCAGGGTGACCACCAGTTCGCCGTCGGCGGTCGGCACCGGCGCCGGCACCGGGATGCCGCGCTCGGCCAGGTGGCGCATCAGCTGCACGTAGAAAGGCAGCTGCTCGAAACGGAGGTTCTCGAAAATGGTCAGCACGAATTCCCCACGCTCGACCGTGAGGAAGAAATTGCTGTTATCGATGCCGGAGGAAATGCCCTGGAGCGCGAGGGCCTCGCCGAGAGGGAACTGCTTGATCCACTGGGAAAGGTCGTCCAGTGAGACCGCGGTAAAAACTGCCATGAGCTAGCAACAAAGGTGAGGGTCGGCTGCAGCCAGGGGCCGCAGCGTCAGGATTATTTTTTTTCGACGGGTTCCAGTGACGGCGGTGGCGGCACATCGGCGCGCGCGGGCACGCCTGCCTTGGTCGGGGCCGGCGACGGGGCCGCATTGGCCTGGTCGGTCGCCTGCTTTTTCGGGTTGCCGAAGTCGAATTCCATGACCTGCCATTGTGGGGCGCGGATCGCGCTGCTCTGGGCGTCGCCGGGTTGGGCGTTTCCTGGTGCAACGTTTGGTTTCATGATGTAGCGGCTCTTGCCACTTTGCACTTCCACTTCGGTGACCTGTCCGCTGTTGTCCCGCTTTTCGGTGATGCGGGTGCGTTCTTTCGGCGGAATGGTGGTGGCCGGCGTGTCGCTGCCCGGCTCGATGCGCTCGAGTTGCGGCGGGGTCTGGGCCGGGCGCTGTTGGGCGGGAGCCTGCTGTTGTGACTGCGCCGCGGCCAGGCCGGCGTGCGCGATCAGGCACAGCGTCAGGAGTTTCAGGCGGGAAGATGTGCGCAACATGATGGTCACCTTGTGTCGTTTGGTTCATTGTAACAAACAGACACGCTTCCCTGTGAAAAGTGTGCAGAGGCTGTGCCGGCCTGCCCGCCATCTCTTGTGGGGTGGCCAGGCCGATTCTGCGATAATGCGGGACACTTTGGCGCGGTCGCGCCGGCCTTATTTTGAGATGTCGCCCTATGGAAAATACCCTGCTGCTCGTTGACGGCTCCAGCTACCTTTACCGCGCCTACCACGCGCTGCCCGACCTGCGCAGCCCGGACGGTTTCCCGACCGGCGCCATGCACGGGATGGTCAACATGCTGCGCCGCCTGCGCGCCGACTACCCGGCGGCCTACATCGCCTGCGTGTTCGACGCCAAGGGCAAGACCTTCCGCGACGACCTCTACCCGGAATACAAGGCCACCCGCGCCTCGATGCCGGAAGACCTGGGCAAGCAGATCGAACCGATCCACGAGGTGGTGCGCCACCTCGGCTGGCCGATCCTGATGGTCGACGGCGTCGAAGCCGACGACGTGATCGGCACCCTGGCCGTGCAGGCCGCCGCGCGCGGCATGAAGACCATCATCTCGACCGGCGACAAGGACCTGGCCCAGCTGGTCAACGACAAGGTCATGCTCGTCAATACCATGAGCAACGAGAAGCTCGACGAAGCCGGCGTGCTGGCGAAATTCGGCGTGGCGCCGAACCGCATCATCGACTACCTGACCCTGATCGGCGACACCGTCGACAACGTGCCGGGCGTGAGCAAGTGCGGTCCGAAGACGGCGGTGAAGTGGCTGACCCTGCACGGCTCGCTCGACGGCGTGATCGAGAACGCCCATGCGATCGGCGGCGCGGTCGGCGAGAACCTGCGCGCGGCCCTCGAATGGCTGCCGAAGGGCCGCGAACTGATCACCGTGAAGACCGACTGCGACCTGGTGAGCCACGTGGTCTCCTTCGAGGAAACCCTGGTCGGCCGTCCGGAAGACGCCGAGGCCCTGCGCGACTTCTTCCAGCGCTACGGCTTCAAGACCATGCTGCGCGACCTGGGCGGCGCTCCCCGCGCCGACGGCGCGGTGGCGCCGGCGCGCGGCCTTGGCGCGGGCGGCACGCCGCTCAATTCCCCGGAAGGCGCCTCCGGCAGCCTGCCCGGCATGGCCATCATCAAGGGCGAGTACGAAACCATCCTCACCGACGAACAGCTCGACAAATGGCTGGCGCTGATCGACGCCGCCGCGCTGACCTCGATCGACACCGAGACCACCTCGCTCGACCCATTGAGCGCCGAGATGGTCGGCATCTCGCTGTCGGTGGAGGCGGGCAAGGGCGCCTACATCCCGGTGGCGCACCGCTATGCCGGCGCACCCGACCAGCTGGGGCGCGAGCACGTGCTGGAGCGCATGCGTTCCTGGCTGGAGGACCCAAGCAAGCCCAAGCTGGGCCAGAACCTGAAGTACGACATGCACATCTTCGAGAACCACGGCATCAAGCTCAAGGGCATCGTGCACGACACCCTGCTGCAGTCCTATGTGTTCGAGTCGCACAAGCCGCACGACATGGACACCATGGCGATGCGCCACCTCGGCTACACCACGATTCCGTTCGTCGACGTGTGCGGCAAGGGCGCCAACATGATCTGCTTCGACCAGGTCGAGCTGGGCCGCGCCACCGAGTACGCCGGCGAGGATTCCGACATCACCCTGCGCCTGCACCAGACCATGCTGCCGCACGTCGAGAGCGACGCGGGACTGACCCGCATCTACCGCGAGATCGAGATGCCGACCATGGAAGTGCTGCAGAAGATCGAGCGCAACGGCGTGCTGATCGACTCGGAGCTGCTGGGCGTGCAGTCGGGCGAGCTGGGCGCGCGCATGCTGGAGCTGGAGCAGCAGGCCTATGAACTGGCCGGCGGCCCCTTCAACCTCGGTTCGCCCAAGCAGATCGGCGAGATCTTCTTCGTCAAGCTGGGCCTGCCGGTGATCAAGAAGACCGCCACCGGCGCGCCGTCCACCGACGAAGAGGTGCTGCAGAAGCTGGCCGAGGATTATCCGCTGCCGAAGATCCTGCTGGAACATCGCGGCATGTCCAAGCTGAAGTCGACCTATACCGACAAGCTGCCCAAGATGGTCAACCCCAAGACCGGCCGCGTGCACACCAACTACGCGCAGGCGGTGGCGATCACCGGGCGCCTGTCCTCGAACGAGCCGAACCTGCAGAACATCCCGGTGCGTAACGCGGAAGGGCGCCGCATCCGCGAAGCCTTCATCGCGCCGCCCGGCAGCGTGATCGTCTCGGCCGACTATTCGCAGATCGAGCTGCGCATCATGGCGCACATTTCGGGCGACCCGGCCATGCTCAAGGCTTTTGCCGAAGGCGAGGACATCCACCGCGCCACCGCCGCCGAGATCTTCGGCATCCCGCCCGAGGAAGTGCAGAGCGAGCAGCGCCGCTACGCCAAGGTGATCAACTTCGGCCTGATCTACGGCATGAGCGCCTTCGGCCTGGCCCAGAACCTGGGCATCGAGCGCGGCGCGGCCTCCAATTACATCGAGCGCTACTTCGCGCGCTTCGCCGGCGTGAAGCAGTACATGGACGAGACCAGATTGCAGGCCAAGGCGCGCGGCTACGTGGAAACCGTGTTCGGACGCCGCCTGTGGCTCCCCGAGATCAACTCGCCGAACGGCCCGCGCCGCGCCGGCGCCGAACGCGCGGCGATCAACGCGCCGATGCAGGGCACGGCGGCGGACCTGATCAAGCTGGCCATGATCGCGGTGCAGGGCTGGCTGGAAGCCGACAAGCTCGGCACCCGCATGATCATGCAGGTGCACGACGAGCTGGTGCTCGAGGTGCCGGAAGCCGAGCTGGAACTGGTGCGCGTGAAGCTGCCGCAACTGATGGCGGGCGTGGCCACGCTGAACGTGCCGCTGGTGGCCGAGACCGGCGTGGGGCCGAACTGGGAGCGCGCCCATTGAGCATGGGCTTGCGCCGGCACCCTCACTCAGCCAGTTGCAGACCGTTCTCCTCGCACCAGCGCCGCAGCGCGCTGCGGGTGGCTTGCGCGTGAAAGCGTTCCCATGCGTCGCCCGCGCCGCGCTCTTCCAGCAGGCGGGCGAAGCCTTCGGTGTTGCGGTCGCGGAACATGTCGCGCACCGTCTCCTGGTCGTCGGCCAGGTGGGTGGCGGCGAAACGTAGGACGAGTCCGTCTCCAATCCCGAGCGTGCCGGCGGGCGGCACGGGAACATAGCGGTCGCCGCCGCCGGACGCCGCGGGCGTCGGCGCCTCCTCATCCATGTACTCGTCGTTCAGCAGATGGATCATGCCCGTGTCGCGCGACACCATGGCCGTGACCGACCCGCCGCCATCCTCGACCATCATGGCCGCCCCTTCGAGTTCATCCAGATTGACTGTTGACATGGCTAATCCTGTGCAAGTAGTCGGAGGCAAACAGTATGAAGCGCCTGCGCGCGACGGGTGCGCACGCTTGGCGACCAGACTGTCGGTGTCACAGGATTGCCGCACATTGCTGCGCCGGGCCTGTCGGTACGCCTCTCGCTCCGGTATCATGCGGGGATGAATGCGATTTCTTATCAACCGTTTGTCATTGGTGTCGCCGGCGGCAGCGGCAGTGGCAAGTCAACGGTGACCCAACAAGTCCTGGCCTCGTTCGGCGCCGAGATGGTGTCGGTGGTGATGCAGGACGATTACTACCGCGACCAGTCCGACCTCAGCCCCGAAGTGCGCCGCAAGCAGAACTATGACCATCCGGACGCCTTCGACTGGCCCCTGCTGGTGGAGCACGTCCGCGCCCTGCGCCATGGCGAAACGATCCAGATGCCGGTATACGACTTCACGATCGACAACCGCTCCGACAGGACGATTGCCGTCAAGCCGGCCCCGGTGATCGTGATCGAAGGCCTGTTCGCCCTGTACGACGCCGATTTGCGCGACATGATGTCGCTGAAGATCTTTGTCGACACCGCGCCCGATGTCCGCTTCATCCGCCGCATGCAGCGCGATGTCGCCGAACGCGGACGTTCGGTGGAGAGCATCGTCAACCAGTACATGGAAACGGTGCGCCCGATGCACAAGCAGTTCATCGCCCCGACCAAGCGCAACGCCGACGTCATCCTGCCGCACGGCGCCAACGGCCCGGCGGTCGACGTGATCACCACCAAGGTGGCAAGCGTCATCGGCCAGCTCAAGCGCCGTTCGACCGACCGCTGACCCAATTCCTGCGCATCTGTAAAGACTGTAAGCAACTGTTTCAAATGAGGGGGCAGTTGCTTTTCTGAATGCTAGGATCCTTTCCAGCCTGCTGCCGGCAGACCACGAAAGCGCATCCATGATCCAGACCCGATCCCGCCTCGCCCTCCTTGCTGCCACCGCCCTGAGCGCCGCCATCCTGTCCGCCTGTGGCGGCGGTGGCGGCGATGCCGCCGCACCCGGCACGCCCGTCAGCACCCTCGGCACCCTGGCCGTGTCGCTGACCGACGCCCCGGCCTGCGGCTTCGACGCCGTCAACGTCAGCGTTGCCAAAGTGCGCGTGCACCGCAGCGAAGGCGCGTCCGATACCGATACCGGCTGGACCGACATCAGCCTGCATCCGGCGAAGAAGATCAACCTGCTGAACCTGAGCAACGGCGTGCTCGAAGCGCTCGGCCAGGCCTCGCTCGAAGCAGGGCGCTATACCCAGCTGCGCCTGGTCCTGGACGGCAATGGCAACAGCGTGGTGCCGAGCGCCGGCAAGACCGAGCAGCCGCTCGAGACCCCGGGTGGCATCCAGAGCGGCATCAAGCTGGTCGGGAACTTCGAGGTGACGGCTGGCCAGAAGACCGAGGTCGTGCTCGACTTCGACGCCTGCAAGTCGGTGCTCACCCGCGGCAAGGGCAGCTATGCGCTCAAGCCTGTGGTGAAAGTGGTGCCGGCGACCCTGAACGGGATCTCCGGCTTCGTCAGCACCGCGCTGCTGGGCCGCAGCGTGCAGGTCTCGGCGCAGCAGAACGGCCAGATCGTCAGCGCCACCATGCCGGATCCGGCCACCGGCGAATTCCGGCTGACGCGCCTGGCGCCCGGCAACTACGACGTCGTCATCACCGCCAGCGACAGCGCGGCCAGCGTGGTGGCGGGCGTGCCGGTGGCGTCGAGCAGCAGCACCACGGTGCTGAGCACCGCGAACGCGCCGATCCTGCTGGCGCCGGGCGTCACCGGTGCGATCGGCGGCACGGTCACGATGAGCCCGGCCAGCCTTGATGCCGCCTACGTCTCGGCCAAGCAGAGCTTCGCGGCCGGCCCCACCGTCACCATCAAGTACCAGGGCGCCGACCTGGCCAGCGGCACCTACACGATCGCCGGCCTGCCGGTGACGGCGCCGCAGTTCGCGACCTATACCAGCACGCTGCCGCTGGCCTTCAGCGCCAGCAGCGCAGCCCCGGCGGGCAGGTACCGGGTCGAGGCGGCGGCGGCCGGCTACGTGGGCAAGTCGGCCGACAACGTCGACATCCGTAGCGCCAACCAGTCGAACCTGAATTTTTCGCTCACCCGCTGATCGCTCATCAGTGAAACGTGCGCCCCTCCGGACTTTGCTAAGATAGCAAGCCTGTCCAACACCACCGGAGGGGCCACATGAAAGATCTCATTCGCGATGCCGAAAGCCTGCTGTCCGCCAGTTCGTTCAGCGAAGGTGTCGACCGCCGCGTCTTCCTGAAAGCCGCCGCCGGCGGCGGATTCGCCGTCGCCGCGCTGCCGGTGGTGGCGCAGACCCAGATCCAGACCAGTACCGAAGGCCTGGACGCCGCCGACCATATCGTGGTCATCAACGGCCAGGACGTGCCGGTCTACCGCGCCCAGCCCAAGGACCGCAGCAACCTGCCGGTGGTGCTGGTCATCTCCGAGATCTTCGGCGTCCACGAGCACATCAAGGACGTGGTGCGCCGCTTCGCCAAGGCCGGCTACCTGGCCGTGGCCCCGGACCTGTTTGTGCGCCAGGGCGACGCCACCAAGACCCCGATGCCCGACCTGATGAAGAACATCATCGCCAAGGTGCCGGACGCCCAGGTCATGAGCGACCTCGATACCATCGTCAGGTGGACCAGGCAGCGCGGCGGGAATACCGACAAGCTGGGCATCACCGGCTTCTGCTGGGGCGGGCGCATCACCTGGCTGTACGCGGCGCACAACCCGAACGTCAAGGCCGGCGTGGCCTGGTATGGCCGCCTGGTGGGCGATACCAATCCACTCCAGCCGAAGCACCCGATCGACGTCGCCCAGAACCTCAAGGTGCCGGTGCTCGGCCTGTACGGCGCCAAGGACAACGGCATCCCGCTGGACTCGGTGGAACGCATGCGCAAGGCGCTCGATGCCGGCAACAGCCGCTCCATGATCCACGTGTACCCGAACTCGGGCCACGCCTTCCACGCCGACTACCGCCCGAGCTATAACGCCGCCGACGCCAAGGACGGCTGGGCCAAGGCGCTGGACTGGTTCTCGAAACACGGCGTGGCCTGATCTGCACGGAGCGCGGCCGGGCAGGGTAAAATGTCCGGCTTGCCGCTCCGCACAAGAACAAGAGGCCTTACATCGACCCCGTCCTGACTTCCATCCTGCTGGCGACCGCGATCGCCGGCGTCGCCAGCATTACCGGCGCTGCCGTGTTTTCGTTCGCGCTGCTGTCGAAGGTGGTGGAGCGGATGGTCAGCCTGTCGGTCGGCATCATGCTGGCCACCTCGCTGCTGCACGCGCTGCCCGAAGCCTTTGAATCCGGGGCCGATCCGCGCAGCCTGTTCGCCACCCTGCTGGGCGGCCTGCTGGCCTTCTTCGTGCTGGAGAAGCTGGCGATCCTGCGCCACTCGCACCACCACGAGGGCGACGGCCACCACCACGCCCACGGCCATGACGCCCACCAGGCCGGCAAGTCCGGCTGGATGATCCTGCTGGGCGACTCGATGCACAACTTCACCGACGGCATCCTGATCGCCGCCGCCTTCCTCGCCAATCCGGAACTGGGCATCGTCACCGCGCTGGCCATCGTCGCCCACGAGATCCCGCAGGAGATCGGCGACTTCATCGTGCTGCTCAACGCCGGCTTCTCGCGCCTGCGCGCCTATGTCTTCAACCTGCTGTGCAGCCTGATGGCAGTGGCGGGCGGCCTGCTCGGCTACTTCACGCTGGACCAGGCCAGCGGCCTGATTCCCTACGTGCTGGTGTTCGCGTCCTCGGGCTTCATCTACATCGCGGTGAGCGACCTGATGCCGCAGATGCAGCGCCGCGCCACCGTGCGCGAGTCGGTGCCGCAGGTGGCCCTGATCGCGCTCGGCGTGGCGATCGTGGTGGTGCTGAACCACGCCAACTGAGCGGCGTCTTCCCTTCTTTTTTGGTTCTTCGCGGGGAATGGGGGAAGACGGGGTTGACGATCTAATCGGGAGGTGGTGGCGGTGGCCTGATGTTGGTAGATTGATAGTCGCCAAACAAATCAGTCTATCAAACCACCGCCATGCTCAATGCTATGTCGTCTGTCCCGTTTTGGGAAGGCCATATTGTCGACACCGTCCAAGAACAAGAAGACGGATCACTGTTAATCGTTCTCGATACCTGCCCGGCAAGGGATGCTGTGTGCGGAGCGTGCCACCAGCCTTGCGCCCTGGTGCATGAGCGCCGAAGGCGTAAGGTGCGCGATCGCGACGTTCTGGACAAGCGCGTCTGGCTCGATGTGCCGGTACGGCGGCTGGACTGCCATCACTGCAATGCACGAGTGGCCGAGCACATTGTTTGGCTCGACCGCCGGGCGCGCATCACGCACCGCGTGCGTCTGTGGGTCGAGGCGCTGGCGCAGTTGCTGCCCATAGCCCATATAGCCCGGTTGACCGGGCTGCACTGGCATACCATCAAAGAGATTGATCATCGGCGACTAAAGCAGCTGCACGGCGACTTCTCGGCGGTGGGCGTACGCCGCTTGGTCATGGACGAATTTGCCCTGCACAAGGGCCATCGCTACGCTACCGTGGCCATGGATGCCGAGCGTATGCGCGTCTTGTGGGTTGGGGAAGGCAACAGCCGGGAAGCGATCCGGCCATTCTTTGAGCTGCTGGGCGAGCAAGGCTGCCAGCGAATCGAGGCGGTGGCCATGGATATGAACACGGCCATGGACCTTGAAGTGCGTCAGCAATGTCCAAACGCGGAGGTGGTCTACGATTTGTTTCATGTCGTGGCCCGCTTCGGCCGCGAAGTCGTCGACCGGGTGCGCGTCGATCAAGCCAATACGTTACGGGCCGAACCAAAAGCGCGCCAGGTCATCAAGCGTAGCCGCTGGCTGTTACTACGCAACCGCGACAACCTCAAGGCCGAACAGGCCGTCAAGCTCGAAGAACTGCTCGCCGCCAATCAGCCGCTGGCAACGGTCTACCTGCTCAAGACCGAATTGAAAGAGATCTGGTATGCGCCATCGGTCCGGGAAGGTGCTCGTCGATGGAAGGCTTGGCTCAAACTCGCCTTGGAAAGCCATATCACACCGCTGATCCAGTTTGCCAAACGGCTGGCCAAGTACCGGCGCGGCATTCTGGCTTCGGCCATCTATCCGATGAACTCATCGATCCTGGAAGGCGTCAACAACCGCATCAAAGTCATCAAGCGCATGGCCTACGGATTTCGGGATGCATCCTACTTCTTCCTGAAAATCAAGGATGCGTTTCCCGGCAAAACGCGATGAACCTCTTTTTTCCATCTGCCCGCCACAAGCGGGCAGGGCATGCGTGTGCGCCTGTTGCGCCCTTAATGATAATGACTTATCATTACCGAAGAATTCAACGGAGGAACCCCTGTATGCCCGCTTCGACCTTCCCACGCACGCCGCTCGCGCTGGCCATCCTGTTTGCCTTCGGCGCCCCGCTGGCGCATGCGCAAACCGACAGCCGCCTGAAAGCAGATCCCGACACCGTTCCGACCGTGGTGGTCTCCGCCAGCGCCCTCGGCGTGGTGAGCGACGACATGATCACGCCGGTGAGTTCGCTCGGCGGCGGTGAACTGGTGCGCGTGCGCGAGTCGACCCTGGGCGAAACCCTGGCCAACCAGCCCGGCATCAATTCGAGCCACTTCGGCGCCGGCGCCAGCCGCCCGGTGATCCGCGGCATGGACGGCCCGCGCGTGAAGATCCTGTCCGACGGCGCCGAAGTGCAGGACGCTTCCACCATCAGCCCGGACCACGCCGTTGGCTTCGAGCCGGTGCTGGCCGAGCGCATCGAGGTGCTGCGCGGCCCGTCGGCGCTGGCCCATGGCGGCGGCGCGGTCGGCGGCGTGGTGAACATCCTGGACCGCAAGATCCCGACCCGGGTGCCGGAGCAGGGCGTCGAAGGCAGCGCGGAAGTGCGCGCCAATTCGGTGGCGCGCGAGAAGACCGGCGCATTCGAGGTGACCGGCGGCAGCGGCAACGTCGCCGTCCATGCCGAAGGCGTCAAGCGCGACGCCGGCGAATACCGCGTCGGCAAGGGCTGGGCCGAGGGCAAGCGCGTCCCCGGCAGCTACAAGGACAGCGAGAGCGGCACCGTGGGCCTGTCCTGGGTGGGCGAACGCGGCTACCTGGGCGCGGCCTACACCAAGGAGCGCACCGAATACGGCATCCCCGGCCACAACCACGAATTCGAGAGCTGCCATCCGCATGGTGATCACCTGCATTGCGGCGGCCACGACGATCACGACGACCACGCTGGTCACGACGAGCACGGGCACGGCCACGACGAGGTGCCGGTCGTGAAGCTGGACAGTGACCGCTGGGACCTGCGCGGCGAGTACCGCAACCCGCTGCCGGGCTTCGCCAAGGCACGCCTGCGCGCTTCGCTCACCGACTATCGCCATGACGAACTGGAAGCGGGCGTGGTCTCGACGAGTTTCATGAACCGCGCGCACGACGCCCGCGTCGAGCTGGAACACGATCCGGTCGCGGGCTGGCGCGGCGTCGTCGGCGCCCAGACCACACGTCGCGACTTCAAAACTGAAGGCGACGAGGCCTACGTGCCGCCGACCGTCACCAAGAAGCATGCGGTATTCGTCACCGAGGAATACAAGCTGGATAACTGGCGCTTCGAAGCCGGCGCCCGCCACGAGTGGCAGGACATCCGCGTCGACAGCGCGCCGCAAAGGGATACCGACGCACGCGGCACCTCGGTGGCGCTGGGCGCGGTGTGGAAATTCCAGCCGCAGTATTCGCTGCGCGCCGGCATCGCCCGCAGCCACCGCCTGCCGACCTCGGAAGAACTGTACGCGGACGGCGTCCACCTGGCCACCGCAACCTACGAGATCGGCAACCAGAATCTGGGCAAGGAAACCTCGAACAACATCGATGTCACCCTGCGCAAGTTCGAGGGCGATACGACGTTCTCGCTGAGCGCCTTCCGCAACCGCGTCGACAACTACATCTACGCGCGCACGCTGGACAACCATGATGGCTTCCAGCTGGTCGAATACGCCCAGCGCGACGCCGTCTTCACCGGTCTGGAAGGGGAGCTGCGCCACAAGTTCTCGAATATCGTGGAAGGCACGCTGTTCGGCGACTACGTGCGGGCCCGCTTCGACGGCGCCGCCGACGGCAGCCGCAACATCCCGCGCATCCCGGCGCACCGCGTCGGCCTGCGCCTGAATGCGGACTGGCAGGCCTGGCACGGCATGGCCGAACTGGTCCGCGTCGGCAAGCAGGACAAGGTGGCGGAATACGAGGACAGGACCGGCGGCTATACCATGCTCAACCTCGGCACCCACTACACCACGCGCATCGGCGGCGTGCCGGCCCAGCTCTACGCACGTATCAACAACCTGACGAACGAACTGGCCTTCAGCCATACCTCCTTCATCAAGGAAGCGGCGCCGCTGCCTGGCCGTAACATCACCGCCGGCCTGCGCTTCCTGTTCTGATGAAAACCCTGATCCGGTTCGCCGACTACGCCGGCATGGCGGCGTCGGCCCTGTGCCTGGTGCACTGCCTGGCGATGCCGCTCCTGATCGCGGCATTTCCCTTGCTGGGCCTGGGCGGGACGCACCACGCGCTGCACGATGCCTTGCTGCTGGCCGTGACGGTGCCGGTGCTGCTGGCGCTGGTGCCGGGCTACCTCAAGCACCGCGATCCGGTCGCCCTATCATTGGGATTGGTCGGCCTGGGCGCCTTCCTGCTGGCGGTGTTCGTGGTCGGACCGCGGCTGGGCGACATGGCGGAGACGGTGGCGGCGGTGCTGAGCAGCGTGCTGCTGCTGGGGGCGCACTGGCGCAACCATCGTTATTGCAAGGATTGCAGGTAGGGTGCACGGCTTTGCCGTGCGCGCGTTCAGCTCACGGATGCATTGTGGCGGCGCAAATCGTAGTTGAACGCGCGGGCGGCGAAGCGTGGTCTGGTCCACTGGACCAGACCACGCCTACGAACGGCAAGAATTACACAAGCCGTACAAGGTCAGCTCGTGCGACTCCAGCACGAAGCCCTCCGGCGTCAGCTTCTGCATGTCGCCCGGGCAGGCGTGCACCTCGTACACCTTGTCGCACGAGCGGCAATGGAAGTGGTGATGGTGGCCGTGTCCCGCGATTTCGTAGCGGTCGCCCCCGCCCGGCAGCGACACCGTGGTGATCTCGCCGGCTTCCAGCATCGACTTGATGTTGCGGTAGATGGTCGCCATGCCGATGCCCGGCACCACGGCCTGGGCCTGTTCCAGGATTTCCTGCGGCGCCAGCGGACGTCCGGCGTCTTCCATGCACTGGTGGATCGCCTTGCGCTGGCGCGTATTGCGTTGTTCCATGGCGGCTTATTTCTTCCCGCGCAGCGATTCGAGTTCGGCGCGCAAGGCGCTGCGCTCGGCGTAGGACTTGTCCAGCTGCGCGCGCAGGGTCTTCACTTCGTTCTCGAAGTTGTCGCGCGCGGTGGTGGCGCCCACCAGTTCCATCTCGGCGGCCAGGCGCGCGTCCGACTCGCTGGCCTGGGCCGCGACGTTGCGTTCGAGCTGGGCGCGCAGGTCGGCCAGTTGCCTGTCCTTGCCGTCGATCGCCAGCTGGTCCTTGGCCTTGCTCACCAGCGCCTCGGTGGCAACTTGGCGCGCGTCGCGCAGTTCCGCGCTCAGGCGCTCGATCTCGGCCTGGTGCTCGCTCGATGCGGCCAGCGCCTGGTCGCGCGCGGCTTCGAGCTCGGCGCCGCTCTCGCGCAGGGCGGCCGCATCGGCTTCGGCCGCGGCCAGCGCGTCGCGCACCGGCGCGGCGGTCTGTTCGGCGACCTGCTGCACCCAGCCGCTCAGGGCGGCTGCAACCGCTTCGGGAATCTCCAGCGCCGCGGCGCCTGCGTTCATCTTGTCTTCGTTCGACATTGCTGCGTGATCTTTCGTTGCCGCTTTTTTCATCAGGATGGCTCCTGGCTCAAGCCTCGCCTTTGGCAACAGGGCGGCCGGTATCGTTCTTGCCGTCGCCCACCCATTCGCTCCACGAGCCCGGATACAGCGCCGCTCCCGGCATGCCGGCCACTTCCAGCGCCAGCAGGTTGTGGCAGGCGGTGACGCCCGAACCGCACTGCATGATGGCCCGGGCCGGATCCTCGACCAGCTGGGCGAACTCCTCCCGCAGCGCGGCCGCGTCCTTGAAGCGCCCGTCCGCCTGCAGGTTGTCCTTGAAGAAGCGGTTGCGGGCGCCCGGAATATGGCCGCCGACCGGGTCGATGGTTTCGTTCTCGCCGCGGAAGCGGTCGGAGGCGCGCGCGTCGATGACGATGCGTTCGCCCTTGTCCACGTTGTCCATGACTTCGGCCACGGTGACGGTCGGCACGAAGGGCGCACGCAGCTCGATGCCGCCGCGCGGCTTCGCGATAAGCTCGGTCGTGAGCGGCTTGCCGATCGCCTGCCATGCCGCCATGCCGCCGTCGAGCACTGCGACCGCCTCGTGGCCGAGCCAGCGCAGCAGCCACCACAGGCGCGCGGCGAACATGCCGCCGTGGGCGTCGTAGGCCACGACCTGGGTGTCGTCGTCGACGCCCCAGGCGCGCAGGGTCTCGATGAGCGCCTCTTTTTCCGGCAGCGGGTGGCGGCCGCGGAACACGCCGTCCGGGCCGCGCTTGGCGCCGGACAGCTCGGTCTCGATGTCGCCGAAGACCGCTCCCGGCAGGTGGCCGGCGGCATAGCCGTCGCGGCCGGCCGCCGGGCTCATCAGGTCATGGCGGCAGTCGACGACCACCCAGCGCGGGTCGTCGATATGCGCTGCCAGGTCTTGCGCCGAAATCAGTGTCGTATACATGTCGCTCCTCAAGTCTCGCTGGCGATTGGATCGGTGTCCTTGACCACGGCGCCTTTGGCCGTGCTGCGTGTATTGTAGAACGTCGCGGCGATGCCGGATGCAAGGATCACCGCGATGCCCAGCCAGACATGCCAGTCGAAGGTGTCGCTCCACAGGGCCAGACCCCACAGGCTGGAGAACACGATGCCGGTGTACTGCAGGTTGGCCACCACCAGCACCTTGCCGACGCGGTAGGCGCGCGTCATCGCTATCTGGGCCAGCAGGCCGAACAGGCCGACCGCCAGCAGCAGGGCGCCGCTGTACAGGGTGTGGCTCTGGAACACGGCGCCCGGCCCGGCCCCGCTGTCGCCCGCCAGCGTGCCCAGCAGCCCGGCGACGGTGGTGCTGAGCGAGAAGTAGAACACCACGCGGTATTCGGGTTCGCCCATCTGGCCGAGCCGGCGCACCTGCATGTAGGCCGCCGCCGAGATCAGCGACGAGGCGATGCCGGCCAGGCCGCCGATCCACTGCTTGGTCTCGATCGCCGGCTGCAGCACCAGGGTCACGCCGAAGAAGCTCATGGCGATCGCCAGCACCAGCGGCCACTCGGGCAGCTTGGTGCCGCTCCACCAGCCGTGGGCGAACATCCAGGCCGCGATCCAGATCGGCGCCATGTAGTTGAGGGTGACGGCGGTGGCCAGCGGCAGGCGCGAAATGGCGAAGAACCACAGCCACAGCGAGACCACGCCGACGACGCTGCGCCAGACGTGGGCTGCCACGAAGGGAGTCTTGAAGGTGCCGCCCTGGTGGCGCACCGCCACCAGCAGCACCAGCGTGCCGATGAGGCCGCGGTACATCAGGAGTTCGGAAGTGGAGTAGAACTCGGAGGCCAGCTTCACGCCCGCGCCCATGGCGGCGAACGCGAAGCTGGCGAACAGCATCCAGAGTGAAGCCATTAATTAGTTAGAGCGCAAGTTTGCTTCGGTACCACTCGTGGAAATGCTGCATCCCGTCTTCCATCGGCGACTGGTAGGGTCCCACCTCGTTGACGCCGCGCTCCAGCAGGATCTTGCGGCCGGCATCCATGCGCAGGCCGATCTCGTCGTCCTCGACCGCGGTTTCCATGTAGGCGGCGCGCTCGGCTTCCACGAACTCGCGCTCGAACAGCACGAACTCTTCCGGATAGTAGAACTCGACCACGTTGCGGGTCTTCTGCGGGCCCATCGGCCACAGGGTGGACACCACCAGCACGTTCGGGTACCACTCGACCATGACGTTCGGATACAGGGTCAGCCAGATGGCGCCGTACTTCGGCGGCTGGCCGTTGTTGAACTTCAGGACCTGTTCCTGCCATTTCTTGTAGGCCGGCGAACCCGCCTTCTGCAGCGCGCGGTTCACGCCCACGGTCTGGACGCTGTAGTCGCGGCCGAACTCCCACTTCAGGTCGTCGCACGAGACGAAGTTGCCCAGGCCCGGGTGGAAGGGCTCGACGTGGTAGTCCTCGAGGTAGACCTCGATGAAGGTCTTCCAGTTGTAGTCGCACTCGTGGATCTCGACGTGGTCGAACATGTAGCCGGTGAAGTCGAGGTCGCGGGTGACCTCCATGTTCTTCAGCTTCTCCATGACGTCATAGCCGTTCTGCTCGAACAGCAGGCCGTTCCAGTTCTGCAGCGGCGTCTTCGACAGGTTCAGGCAGGGCGTCTCCGGGAAATGCGGAGCGCCGATCAGCTGGCCTTTCAGGTCGTAGGTCCAGCGGTGCAGCGGGCACACGATGGTGTTCGCGTTGCCGCGCCCATTGAACATCAGCGCCTGGCGGTGACGGCAGACGTTGGACAGCACTTCGATGCCGCCCGCGTTGCGGACCAGCATGCGGCCTTCGTTTTCGGATGCAAGTGTCGCGAAATCGCCTACCTCAGGCACCATCAGTTCGTGGCCGACGTAGCGTGGGCCCTTGTGAAACAGCTCTTGCAGCTCGCGCTGCATCAGCGTATTGTCAAAGTAGACATTTACCGGAAGCTGAGCACATGAGCGCGCCAGCTTGGCGTGGGTAGCCAGATCGGACATCCCAACCCCCCTTTAATCAAGTACCACCAAAGAAGAGAAAGAATCCAAAGACCAGTATCTTGGAATGAGGATTACGGTATTTCGGACAGAACCGAAGATTATACCTCGGAAACAGACTCAGGGGTCAGGGCCCATCGCGTGGCAGAGGCGAAACCGCGCAAATAAGCTGTTGAATCGTCACGGGTTTCATGGGGAGGAAGCACCACGATAGTAAAATGTTACAAACAGACAAGTTGCGCTCGATGCAATGTGCGCCCCTTGAGAGGAAGGATTGGACTAAAATACGCGATTAGACTGTCCCATGGCGCACCCTTGCGCCGTCCCCCTACAGAATAGCTATGGCAAATATGACAAACGGCGCGCCGCCGGAATCCTTCGAAGGCGCGATGGCCGAGCTGGCCCAGCTCGTGTCGCAGATGGAATCCGGCCAGCTTCCGCTGGAAGCCTCGGTGGCCGCTTATGCGCGCGGCTCCGAGTTGGTGAAGTATTGCGCGGCCCAGCTGGAAAAGGTCGAGTCCCAGGTCAAGGTGCTCGAAGGCGACATGCTCAAGCCTTTCTCGGTCGAAGGCGAGGGCGAGCAATGACGCAGCCGTTCCAGGACTGGATGCAGCAGGTGCAGCAGGACGTCGAGCATGCGCTCGAGACCTTCCTGCCCGCCGCCACCGCCATCCCGCACAAGCTGCACGAGGCGATGCGCTATACCACGCTGGGCGGCGGCAAGCGGATCCGCCCGCTGCTGGCCTACGGCAGCGGCGCCCTGTTCGGGGGCGACCCCGACGCGCTGGCGCGCGTGGCCAGTGCCGTCGAGATGATCCACGTGTACTCGCTGGTGCACGACGACATGCCCTGCATGGACGACGACGACCTGCGCCGCGGCAAGCCGACCGTGCACGTCGCCTACGACGAAGCGACCGCGCTGCTGGTGGGCGACACGCTGCAGGCCCAGGCCTTCGAGACCCTGGCCGGCAGCGCCAGCCTGCCGCCCGCGCGCCTGGTCACCATGCTGCGCCTGCTGGCCGAGGCGGCGGGATCGAGCGGCATGTGCGGCGGCCAGGCGATCGACCTTGACAGCGTCGGCCTGGCGCTCACGCGCGAGGAACTGGAGCGCATGCACCAGCTCAAAACCGGGGCCATGCTGCGCGTCTCGGTGATCCTGGGCGCGCTGGCCGGCCGTGATGTGTCGGCCACCGAACTGGAGGCCCTGACCGCTTACTCGAAGGCGATTGGCCTGGCTTTCCAGGTGGTGGACGATGTGCTGGATGCGACGGCCGATTCGGCCACGCTGGGCAAGACCGCGGGCAAGGACGCGGCCGACAACAAGCCGACCTATGTGTCGATCCTCGGGCTGGACCAATCGAAGGAACTGGCCGAGCAATTGCGGCGTGAAGCGCACGATGCGCTGACGCCATTCGGAGAACAAGCACTGCGGCTGCGCGAACTCGCGGACCTCATCGTGCAGCGGAAGGCATAAATGAACCTGCTAGAGACCATCAACGACCCCGCGGACCTGCGCAAGCTGCCGCGCACGCAACTGACCCCGCTTGCCACCGAACTGCGCCAGTTCCTGCTCGACTCGGTGTCGAAGACCGGCGGCCACCTGTCCTCGAACCTGGGCACGGTGGAGCTGACCATCGCGCTGCACTACGTCTACAACACCCCGCACGACCGCATCGTGTGGGATGTGGGCCACCAGACCTATTCGCACAAGATCCTCACCGGCCGCCGCGGGCGCATGCCCAGCCTGCGCCAGCTGAACGGCCTGTCGGGCTTCCCCAAGCGCGACGAGAGCATCTACGACACCTTCGGCACCGCGCATTCGTCGACTTCGATCTCGGCGGCCCTGGGCATGGCCCAGGCGGCCAAGCTGAAAGGCGAAGACCGCCACGCGATCGCCGTGATCGGCGACGGTTCCATGACCGCCGGCATGGCCTTCGAGGCCCTGAACAATGCGGGCGTCGAGGAAGACTGCAACCTGCTGGTGGTCCTGAACGACAACGACATGTCGATCTCGCCGCCGGTGGGCGCGCTCAACCGCTACCTGGCGCGTTTGATGTCCGGCCAGTTCTACGCCGCCGCCAAGAACGTGGGCAAGAGCGTGCTGCCGGGCCCGGTGCTGGACCTGGCGCGCAAGCTCGAGGAACACGCCAAGGGCATGGTGGTCCCGGCCACCATGTTCGAGGAGTTCGGCTTCAACTACATCGGTCCGATCGATGGCCACGACCTGGATTCCCTGATCCCGACCCTGGAGAACATCAAGAAGCTCAAGGGCCCGCAGTTCCTGCACGTGGTGACGAAAAAAGGGCAGGGCTACAAGCTGGCCGAGGCCGAGCCGATCCTGTACCATGGCACCGGCAAGTTCAACCCGACGGAAGGCATCAAGCCGGCGACCGCGCCGAGCAAGATCACCTACACCGAAGTGTTCGGCAACTGGCTGTGCGACATGGCGGCCGCCGACACGCGCCTGGTCGGCATCACGCCGGCGATGCGCGAAGGCTCGGGCATGGTGCGCTTCCACCAGCAGTACCCGGAGCGCTACTTCGACGTCGGCATCGCCGAGCAGCATTCGGTGACCTTCGCCGCCGGCATCGCCACCGAAGGTCTCAAGCCGGTGCTCGCGATCTACTCGACCTTCCTGCAGCGCGGCTACGACCAGCTGATCCACGACGTGGCCCTGCAGAACCTGGACGTGACCTTCGCGCTCGACCGCGCGGGCCTGGTGGGCGCCGACGGCGCCACCCACGCCGGCAACTACGACCTGGCCTACCTGCGCTGCATCCCGAACATGGTCGTGATGGCCGCATCAAGCGAGAACGAGTGCCGCCAGATGCTGACCACCGCCTACCACTACCCGGGCCCGGCCGCGGTGCGCTATCCGCGCGGCGCCGGCGTCGGCGCGGAGATCCAGGAAGAGCTGACGTCGATCGAGATCGGCAAGGGCGAGCTGCGCCGCGAAGGCAAGGGCATCGCGATCCTGGCCTTCGGTTCGATGGTGGCGCCGAGCATCGCCGCCGGCGACGAACTGAACGCCACGGTGGCCAATATGCGCTTCGTGAAACCGCTCGATGTGGAACTGGTCAAGCGCCTGGCCAAGGAGCACGACTACTTGGTGACGGTGGAAGAAGGCTGCGTGATGGGCGGCGCGGGCAGCGCGGTGATGGAAGCGCTGGCGGCGGAAGGGCTTGCCAAACCGGTGCTCAACCTGGGCCTGCCGGACAAGTTCATCGACCAGGGCGATCCGGCGGCGCTGCTGGCCTCGGTGGGGCTGGATGCCAAGGGCATTGCCGCTTCGATTCGCCAGCGTTTCGCGGCGGGCGAACCGCGCCTGGTGGTCAATAATACGTAAACCGTAGGGTGGACGGCTTCGCCGTCCGCGCGTTCAACTCACGGTAGCGTTGTGGCCAGGCTTGCACTAGCTGGACGCGCGGACGGCAGAGCCGTCCACCCTACTTTCCAAACAGTGCTTCGGCCCGCTGGTACAGGATCCACGAGGTCGCGATGTACTTGTCCCCGCTGCGCGACACATGCCCCTTGTGGGTATGCGTGAACCCCGCCGGTGCGATGACCAGGCGCCCCTTGCGCGCCTCCACCTTGCGCCCCTGGTACAGGAACTCGGTCTCCCCGCCCTCGGCCACATCGTTCAGGTAGAACTGCCACAGCAGCACCCGGTGCAGGGTCTCGCAGCTGGCGTTCTGCGGATAGATCTCGGAATGCCAGTGGTGGTAGCCACCCGTGCCCTGCAAATATTTCTGCAGGTTGACACCGCCTACCCGATAGATGGTCTGCATCAGCCCGACGATGTTCGGCCTGCCCACTTCGTCGAAGTTGTCGAGCGATACCGTAATCGGCTCGCCCGTCTCCGGGTGCGCGACCTGCGGCGACACCGCGCCCATCAGGAGCGCGCGATAGGTGTCCATGTACTGCTCGAGGTGCTGCGCCATGGTACGGACCAGCAGGACGCCGACGTCCTCCCATTCCTTCAAACCGTTGATGGTGAGGTCGTAACTGTCCTTCTTGCTGATGTCCACCCCGTTGCCGGTACAGCCGCGCGTCACATTCGGGCTGGCATCGAAGCGCGCGCGGATGGCGTCGCACTGCTCGGCGCTCAGCGCGTTGTCGTAGACCCCGATGAAGTCTTCCATCGGCTTACCCCCGCTTGCGCTCGTGCTGCCACAGCACGTCGCTGCCGCCGGCGAAGCGGTTCAGCACGCGCGCCAGCACGAACATCAGGTCCGACAGGCGGTTCACGTACTGGCGCGGATGCGGGCGGATCTGTTCGGCATGCGAGAGCGCCACGATGCTGCGCTCGGCGCGGCGGCAGACGGTGCGGCACACGTGGGCAAGCGAGGCGGCGCGCGAGCCGGCCGGCAGGATGAATTCCTTCAGCACAGGCAGGTCGGCGTTGTATTTCTCGAGCAGGCCGTCCAGGCGCGCCACGTGTTCGTCCTTGATCATCTCGTAGCCCGGGATGCACAGCTCGCCGCCCAGGTCGAACAGGTCGTGCTGGATCGAGATCAGTTCCTCGCGCAGGTCGCCCGGCATGTCTTCGCACAGCAGCAGGCCCACGAAGGAGTTCAGCTCGTCCACCTCGCCGAGCGAATGGATGCGCGCGCTGTCCTTGCCGGTGCGGCTGCCGTCGCCCAGGCCGGTGGTGCCGTCGTCGCCCGTGCGGGTGGCGATTTTGGAAAGTCGATTACCCATGATGCAGCCTTATGCAATATATTGAAAAAACGATAGGGCGAGCATACGACAAAAAGCATCAATTGTGCCTACAATTCAAGAATGAGCGCCACACCATCCACTCTTGCCGGAAGGCGCGAACAGGTCGCAGCAAGCCTGCGTGCGCGCCTGCCTGACGGCTGCGTCCTGTCCGACCCCGAAGACACCCGTCCCTACGAATGCGACGGCCTGGCGGCCTACCGCCAGCTGCCCATGATCGTCACGCTGCCCACCAGCGAAGAAGAGGTGCTGGCGATCCTGGATACCTGCCGTGAATTGAACGTGCCGATCGTGCCGCGCGGCGCCGGCACCGGCCTGTCGGGCGGCGCGCTGCCGATCGCGGACGGCGTCGTGCTCTCGACCGCGCGACTGAACCGCATCGTGCGCCTGGACGCCTACGCGCGCACCGCCGTGGTCCAGCCGGGCGTGCGCAACCTCGCCATCTCGGAAGCGGCCAGCCAGTACGGCCTGTACTACGCGCCCGACCCCTCGTCGCAGATCGCCTGCACCATCGGCGGCAACGTGGCCGAGAACTCGGGCGGCGTGCACTGCCTGAAATACGGCCTGACGGTACACAACGTGCTGCGCGTGCGCGTGGCCACCATCGAAGGCGAGATCATCGAACTCGGCAGCGAAGCGCTGGACGCGCCGGGCCTGGACCTGCTGTCCGTGTTCATCGGCTCGGAAGGCATGCTCGGCATCGTCACCGAGGTTACGGTCAAGCTGGTGCCCAAGCCTGCGGTGGCCCAGGTCGTCATGGCGTCGTTCGACGACGTCATCACCGCCGGCAATGCGGTGGCCAGCATCATCGCCGCCGGCATCATCCCGGCCGGGCTGGAGATGATGGACCGCACCTCGGTGCGCATGGTCGAGCCCTTCGTGCGCGCCGGCTACGATCTGGACGCCGCCGCCATCCTGCTGTGCGAGGCCGACGGCACCGCGCTCGAAGTGGCGGAAGAAATCGAACGCATGAAGACGGTGTTCGAAGGCGCCGGCGCCACGGCGATTGCCGTGTCGCAGAGCGAGCTTGAACGCATGCGTTTCTGGTCCGGGCGCAAGAACGCCTTCCCGGCGGCGGGCCGCATCTCGCCGGACTACTACTGCATGGACGGCACCATCCCGCGCAAGCAGCTGGCGCGCGTCCTGCAGGGCATCGAGGACATGGAGAACACCTTCGGCCTGCGCTGCTCCAACGTGTTCCACGCGGGCGACGGCAACATGCACCCCCTGATCCTGTTCGATGCCAACCAGCCGGGCGAATTCGAGCGCGCCGAGGCCTTCGGGGCGGCGATCCTGGCGCTGTGCGTCGAGGTGGGCGGCACCATCACCGGCGAACACGGCGTGGGCATGGAGAAGATCAACTCGATGTGCGTGCAGTTCGGCCGCAAGGAGCTCGACGCCTTTTTTGACGTCAAGCGCGCTTTCGATGCGCCCATGCTGCTCAACCCGGACAAGGCGATCCCGACCCCGCACCGCTGCGCCGAATTCGGCAAGATGCACGTGCACGGCGGCGAGCTGCCGTTCCCCGACCTTCCGCGTTTCTAACACATGCACTCCATCGAACAATTCCAGGAACGGGTGCGCGCCGCCGCCGCCGACAAGACGCCCCTGCGCATCCGCGGCGGCGGCAGCAAGGACTGGTACGGCCAGCGCCTGGAGGGCGAGATCCTTGACACGCGCGGCTACCGCGGCATCGTCGACTACGAGCCGACCGAACTGGTGATCACGGCGCGCTGCGGCACGCCGCTCGCCGAGATCGAGGCCGTGCTGGCCGAACGCAACCAGATGCTGGCCTTCGAGCCGCCGCACTTCGGCGAGGGGGCCACCCTGGGCGGCGCCATCGCCGCTGGCCTGGCCGGCCCGCGCCGTGCGGCCAGCGGCGGCGTGCGCGACTTCGTGCTGGGCGCGAAGCTGCTGGACGGGAAGGGCGACGTGCTCGGCTTCGGCGGCCAGGTGATGAAAAACGTGGCCGGCTACGACGTCTCGCGCCTGCTGGCCGGTTCGCTCGGCACGCTCGGCCTGCTGCTGGAGGTGTCGGTCAAGGTTTTGCCGAAACCGTTTGCCGAAACGACACTGTGCCTGGAGCTGCCCGAGAGCGAGGCGATCCGCAAGCTGAACGAGTGGGGCGGCCAGCCGCTGCCGCTGTCGGCCAGCAGCTGGCACAACGGCGTCTTGTGGCTGCGCCTGTCGGGCGCCCAGGCCGCGGTCGACGCCGCCGTGCGCCTGATCGGCGGCGAGATCATGTCCAATCCGGCCTGCTTGTGGGAAGATCTGCGCGAGCAGCGCTTGCCCTTCTTCGGCGGCGACGACGCCTTGTGGCGCCTGTCGCTGCCATCCACGACGGAGGCGCTTCCTCTCGGCGGAGTGCAGCTGATCGAGTGGGGCGGGGCCCAGCGCTGGCTGCGCAGCGAACTGGATGCCGCCGCCATCCGCGGCGCGGTATCCGCCGCCGGCGGCCACGCGACCCTGTTCCGCGGCGGCGACAAATCCGCCGGCGTATTCCAGCCGCTGCAGAGCGCCGTCGCGCGCATCCACGAACGCCTGAAGAATTCCTTCGATCCGGCGCACATCTTCAATCCGGGACGACTGTACTGACATGCAAACCAAGCTGGCCGACTTCATCAAGGACACCGCGGACGGCAAGGAGGCGGAAAGCATCCTGCGCGCCTGCGTGCACTGCGGCTTCTGCACCGCCACCTGCCCGACCTACCAGCTGCTGGGCGACGAGCTCGACGGCCCGCGCGGCCGCATCTACCTGATCAAGCAGGTGCTGGAAGGTGCCGAGCCAACGCGCAAGACCCAGCTGCACCTGGACCGCTGCCTTACCTGCCGCAACTGCGAAACCACCTGTCCGTCGGGCGTCAAGTATGGCCGCCTGGTGGACATCGGCCGCCGCGTGGTCGAGGAACGCGTGCCGCGCCCCCTGGCAGACCGCATCAAGCGCACCACGCTCAAGGAATTCCTGCCGCGCGCCGCCCTGTTCAAGCCGGCGTTCAGGGCAGGGCAGCTGGCCCGCCCGGCGCTGTCCAAAGCGCTGCAGGACAAGCTGCAACCGGCACGCCATGCCGGCGCCTGGCCCACCCGCACCCATGCGCGCAAGATGCTGGTGCTGGAGGGTTGCGTGCAGCCGGCGATGGCGCCCGGCATCAACGCCGCCACCGCGCGCGTGCTCGACGCCTTCGGGGTGCAGCTGATCGTCGCACCCAAGGCCGGCTGCTGCGGCGCCGTGCGCTACCACCTGAACGACCAGGCGGCTGGACTGATTGACGCGCGCCGCAACATCGACGCCTGGTGGCCGTGGGTGGAGCGGGGCGAGATCGAGGCGATCGTCATGACCGCTTCCGGCTGCGGCGTCACCGTCAAGGAATACGGCCACCTGCTGGCCCACGACGAGGCCTATGCCGCCAAGGCCGGGCGCATCGCGATGCTCACGCGCGACCTGTCCGAGATCATGCCGGAGTTCGAGGAGCAGATCGCTGCCAGACTGACAGGGAAGATCGCGAAACGCGTCGCCTATCATCCGCCCTGCACGCTGCAGCATGGCCAGCAGATCCGCGGCAAGGTCGAGGGCGTGCTGCGCGCCGCCGGCGTCGACGTCACGCTGTGCGCCGACAGCCACCTGTGCTGCGGCTCGGCCGGCACCTATTCGGTGCTGCACCCCGAGATCGCGCACGAACTACGCGACCGCAAGCTGGCCAGTCTGGCGGCCTGCAAGCCGGACGAGATCGTGTCCGCCAACATCGGCTGCATGACCCATTTGCAGTCGGGGACGCCAACGCCGGTCACGCACTGGATCGAATTGCTCGACCGCGCGCTGGCTTGAACCCGGGCGCCACGGCACGCGCCGCGTACCGGCGCCGCCGTGCTAGGATCGCCCCGTGTTGCATGCAAAGGATCGATCTTGAGTTTCATTTTCCAGCTTGTCCGCGAAGACGAGGGCCTGCCGCCCATGGTCGTCTTCGAGGATTCGAC
This sequence comes from Massilia varians, assembly GCF_027923905.1. Classification (NCBI taxonomy): domain Bacteria; kingdom Pseudomonadati; phylum Pseudomonadota; class Betaproteobacteria; order Burkholderiales; family Oxalobacteraceae; genus Massilia; species Massilia varians. The sequence goes on from NZ_AP026966.1 coordinate 1,261,079, forward strand.
CACGCCCGGCCTCGTGCCCGTATGGGAAGAAGCCGGCGTCTACGACGCGCTGTACAACAGCGACGGCAAACTCGCGCGCGACGTGTCGCGCGCCATTTCCTATGGCCTCGACCGCGTCAGCGAAGACGCTTCCCTGGCCCAGCTGATGCCGCCGGGCGTCTCGCAGGGCGAGGCCATCCGTTTCCTGGAGAACGTGAACCGCGCCTGCATCACCCACGGCGCCGCCTGGATCCAGACCCGCTGATTTGGTAGTCGAGTTACATCTTTTTGTCGTAGTATGTTTCGTTCTGCCGGAGGAGAAGTAGTTTTCCTACGGCGCGACAACAACGACAAGGAGACCCGATGACCTTCCACCGCTCATGTGCCGCGGCCGCCGCAGTGGCCGCATCCTGCCTGCTGGCCCTGCCGGCCTGGGCCCAGCAGCTGATCGCCAGCGCTGCCTCGCCCAACGATGTCATCCAGGTGGAGGTGCAGGTCGACGGCATGGGCAAGCTGGCCTACGGCGTCAAGCGCCAGGGCAGGGACATCATTGCCCCGTCGCGCCTGGGCTTCAACCTGGCCAATGCGCACAAGCTCGACGGCGGCTTCAGCCTGCGCCGGCAAGGCGTCAGCGAGCATGACAGCACCTGGGAACAACCCTGGGGCGAGCGCCGCTTCGTGCGCAACCATTACCGCGAGCTGCGGGTCGACCTGGAGCAGAAGAACCGCGCCGGCCGCCAGTTGGCGGTGGTGTTCCGCATCTACGACGACGGCGTCGGCTTCCGCTACGAATTCCCGGCCCAGCCGCAGCTGAAGCAAGCCGAGATCATCGACGAGCTAACCGAGTTCACGGTGGCCCAGCCGGCCACCGCCTGGTGGATCCCGGTGGGCGAACTGCCTGGACTGGAAGAAGAGATCCGCAAGGCGCCGCTCAAGGAAATCGGCATCGCCAACACCCCGCTCACCGTGCGTCTTGACGACGGCACCCACATCGCCTTCCATGAGGCGGCCCTGGTCGACTACGCCACCATGTGGCTGCGCAAGGTCGACGGCCAGAAGCTGCGCGCCATGCTGGCGCCCTCGCCGAGCGGCCCGGCGGTGGTGCGCAAGGGCGCCTTCACGACGCCATGGCGCACCCTGCAGATAGCGAGCAACGCGGCCGGTCTGTACATGTCCGACCTGGTGCTCAACCTGAACGAACCGAACAAGCTCGGCGACGTGAGCTGGGTGAAGCCGTCGAAGTTCGTCGGCGTCTGGTGGCAGATGCACCTGCAGAGCGGCACCTGGAACGCCGGTCCGAAGCACGCGGCCACCACCGCCAACACGAAGAAATACATCGACTTCGCGGCGCAACATGGTTTCCGCGGCGTGCTGGTCGAGGGCTGGAACAAGGGATGGGAGAGCGACTGGGGCCATGGCGGCGCCGACTTCAGCTTCACCCAGTCCTATCCGGACTTCGACCTGCCGGGCCTGGCCGCCTATGCGAAGTCGAAGGGCGTGCGCCTGATCGGCCACCACGAAACCGGCGCCAACATCGTCGCCTACGAAAAGCAGATGGATGCGGCGTACCGGCTGTATGCGAAGCTGGGCGTGGACAGTATCAAGTCGGGCTATGTGCACGAAGCCGGCAGCGCCCTGTTCACCGGCCGCGACGGCAAGCCGCGCTACGGTCACTACGATTCGCAGGAAGGCGTGAACCACTTCCTCAAGGCGGTGACCGAAGCGGCGAAATACAAGCTGTCGATCGACACCCACGAACCGGTCAAGGATACCGGCCTGCGCCGCACCTACCCGAACTGGCTCACGCGCGAAGGCGCGCGCGGCGTCGAGTACAACGCCTGGGGCAACCCGCCCAACAGCGTGGACCACGAAGCCAAGCTGGTGTTCACCCGCATGCTGAGCGGCCCGATGGACTACACCCCGGGCGTCCTGAGCCTGGTCGGCGCGGACGGCAAGACCTTCAACTCGACCCAGGCCAAGCAGCTGGCCAACTTCGTCGTGATCTATTCGCCGATCCAGATGGCGGCCGACCTGCCGGAGAACTACGCCAAGTATCCGGCCGCCTTCAAGTTCATCAAGGACGTGCCGACCGACTGGGCCGACACCCGCGTGATCAATGGCGAAGTGGGGGAGTACGCCACCATCGCCCGCAAGGACCGCACGGGCGAGGATTGGTACGTCGGCGCGGTCACCGACGGCGAAGCGCGCACCTTGCCGCTGCCGCTCGATTTCCTCGACAAGGGCAAGCGCTACACCGCCGAGATCTACCGCGACGGCGACGCGGCCGACTACCGCAGCGAGCGCCGCTTCGACCTGGTGACGGAGACCAGGACCGTCACCGCGGCCGATACCCTGCAGCTGCGCCTCGCGCCGGGTGGTGGGCAAGCGATCCGCCTGACGCCGCAGCCCTGATTTTCGTAGGGTGGACGGCTCCGCCGTCCGCGCGTTCAACTCACCCATGCGCTGTGGCAGATCACCTGTAAGCTGAACGCGCGGTCGGGGGACCCGACCACCCTACGAACGTTCGCCTATTGCGCCAGCAGCTTCTCGATGTCGCCGGCGATTTCGCCTGGCGCCGTCTGCGGCGCATAGCGCTTGACGACCTCGCCGTCGCGCCCGACCAGGAACTTGGTGAAGTTCCACTTGATGGACTCCAGGCCCAGCACGCCCGGCTTCTCGCCCTTCAGGTGCTTGAACAGCGGGTGGGCCCCGTCGCCGTTGACGTCGACCTTGGCGAACATCGGGAAGCTCACGCCGTAGTTCTTCTCGCAGAAGGCGCCGATCTCCGCTTCCGTGCCCGGCTCCTGCTTGCCGAACTGGTTGCAGGGAAAACCCATCACCACCAGCCCGCGCTCGCCGTACTGGCGGTGCAGTTCTTCCAGACCCTTGTACTGCGGCGTGAAGCCGCAGGCGCTGGCGGTGTTGACGACCAGGAGCACCTTGCCGCGGTACGCGTTCAAGTCCATTGGCTTGCCGTCGAGCGTGGTGGCGCTGAAATCGAATACGTTCATGTTTGAGCCCTCGTCTGGAAAACCAGAAGTGTATGTCATGGCGGCGCAACACGTATGCATGCCTCAACCGCTCAAGTCCGTGCTTGTTATCTTTTGTTACAAACGATAAGAAGTTTGCATGCGACAATCCGGCTCGCCCAAACTGTCGAGCTTCATCCATGTCCAACCGATTCCACTTCGCACACCACTCCCGTCATCCGCGCCGTTCCCTGATCGCGCACCTGGTCGCCGGCACGCTGCTGGCGCCGTTCGCGGCCAGCGCACAGCAGGCCCCTGCCGTGCAGGAGCAGGTGAAGCAGGAAGCCGCCAGGCCCGCACAGGCGCCGGTCCAGGCTCAGCCTGCCCAGGCAAGCGTCGCGCCGCCGGCGCAGACGCCAGTCGAGTCCACCGTGACCGTCAGCGCAACCCGCACCCAGAACCGCATCGACCGCCAGAGCTATGACGTCAAGGCCGATCCGGCAACCTCGAACGACACCGTGGCCGATACCCTGAACAAGGTGCCCTCGGTCGCCGTCGACGCGGACGGCAACGTCACGCTGCGCGGCCGCGGCAATGTGCAGATCCTGGTGGACGGCAAGCCGTCCGCGATGATGCAGGGCGAGAACCGCGCGGCCGCGATCAATGCGCTGCCGGCGGCCGACCTGGAGTCGGTGGAAGTCATCAACAACCCGGGCGCGCAGTTCGGCAACGAAGGCGGCGGCGGCCCGGTCATCAACCTGGTGATGCGGCGTGAACGCAGCCCGGGCGGCTTCGCCGTCGTCAACGGGAACGTCGGCAGCGAAGGGCGCTACAACACCTCCGCTTTCGGCAGCTGGACACAAGGACGCTACAGCGTGCAGGGAGCCCTGTTCCGCCGCGAGACCAAGAATGATTCGAGCGGCGAGACCCGGCGCGAGCGCATCAACCCCGCCACCGGCGCGATTGCACCCAGCAGCCAGGATTCGGACAGCATCAACCGTGGCCGTTCGACCGGCGCCAACGTGGGCCTGACCTACAACCTTGGCGACAAGGACGTCGTCGGCCTGAATGCCAATTACTCCCAGTCCGACAACGAATCCGAGTTCGTCGAACGCTACCGCAGCACGAACGCGGCAGGCATCGTCGACAGCCAGTACCTGCGCACAAGCGGGAGCGATAACAGGAACCGCAATTACGGCATTGGTGCGCGCCTCGACCACAAAGGCGATGCGCCCGGCGAAATCTTCAAGATGGACCTCCGCCTCTCGGGCAGCGACGGCGATGGCGGCTCGCGCGCGACCAACGTCTATACCGTGCGCCCACCCAGCGCCACCGCCCCCGACACCCGCCAGGAACGCGACAACGAGACCCGTATTGCCGACTTTACCGGCGATTACGAGCTGCCGGGCGAACACGGCGTATTCAAGATGGGCTACAAGGTGGCGCGCAACCACAACGTCGCCGACAACGGCTTCTTCGACATCGATCCGTCCACCGGCGCCGAGCGCGTCAACACCACGCGCACCAACCGCTTCGAGCTGACGGACGTGACCTACGCGCTGTATGGCAGCTACCAGTGGCGCGTCAACGAGAAATGGGGCGTGCTGGGCGGCCTGCGCGCCGAGTATGCGGACCTCGACATGAACCAGGTCACGACCGGCCAGCGCGCCAGCAACCATTATTTCGACGCGATCCCGAGCGCCTTCGTCACCTATGGCCTGTCGGACGACACCACACTGCGCCTGAGCTACGCGCACCGCATCCGTCGTCCAGGCGCGGGCGAGTTGAATCCCTTCGTGATCTACCGCGACGAGCTGAACCTCTACTCGGGTAACCCGAACCTGCAGCCGGCCAATACCGATTCGCTGGAGCTGGGGGTGGAGACCAAGCTGGGCAAGGTCGACACCAACGTACGGCTGTACATGCGCCACGAGAGCGACCTGATCAACGAGCGCCGCATCCTGCTGGCCAACGACGTGCTCCTGACCACGCGCGAGAACGCCGGCAGCGCCCGTTCGGGTGGGATCGAATTCAACTTCAGCGGCCGCGCCACGCAGAAGCTGATGCTTAACGTGAGCGGTAACGTCGGCTACTCCGAGCAAACGGTGCTGGACCGCGCGAACGACGACAAACGCAGCGCCGTCTCGATCGGCGGCCGCGCGCGCATCAATTACCAGCTGGATCCGAAGAACAGCTTCATGCTGATGCTGAATGCGCAGGGCAAGACCCTGTTCGGCCAGGGCTACCGCGAGCCGCAGCGCACGGCCGACCTGAACTACCGCCACAATCTCACGCCGGCGCTGACGCTGACTGTCAACATCAACGACCTGTTCGATTCGCAGAAGATGGAGATGATCACCGAGACCGACCGCCTGCGCGAGCACAGCATCCGCCGCTTCGGCGGCCGCATGGCTTACATCGGCCTGTCCTACCGCTTCGGCAGCTTCGGCGGCGCCGGCGGCCAGCGCCGGCCGATGATGATGGGCGGTCCGGGTGGCCCGGGCCACGGCGGCATGATGGGCGGCCCCGGCCGCTAGAGCGCCGCTTCAAAGAGGGATGCGGCGGCGCCGCCGGGCGTGTATGCTGTCCGGCCGAACCACCGCATCCTTGCCATGTCCCGCACCACCATCACCTTCAGCGGCGAAACCCCCGACCGCGCCCGCATCGAATCCTCCCTTGCTTCCGGCAACCCCCTCGTGTTCGAGGACTGCGACCTGTCCAGCCTCGACCTGTCGCGCCTGGACCTGCAGGACTGCGTGTTCCGCTCCTGCCTGCTGGCGGAAACCTCGTTCTACGCGGCCAGGCTGGCGCGCACGCGCTGGCAGCGCTGCCGCGGCGGCCATGCCGATTTCGAGTCCGCCGACCTGGTCGATGCTTCGTTCGCATCCTCCGACCTGAACAACAGCAGCTGGCGCCGTGCGCGCCTGGCGTCCGCTTCCTTCCGCAGCTGCAAGCTGACCGGCGCCCAGTTCGAAGAGACCAGCCACCTGGCCTTGAGCTTCGAGGACACGCTGCTGGTCGGGGCCGACCTGCGCCGCATGTCCTTCCGCAAGGCGACGCTGAGGGGACTGGATTTTGCCGATGCCGACTTGTCGGGCTGCGACTTCCGCGAAGCGGTGTTCGAAGGCGGCAGCCTGCGCGACGCCCACATCAGGGACACGCGTTTCGAGGGCGCGGACCTGCGCGACGCCGATATCGGCGGCTTGAAGCTGGCGAGTGCGAAGCAGTTTCTTGGTGCGACCATCTCGGTGCGCCAGGCGGCCGAGATGGTGCGGGAGATGGGACTGAACGTGGCCTGATCCGGGCCGGCGATCAGGTCTTGAAATCCGGCCTGAACGTCACGCCCGGCGGTGTACATTGGTCGACCGGTTTCGGTTTCTTCGCATCGTCCTGGCGCACGTAGCACTCGTCGAACACCGAGCAGTAACAGGCTGCGAGGTCGATGTCGCTCATGCTGCGGTGGAGGGCGTCGAAAACCGGGTTGGGTGTACGTGGCTCCTCTGCGGTGAACATCGACATGATGTCTCCGGGACGGACCAGGGAGTTGACCACGTTGCCGCGCCGGTTCATGGGCACGAAGCTTTCCTCCGTCATGGCGCAGCAGGTCTCCAGCAACTGGCTCAGGTCGGCCATGGGCTCGCCCTTGTACATGAGCTGGACCCATTCGACGCGGGCCGGGCCGATACCGCTGTTGATCAGGATGTATTCGACGCGCTTGCGGGAAAACCCGGTTTCAGGGTCTTTGTCGACGCTGCTCATATTGCGCGCCAGCTCCACATAAGGATAACTGTTGGCGGCAACCAGCTTTTCCATCGAATGCGCCGAGTGCAGGCCGAGCCAGAGCGAGACCAGCGACACCACGCCGGCCGCGACGGCGAGCGAGATGTCGAGCCAGCGGATGCCGGTGCCGTGCGGATGATGGTGCTGATGACTTTCGTGTTCCACGTGCCGCTCCCGAGCTTGGCTAAAGGATAAATTTTAGCAATACTGGCAAGGGCGCGGCACAGGCGGGAGAAAAGAATGCGGCGCGCATAGCGGCCGCATTCGCCTTCGTTCAGAAGCTTTCCCAATCCTCTTCGCGCACGCTGGCCGCGCGTGGCGCTGGACCTGCCGCCGGGCGGGTCGGCGCCGGGGCAGGCGCAGGCGCAGCCAGGCGGGTGGCCGTCCTGGCCGTCCTGGCCGGCGCGGCAGGCGCAGCCGCCGATGGTGCGCGCGCATCCAGCTTGAACACCGATACCAGCCCGGCCAGCTTGCCGGCCTGGTCCTGCAGCGATTCGGCCGCCGCCGCCGCTTCTTCCACCAGCGAGGCGTTCTGCTGGGTCACCTGGTCCATCTGGCTGATGGCCATGTTGATCTGTTCGATGCCCGAGGTCTGCTCCAGGCTGGCCGACGAAATCTCGCCCATGATGTCGGTGACGCGGCGCACGCTGGCGACGATCTCGTCCATCGTGGCGCCGGCCTGGTCGACCAGACGGGCGCCGGCGTCCACCTTGCCGACCGAATCGTCGATCAGGAGCTTGATTTCCTTGGCCGCGGCGGCTGAACGCTGGGCCAGGGTACGCACTTCGGAAGCCACCACCGCGAAGCCGCGGCCCTGTTCGCCGGCGCGCGCCGCTTCCACGGCCGCGTTCAGGGCCAGGATGTTGGTCTGGAAGGCGATGCCGTCGATGACGCCGATGATGTCGACGATCTTCTTCGAGGAGGCGTTGATCGAAGCCATGGTGTCGACCACCTGCGACACCACCATGCCGCCGCGTTCGGCCACGTCCGAGGCCTTCAGCGCCAGGGCGTTGGCCTGCTGGGCGTTGTCGGCGTTCTGCTTGACGGTCGACGTGAGCTCTTCCATCGACGACGCGGTTTCTTCCAGCGAGCTGGCCTGTTCCTCGGTGCGCGACGACAGGTCGAGGTTGCCGCTGGCGATCTGGCTCGAGGCCGAGGCGATGGCGTCGGTGCCCTTGCGGACGTCGCCGACGATGTGCGCCAGGCTGTCGCGCATGGTCTTCATCGCGAACAGCAGGCTGGCGCGGTCGCCCGGGCGCAGGGCGACGTCGATGTCCAGCTCGCCGGCGGCGATGCGGCCGGCGATCTCGCTCGCATAGGCGGGTTCGCCGCCCAGCTGGCGGGTCAGGCTGCGGGTGATCAGGACGCCCAGGCTGATGCCGCCGAGCGCGCTGCCGAGCACCAGCAGCAGCATGGTGCTGCGGCTCGATTCATAGGTCGCCGTCGCTTCGGCTGCCACCTTGCGCGCGTTCTCTTCCTTGATCTGGATCAGCGCCGTCAGCCGTTTATCGACCTCGTCGGAACGGGGCGCCACCGTGGTGCGCAGGTAGTCCAGCATTGCGTCCTTGTCGGCGGCGCTGTCGTCCACAGCCATCTTCATTGCCTGGCGTACCGCTGTCTGGTATTCGCTCAGGGCCTGGTCGACCGCGGCGAAACCGCGCTTGCCACGCTCGCTGAAATAGAGTGGGCGTGCCTTGTCGAGGCTGGCGCTCAGCATGGCCGTGCGTGCCTCGATGGCGTCGAGCGCCGCCTTGCGTTCCTGCGCCTCGCGCGCCAGCATCAGGTTGCGCAGCGAACGTCCGATGTCGATCAAATGGATGTTCGCTTCCTTGGTATGGGCGATGCCCAGCAGTTCCCGGGTGTACAAGCGGTCGGTGTTCTCGTTCATGTTGGACATGCTGACGATACCGATGGCGGCGACCACGGCGCCGATGAACACAACGGTGAGGAAGCCGGCGAGCAGGCGTGTGCCGACCTTCATGCGATTGAACATGATAATCCTGTCAAAAAGGGTTGAGGCGGCGGGGCTGCGGCCAGGCCAGGCTGTCCGGGGAGCGGGGTTCAATACCGGATGAATCCCGGAATCGGTCGAATGCCGAGGCCGGATACTGCTGTCCAGGGCGGACAACGCGGACCTCGACATCGCTTGCCGGCATGCGGAGGAAACCCCGTATCGCACTGCCGGCATTCGCCGCCAAAGCTGCACGATATCATGTTACACGAATGATTTCAGCCGGAAACAATTCAGAAACAAATTTTCTATAAAATAAGAATCAAAGTAAAATTTCTTATTTGTCTAGATCTTGCAAATATTATTTGCAAAAAATAGCAAAAAGCGAAATATTGTAAATATTTACTAAAGAAAATATTGTTGCTACATAACAACCATCTGAATCACACGATGCCGAGGTGATCCATCCCGGTCGAGAAATCGCGGTTCTTCGCGTGCTTGCTGTTGAGCTTGATGTTCAGGCGCAGGTCGTTCACCGAGTCGGCGTTGCGCAGCGCATCCTCGTAGCTGATCTTGTCCGCCTCGTACAGGTCGAACAGGGCCTGGTCGAAAGTTTGCATGCCCAGTTCGCGCGACTTCTTCATGATCTCCTTGATCTCGTGGACGTCGCCCTTGAAGATCAGGTCGGAGATAAGCGGGGAGTTCAGCAGGATCTCCATCGCCACCACGCGGCCCTTGGCTTCCTTCTTCGGGATCAGGCGCTGCGAGATCAGGCCTTTCAGGTTGAGCGAGAGGTCCATCAGGAGTTGCTGGCGGCGCTCTTCGGGGAAGAAGTTGATGATGCGGTCGAGCGCCTGGTTGGCGCTGTTGGCGTGCAGGGTGGCCAGGCACAGGTGGCCGGTCTCGGCGAACGCGATTGCGTGCTCCATGGTCTCGCGGTCGCGGATCTCGCCGATCTGGATCACGTCCGGCGCCTGGCGCAGCGAATTCTTCAGCGCCGCCTCGAAACTGTCGGTATCGACGCCCACTTCGCGCTGGGTGATCACGCAGTTCCGGTGCGGGTGGACGAATTCGACCGGGTCCTCGATGGTGATGATGTGGCCGTAGCTGTTCTCGTTGCGGTAGCCGACCATCGCCGCCAGCGTGGTCGATTTGCCCGAGCCGGTGGCGCCGACCATGATGACCAGGCCGCGCTTGGTCATGATCACGTCCTTCAGGGTTTCCGGCAGCTCGAGGTCCTCGAAACGCGGGATGGTGGTGGTGATCACGCGCAGCACCATGCCCACGCAGCCCATCTGCATGAAGGCCGAGACGCGAAAGCGCCCCAGGTCGCCCGGGCTGATCGCGAAGTTCGCTTCCTTGGTCAGCTCGAAGCCGGCGGCCTGCTTGTCGTTCATGATGGCGCGCGCCAGGTCGGCCGTATGGGTGCCGGACAGGGCCTGGCTCGAGACCGGCGTCATCTTGCCATCGATCTTGATCGCCGGCGGGAAGCCCGCGGTGATGAACAGATCGGATCCGCCCTTGCTGGTCATCAGGCGCAGCAGGTCGAACATGAACTTGGATGCCTGGTCGCGTTCCATGGCTGCTCCTTAACCCGGGAAGTTTTCTGGAATCTTGGCGGCGGCGCGGGCCGCGGCGCTGGAGATCACGTTGCGGCGCACCAGGTCGGTCAGGTTCTGGTCGAGCGTCTGCATGCCGACGCTGCTGCCGGTCTGGATGCTCGAATACATCTGCGCGATCTTGGCTTCGCGGATCAGGTTGCGGATCGCCGGGGTGCCGATCATGATCTCGTGCGCCGCCACGCGGCCCGAGCCGTCCTTGGTCTTGAGCAGGGTCTGCGAGACGACGGCCTGCAGCGACTCCGACAGCATCGCGCGCACCATCTCCTTCTCTTCGGCCGGGAACACGTCGACGATACGGTCGATGGTCTTGGCGGCCGAGGAGGTGTGCAGGGTGCCGAACACCAGGTGGCCGGTCTCTGCCGCCGACAGGGCCAGGCGGATGGTTTCCAGGTCGCGCAGCTCGCCCACCAGGATGCAGTCGGGGTCTTCGCGCAGCGCCGAGCGCAGCGCGTTGTTGAAGGACAGGGTGTGCGGGCCGACTTCGCGCTGGTTGATCAGGCACTTCTTGGAGTCGTGCACGAATTCGATCGGGTCCTCGATGGTGAGGATGTGGCCGTACTCGTTTTCGTTGAGGTGGTTGATCATTGCCGCCAGCGTGGTCGACTTGCCCGAGCCGGTGGGGCCGGTCACCAGGACCAGGCCGCGCGGTTTCAGCGCCAGCTCGCTGAAGATCTTCGGCGCGTTCAGTTCTTCCAGCGACAGGATCTTGGACGGAATGGTACGCAGCACCGCGGCCGCGCCGCGCTCCTGGTTGAAGGCGTTGACGCGAAAGCGCGCCAGGCCGGGGATCGCGAACGAGAAGTCGCACTCCAGCACTTCCTCGTACTGCTTGCGCTGGCCGTCGTTCATGATGTCATAGATCATGCCGTGCACATCCTTGTGCTCCAGCGGCGGCAGGTTGATGCGGCGCACGTCGCCGTGCACGCGGATCATCGGCGGCAGGCCGGCCGACAGGTGCAGGTCAGAAGCCTTATTCTTGACCGAGAAGGCGAGCAATTCCGAAATGTCCATAATCTATATAATCCCTGTGCCGATCCCGACTCAAAATATTTCCTGCAGAAAATCATTATGTCCATAATCGCCGAGAACTTGCAAGCTGTCGAAGCGACAATCGGGGCCGCCTGTGCAGCGAGCGGAAGGCCCAGGAACGCGGTCACATTACTGGCCGTATCGAAGACCTTCCCAGCGCAGGCCGTGGTCGAAGCGATGGCCGCGGGACAGCGCGCCTTCGGCGAGAACTACCTGCAGGAAGCGCTCGACAAGATGCAGGAAGTGGCGCGCCTGCAACCAGATACGCCGATCGGCTGGCATTTCATCGGTCCGATCCAGAGCAACAAGACGCGCCCGATCGCCGCCCATTTCGATTGGGTGCACACGGTGGAACGCCTGAAGATCGCCCAGCGCCTGTCCGAACAGCGTCCGGCGGAACGCGGCCCGCTCGACATCTGCCTGCAGGTAAACATCAGCGGCGAAGCCAGCAAGAGCGGCGCCAGCGCAGCGGAACTGCCGGAACTGGCGCGCCAGGTGGCCGCCTTGCCGAACCTGCGCCTGCGCGGGCTGATGGCGATTCCCGAGGCGAGCAGCGACCCGGCGCGGCAGCGCGCCGCGTTTGCCCGCCTGCGCGCCCTGTTCGACGGCCTGCGCGCCGATGGCCTGGCGCTCGACACCCTGTCGATGGGCATGTCGGGCGACCTGGGCGCGGCCATCGCGGAAGGCGCGACCATCGTCCGCATCGGCAGCGCCATCTTCGGCGCCCGCCATTACGAGCAATAAAAAGGAACAGCATGAAGATTGCATTCATTGGCGGCGGCAACATGGCCACCGCCCTGATCGCCGGCCTGGCGGGACAACTCACCGGTGCCGGCAGCCTGCACGTGGTGGACCCCAATCTCGATGCGCTCGCGCGCCTGGCCGGCCAGTACGGCGTGAGCACGGCGGCGTCGATCGACGTGCAGGTGGGCGCCGCCGACGTGGTCGTGCTGGCGGTCAAGCCCCAGCAGATGCGCGAAGTCGCGCTGGCGCTCCGGCCATTGCTGGGCGCCCAGCCGCTGGTGCTGTCGATCGCGGCCGGCATCCGCATCGCCGATCTGTCGCGCTGGCTGGGCGGCTACACCCGCATCGTACGCGCGATGCCGAACACCCCGGCGCTGATCGCGATGGGCATCACCGGCATGGTGGCCGGGCTGGACGTCGACGAGGCCCAGCGCTCGGCGGCCGACCAGGTGCTGCGCGCGGTCGGCCAGACCGTGTGGCTGAAGGACGAGAGCCTGATCGATCCGGTGACGGCGGTGTCGGGCAGCGGCCCGGCCTATGTCTTCTACTTCCTCGAAGCGATGCAGCAGGCGGCGCTGGAAATGGGGCTGGACGCGGAGCAGGGAAGGCAGCTGGCGCTGGCCACGTTTACCGGGGCGGCCCAGTTGGCGGCGCAGTCGGGCGACCCGGTCGAGGTGCTGCGCCAGCGCGTGACCTCGAAGGGCGGCACCACGCATGCGGCGATCGCCAGCATGGAGGCGGCGGGGGTGAAGGAAGCGATCGTCGCGGCGATGAAGGCGGCGGCGGAGCGCGGGCGCGAGCTCGGGGACGAACTCGGCAAGGACTCGTAGGGTGGGCGGGTCTCCCGCCCGCGCGTTCAACTCCCTTATGAAAAGCCAGTTCGGCCGATCATAAGCTGATTGAACGCGCGGACGGCAAAGCCGTCCACCCTACGATTAGTGGACTTCGAAGCCTCGCCAGCGCAGCACAGGCAGCAGCTTCTGTGCGAACTTGTAGGCCGACACGACCGCCGTCACGCTGCCCACCGCCCACTTGGGCTTGGTGAGAAACAGGCCGGCCGCCACGCCGGCCACGATCAGCGCCGTCTTCTGGTGCCTGGCCGCGTAGGCCGGGATCAGGCCCAGCGTCTGCGGCGAGGACAGCATGGCCACTTCCTGCGCCACCTGGGCGCGCTGGTCCGCACATCTCGCCACCAGCGCCTCGCGGCGCTGCGCCAGTTCCAGGGATTTAGACGCCATGGAGGTTCTCTCCCTTCAGGGCCGCCGCATCCTTGCGCAGTTCGGCCAGGGTGGCCGGCAGCATCGGGGGACGCGCGGCCAGGCCGGCGCGCAGCTTCATGACAGCGAACAGGGTGCTCAGGATGAACAGCACGGCCATGCCGCCGACCGCCGCCAGGCGGTGGGTGTCCCAGAACAGCACCAGCACGAACAGGATGACCAGGCCCAGCGCGAACAGCCCCAGCACCGCGGCCGCGACGGCCCAGGCGAGGTAGCCGAACAGGCGCTGGGCGCCTTCCTGCAGTTCGATGGCGGCCAGCTCGAGGCGCGTACGCGCCAGGTCGAGCACGTTGGCCCCGATCCTTCTCACCGCCGCCGTGATACTCATCTTAGCGGCGGGCGATCAGCATGCCGATCACGACGCCGACGGCGGCGCCCAGGCCCACGGACTTCCAGGGATTCTCGTGCACGTATTCGTCGGTGACGCGCGCCGCTTCCTTGGTCTTCTCGACCACGGTCTGCTGGTATTCGCCCAGGCTTTCCTTGGCGGTCGACAGGGTGTGCTCGAACTTGGCCTTGGCGGCCTTGAGCTCGTCGCCGGTCAGTTGCCCGCCGTTGCGCAGCCACGCTTCCGCGTCCTGGATCACGGTCTTCAGGTCGGACAGCAGTTGGTCACGGGTGCCGGTTTGGGTCGGGATTTTTTCCATCATGGGTGGGCCTCCTTAAAAATGGGAATGAATGCCTTTCGTGCAATATTACCTGAATGCATAGTCGAGTGCGACACCAATGAACAGTGCGGCGCCAAGCCAATTGTTGTGACGAAAAGCCTTGAAGCAGGCCATGCGTTCGCGATCGCGAATCAGGGTGTAGTGGTAGAGCGCCATCGCGGCCGCAACCACGACGCCGCCCACGAACCACCAGCGCAGGCCCAGGTACCAGCCGCACACCAGGTCGATGGTCAGCGCCGCGCCGTAGCACAGCATGACTGCGGCCACGTCGAAGCGCCCGAAGGTAATGGCCGAGGTGCGCATGCCGATCTTGAGGTCGTCGTCGCGGTCAACCATGGCGTACTCGGTGTCGTAGGCGACGGCCCAGAACACGTTCGCCACCAGCAGCCACCAGGCCACCGCCGGCACCGTGTCCTGCACGGCGGCCCAGGCCATCGGGATGCCGAAGCCGAACGCGATCCCGAGATAGGCCTGCGGGATCGCGAAGAAGCGCTTGAAGTAGGGGTAGGTGCCGGCCACGATCACGGCCACTACCGACAGCTGCTTGGTCAGCGTGTTGAGCGGCAGGATCAGCAGGAAGGAGAGCAGCGCCAGCACCCCTGCCACCATCAGCGCTTCCCAGGCGCGGATCTTGCCGCTGGTGAGCGGGCGGTCGACGGTGCGCTTGACGTGCCTGTCGAAATCGCGGTCGGCATAGTCGTTGATGGCGCAGCCGGCGGAGCGCATCAGGGCGGTGCCGAGCACGAAGATCGCCAGCACGCTCATGTCCGGCACCCCGCCGGACGCCATCCACAAGGCCCACAGGGTCGGCCACAGCAGCAGGAGGATGCCGACCGGCTTGTCGGCACGGATCAGGCGGAAATACAGCGCCAGCTTGTTCATGATGTTGCGTCTTGTCGAGCAAGAATTGTTGAGCAGAAGACAGGGATTCTAAAGCCTTTGGCGGGAAAGGGCTTGCCGGTACAATCGAGCCCTACCGACTAGCCTTCATTCATCATGCATATCTGGGTCGATGCCGACGCCTGCCCGGGCGTCATCAAGGACATCCTGTTCCGCGTGGCCGAGCGCCTGCAGCTGGAGGTCACGCTGGTGGCCAACCAGCTGGTCCGGGTGCCCGGCTCGCGCTTCATCCGCGCCCTGCAGGTGCCAAGTGGCCCGGACGTGGCCGACGCCGAGATCGTCGCGCGCGTGCAGGATGGCGACATCGTCGTCACCGGCGACATCCCGCTGGCGGCGCAGGTGCTGGAAAAGGGCGGACTGCCGCTCCATCCGCGCGGCGAGTGGTACACCAAGGACACGATCGCCCAGCAACTGACGATGCGCGCCTTCATGGAAGAGCTGCGCGGCAGCGGCGTCGATACCGGCGGGCCGGCGGCATTCAGCCAGGCCGACAGCCGCAATTTCGCGAATGCGCTGGACCGCCAGCTGGCCCGCTCACACACCCGTAGGGTGGGCGGCTCCACTCCTGCGACATGATCATCCGCGCTATTACTGCCGCCCACGCGTTCAGCTCCCTCATGAGCAGACGCCTCGGCTATTCGTAGTGTGCTTGAACGCGTGGGCGGCTTCTCCATGCTGGCTGATCACGCCATCGGGTATAGCCGCCCACAAAAACGATAGCGTTCAATCAGGCGGCCGCTTCGAGCGCCACCATGTCGACGCCGGGCAGCTTGCACTCGCCCACCGCCGCCGCCACCGCGTCGATCGCCGCGCGGCGGGTAAAACTCTTGCGCCACAGGATGACGACCCGGCGCGAGGGCGCCGGATGGGAGAAGGGCACGTAGGTCAGCAGGCCGTTGGGGTCGTGCATGTCGGCCACCGAGGCGCGCGGCAGCACGGTCAGGCCGATGCCGCTCGCCACCATGTGGCGGATGGTCTCCAGCGAGGAGCCTTCGAAGGTGCGCTGCATGCCATTGCCCGGCGACGAATAGCGCGCCATCTCCGGGCACACTTCCAGCACCTGGTCGCGGAAGCAGTGGCCGGCGCCCAGCAGCAGCATGGTTTCCAGCTTCAGGTCGTCGGCCGGAATTTCCTTGCGCTTGGCCCAGGGGTGCGAGCGCGGCATCGCCACCACGAAGGGCTCGTCGTACAGGGTCTGCATCGACATGCCGTGTTCGGGCAGGGGCAGGGCCACGATGGCGGCGTCGAGCTCGCCCTGGCGCAGCAGTTCGAGCAGCTTGTGGGTGTAGTTCTCCTGCAGCACCAGCGGCATCTGCGGCACGGTGTCGATCAGTTTCTTGACCAGCGGCGGCAGCAGGTAGGGGCCGATGGTGTAGATCACGCCCAGGCGCAGCGGCCCGGCCAGCGGGTCCTTGTTCTGTTTCGCCAGTTCCCTGATGGCGGCGGTCTGCTCCAGCACGCGTTCGGCCTGGGCCACGATCTGCGCGCCCAGCGGCGTGACGGAGACTTCGGAGCCGCCGCGCTCGAACAGCGTCACGCCGAGTTCGTCCTCGAGCTTCTTGATGGCGACGGAGAGGGTGGGCTGGGCGACGAAGCAGGCTTCGGCGGCATGGCCGAAGTGTTTGGCGCGTGCGACGGCGACGATGTATTTCAGCTCGGTCAGTGTCATAGGCTTTTCCAGAATGTCACGGCTGGCAGGCCGTAACATCCTGACACAATGTTGGCATTAAGTCAGCCAGGATTTCATCACCCCCGCATCATAGTCGATATAATTGCCTGGCAGGATTTCCGCCTGCGTTTACGCGAGGTACCCATGTCGTCGACCTTCGGCCCGGCGGAAGCCCAGGCCTACATCCACAAGCTGCTGACGGTGATGCACCACCAGGGCGGCTCCGACCTGTTCATCTCCAGCGATTTCCCGCCCAGCATGAAGCACCAGGGCGCGATGAAGCCCCTGAGCCAGCAGCGCCTGTCTGGCGAGGTCACGCGCGCGCTGGCCCTGTCCCTGATGAACGAGCGCCAGCGCCTCGAGTTCGAGACCGAGATGGAGTGCAACTTCGCGATCTCGCTCCCCGGAGTATGCCGCTTTCGCGTCAACGTCTTCGTGCAGCAGCAGAGCGTGGGCATGGTGGTGCGCACGATCGCCTCCGAGATTCCGAACTTCGAGAAGCTCGACCTGCCGGACGTGCTGAAGGACGTCGTGATGACCAAGCGCGGCCTGGTGCTGGTGGTCGGCGGCACCGGTTCCGGCAAGTCCACCACGCTGGCGGCGATGATCGACTACCGCAACAGCCATTCGGCGGGCCATATCATCACCGTGGAAGACCCGGTCGAGTACGTCCACAAGAACAAGAACTGCCTGGTCACGCACCGCGAGGTGGGCGTCGACACGCACTCCTGGCACAATGCCCTGAAGAACACGCTGCGCCAGGCGCCGGACGTGATCCTGATCGGCGAGATCCGCGACACCGAGACCATGGAACACGCGATCGCCTTCGCCGAGACCGGCCACCTGTGCCTGGGAACCCTGCACGCGAACAATGCCAACCAGACCCTGGACCGCATCATCAACTTCTTCCCGGAAGAGCGCCGCAACCAGCTCCTGATGGACCTGTCGTCCAATTTGCGCGCGGTGGTGTCGCAGCGCCTGATCCGTACCGAGGACGGCAAGGGCCGCAAGGCGGCCATCGAGATCCTGCTGAACACGCCCACCATCGGCGAGATGATCCTGAAGGGGAACTTCCAGAACATCAAGGAGATCATGCACAAGTCGCGCGAGCTCGGCATGTGCACCTTCGACCAGGCCTTGTACGAGCTGTACAACAAGGGCTACATCGGCTACGACGAAGCGATCCGCAACGCCGACTCGGCCAACGGCCTGCGCCTGCAGATCAAGCTCTCGGGCGAGCGCAAGGGGCCGACTGGTGCCGGCGCCGGCGCGGCCGAGCTGTCGATGGCGATCGAGGAAGAACCGGACGGCGATGCCCCCACCACGACTTAACCAGACAAGAACCCATGCCTGCATTCGAAAACAAGATCTGCACGCGCGCCGACCTGGCGCAGCGTATCGCCCAGTTGCCCAAGCCGGTGGTGCTGACCAACGGCGTGTTCGACATCCTGCACCGCGGCCACGTGACCTACCTGGCGCAGGCGCGCGAACTGGGCGCCTCGCTGGTGGTGGCGGCCAACACCGACGCCTCGGTGAAACGCCTCGGCAAGGGCGACGACCGCCCGCACAACACCCTGGCGGACCGCATGGCGGTGCTGGCGGCGCTGGAGTCGGTGAGCCTGGTGGTGGAGTTCGACGAGGACACCGCGCTCGAGGTGGTGCTGGAAAGCCGCCCCGACATCTACGCCAAGGGCGGCGACTACGACATGACGGCCATCCCGGAAGGGCAGGCGGTGCTGGCCTATGGCGGGCGCGCGGTGGCGATCGATTTCGAGCACGACCGCTCGACGACCAAGCTGGTGGCCAAGATCAGGGGCTGAGCTTGGCTTCGCCGGACGGCCGCCTGTCGACGGGGCGGCCGTCCATGCGGCGCTTGCCGGATCCGGCAAGCGTGTTATGCCGAGGCCTTGCGGCTGCGGCGGCGCAAGGCCGTCATGCCGGCCAGGCCCAGGCCCAGCAGCGCGACACTGCCGGGTTCCGGCACCTCGTTACCGCCGCCTTCGCCTTCGATCGCGATGCCGAAGAAGTTGTCGGCGCTGCCTTGCGCGTTCAGCAGGGATGCCGACAGGCCGATGCGGTTGGTGGCACTGAGCACCCCGTTGACGCCGCTGATACCCGCGTCGTCCAGGACGAAGCCATATCCGGAATTGCCGTTGCCGGTCTGGGTCGTCGGAAAGACGACCGGTTTGTTCAGGCTGGTGGAATAAAGGATGGCGCCAGCCATCGAATACACCGTCAGGGTCATCGCGTTGAGCGTAATGCCATTGGTAGCAGCGGCGCCAGGTTCATTCGGATTGAAAATCAATAACAGGTTGGCCGCGTCGGTAATGCCGAGTTGGCCGAATGAATAGGTCGCATTCTTATTGCCACCGTCCGCGGAAACGTTACCCGTGGTAACGTCAGCCGATCCGGACCAGCCAACGCTTCCGGACGCGCTCGTGTTGTCGCCCCTGGGTTTCAAGGACAGAATCGAACTGACATTGCCGAAGCCGGTGCCGCCCAGGTCCACCGTGTCATTCGGCGGCAGGGCCTGAATAATGCCTGCCTGACTCGACATGCAAATACCCGACAGGGCTGCGGCGATTACCATTTGTTTGAATAGATTTCGGCTCATCATCATTCCTTTCAGTGACAAAACATTCCCAATTGAAAATCCCGCTTTGGTGCGAGCTGGTGTCGATCTGATAAGTAATTGATTAATAAAAACTTTTTCAGAATCACCTTTGGTTTATGCAGGATTCATACCAGAATTTGTATTTACAATAAATTCAAATACTTAAAACGAGGAGGAATGCAACGATCAATGAAAGTGTCAAATTCATCGACAACATTCATATCAATGTAGATTCTTTATATAAATGGTTAATGTTGCTGGAGGTGAATTGAATATGACAATAAAGTTAAGTGAATTAAATACTTGGCAATCGTCTTGTTATTTGGTTAAAGCTGTAAAAGATTTCTCTATATCAAAAAATACCCCTTTGTTTGTTGCCTTGCGGAATTAGATCAACTATATTTACGAACTGAAAAAGGCAAACCGTGCGAAAGCGCGGGACGCAAAGTCACGGTCTACCGGGCGCAGGCCCCATGACGGCAGGACTGCCAGAGCAAGTACACTTCCCGGATTCCGCCGTGCGGTCCGGTGTGGAGGCGTGCGTTCATGCGGCAGTCCTGTCGAGAGCAAACACTTAACAGGAAATGCCATGAACTTCATTCACATCCCCTTCGTGCTGCGCACCCTGACCCTCGCCGTGCTCGGCGCCAGCGCCGTTTCCGCCGCAGCCGCGCCAGCCAACGATGACCTGCTGGTCAAGGGCCGCATGCTGGTCGAAGTCCGCGACGGCGTCACGACCGATTCGCTCGGCAAGATGATCGAGACGCCTGGCCACAAGCGCTACAAGCTCGGCCAGAGCGGCATCTACATCGTCGACCTGCCGGCGAATGCCTCCGAAAAGGCCGTGCTGGCACGCCTGAAGAACAATCCGCACGTGAAATCGGCCGAGCAGGACCGCCTGGTGCCGAGCACGCTCGCGGTGAACGACCCCTACATCGGCAGCGCCTGGCACGTCGGCAAGATCGGCGCCAACGCCGCCTGGGACCTGGCCCAGGGCAGCGGCGTGACGATCGCGATCCTCGACTCGGGCATCGACGCCGCCCATCCGGACCTGGCGCCGAACCTCGTCGGCGGCTACAACGTGTACGATTCGAACACCAACCTGGCCGACGTCTGCGGCCACGGCACCTCGGTCGCGGGCGCCGCCGCCGCGGTCAGCGACAATGCTATCGGCGTGGCCGGGATCGCCGGACGCGCGCGCATCATGCCGGTGCGCGTCGCCTACAAGAAAACCACCGACGGCGGCTGCTATGCCGCCTACAGCACCGTCGCCAGCGGCCTGATCTACGCCGCCGACAACGGCGCCCGCGTCGCCAACGTCAGCTATGGCGGCGTGACCACCAGCTCCTCGGTGACCAGCGCGGCGAACTACATGAAGTCGAAGGGCGGCCTGGTGTTCGTTTCGTCCGGCAACACCGGCACCGACCAGGGCTTTGCCCCCAACAGCGCCATGATCGTGGTCGGCGCCACCGACAGCAACGACAACCGCGCCAGCTGGTCGAGCTACGGCAGCTTCGTGACCCTGACCGCGCCCGGCAGCGGCATCTGGACCACCCGCATGGGCAACGGCTACGCCGCCGTGAACGGCACCTCGTATGCGAGCCCGGTGGCAGCCGGCGTGGCCGCGCTGATGATGGCCGCCGCCCCGACCCTCAGCAACAGCCGCATCGAAAGCCTGCTGGCCTCGACGGCGGTCGATCTGGGCACGGCTGGCCGCGACAATGACTTCGGCTACGGCCGGGTCGACGCCGCCGCCGCGGTCAAGGCGGCGCTCGCCGCCGCCCCGGCCGTCGACGGCAGCGCGCCCAGCGTCGCCATCCAGGCTCCGCTCGGCAGCAGCACGGTGTCCGGCCTGGTGGCCGTCGATGCGGTTGCCAGCGACAATGTCGGCGTGACGCGTGTCGACCTGCAGGTCAACGGCACCACGGTGGCCAGCGACACCAGCGCGCCCTATGGCTTCAGCTGGAATTCGGCGGGCGTGCCGAACGGAATGGCCAACCTGGTGGCCGTCGCCTTCGACGCCGCGGGCAATGCGGGCCGTTCGGCCAGCGTGGCCGTCAACGTCGCCAACGCCACCACGGTGCCGACGGCGGGCAAGGACACCAGCGCGCCGGTCGTCAGCATCGTCAATCCGGTGGCCGGCGCGGTCTCGGGCAACGTCAAGGTCAGCGTGAGCGCCAGCGACAACCTGGGCGCCGCCGCGCTGTCCCAGCAGCTGCTGGTCAATGGCGCCGTGGTGGCGCAGGGCAGCGGCGGCACCCTGTCGTACACCTGGAATACGCGCAAGCTGAAACCGGGCGCCCATACGCTCCAGGCGATCGTGCGCGACGCCGCCGGCAACGTCGGCAGCGCCAGCGTGAGCGTGACGATCCGCTGAGCTTCAAACGCCGCTTGTCCTTCCAGCGCCCGGTGCACCGTACCGGGCGTTGTGCATTTCGTGGCAAGATTGCCGGACCTTAGACAGACAGGAGTCCGCATGCTGATCGCCCAAGTCACCGACCTGCACCTGCACGCGGATCCCGGGCATCCCAACCTGGCGCGCTTCAAGCGCGTGCTCGATCACCTGCTCACGCTCCAGCCGCCGCCCGATCTGCTGGTCCTGAGCGGCGACCTGGCCGACGATGGCGCGCTGGAGAGCTACCGGCATTTGCAGGGCGCGCTGGCGCGCTGGCCGCGCCCGGTGCGTCTCGCGCTGGGCAACCACGACAGCCGCGCGCACTTTCAAGCCGTGTTCGGCGGGGTGCATGCCGCCGATGGTTTCGTGCAAAGCCGCAGCGCGTTCGGCGCCCTGCAGGTCGTCGTGCTCGACACCCTGGAAGAAGGCCGCCACGGCGGCGCCTTCTGCGAAGCGCGCGCCGGCTGGCTGCGCCAGGCCGTGCAAGACAGCGAGGGTGCGCCGCTGCTGGTCTTCCTGCACCATCCTCCGGTCGACGTCGGCATTCCGTGGATCGACCCGGGACCGTGCCAGGACTGGATCGCCCGTCTCGACGGCGCCCTGCAGGGAGCGCAGGTCGCGGGCATCTGCAGCGGCCACGTGCACCTGGGCGGCGTGTTCCGCTGGCGCGGGCGGCAGGTCGTGACTTGTCCGTCCTCGTCCTCGGACCTGAGCCTGGGCTTCGCGTCGATGATGGGAGGGCAGCCGGACGGCCGGCCGCTGGTGGAGCAGGGCGAGCCGGCTTTCGCGCTGAACCGCTGGGAAGACGGCGCCCTGGCGACGCTCTTCGGACGCTGTCCGCAGCGTGTGCTGGCGCGCTGGGATGCGGGCACCCAGCCCATGGTAACGAGCATGCTGGCCGAAAAAAAGCCGGCCTAGGCGATGCTGTCGCTCTCGATGCGGCCGTCCACCAGGGTGATGGTGCGGTCGCATTGCTCCGACAGGCGCGGATCGTGCGTCACCAGGAGCACCGCGCAACCGAACTCGCGGTTGAAGCGGCGGAACAGCTGGAACACTTCGGCGGCGGATTTGCTGTCGAGGTTGCCGGTCGGTTCGTCCGCCAGCAGCAGGGCCGGACGGGTGACCAGGGCGCGCGCCACCGCCACGCGCTGCTGCTGGCCGCCCGACAGCTGGTCGGGCTTGCGCGCTTCCATGCCCGCCAGTCCCACCTGCGCCAGCAGGGCGCGGGCGTGATCGGCCTGGGCGCGGGTCGGCTTGCCGCCCACGGCCATCAGCGGCATCAGGACGTTTTCCAGCGCAGTGAAGGCCTGGATCAGGTGGTGGAACTGGAACACGAAGCCGATGGTGCCGCCGCGCAGGGCGGTGCGGCGGGCATCGTCCATGGCGCTGGTCGGCTCGCCCAGCAGGAACAGCTCGCCCGCCGTGGGCCGGTCGAGCAGGCCGATCAGGTTGAGCAGCGTGCTCTTGCCGGAGCCCGAGGCGCCCACCAGGGCGGCGAAGTCGCGCCGCTCCAGGCGCAGGTCGATACCGTGCAGCACCTCGACCTCGGTCGGCTTGCCGACGTTGTAGCTCTTGCGCAGGCCGTCCAGGCGCAGCACTTCCTGGCCGGCGTCGTGCGCGGGATCGCGTTCAGACATGGCGAATCGCCTCCACCGGATCGAGGGCCGCCGCGCGCCGCGCCGGCACCGCCGCCGACACGATCCCGGTCACGGTCGCCAGCGCCGCCGCGCCCGCCAGCAGCGCGGGATCGAGCGGGATGGTGAACAGCTTCGGCCCGAAGGTATTGAAGGCGCCCACCAGGGCGTAGCCGGCGCCGCCGCCCAGCAGCGAACCGGCCAGCCCGAGCAGCGCGCCCTGCACCAGGAACACGCGCAGCATCTGCCCGCGGGTGATCCCCATCGCGCGCAGGATGCCGATCTCGCGGGTGCGCTGGACCACGCTGACCGACAGCACGCTGGCGATGCCGAGGGCCACGCTCAGGGCCACGAAGGTGCTGATCATCCGGGTCGACAGGCTTTGCGAGCGCAGCGCGTTCACCAGCTGTGCATTGGTCTCCATCCAGCTCTCCACTTTCAGGCCGGTCAGGCGGGCGGTGCGCGCGGCGATCTCGCGCGCCGCGAAGATGTCGTCCACGGTCAGGTCGATCACGGTGGCGGCGCCCGGCAGGTCGAGCAGCGACTGGGCCTGCTTCATGTCCAGGTAGACGTAGCGCGCATCGAGCTCGCGCACGCCCAGCTCGAAGATGCCGGCCACGTTTACCACGCTCTCGCGCCCCTGGCCGCCATCGAGCCGCAGCTTGTCGCCGACCCGCATCCCGAGATCCTTGGCCAGCTGCCGGCCGATCACAGCGTCGCCCGCGCCGATGCGAAAGGCCCCTTCCACGATGTCCTGCTGGATCGGGATGATGCGCTGGTAGCGCGGCGGATCGATGCCCACCAGCGCCACCGATTCCAGCGCGTCGCCGCGCCGCGCGAAGGCCGGTCCCGAGATCAGGGGCGAGACCGCCGTGATGCGCGGCAGGTTGTCGAGCACGTCGCGCACCTCCTGCCAGTTGTTGATCGAGCGCAGGCGCTGGGCGCGCTTGCTCTCCAGTACCAGCTGGGTGGTGCCGGCCGCCGGCGCCAGTATCCGGTTGTGCTCCTCGGTGGGCTGGACCTTGATGTGGGCCTGGGTACCCAGGGTACGGTCGATGATGTTGGCCTGCAGCCCGTTGATCAGGGCGGTCAGGAACACAATTACGGCGACGCCGACGCCGATCCCCACCAGGATCAGGGTGCTCTGCGCCCGGCCTTCGCGCAGGAACCGGGTGGCGATGGTCCACTCGAGCCACATGATCAGTCCAGCCTGGCCGGCAGTTCCCTGCGGGTGGCCGAGTCGGCCGGCATCGCGGCCGGCGCCGGGCGTACCCGGTCGCCGGCGCGCAGCGTGGCGGGCGGATCGGCCAGCACCCAGTCGCCGGCGCGCAGGCCGGCCGTGACTTCGGTCTGGACCAGGCCGCGCAGGCCGAGCTGGATGCGGCGCCGCTCGGCCCGGCCGTCCGCCACCACCCAGGTCTCGGCCTGCCGGCCCTGCACCGCCAGCAGGGCGTCGTTCGGCACCACGATGGCGCTGGCGCGCCGGCCGGTTTCGACGTTCACCGAGACCGTCATGTCCTGGCGCAGGAAGGCCGGCGCCGGATCGACCGCGAGGCGCAGGTCCACGGTGCCGCGCTGGGGATCGACGGCCGGGGCGATGAAATCGACCCGGGCCCCGAAGGGCTGCAGCGGATAGGCGTCGGCGACGCAGACGGCGCCCTGGCCGACGGCCAGCACTTCGAGGTTCTTCTCGTCCACCGGCACCAGGATCTCGGTGTCGCCCGCGCGCGCGATCTCGAACAGGATGCGGCCCGGCTGCACCAGGTCGCCCGGCTCGGCGTTGCGGGTCAGGACGGTGCCGGCGACTTCGGCGCGGATCGTGGTCTTGGCCAACTGGGCCCTGGCATTGGCGAGCCGCGCGCGCGCCGCCTGTTCGCCGGGATTGCCCGGCACCAGCGCGCGCGCCGCCAGGCGCGCCTGCTCGGCCGCGATGCGGGCCACGGTCTCGGCCTGTTGCGCCTGTTCCATGGCCTCGCGCGTGATCATCTGGCGCTGGAACAGGTCGCGCCGGCGCGCCGCTTCGCGGCTTGCCTGGGCCAGCCGCGCCTCGGCTTCGCGCAGGCTGGCCTGGGCCTGCGGCCGGGTCGACTGCTGCAGCTGGGCCAGCTCGGCCTCGGCTTCGCGCACCGCCGCCTCGAGGTCGTCGGCGCGCAGGACCGCCAGCACGTCGCCCGGCCGCACCGCGTCGCCTTCGCGCACGCGCCGCTCGAGCACCACCGCGGTCAGCGGACTGCCGACCTGGGCGCGCGATACCGCCGCCACCCGGCCGGTGGCCACCACGGTCTGCACCATGGGCCGCTCGCGCAACTGGTAGGCGGCCAGCGCCGGGCCGCGCATGCCGTGCAGCAGCCACCAGGCCAGCGCGGCCAGGATCAGGACGGAGGCAATCATGAGCAGTCGGCGTCGTTTCACGGCATTCTTTTTGTTGGAATTGATGAGCATTATTCTAAACGAAGGACCGCAGCGGAAGCGGGTAGCCTGTCCCAAAAAAAAGCCGGTATAGACAAGCAATGTCCCTTCGCTGACCCGGTTTTATATGAAATTTTAAACGTGCGTCGCGTTTATGAACCTATATTTAATGTCAGAACACCGTAGTGAACCGCTTGCGTCTACAACTTAACCATGATGTATCACTTCACCGGAGAACTGACATGACACTGCAAGGTTTCTTCAAATACGGGCTGGTGGTCTTTGCCTTCGCGGGCACCCTGGCCGGATGCGGCAGCAGCGACGACGACGAGGACATGGCGCCGGTCGCGATGCAGAAGAACATCGCCGACGTCGCGCGCGAGCAGGGCTTCAGCGCGCTGCTGGCGGCATCGAGCAAGGCCGGCATCGCCACCACGCTGGCCGACCCGAATGCCCAGCTGACCGTGTTTGCGCCGACCGACCAGGCATTCGGCGACCTGGCCACCCGGCTCGGCTTCGCCAGCGCGACGGCGATGGTCGAGGCACTGCCGGCCAGCGCCCTGCAGAACATCCTGAACTACCACGTGCTGACCAGCCGCAAGGCTTCCGGTGACCTGGCCGCGGGCGGCGCCACCCAGCAGACCGCCTACACCTATGCCGGCGCGCCGAGCCGCCTGAACTTCGACTTCAGCAGCGGCGTGAAGATCACCGACGCCGCCCTGACCAGCGCCACCGTCACCACCGCCAACGTCGGCGCCAGCAACGGCGTGATCCACGTGGTCGACAAGGTGCTGGTGCCGCCCGGCGTGCTGAACATCGTGCAGATGGCCCAGGCCAATCCAGTCTTCAGCTCGCTCGTCAGCGCCGTGGTGGCGAGCAACCTGCAGGGCACGCTGGCCGGCGCCGGCCCGTTCACGGTGTTCGCGCCGACGAACACGGCGTTTGCCGCCGCGCCGCAAGGCTTGACTGCGGCCCAGCTGCGCACCGTCCTGACCTATCACGTGGTGTCGGGCCAGGTGCTCTCCACGCAGATTCCTTTCGGCGCACCGGTGGCGACGGTGGCCGGCCAGAACATCGTGATCTCGGCCGGCACCCCGCCGACCATCCGCGACACCACCGCGGTCCCGGCGCGCATCACCGCGGTCGACGTCAGGGCCAGCAACGGCGTGATCCACGTGGTCGACAAGGTCTTGATCCCCACCCTGTAAGCGCGCACCCGGCGGGGCGCCGTGCGCCCGGCGCCCCGCCATCCGTGGCAAGATGCGGCTACCGACACGGATAAAAGGCATCGATGCGCATCCTGCTGGCCGAAGACGACAGTTCGCTCGGCGACACCATCCAGGCCTGGCTGCGGCTCGACGGGCACGCGGTCGACTGGGCGCGGCGCGGCGACTCGGCGCGCACCGCGCTGGCGACCCACCATTACGATTGCGTGCTGCTCGACCGCGGGCTGCCCGGCCTCGCGGGCGACGCGCTGCTGGCCAGCCTGCGCGCGGCCGGCGACACCGTGCCGGTGATCCTGATCACCGCCTTCAATGCGCTGTCCGACCGGGTCGAGGGCCTGGACCTCGGCGCCGACGACTACCTGGTCAAGCCCTTCGAGCTGGAGGAGATGTCGGCGCGCATCCGGGCGGCGGTGCGGCGCGGCGCCAGCCAGGCCAGCAACCTGATGGCGCACGCCGGGATCGCGCTCGACCTGGAGACCCGCCAGGCCAGCCTGCACGGCCAGCCGGTGGCGCTGACGGCGCGCGAATACCACGTGCTGCTCGCGCTCCTGCAGCGCAAGAACGGCATCGTCACCCGCGCCCAGATCGAGGAAAGCCTGTACGGCTGGGGCGAGGAAGTCGAGAGCAACGCCATCGAGGTCTACATCCACAACCTGCGCAAGAAGTTCGGCAGCGACAGCATCGTCACCGTGCGCGGCCTGGGCTACCGGCTCAAAGAAAGTGCATAAGCCTGCCGAACCCTGGTCGCTGCGGCGGCGCCTGCTGGCCGCCATCCTGGCCGCCAGCACGGTGCTGTGGCTGGCCGGCCTCGGGACCTTGACCGCGATCGCCTGGCAGGAGACCGGCGAAGTGTTCGACGACGCACTGGAAGAGTCGGCGTACATGCTGATGGCCGCCACCACCGACCTCGATGCGCGCGGCCTGCTGGCGCCCTTGCCGCCGATGGAAGGGGGCGGGGTGCGCCGGGTCGACATGCAATACCAGGTGGTGGCCGGCGGGCAGGTAGTCCAGCGCAGCGCCGGCGCCCCGGCGCGTCCCTTCGTGGAGGGCTTCGACGAGGAACACGGTTTTATCGACCTGCGGGTGGATGCCGAAGCCTGGCGCGTGTTCGTGGTGCGCGACGGGGCGCGGCGTTTCGAGGTGCAGGTCGGCCAGCGCGCCGGCAAGCGCTTCGAGATCCTGGAAGACCTGGCGGAAGCCCTGTGGCTGCCGGCGCTCGGCATCCTGCTGCTGCTGGCGCTGCTGTGCTGGTGGCTGACCGGGCGCGTGCTGGCGCCGCTGCGCCGCACCGCCGCCAGCATCGCCGCCAAGACCCCGGGCGAGCTGGCGCCGGTGGCGCTCGACGGCCAGCCGCGCGAACTGCTGCCGATCGTGGGCGCGCTGAACGAAGTGCTGGGACGCCTGGACCAGGCCTTGCAGGCCGAGCGGCGCTTCACGGCCGACGCGGCCCACGAGCTGCGCACGCCGCTGGCGGGCCTGCACATGCACGTGCAGCTGCTGCAGCGCCAGCATCCCGGCCTGGCCGAGTCCTTCCACAAGCTGCGCCAGGACATCGGGCGCCTGACCGCGCTGGTGGACAGCCTGCTGGCTCTGGCGCGCCTCGATCCGCTGGCGCGTGCCCAGCTGGCGAGCCAGGCGGTGGCGCTGCAGCCGCTGTTCGACGGCATGCAGGCCGAGTTCGCGGCCGAGGCGGCGCGGCGCGGCATCGCGCTGCGCTTCCAGGCCAGCATCGCGGCGGTCGGCGCCGACCCGCAGATGCTGGAGATCGTGCTGCGCAACCTGGTCGCCAACGCGCTGCGCTATTGCCCGGCCGGCAGCCGCATCGAGGTGAAAGCGCTGCGCCATGCGGGCCGCGACCGGATCGCCGTGCGCGACGACGGCCCCGGCGTCGATGCGGCCAGCCTGCGGCGCCTGGGCGAGCGCTTCTTCCGGGTGCTCGGGCAAGAGGAGGGCGGCAACGGCCTCGGCCTGTCGATCGTGCGGCGCATCGCCGAGCTGCATGGCGCCCAACTGGCGTTCGGACCGGGCCTGGCGGGGCGGGGGCTGGGTGTGACGCTCGACTGGCCGCCGTCTTAAGATCGGTTTAATGTCCGGCCGGTGTAATACCCCTGTGTCTTTTCGATTATCCAGACCAGGAGCTACCATGAAACGTATTGTCCAGATTTCCGCCATCACCACCCTCTTGGCCGCATCGGCCTTCGCCGTCGGCCAGCCGGCCGGCTACACCGGGCCGTCGAGCGTTCCCTTGATGAGCGCCAAGGCCCTGCTCGACAAGGGCAAGGACGACCAGCATGCGCGCCTGCAGGGCAAGCTGCTCAGCCACAAGGGCGGGGACGATTATGAATTCGCCGACGCCAGCGGCAAGATCACCGTTGAGATCGAGCCCGAGCTGTTCCCGGCAGGCGTGAGCATCGACCACAACACCGTGGTCGAGCTGAGCGGCGAATTCGACAAGGAGACCTTCGGCGAATCGAGCTTCGAGGTCAAACAGATCAAAGTAGTGGGCAAGTAAGCCGCCAGCGCCTTACTTGCGCTTGCGCCCGCCGCTGGCGAACAGCTCGATCTTCTTGGTCGGGCCCGACACGATCAGGAGGTCGGCCGGCAGGATGCGGGTCTCCGGCTGGGCGTGCTGGAAATCCTCGTTGGCGCGCTTGACGCCGACCACCGTGACGCCGTGGCGCGTGCGCACCTGCGACTCGGCCAGGATCTGGTGGTGGGTGTCGGGCGGGGCGTGGATCTTGGCGATGGCGAAGCCGTCCTCGAATTCGATGAAGTCCATCATGCGCCCGGTGATCAGGTGCGCCACGCGCGCGCCCATGTCCGCTTCCGGGAAGATCACGTGATGGGCGCCGATGCGCTGGGCGATCTGGCCGTGGTCCGGCGTCTGGGCCTTGACCCAGATGTCCTTGATGCCCAGTTCGGTCAGCACCATCAGCGTCATCAGGCTGGCCGCGAGGTCCGAGCCGATCGCCACGATGGCATGCGAAAAATCGGCCACGCCCAGCTGCAGCATGGTGCTCTCGTTGGTGGAGTCGGCCTGCACCGCATGGGTCAGGCGGTCGCCCCAGAATTGCACCAGGTCTTCGCGTTGGTCGATGCCCATGACGTCGTGTCCCAGGCGCATCAGGGACTGGGCGACGGCGCCGCCGAAGCGTCCCAGGCCGATGACGACCACGCTGTCGCTCGCCGAGAAGGCGAACTGCTCTGTAAAAATCCTACCCAACAATTGGATGTTCCTCCGGATAACGATAAGGCATGCGCCGTTCGCCCAGCACGAGCGAGGTGGCAAGCGTGATGGTGCCCACGCGGCCGATGAACATCAGCACGGCGAGCAGGAGCTGGCCGGCCGGCGGCAGCTCGTGGGTGATGCCGGTCGACAGACCGGCGCTGCCGAAGGCGGCGATCACCTCGAAGATGACCTGGTCGGTCGGGAAATGCGTGATGCGCAGCAGGATCACCGTACCCACCGCGACGATGATGCTGCCCAGCACCAGCACCGTGATCGCCTGGCGCTGGGCCGAGGCGCCGACCCGGCGCCCGAAGGCTTCGGTATCGGTGTGTCCTTTCGCTTCCGCGATCACCAGGAGGGCCAGGATGGCGATGGTGCCGACCTTGACGCCGCCCGCGGTGCCGCCGCTGCCGCCGCCGATGAACATCAGGAAGTAGTGCACGGCCCAGGTTTCGGGCGTGAGGGCGCCGATGTCCACCGTATGGAAACCGGCGGTGCGGGCCGACACCGACATGAACATGCTGTTCAATAGTTTATCGAAAAGAGACAATGGGCCGATGGTGCGCACATTGTTCCATTCCAACACAATAATCGCCAGGAAGCCGCCCAGCAACAGGATGAGCGAGCCGGTCAGCGTCAGCTTGGTGTGCAGCGACCAGTGGCGCGGGTCGCGCCAGCGGTGGCGCAGGTCGTGCAGCACGGGAAAGCCAATGCCGCCGATGACGATGGCGAGCATGATCGGCACCAGCACCAGGGCGTCGCCGGCGTAGCGCATCAGGCCGTCCGCATGGGTGGAGAAGCCGGCATTGTTGAACGCGGAGGCGGCGTGGAACAGCCCGCCCCAGGCGGCATCGGCCCAGGCGAGGCCATGCCCGAAGTGCAGCCTGAGCAGCAGGACCGCGAACAGCAGCAGCTGGCAGATCACGGCGACCTTGAACACGATCTTCGCCACGCTGGTGATGTCGCCGAGCCCGAGCAGGCGCGTTTCGGTCTGCGTCATCATGCGGGTGCGCAGCCTGGGCGAGCGGTTGACCATCAGCCCGAGCAGGGTGGCGGCAGTCATCAGGCCGAAGCCGCCGAGCTGGAACAGGAACATGATGACGGCCTGGCCGAAGCCGGACCAGTAGGTGCCCGTATCGACGATGGCCATGCCGGTCACGCACACCGCCGAGACCGAGGTGAACAGGGCGACCAGGGGCGGCGCCGGCAGGCCGTCGGCGCGCGCCGCCGGCAGCATGAGCAGCAGCGTGCCGGCCACGCTGGCCAGCAGGAAGCCGAGCGCGACCGCGCGTGCGGGATGGATGAGTGTCTTCATGCGCGCGTCCGTTGCGGCGCGCACGGCGGAATGGTATCGGTTCGAAAGTCCATGGTGTCGTGAGGCCTGGCCGCTTGTCGGCGGCACTCATTGCCAGAAATCACCCGAACCCTAACACACGGCGCGGGGAGGGTGCCGCAAAAACCGTCCTCGCTTGGCGCTTATCGTAGGGCGGTCGGCTCTGCCGACCGCGCATTCAACGAAAAAACGCTTCGCCACAGTGCATCCGGGAGCTGGACGCGCGGTCGGCGAAGCCGACCACCCTACATTGCTCAGCGAAATATCCCATCGCCCCGGCGGCGCCGCGCGCGCCAGGTCAGGCCGGCCAGGCCGGCCACCAGCATGGCCCAGGTCGAGGGTTCCGGCGCCTGCGACATCATGGTCAGGCGGGTATCGCTGGTCCAGTACAGGTGGCGCTCCTGGGTCTGGTTGGGTCTGAATTCGTAGGCGTAGTGCTGGTCGCCGGTGGTGATCAGGCGCCCGCCGCCGACCCAGCCTTCGGGATCCTGGCCATAACTGCCCACGCTGAAGTGCAGGCCGGCATCCTGGGAGAAGGAAAAACTGGTGGCGCCGCACTGGTAGAACGCGTTGCTGGAGGCGGCGCAGGCAATATAGTCGAGTTCGCCGACGACCAGGCTCAGCAGCTCGTCCTTTTCCAGCAGGCCGTTGCTGTTCAGGTCATGGCCCTTGAAGGAGCCGGCGATGACTTCCTCGGGCAGGAAGCTGTTCGACACGCTGTCGTAGAAACCGTTGAAGGAAAAAACCCAGGAAATGGTGTCGCCGGGGGCCGCGTGGGCGACGTCCGCGTAGGCGGCGGTGCAGCACAGGAGCAGGGCGCCGGTGGAAAGTAACTTCTTCATGTCAAACCTCGAGCAAAAAACAGGGGCGCCGATCAACAACGTCACCTGCTCACCCTACTCCTGTTCGCCAGATACTGTCGCGCTATATTGTGGATATTTCTACATTGTGTCGTGGCTTTGCGACAATCTGTAACATTGCCGTAAGGAATGCTCGAGGCGGATCATCACAAGCCGCCGGCGTAGCCGTTCTGGCGCCAGGCCTCGTAGACGACCACCGCCACCGTGTTGGACAGGTTGAGGCTGCGGTTGTCCGGCATCATCGGCAGGCGGATGCGCTGGGCCGGCGGGAAGCGCTCACGCAGCGCCGGGTCGAGGCCGCGCGACTCGGCGCCGAAGACGAATACGTCGCCCGGCTGGAAACTGGCGTTCGCGAAGGGCGAGGAGCCGTGGGTGGTCAGCGCGAACATGCGGGCCGGGTCCGGTTGCGCGTCCTGCAGGAACGCCTCCCAGTTCTTGTGCACCTTCATGCTCGCGTAATTGTGGTAGTCCAGGCCCGCGCGGCGCATCTTGGCATCGTCGAGCGGGAAGCCGAGCGGCTCGATCAGGTGCAGCTGGACGCCGGTGTTGGCGCACAGGCGGATGACGTTGCCGGTATTCGGCGGAATTTCTGGTTCGACCAGGACGACGTGAAACAAAACAAGTTCTCCTTCAATCAGTGGGGCGGCGTGCGTGCGAACACCAGGTTGGTGACGCGTGCCGCGCCGGCGCGCTTGAGCACGCCGGCCAGTTCATCGAGTGTGTGGCCGCTGGTCATGACGTCGTCGACCACCCCGACGTGCATGCCTTGCAGGGCCGGCTGGCCGTCGGCCAGGGCGAAGGCGCCGCGCACGTTGCGGCGGCGCTGGCCGGGCGCCGCGCCCGACTGCGCGGCCGTTTCCACCTGCCGCTCGAGCAGCCGCGGCGCCAGCGCAATGCCGAGCGCGGCGGACAGCGGCCGGGCCAGTTCGAGCGCCTGGTTGTAGCCGCGCTCGACCAGGCGGCGCGGCCCCAGCGGCACCGGGCACAGCAGCGCCGGCAAGTCCGGGCCGCGCGCCAGCACGGCCTGGTGCAGCCGGCCCACCATCCACGGCGCCAGCGCCAGCCGGCCGCCGAACTTCAGCTGCAGCACCAGGCGGTCGACCGGGGCGCCATAGTCGCAGGCCGCCACGGTAGCGTCGAAGGCCGGCGGATCGGCGAGGCAGGCGCCGCAATGGCGCCCGGCGTCATGGCCGCCCACCGGGTTGGCGCAGCACGGGCAGCGCGGATGGACATCCCGCGCATGGGCCTCGGTACAGGCCGGGCAGACGGCGTCCTTTCCCAGGCTGCCGCACAGCACGCAGCTGGACGGCAGCAGCGCCTGCAGACAACGCGGCAGCAGGGAGTGGAAAAGCAGGGGCATCTACTCGAATCCACAGGAGCATGTACACTCCGCCATTATCTCACCAAGTTATCGCACTGAGCGCTTCACCACCATGGCTTCATCGCAACCTTCCCGCATGAGCGCGCCGATCGACCTCGCGCGCGTCCGCACCCTGTTCGCCCGGCCCGGCCGCATCCAGCTCTCCGATTTCCTGCGCCGCGAGGTCGCCGGGCGCATGCACGAGCGCCTGCAGCTCGTGAAGATCGCGCCGAAGCAGGTGCTCGATGCCGGCTGCGGCGAAGGGCGCGACCTGGCGCTGCTGCAGAAGACCTATCCGGCCGCCCAGATCCTCGGCATCGAGGCCGCGCCCGCCATGGCCACGGCCGCGAAAGCGCCGGCGCCGGCCACCCGCTCGCTGAACCAGATGCTCAGCCGCCTGCTGCCGGCCAAGGCCGGCGTCGACGTCGTGTGCGGCGACTTCGGCAATCTGCCTTTCGGGACGAACTCGCTCGATTTGCTGTGGTCGAACCTGGCGCTGCACTGGCACCCGCAGCCGGACCGCGTGTTCGCGGAATGGCGGCGTGCGTTGCGGGTGGACGGGCTCCTGATGTTCTCGAATTTCGGCCCGGACACCTTCGTCGAGCTGCGCAGCGCCTTTGCCGCCATGGACGACACGCCGCACACGCTGCC
The DNA here is from genome assembly GCF_027923905.1 of Massilia varians. Lineage (NCBI taxonomy): Bacteria > Pseudomonadati > Pseudomonadota > Betaproteobacteria > Burkholderiales > Oxalobacteraceae > Massilia > Massilia varians. The sequence continues at coordinate 1,295,378 of NZ_AP026966.1, forward strand.
TTTCGTCGACATGCACGACTTCGGCGATCAACTGGTGGAGGCGGGGTTTTCGACCCCGGTCATGGACATGGAACGCATCACGGTCACCTACGACGACGTTCCGGCACTGCTGGCCGACGTGCGCGCTTTCGGCGGCAATCCGCTCGACACGCGCCGGCGCGGCCTGATCGGGCAGGCGGCGTGGAAGCGCATGCTCGACGCCTTCGAGGCGCAGCGCCGCCCCGACGGCAAGCTCGGCCTGACGTTCGAGGTCATCTATGGACACGCTTTCCTCCCGGCCCCGCGCACCACCGCGGCCGGGGAGGCGATCGTGCGTTTCCAGCCACGCAGGCCCTAATAACCCCCGGCAAGAATAGGCATGTCGAAAAACCTGCTGCGCGTTGCACTGGCGGTCTGCGATGCTCGCTGTACTTTCAGTACAGCTGCGCTTCTCAACCACCATTGCCGCCGCTCGCAACGGTTTTTCGAGATGCCCACAGGCACCCGATTTTCCTTGAATAAAAATTACTGATTTGATTATAATCAGTAGCTATTTTTGTCGTCTGGACGAGAAAAACGCTGAAAAAAGCAGCAGTCCCGGCGCAAAAATAGAAATACAACGAGAAATGAATTGCAGCATCAGCAGAGCCGCTGATGGCCGGTAGCACGAAGCGACCAGCCCCCAGCGTGTAGGTTCCCACCGATTCCGCAGCGCAATTTCGCGGTAACTGGTATGAACCGTTCTGCGAATTACGTTTCGGAGCGGCGCCAGTTCGTTCATGGAGCTGTCGACCGTTAAAAAATATTTTTATTTTGGGTGGTTGGGGACAACATGACATACGCATCGCGACTTGGGGCCTGGATGTTCGGCCTCGCAGCAACGGCCGGCATCCCAGCATGGGCGGCTCCGGAAATCACGGGCCGGCCTCAGGAACACCAGTTGAACATGCAGACCCCCGTGACCGGCGTCGGCGCCGACATCTACGACCTGCACAACTGGATGATGATCGTCTGCCTGGTGATCTTCGTCGGCGTATTCGGTGTCATGTTCTATTCGGTGTTCAAGCACCGCAAGTCGCTCGGCCACAAGCCCGCCACCTTCCACGAATCGACCGCGGTCGAGATCGCCTGGACCATCGTTCCCTTCCTGATCGTCATCGGCATGGCCCTGCCGGCCACCCGGACCGTGGTCGCCCTGAAGGACACCTCGAACGCCGACATCACCATCAAGGCCACCGGCATGCAGTGGAAATGGGGCTATGACTACCTGAACGGCGAAGGCGAGGGCATTTCCTTCCTGTCCAACCTGGCCACGCCGCGCGCCCAGATCGGCCTGCCGGGCCAGCCGGCCACCGAGCAGAAAGGCGAGAACTACCTGCTGGAAGTGGACAACGAGATGGTGGTTCCGGTCGGCAAGAAGATCCGCATGGTGTTCACCGCCAACGACGTGATCCACGCCTGGACCATCCCGGCCTTCGCCATCAAGCAGGACGCGATTCCCGGCTTCGTGCGCGACGGCTGGTTCAAGGCCGACAAGATCGGCGTCTACCGCGGCAACTGCGTCGAGCTGTGCGGCAAGGACCACGCCTTCATGCCAATCGTGGTGCGCGTGGTGTCCGCCGAGGACTACAGCGCCTGGGTCGCCGGCGAGAAGAAGCGCATGGCCGCCCTGGCCGACGACCCGAACAAGGTCTGGACCATCGACGAACTGAAGACCCGCGGCGAGCAGGTCTACGCCGCCAACTGCGTGGCCTGCCACCAGGCCAACGGCAAGGGCGTGCCGAACGCCTTCGCCCCGCTGGACGGCTCGCCGAACGTGCTGGGCCCCAAGGCGCACCAGATCGAGATCCTGCTCAACGGCCAGGACACCCCGGCCTATCCGTCGGCGATGCCGTCCTGGAAGCAGCTGTCGGACACCGAGATCGCCGCCGTGATCACCTATACCCGCAACACCTGGTCGAACAAGGCTGCGGAAAACATCGTGCAACCGGCGGAAGTGCTGGCTGCCCGCAGCAAATAACGTAGCACTGTGTTAGCTATCTAAGCTTCAGGGAATCGACATGACTACCAGCACCATCGATCACGCACACGACCACGGCCACGACCACGCGCACGACCATCCACACGGCTGGCGCCGCTGGCTGTTCGCCACCAACCACAAGGACATCGGCACCCTGTACCTGTGGTTCTCCTTCATCATGCTGCTCTCGGGCGGCGTGCTGGCGCTGATGATCCGCACCGAACTGTTCGAGCCGGGCCTGCAGTTCTTCCGTCCCGAGTTCTTCAACCAGCTGACCACCATGCACGGCCTGGTGATGGTGTTCGGCGCAATCATGCCGGCCTTCGTGGGCTTCGCCAACTGGATGCTGCCGCTGCAGGTCGGCGCCTCGGACATGGCGTTTGCCCGCATGAACAACTTCTCGTTCTGGCTGCTGCCGCCGGCGGCGATCCTGCTGGCCAGCTCCTTCCTGGTGCCGGGCGGCGCCACCGCGGCCGGCTGGACCCTGTACGCACCGCTGTCGACCCAGATGGGTCCGGGCATGGACATGGCGATCTTCGCCATGCACATCATGGGCGCCTCGTCGATCATGGGTTCCATTAACATCATCGTCACCATCCTGAACATGCGCGCGCCGGGCATGACCCTGATGAAGATGCCGATGTTCTGCTGGACCTGGCTGATCACCGCCTACCTGCTCATCGCCGTGATGCCGGTGCTGGCCGGCGCCATCACCATGACCCTGACCGACCGCCACTTCGGCACCTCGTTCTTCAACGCGGCCGGCGGCGGCGACCCGGTGATGTACCAGCACATCTTCTGGTTCTTCGGCCACCCCGAGGTCTACATCATGATCCTGCCGGCCTTCGGCATCGTCTCGCAGATCATCCCGGCCTTTGCACGCAAACCCCTGTTCGGCTACGCCTCGATGGTCTACGCGACCGCCTCGATCGCGATCCTGTCCTTCATCGTGTGGGCGCACCACATGTTCACCACCGGCATGCCGGTGACCTCGCAGCTGTTCTTCATGTACGCCACCATGCTGATCGCGGTGCCGACCGGCGTGAAGGTGTTCAACTGGGTCGCCACCATGTGGAAGGGCTCGATGACCTTCGAAACCCCGATGCTGTTTGCGGTGGGCTTCATCTTCGTGTTCACCATGGGCGGCTTCACCGGCCTGATCCTGGCCGTGACCCCGATCGACATCCAGGTACACGACACCTACTACGTGGTGGCGCACTTCCACTACGTGCTGGTGGCGGGCTCGCTGTTCGCCCTGTTCGCGGGCTTCTACTACTGGGCGCCGAAGTGGACCGGCCACATGTATCCGGAAGGCCGCGGCAAGATCCACTTCTGGCTTTCCTTGATCACGTTCAACGTCACCTTCTTCCCGATGCACTTCCTGGGCCTGGCCGGCATGCCGCGCCGCTATGCGGACTACGCCACCCAGTTCACCGACTTCAACATGATCGTGTCGATCGGCGCCTTCGGCTTCGGCCTGTCGCAGGTCTACTTCCTGTTCGCGGTCGTGCTGCCGACCATCCGCGGCGGCGCCAAGGCCCCGGCCAAGCCGTGGGAAGGCGCGGAAGGCCTGGAGTGGACCGTGCCGAGCCCGGCGCCGTTCCACACCTTCGAAACCCCGCCGCTGGTGAAATGATCATGTCCGCCGAACGTAAGCCGAACAACCTGCGTACCGCCCTGATCCTGGGCGGGATCGCACTGTTCTTCTTCGCCAGCGTGTTCGTCAAGTTCACCTGGCTGAGCTGAGGGGGACGTCGGGATGAGCGCGAGCAAACGGCTGTTGCAGCTGAACCGCACCACCCTGACCAAGCTGGTGGTGGTGGCGGTGCTGATGTTCGGCTTCGGTTACGCGCTGGTGCCGGTGTACCGCCAGATCTGCGAGGTACTCGGCATCAACGTGCTGACCCAGGGCGAGTTCGTGGAAGCGCCCAGGAATACCCAGATCGACAAGAGCCGCAAGATCGTCGTCGAGCTGGATGGCAATGCGCAGGGACCGTGGCGCTTCCGCCCGGTCCAGCGCAGCATCGAAGTGCATCCCGGCGAGCTGACCACCGTCACCTACGAGGTGGTCAACACGCAGGCGAGGGCGGTCAAGGCGCAGGCGATCCCGAGCTATGCGCCGCAAAGCGTCACGCCGCACTTCAAGAAAGTGGAATGCTTCTGCTTCCAGGAGCAGACGCTCGCCGCGAACGAAGCGCGCCAGATGCCGGTGGTCTTCTTCATCGATCCGGCGCTGCCGCGCGAGGTGAAGAACATCACCCTGTCGTATACCTTCTTCGAGATCGGCGGCGCGGTGCAGACGGCGTCGGCGAAAGCGGCGACAGTCAAGTAAGGGCAGTAGACAAGAGTAGAGCGCCTAACAAAACCCCGAGGGCAAGGCGCATCGTCGAAGACAGTACGCTAGTACGGCGAGACGATGCAACGCAGCCATCGGGGGAATTGTTGGGCGCTCTTAGCGACACAAAAGAATCACCCGATAACACAAAGAGTAGATGAGGAGATGAAAATGAGTTCGCCACAAACCGCGCCCTACTATTTCGTGCCAGGCCCGTCGCGCTGGCCGATGTGCGCCGGCATGTCGATGCTGGTCACCATGGCCGGCGCGTCCGGCTGGGTCAACAGCGCCCCCTGGGGCCCGGCAGTGTGCCTGGCCGGCATCGCCGCCACCCTGGTGGTGCTGTACTTCTGGTTCGGCGACGCCATCAAGGAATCCGAGTCGGGCATGTACGGCAGGCGCATCGACCTGTCCTACCGCTGGTCGATGAGCTGGTTCATCTTCTCGGAAGTGATGTTCTTCGGCGCCTTCTTCGGCGCGCTGTTCTACGCCAGGGCGGTCAGCATGCCCTGGCTGGCCGACCTCGACCACAAGATCCTCTGGCCGGATTTCACCCCGACCTGGGGCAATACCGGCCCGGCCGGCGTGGTGGACGGGTTCCAGACCATGGGTCCGTTCCCGATCCCGACGATCAACACCGCGCTGCTGCTGCTGTCGGGCGTGACGCTGACCATTTCCCACCATGCCCTGCGCGCCGGCCACCGCTCGAAGACCGCGTTCTGGCTGTTCGCCACCATCCTGCTGGGCGCGATCTTCATGGGCTTCCAGGTCTATGAATACATGCACGCCTACGCCGACCTGAACCTGAAGCTGACCTCGGGCATCTACGGCTCGACCTTCTTCATGCTGACCGGCTTCCACGGCTTCCACGTGACCATGGGCGCGATCATGCTGTCGGTGGTCCTGTACCGCGTGCTCAAGGGCCACTTCACGGCGGACAACCACTTCGGCTTCGAAGGCGCGGCTTGGTACTGGCACTTCGTCGACGTGGTGTGGCTGGGCCTGTACGTCGTCGTGTACTGGCTGTAAAGAAAGGCAGGCGGCATAGCCGCCTTTGTAGGGTGGGCGGGGTAACTCTGGCCAATGGCCAGAGTTACGAACGCCCACGCGTTCAAATCACGTATCTTGGCCTGCTTCGTGGCTATTCATACGCCGGTTGAACGCGTGGGCGGCAGAGCCGCCCACCCTACGTTATAGTGGTCTTTCAGCGAATACCGGTCGGGGCAATCCACCCCATCTTGTAGGCGGCGAGCAGGCACAGGAACAGGGTAATCGACAGCCCGACCCGCAGCGCCAGCGCATGCACCGTCCGGTTGCTCTGGCCTTTGTCGCGCATCAGGAAGAACAGGGCCGACGCAAGGCTGGCTAGGATTAGGATGAAGGCAATCGCAACGAGCAGTTTCATGGTTGGCCCAGTCAAGGTTGAGGCATCATTGTAATGCGCTTCCCCTTCCATTTTCGCCTCATTCCCTTCCTCGCCGCACTGGTTGTTGCCCTGTTAGGTATTGCGCTAGGTAACTGGCAGCAGGGCAGGGCCGCCTACAAGCTGGCCGTGCAGGAAAAGCTGGCCACCCTCGCCACCAAGCCACCCATGGCGCTCGGTTCCGCCCTTGCGCCGGCCGCCGGTCTCGAATACCGCCACGTGAGCGTCAGCGGCGAATTCGTCGCCGGCTGGCCGCTGTTCCTGGCCAACCGTCCGATGGCCGGCCGTCCTGGCTACTATCTCGTGATGCCGTTTAAAATCGCGGGATCGAACACACATGTGCTCGTGATGCGCGGCTGGTTGCCGCGCGCGGCGGAATACGGCAAGCTGCCGGCCTTCACCACGCCTTCGGGCAGGGTCACGGTCGAAGGCATCGTGGTGGCCTCGGCCGGCCACGTGATGAACCTGGGCGACGCCGCGCCGCTGGCGCCGGGGGCGATCGTCCAGAACCTCGAGCCAGGGCAGGTGGCCAAGGCCACCGGACTGGTGCTGCAGCCTTTCTTCGTGCAGCAGACCGGGCCGGACCAGCCGGGCGAGCTCGATGACATGCTGCTGCGGGTCTGGCCCTCGCCCTCGAGCGGCATCGACAAGCACCGCGGCTACGCCTTCCAGTGGTATGCGCTGGCGGCCATGGCCATCCTATTTTTTGTGATAACAGGGTTCCGACGTGGAGCAAGACAAGCTGATGCAAGAAAACCTGAAGCAGAAACAAGTGATGCAGGCAACTGATGCTGCCAAGGACCCGGTGAAGGCACGACGCTCGGGCCGCTGGAAACTGTTCGCCGTGCTGATGGTCTGCGCCGCGCCGCTGATCCTGTCCTATCTCACCTATTACGTCATCAAGCCGACCGGCCGCACCAACTATGGCGCCCTGATCGATCCGCGCACCCGGCCGATCCCGGCCATGGCCAGCACCACGCTCGACGGCCGCCCCGAGACGCTGGAGCAGTATGCCGGCAAGTGGATCATGCTGAAGGTGGGCGGCGGCGAGTGCCTGGAGGCCTGCCAGAAGCAGCTGTTCGCGATGCGCCAGTGGCGCCTGATGCAAGGCAAGAACATGGACCGCGTCGAACGGGTCTGGCTGGTCACCGACACGCAGCCGCTCGACACGATGACGATCCGCCAATACGACGGCATGCACCTGCTGCGCGCGCCAAAAGAGACCGTCGACAAGTGGCTGCCGGCCGACAAGGGCACGCAGCCGTCCGACCACATCTACCTGATCGATCCGCTCGGCAACCTGATGATGCGCTTCCCCATGAATCCGGATCCGGGCAAGGTACACAAGGATATCGCCAAGCTGCTCAAGGCTTCCGCAATCGGTTGACAAGGCAGGCTCCCATACAGGGCCATGCGCATGGCCCGCAATACTCTGATAGATAATGCAAGCTTCTTCCCTGATCCAACTGGCCCTGATGGGCGTGCTCGTGGCCATCCTGCCACTGTCGATGGTCTGGATGGCATCAAGCCCCAACAAGTTCCGCAAGCTGGTCTGGGTGGCGGTCTTCCTGACCTTCGACCTGATCGTCTTCGGCGGCTTCACGCGCCTGACCGACTCGGGTCTGGGCTGCCCGGACTGGCCGGGCTGTTACGGCATGGCCAACCCCTTCCTGGCGCACGAGCAGATTTCGGCCGCTGAGGCGGCCATGCCGACCGGGCCGGTCACGGTGGTCAAGGCCTGGATCGAGATGATCCACCGCTACCTGGCGATGGGCATCGGCGTCATCATCATGGCCCTGCTCATCACCGCCACCGTGCAGTGGCGTAAAACCAGGATGCAGGCCTTCAAGCCGGGCATCCCGCTGGCGCTGTTCATCTTCGTATGCATCCAGGGCGCCTTCGGCGCCTGGACCGTTACCCTCAAGCTGCAGCCGGTGATCGTGACCATCCACTTGCTGCTGGGCATGGGCCTGCTGGCCCTGCTGACCTGGCTCGGCGGGCGCGAAGACTACCTGATGCACAAACCGCCACGCGCCGGCGACGATGCCGCGCTGCGCGGCATCCGCACCCTGGCGCTGCTGGCGGCGGTCGTGATCACCGTGCAGATCGCGCTGGGCGGGTGGGTGAGTACTAACTACGCAACCCTGGCCTGCGATGAATTCCCGCTGTGCGATGGCCGGGTGGTGCCGGAGATGGACTTCGAGCACGGCTTCCACCTGTGGCGCGAGCTGGGCAAGACGGCGGCGGGCCACTACCTGCCGTTCTCGGCCCTGGTGGCGATTCACTGGGTGCACCGCAACTTTGCCATCCTGGTCGTCGCCGTCGTCGGCCTGCTGGCCTGGCGCGCATGGCGCCACCCCTATCTGGCCAAACACGCCAAATGGCTGGCCGGGGTGCTGGTCGTCCAGCTGCTGACCGGGGTGGCCACGGTCTACTTCGACTTCCCGCTCGCTATTGCCGTAATGCATAACGCAGGGGCGGCCCTGCTGGTCCTGCTCGTGACCATGCTAAACTATCGGGTGAATCAGCAACTTGAAGTGAACCGCGCCGGATGAGCAGGGACATGCGCCTCGACGAGGGCCGCGACCTGGCCGGTGCGACCGCGACCGCGGCCCTGCCGCGGTTCGAGCCCTCACGCCCCCCATCGATGACGACCCAGACAGCCCTCCATAGACCCCCGAACCGCGTTTCCCAGTACTGGGCCCTGACCAAACCACGGGTGACGCAGCTGGCCGTGTTCTGCGCGGTGATCGGGATGTTCCTTGCCACCGACGGTTTCCCGGGCTGGCAGGTGCTGGTTGCCGGTACCGCCGGCATCTGGCTGCTGGCGGGCGCGGCCTTTGCCGTGAACTGCCTGGTGGAGGCGGAGATCGACGCGCGCATGGCGCGCACCGCCCGCCGCGCCACCGCCATGGGCGAGCTCACCAGCACCCAGACGATCATCTTTTCGACGATCATCGGCGGCCTGGGCATGGGCGTGCTGTATTTCCTTGTCAATCCGCTCACCATGTGGCTGACCTTCGTGACCTTCGTCGGTTATGCGTTCATCTACACCATGCTGCTCAAGCCGGCCACGCCGCAGAACATCGTCATCGGCGGGCTGTCGGGCGCCATGCCGCCAGCCCTGGGCTGGGCCGCGGTTGCCAATGAAGTGCCGATGGAAGCCTGGCTGCTGGTGCTCATCATCTTCGTCTGGACCCCGCCGCACTTCTGGGTGCTGGCCATGTACCGCCGCGAAGACTACGCCCGCTCCGGCCTGCCGATGCTGCCGATTACCCATGGCATGGCGTACACCGGCCTGCAGGTGTGGCTGTACACCATCGCGCTGGCGGCGACCACCCTGATGCCCTTCGCCGTCGGCATGAGCGGCCTGATCTACCTGGCCGCGGCCGTCGTGCTCAACGCGATCTTCCTGCGCCACTCGTGGCGTGTGCACAAGCATTACAGCGACATGGCTGCGCGTAATGCCTTTACCTGGTCCATCGTCTACCTGTCGCTGCTGTTCGCCGCGCTGCTCGTCGATCATTACTTCAAGTTCTGACCATGAAAAAACTGCTGACCGCCCTGATGCTGTCCGCGGCGGTGCTGGCCGCCGGCTGCGACAAGCTGTCCACCAAGACCCCGGCCTTCGTCAATACCGACATCACCGGTCTCGATTACGCCAAGGGCTTCTCGCTCACCGACCACACCGGCAAGCCACGCACGCTGCAGGACTTCCGCGGCAAGCTGGTGGTGGTGTTCTTCGGTTATACCCAGTGCCCGGACGTGTGCCCGACCACGATGGCCAAGATGGCTACCGTGATGAAGGAACTCGGCCCGGCAAGCAAGGACGTGCAGGTGCTGTTCATCACGCTCGACCCGGAGCGCGACACCCAAGAACTGCTCAATGCCTACGTGCCGGCCTTCCACCCGAGCTTTATCGGCCTGCGCGGCGACGCCGAGGCCACCGCGCGCACCGCCAAGGAATTCAAGGTGTTCTACGCCAAGACGCCGTCCGGCGACGACCCGAAGAACTACACCGTGGACCACATGACCGGCAGCTACGTGTTCGACCGCGAGGGCAGGGTGCGCCTGCTGGTGCGCCACGAAGCCGAGCCGGGCGCGATCGCATCGGACCTGCGCCAGCTGCTGTAAGCGCCCCTGCTTCCGAGTCATCCTTAAATCGTCTCCTGTTATGATGGTGTAAACACCATCTGACAGGGACGGCATGGAACAAGGCCAAGGCAGGAACTACACCCGCATCGCCATAGTCGTCCTGCTGACGCTGGGCTGCCTCTACGTCCTCAAGCCTTTCCTGGCCGCGATCCTGTTCGCGGCCTGCGTCGTGATTTCCTCCTGGCCGCTGTACCTGCGCCTGCAGGTCGCCATGCGCGGTCACCGCACCCTGGCGGCGCTGACCATGACGCTGTCGCTCACCCTGCTCGTCATCATCCCGCTGTCGATGGTCGCCTACAACCTGGCCGACGACGTCGCCAGGGGCTTCAGCGAACTGCGCACCGCGGTCGAGCACCGCGAACTGATTCCGCCGACCTGGATACGCGAACTGCCGCTGGTGGGCGCAACGGTCGACAACTACCTGCGCGAGCTGGTCGCCAGTCGCGAGCAGATGATCGCGCTGGCCCAGCGCATGCTGGAGCCGGCGCGGCGCTACCTGATTGCCGGCGGCCTGATGCTGGGCAACGGCGTGGTCCAGCTCAGCCTGGCCGCTTTCGTCAGCTTTTTTTTCTACCGCGACGGCAAGGCCCTGCTCGAGGTGATCGCAGTGACCATGCGCCGCGTGATGGGCGAGGGCGCCGAATCGGTCGCCAACACGGTCAGCCAGACGGTGCGCGGCGTCATGTACGGCCTGCTCGGCACCGCGCTGGCGCAGGCGGTGGTGGCGGCGGTCGGCTTCACCATCGCGGGCGTGCCGGCGGTGCCGTTGCTGTCGGTGATGGTCTTCATCTCGTCCCTGATCCCGGTCGGCCCGCCCCTCATCTGGGGCGGCGCGGCCTTCTGGCTGTTCCTGCAGCACGAGACCGGCTGGGCGATCTTCATGGTGATCTGGGGGACCTTCCTGATCAGCGGCGTCGACAACGTCGTGCGCCCCATGCTGATCAGCCGCGGCAGCAGCCTGCCCTTCCTGCTCACCCTGCTGGGCGTGCTGGGCGGCTTGATCGCCTTCGGCTTCGTCGGCATGTTCATCGGGCCGACCCTGCTGGCGGTCGGCTACTCCCTGATGACCGATTGGACCGGCACGCCCGACCGGGTGATCCGGCAGGACACCAACGGCGAGGGTCAGGTCTGACATTCGGACACGGCCTCATCAACACCAATGTTGAGTCCGTGTCTTAATGTCAGACCTGACCCCGATGACTCCTTTAAATTCGCGGCAGCAAGGCCTTGCGCTTGGCGCGCGCCCGGATGTTCAGCGCTTCCACCGCCAGCGAGAAGGCCATCGCGGCGTAGATATAGCCTTTCGGGATCTCCGCTTCGAAGGCTTCCGCGGTCAGCGCCATGCCGACCATCACCAGGAAGGCCAGCGCCAGCACCTTGACGGAAGGGTGGCGGTCGACGAAGTCGCCGATCGGCTTGGCCGCGACCAGCATCACCAGCACGGAAAAGATCACGGCCGCCACCATCACGCTGATCTGGTCCACCATGCCCACCGCGGTGATGACCGAATCGAGCGAGAACACGATGTCGATCACCGCGATCTGGCCGATAATGTTCCAGAACAGCTTGTTGGTCGCCGCGGCCGCCGCGGCGGTGCCGGCCACGTCCTGCGGCCCGGCCTGGTCCTTGGCTTCCACCTCGACGAAGATCTCGTGCGACGCCTTGTAGAGCAGGAACAGGCCGCCGAACAGCAGCACCAGGTCGCGCCCGCTGATGCCCTGGCCGAACACGTTGAACAGGTCCGCGGTCAGGCCCATCACCCAGCTCAGGGAGAACAGCAGCAGCAGGCGCGAGACCATGGCGAAGCCCAGGCCCAGGCGCCTTGCCTTGTCGCGCATCTCGGGCGGCAGGCGGCCGACCAGGATCGAAATGAAGATGATGTTGTCGACCCCGAGCACGATCTCGAGGGCACTCAGCATGAAGAAGGCGATCCAGACGTTCGGGTCCGCTAGCAGTTCCATGGCCGCTCCGTTGTAAAAAAGCTCATGGTAGCAGCCTCCGGTTTTATGCAGAGCGCGTCCGACCCGGCGCCGGCGGATGCCGTGTCAGGCGGGCAGGGCGGCGACGATGCGGGCGGCGATCTCGCGCAACTGTTCCGTATCCGCCGGCACCGCGGCGTGCGGCTTCAGCAGCCCCGCCTGCGCGCGCGGCACGATGTGGAAGTGGACGTGCGGCACGGTCTGTCCCGCCGCGCTGCCGTTGAACTGGGCGACCATGATGCCCGGCGCGCCCATTGCGGCCTTGACCGCGGCCGCCACCTTCTTGGTAGTACGGATGCTGGCCGCAGCGGCCTCATCGGACAGGCCGAACAGCTCGACGGCCGGCTCTTTCGGCAGCACCAGCACATGGCCCGGGGCCTGGGGCATGATGTCCATGATGGCGAGCGTGTGCTCGTCTTCGTAGACCTTGATGCAGGGCAGTTCGCCGCGCAGGATGCGGGCAAACGGGTTGTGGGAATCGTATTCCATGGATAGCTCGTCGACGCATCGGGTTCAATGGATGCGCCATTCTCTCATGACGGGCCGCCTGAGCCCAGCACGCTGCGCAGCCGCTCGAAGTCGATCGGCTTGGTCAGATGGTGGTCGAAGCCGGCGTCGAAGGCGCGCTGGCGGTCCTTTTCCTGGCCCCAGCCGGTGGCGGCGATCAGGCGCATGTGCCGGCCCGCGGTCGTCGCACGCAGGCGCCGCGCCAGCTCGTAGCCGTTCAGGTCCGGCAGGCCGATGTCGAGCAGGGCGACTTCCGGCGCGAATTCCTGGGCCATGGCCAGGGCCGCGCCGGCGCTGTGGGCCGCGCGCACTTCGCAGCCGAAGGTTTCCAGCGCCATCAGGAGCATCTCGGCGGCGTCGGCATTGTCGTCCACCACCAGGATGCGCGCCGCAACCGGCGCGGGCGCCGCCGCCGCCGCTTCCGGCAGCCTCGCGACCGGGGCCAGCGGCAGGCGCACCGTGAAGCAGCTGCCCCGGCCTTCGCCCTCGCTCTCGGCGCCGATCGTCCCGCCATGCAGTTCCACGATGCCGCGCACCAGCGACAGCCCGATCCCCAGCCCGCCGCGCGATCGCTGCAGCGCTGGCTCCAGCTGCGAGAACATGTCGAACACGGTCGCCAGCGCGTGGCGCGGCAGGCCGATGCCGTTGTCGCGCACAGCCAACAGGGCCATGCCCTCGTCGACCGCGAGCGAGAGCGCGATGCGTCCGCCGTCGGGCGTGTACTTGGCGGCGTTGGTGAGCAGATTGACCACCACCTGGTTGATGCGCGTGGGATCGGCATCGACCGTGACCGGATGCGGCGGCAGCGTGACTTCCAGCCGGTGTCCCGCCTGTTCCATCAGCCCCGCGGTGTCGCACACGGCGGCGCGCACGAGCACGGGCAGGTCCACCGCCTCGCGCCGCAGTTCCATCTTGTCCTGGGTGATGCGCGAGACCTCCATCAGGTCGTCGACCAGGTGGGTCAGGTGGTGCAGCTGGCGGTCGAACACCGACAGCAGGCGCTGGCCGGTGCTTTCGGCCGCCGTGGTATGGCGCATCACTTCGAGCGCGCTGCGCAGCGGCGCCAGCGGGTTGCGCAGCTCGTGCGATAGCGTGGCCAGGAATTCGTCCTTGCGCCGGTCGGCCTCGGACAGTGCGGCGTTGACGGCCTGCAGCTGCAGTTCGGCGCCGCGGCGCGCTTCCAGCGCCTCCTCGGCGGCGCGGCGCGCATTGCGCAGCTCGCGCTCGTAGGACTGGCGCTCGCTGGCCATGAACAGGGCCCACTGGTCGCGGACGGCACCGCCGCTCTGGCCGGCTTCGCGCCGCCGTACGATGTTGACCAGCATCGGCAGGCGGGTGCCGTCGCGGTGGCGCAGGTCGATCTGCAGTTCCGCCACCGAACCGCGCGCCTGCAGTACCGGCTCGCAGTGGGTGTGGTGGAACAGGCGCGCGCCGACGGTCATCAGGTCCTGGATGCGCACGATCCCGGCCAGTTCCGCCGGCGTGAAGCCCAGCCATCCGCAGGCGGTCGCGTTGGTGTGCAGCAGCAGGCCGTCGGCGTCGGCCAACAGCAGGCCGCAGGGAGCGTCGTCGTACAGCGCGTCAAGGGAAGTGGCGGCGCTGAGCATGGCCTCAGTCCAGGGCCGGGAAGGCGTCGATCGCGCGCGCGCCGGTGATGGGCGCGCCGATGTTGTTGCAGACTTGCAGGGACATCATGGCTCCTCGTGGTTGCTACCGCCGGGAATCCCGTCGCCCACGAGTATGCGTCAGGAATATTGCAAGCGCAACAACTTTATGGACGCCCCAGGCGCAAACGTGTCAGTCGCGCTCGTCGTGTCCGTCTTCGCGCTCTCCCTTCGGGAAGACCTTCACCAGGAGAATGCGCGGACCGTTCATCTTCTTGACCACCACGTCGAAGTGAGGGAAGCCGATGCGCTGGCCCTGCTTGGGGATGTCGCCCAGCTTGGCCATCAAGAGGCCACCCACCGATTCGACGTCGTCCAGGCCCATCTCCTCGTTGTCGATGTCGATCCCGAGCAGGCGCTCGAGTGAGAAGATCGGCAGGCTGGCCTTGCCGATCCAGGTGCCGTCGGGCTGGGACATCCAGTCGTTCTCGTTCATGCGGAACTCGTCGCGGATCTCGCCCACCATGGCGCCCAGCAGGTTGTCGAGCGTAATGAAGCCGACCGGGCGCTTGCCCTTTTCGCCGATCAGGGCGAAGTGCGGAGCGCCGCTCTTGAAGCGCCGGAAGATGTCCTGCGCCTTGGTGCGCGCCGAGATGGTCTCGACCGGACGCAGGTGCTGGGTCAGGTCGGTGATGGCGCGGCCGGCCTGCTGGGCGAAGAACAGGTCCTTCAGGTGGATCACGCCCAGCACTTCCTCGCCTTCCTCGTCGAAATAAGGGTAGCGCGAGAAGCGGTTGCGGCGCACCGTCTCCATGTTTTCCTCGAGCGAACGGCTGGCGTACAGCGCGCTGACCTCGTTGATCGGCCGCATCAGGTCGGACACGGCGAGCTGGGTGAAGTCGAGCGACTGCGCCAGGATGTTGCGTTCGTCGTTCGTGAATTTCTCGCCCGGCGCGCTGGTGTTGGAGCGCAGGATCATCTTCAGCTCGTCGGTCGAGTAATGGGTCTCGTGGCTGCCGCTGCCGGCCAGGCCGGCTACCCGCAGCACCATGTTGGCGCTGGCGTTGAGCAGGGCGATGGCCGGATACATCGCCCAGTAGAAGGCGTACAGCGGAATGGCGCACCATAGCGCCACCGCTTCCGGCAGGCGGATCGCGAGCGACTTGGGCGCCAGTTCGCCGACCACGATGTGCAGGAAGGAGATGACCGAGAACGCCACCACGAAGGAAACGCCGTGGATCAGCTCGGGCGAGGTGACGCCCAGTAAAGCGAACACGGGTTCGAGCAGGCTGGCGAAGGCCGGTTCGCCGACCCAGCCCAGGCCCAGCGACGCCAGGGTGATGCCGAGCTGGCAGGCGGAGAGGTAGGCGTCGAGCTGGCCATGGACCTTGCCGAGGATGCGTCCGCGCAGGCCCGTGGTCTTGGCGATGGCATGGACGCGGGTCTTGCGCAACGTGACGATGCTGAATTCAGCCGCCACGTAGAAGCCGTTCAGCGCCACCAGGAACAGGGCGAGAACGACAAACAGAAAGTTTTCCATTGAAGAGATTTCGTTAAAAAATGGCAATAGCCGACATCATTGTACCGCTATGTACCCGCCAAGACGCCCTGATGGACGGCCGAGAGGATCGCTTCGACGGCCGGATGCTTGATCTTGCGCTCGTTCGAGATCGCATAGAAGTGCTCGCGCACCTGCGGGACCCGCCCGACCAGCAGCGCATTGAACTGCTCCTCGAGGTCGTGGACCAGCGCGGCCGGAGCGAAGAACAGGCCCAGTCCGCGCCGGCCGAAGGTGTTGAGCAGGGCGTTGTCCATGAACTCGCCGACCACGTCGGGACGCACGCCCTGCAGCTCGAACCATTCGTCGATCTTGCCGCGCAAGGCATTATTGCGGGTCGGTAGCAGAAAGGGCGCGCCGTTCAGCGAGCGCGGAAAATCCGCGCCCCATTCCTTCACCAGGCCGGGCGCGCCGACCACGATGGTCTCGCTGTCGCTCAGCAGGTGGCTGAACACGCGCAGCGTCGTGCCCGAGCGCACCGCGCGGTCGGTCAGCACCACGTCGAGCTTGTGCAGGGCCAGGTCGGCCAGCAGCTCGTCGAATTCGCCTTCGTAGCAGACCATGCGCACCGGACGCGGCAATTGGGTGGCGATCTCCAGGAAGCGGTAGGCGGTCAGCTTGGGCAGCGAATCGGAAATCCCCACCGTCAGGCGGGTGCGTGCGCTGTCGGATTCGGCCAGCGCTTCCTGCATCTGCTCTCCCAGAAGGAAGATCTGGTCGGCGTAGGACAAGGCCAGGCGCCCGGCCTCGGTTAAAGTCAGTCTCCGACCTTGCTGGGTGAACAAGGACTTGCCGAGGGACATTTCGAGCTGCGCCAGCTGGGTGCTGACGGTCTGGATCGCCAGGCCCAGGCGCTCGGCGGCGCGCGTGATGCTGCCTTCCTTGGCGACGACCCAGAAGTAGTACAGGTGACGGAAGTTCGGGGGACTATGGTTCATTTATTCGGTTTTTCGGAAGTAATTCTTCGATTATCTTCGCTTTTTCGATATTCGCCCAGGCTTCATACTGCGTGGGTCTTCTGGACGAAAAAATGATACTGACACAACAACTCATCGCATATTCAAAAAACTTAACTCAACAACAAGGGGAAACGACAACATGAAGCACTTTACGTGGTCATTCATCGTGACTGCCGTCTGTATGGTATTGGCAGGCTGGTGGGGTTACGACCATGGCGGCGTCGCCGGCATGATAACGGCGCTCGGCGTGACGGCCATCCTGTCCGTCATGGAAGTCTCACTGTCTTTCGACAACGCGGTGGTGAACGCCTCGGTGCTGAAAGGCTGGGACGAATTCTGGCTCAAGCTGTTCCTGGGCCTGGGCATGATCATTGCCGTGTTCGGCATGCGCCTGGTGTTCCCGCTGGTGATCGTCGCGGTGGCGGCCGACCTCGGCATGATGGACGTGTGGAACCTGGCGCTGACGAATCCGAAGGAATTTTCCTCGCACCTGACCAACCACCATGCGGAAGTGGCGGCCTTCGGCGGCATGTTCCTGCTGCTGGTGTTCCTGAACTTCCTGCTGGACGACGAGAAGGAAGTGCACTGGCTCGGCAACATCGAGCGCAAGCTCGGTTCGCTCGGCAAGGTGTCCTCGATCTCGGTGCTGGTCTGCCTCGGCGCGCTGATGTTCGCAACCGGCTACGTGCCGGACGCGCAGCGGATGGTGGTGCTGGTTGCCGGCCTGTGGGGCATCCTGGTGTACATCGGCGTCGACATGATCTCGAGCCTGCTCGAGAAGAGCGAGTCGGATGAGAACAGCAACGTCGGCGACATGGTCAAGCGCGGCGGTATCGGCGGCTTCCTGTACCTCGAAGTGCTCGACGCATCGTTCAGCTTCGACGGCGTGATCGGCGCCTTTGCGATCACCACCGACGTCGTGATCATCATGCTGGGCCTGGCGATTGGCGCGATGTTCGTGCGTTCCATGACGGTCTACCTGGTGCGCCAGGGCACGCTGGACGAATTCGTCTACCTGGAGCACGGCGCGCACTACGCGATCGGTATCCTGGCCGTGATCATGCTGGTCAGCATGCACATGCACGTGCCCGAGCTGATCACCGGCGGCGTGGGCGTGGCCTTCATCCTGGCCTCGCTGTGGAGCTCGATCCAGCACAAGAAGAAGCACGCGGCAGTCGAAGCATGAACAAACGGGCAGGCCCGGCCTGCCCGGACAGAACCGCACGGCGAGTGGCAGAACACCAGCTCGCTGTGCTCATACCCCCGGTGTTCAAGCAGTCATTTTAAGGAGAGTCACAATCATGGCAATCAGTCTGCAAAAAGGCGGCAACGTCAATCTGTCGAAAGAAGCTCCCGGCCTGACCAACCTGAAGGTCGGCCTCGGTTGGGATACCCGCGCCACCGACGGCGCCGGTTTCGACCTCGACGGCGCGGTGTTCCTGCTGAATTCGCAGGGCAAGGTGCGTGCTGATAGCGACTTCATCTTCTACAACAACCTGAAGTCCGTGGACGGCTCGGTGGTCCACTCGGGCGACAACCTCACCGGCGAAGGCGAGGGCGACGACGAATCCGTGTCGATCGACCTGTCCAAGGTGCCGGCCGACGTCGACAAGATCGTGCTGGCCGTGACCATCCACGACGCGGAAAGCCGCCGCCAGAACTTCGGCATGGTCGGCAAGGCCTTCATCCGCTGCGTCAACGCGGCCAGCAATACCGAGATCGCGCGCTACGACCTGTCGGAAGACAGCTCCACCGAAGCGGCGATGATCTTCGGCGAGGTGTATCGTAACGGCGCCGACTGGAAGTTCCGCGCGATCGGCCAGGGCTTCGCGGGCGGCCTCGGGCCTCTCGCCAAGAACTACGGCGTCAACGTTTAATCACCATGCTCGCGGCCCGCGCCAGGTGCGGGCCGCTCAAGAAAGGAAGTCCACATGCCAGTATTTACCGTGACCGGGGATGTCGATCCCTTCCTGCATGTCTCGATGCGGCGCGGCGAAACCATCTATTGCGAATCGGATGCGATGGTGATGATGGAGTCGACGCTCGACCTGAAAGGCAAGATGAAGGGCGGCCTGGGCAGCGCGCTGATGCGCACCTTCGCCAACGGCGAGTCCTTCTTCCAGCAGCACATCGAGGCGACCCGCGGCGATGGCGACTGCCTGCTGTCGCCGACCCTGCCGGGCGCGATGCAGGTCATCGACTGCGGTCCGAACCACTACATCATCAGCGACGGCGCCTTCGTTGCCGCCACCTCGGGCGTGGACCTGAAGGTGCGCACCCAGAGCCTCGGCAACGCCCTGTTCGCGCAGAGCGGCGGCTTCTTCGTCACCGAGACGACCGGCAGCGGCCAGGTGGTGGTGTCGGGCTTCGGTTCGATGTCGATGCTGGAGGTCGAACCGGGCAAGGACGCGATCATCGACAACTCGCACGTGGTGTGCTGGGACAGCGGGCTGCGCTACGAGATCTCGATCACGACCGGCCAGAGTGGCGGCTTCCTGGGCAACCTGATCAACAGCCAGACCAGCGGCGAGGGCATGGTATTGCGCTTCTCGGGCAAAGGAAAGGTTTTCGTATGTTCGCGCAACCGGATGGCATTCAAGGCATGGATGCAGACGCCGGCGCGCTAAAGGAGGAATGACATGGCAGTGAATTTGACGAAGGGCCAGAAGATCTCGCTGGACAAGGAAGCCGGCGGAGCGCTGAGCCGCGTGACGATGGGCCTGGGCTGGGACGTGGCCAAGTCGAAGGGTTTCTTTGGCTTCGGCGGCGGCGCCGGCCAGCCGGTCGACCTGGACGCATCGGTCGTGATGTTCGACGAATCGAACCGTCCGGTCGACGTGGTCTGGTTCCGCCAGCTCAAGAGCAAGGACGGCAGCATCACCCACACCGGTGACAACCGCACCGGCGCCGGCGACGGCGACGACGAACAGATCCAGGTCGACCTGTCGCGCGTTCCGGGCAACGTGAAGTCGCTGGTGTTCACCGTGAACAGCTTCACCGGCCAGAACTTCTCGACCGTGGAAAACGCCTACTGCCGCATCGTCAATGCCGGCAACAACCAGGAAGTGGCGCGCTTCGACCTGTCGGTGCAGGGCTCGCACACGGCCCAGATCATGGCCAAGCTGTACCGCCACAACGGCGAGTGGAAGATGCATGCGATCGGCGAGAACGGCTCCGGCCGCACCTTCGACGACCTGATGCCGCTGATCACGCCGCACCTGTGATCCATCCCTGATTGGCGTCGAAGAGCCGGGCTTGTCCCGGCTCTTTTTTTGCCGGGGTCAGGTCTGACATTTAGACACGGACTGGGCAGTACGGCACGCTCATGCTCGAGCTCGTGTCCGAATGTCAGACCTGACCCCCATGGACTCAGTCCGCCGGTTCTTCCAGGGAGAACAGTTCCTCGACGCTGACGCCGAGCGCGCGCGCCAGCTTGAGCGCCAGGATCGTCGAGGGCACCATGGCCCCGGTCTCGATGGCGTTGATCGATTTGCGCGTGACGCCGGCCCGCTCGGCCAGCCCGGCCTGGGTCAGGTCGAGCCGGGCGCGCTGCACTTTCATCGTCGTTTTCAGGTGTTCCGTCATGGCTCAGCGGTCGTGATACAGCACGCTGCCGAGGAACACGGACAAACCCGTTGCGATCGTCAGGACCGCCATCAGCGCGACCGGGTAGGGCGTGGACAGCCAGGCCAGGGCAGGCGCCAGCACGGCCTGCGCCGCCAGCACGGCAAGGAAGCCATTGCGGCTGGCCCGGTGCTGGCTTGCCTGGCGCAGTTCGTCGTCCGCCAGCGCCTGGACCTCGGCACTGGAAGGCGCGCCGCGCCCGCCGCCCGACTTCAGGGCCGCCACGGCAAGCACGATCACGATCGGCAGCAGGGAGAGCAAGCGGATGGGCGCTTGCGCCCCCGGAAATGCCAGCAGGCCGACCGCAAGGGTGGCAAGCACCAGGACGGTTCCCAGCGCGAACCACACCTGGCGGCGGGAAAATGCCAGGAGCTGGTCCTGGCGATCGTGAGCGGCGGTATGCATGACGGTGTCTCCTTTGTTGTTGATAGGAAGCACTGTAACACATACGGAACAAAAAGAAACCTATCAGTTGCATAAAGAGTTGGATGGGTGGCTTTTTGTCAGGCCAGCCGCAGCCAGACCGTGAATGCGCAGCCCTTGCCCGGCCTTCGCTGTACGCCTGCACCTCGCCGTCGTGCAGCGCCACCATGGTGCGCACCAGCGCCAGCCCGATGCCCAGGCCACCCTGCGAACGGTCCGGCGTGCGCTCGGCCTGGGTGAACAGGTCGAACACCTGCGGCAGCAGCCCGGGGTCGATGCCGATGCCGTTGTCCTCCACGCGCAGCCGCACGCGCATGCCGTCATGCGCTGCGCCCAAACGAATCGCGCCGCCGGCCGGGGTGTACTTGGCAGCATTGCCCAGCAGGTTGGCGAGCACCTGCACCAGGCGGGTGGCGTCGCCATGCACCCGGGACGTGGCCAGTTCCGGCGCCAGCGCGAGGCTCAAGGCGTGCCCGCGTGCTTCGAGCAGGGGGCGCGATTGCTCGACCGCGCTGGCTACCACCGTCCCGATGCCGACCAGCGTCTTGTCCAGCTTGATCAGCCCGCGCGTCACGCGCGACACGTCGAGCAGGTCGTTCACCAGCGACGTCATGTGCCGCACCTGGCGCGCGATCACCTCGCTCGAGGCGCGGATGCGCCCTGGATCGGCGGCGATCCGCAGCACCTCGGCGGCCGCGGCGATCAGCGCCAGCGGATTGCGCAGCTCGTGGGCCAGCATCGCGAGGAACTCGTCCTTGCGCCGGTCCTGCTCGCGCAAGCTGCGATACAGCCGCGCGTTGGCGAAACCGGTGGCGGCGAGCGCGGCCAGCTGCGCGAGGACGGCTTCGTCCTGCGCGTCGAAGCCGCCGGCCTTGCCGGCAACCCGGATGCGACCGATGCGCCTTCCCTGCGGTCGAGCAGGGGCAGGGCCAGGCTGTCGCAGGCCGCATCGCCGGCCGCGGATGGGTCCCGGGTGCCGCCGTCGAGCGCGACCTCGACCTCGGCCGCGCCGAGGATGGCGCGCACTTCCTGCGCCAGCGCATCGGCGATGTCCTCGCTCGACAGTGCGGTGTGCAGGGTGCGCGCGGCGCCGGCCACCTTGGCCAGCAGGGCCGACTGGCGCCGTTCGCTGTCCAGCCGCTGCAGCAGCCCTTCCTGCTGGGTCACGCTGTCGTGGATATCGCGGTTGGCGCCGACCCATTCGCGCACGCTGCCGTCAGGCGCGAGCAAAGGGATGCCCTTGACCGCCGTCCAGCGGTAGCTGCCGTCGGCGCGGCGCAGGCGGTATTCGGTTTCGTAGACGGCGCGGCCGGCGATGCAGGCGTCCCAGGTCTGGCACGTACGCGCGCGATCGTCGGGGTGGACCGCGTCGAGCCAGCCGTCGCCACGCCATTCCTCGTAGCGCTGGCCGGTGAAGGCGCGCCACGACGGCGAATCCTCGAGGATCTCTCCATTCGCGCTGCTGCTCCAGACGATCTGCGACGTCGCCATCGCCAGGGTCCGGAAGCGTTCCTCGCGTTCGCGCAGTGCCTTCTCGGCCAGGACCCGTTCGGTGATGTCCTCGTGCATCAGCATGACTCCGACCACCTTGCCCTGCGGGTCCTTGATGGGATGGGCGCGCGCGGTGACCCAGCGCGCCCGCCCGGACGTCCCGAGCGCGGCGGTGTCGTAATGGATCGCAGGGATCTCGACCGACTCGCCGGCCATCGCGCGCGCCAGGCAGGCGGCGACGCCGGTGGCGACCAGCTGGGGATCAAGCAGCAGGTTGTAGTCGCGGCTCATCACGTGGCGCTTCAGCGCGCTGCCTTCGTGGATCTGCCAGAGCGCTTCCCAGGCCCGGCTCACCCGCATCGTGTAGCCCTGCGGGTCGAGGATCTGCAGGCTGACGGGGGCCTGCTCGAACAGTTCCCGGAAGCGCACTTCGGGGTAGGCGTGGGAGGTGGCGCCGGCGCCTGTTGCTGCAGTGGGGGACATGGTTCCTTGTTGTTCTCTATCGTTGCACGGCAGCGGCGGCCCGTGCGGCTCCGGCGTGCGCATCATGTCATAAATTTGTTTGAGGTGGGAACATACGTAGTGCGTGCACGTACGTAGCCGGGCTGGCGAGGTAAAGAGAGTTTGCTTGGACTTGTGGCCGTACCGCTGAGCGATCACACCCGCAGGAGGAGGCCGTGGCGGCCACGCTGCTCGTCGTGACGCGCGGACTGCACAGGATGCGCCATGCGCCCTGCGCCTTCCCGGCAGGGCGCATGGATTGAACAAGCCTCAGTTGGACGCCGGCGCCGCCGCGCCGGCCGCTTGCTTGCGGCCCAGGATCAGGAAACCGAAGGCGGTGGCGAACACGTACATGCTGACCGAGTAGATCGCCGCCGGCAGCATCAGCTGGAAGTCGCCCAGCACCGACACCGCGACAAAGATCGCCAGGGTCGAATTGTGGATGCCGATCTCGTAGCCGATCGCGATCGCGTTCGGCTTGTCCAGGCCCAGCATGCGCGGCACGTAGTAGCCCAGGCCCAGGCTCAGGATGTTGAGCAGGATGACGGCCAGGCCGATCGAGGCGAACGAGCTGGTGATGGCGCTCCACTCCTTGGCGATGGCGATGATGGCGAGCAGGGCCAGCACGGCCATCGAGAAGCGCTTCATCGGCTTGTCCATGCGCGCGCCGAAGGCGGGGGCGCGGCGCTTCACGAACATGCCGATCGCCACCGGGATCAAGACGATGACGATCACCTCGATCACCTTGGCGGTCTGCATCGGCACCACTTGCCCGCTGTTCGCGAAGCTCGCGATGGCGAAGTTGGCGATCAGGGGCAGGCTGACGATCGAGAGCACGGTGTTGATCGCGGTGAGCGAGATGTTCATCGCCACGTTGCCGCCGAACAGGTGGCTGAACAGGTTGGCCGAGACCCCGCCCGGGGAGGCTGCCAGCAGCATCAGGCCGACCGCGTACACGGGCGCCACGCCGAGGCCATTGACCAGGCCGTAGCAGATCGCCGGCAGCACCATGGCTTGCAGGACCAGGGCCAGCACCACGGCTTTCGGGTGCTTGATGAGGCGGCGGAAATCGGCCAGGGTGAGGGACAGGCCCAGCCCGAACATGATCAGCGCCAGCGCGCCGATCAGGAGGATGGGCAACAGGGTGATGAAGTTGCTCATGCGTTGTCTCCGTCGTTATCGTTATGCGGTCGCGCGGGCGCGGCGGCCGTCTCGACAGTGTAGTGCCTGGCCAGGCTGTACAGACAAAATAAATGCGGCGGCAAGGGATGGCGACGGCGCCGCGCTGCGCTAGAACACAGCCCCGGTCGTGGAGGCGGCGCCCGGCGTGACAACAGCCGGTTCGGCGCGCGCGAACGACAGCATGCCGCGGCCGCCGTGCTTGGAGGCATACAGCGCGTCGTCGGCGGCCTGCATCACGCTTTCCAGGTCGGCGCCGTTCAGCGGGAAGGCGGCGGCGCCGATGCTGGCTCCGACCGCGTTGTCCGCCAGGCCCGCACGCAATGACGGGTACAGGCAGTCGATCAGGCGCCGGCCGAGACTGGTGACTTCGTTGCGCGAGAACTCGCCGTCGATCAGCACCAGGAATTCGTCACCGCCCACGCGCGCCAGGAACTCGCCGCTGCGCAGCGCCGACTGGAAGCGCCGCGCGACTTCCTTCAGCACCTCGTCGCCGGCCGCATGGCCGTGGGTGTCGTTGACGTCCTTGAAGCGGTCCAGGTCGATGGCCAGCAGGGTGAAGGGCTTGCCGCTACGCTGGCTCCGGGCCATCAGGCGGCGCGCCCAGCGCTCGAAGTAGCGCCGGTTGGGCAGGCCGGTGAGGACGTCGTGCGAGGCTTCCATGGCCAGGCGCTTGGCCAGCTCGTTGTTGCGGCGCGCCGCCGCCGACAGCGAGCGCCAGGCATGCACGGCCATGGCGACCACGGTCGACAGCATCAGCACCAGGAGCAGCGCGGCGCGCAGCAGGCGGGCGTTGAAGTCATCCATGAGCGCCTCGCGGACGGTGCGCAGCCGCGCCACCTCGTCCTGGATCAGCCGGCGCGCTTCGCGCATCTTGGCGCGGCCGAAGCCCTCGCGCACGATGGCCTGGGCCGCGGCATCGTCGCCGCGCTTCTTGAGCTGCACGGTGCGCTCGATCTCGTCGAGCTTGCTCTCCGTGACCAGCGCCAGCTTGCGCACGTTGGCGAGGAACTGCGCGTCGTGGTAGCCGGACTGCTCCGCCTGTTCCAGGTTGTCGCGCACGCTGCCGCGCCCGAGCTGGTAGGGCTCGAGGTAGGCGGGGTCGCCGGTGAGCAGGAAGCCGCGCTGCCCGGTTTCGATATTGAGCAGGTTGATCAGGACGTTGCGGACCTGGATGCGCGCCACGTCGTTCTGCCTGAGCTGGCCCATCGCATAACGCAGGGCGACGACCTCGCGCACGAAAACGATGCTCATCGCCGTGATGAGCACGAGCGCGAGGACCAGGGTAAGCGCACTCCGGCGGATCCGCGGGGCGGGCACGACGTAGGAGGTGGACATAGGAGTAAGAACAATGCTGATGTCCCTATGTTATCCCAATGTAAGATCATTCCTACATGAAATTGCCTATTTTGCAAGCAAAGATTATGAACATGTAACAAACGTCCAACGCTCAATGCCCGCGGCCTTGCACCAGCGCCGTGCCGATGCCGTGGCGCCTGCTTTCGCTGACCGCGGTGATGGTGCCGTCCGGATTGAACACCAGGGCATTCGCCGCGCCGATTTCTTCCGGCTCGGCTTCCCAGCGGTGGCCGAGGCGCTCGAGCGCGCGCGCCTGCTCGCTGCCGGCAAAACCCGGCTCGATCGAGGTGGCCTCGCCGTTGCGCTCCGAGATGCGCGGGGCGTTCAGGGCCTGGTCCATCGGCATGCCGAGGTCGATGTAGTTGACGATGGTCTGCAGCACCGTCGTGATGATGGTCGAGCCGCCCGGACTGCCGATGGTGAAGGCCGGCTTGCCGTCCTTGAGGGCGATGGTCGGTGCCATGCTCGAGCGCGGACGCTTGCCGGCTTCGGGCACGTTCGGGTGCGGGCCGTTGAAGTCGAAGTCGGTCAGCTCGTTATTCAGCAGGAAGCCGTAGCCCGGCACGACGATGCCGCTGCCGCCCCAGGATTCGATGGTGAAGGTATACGACACCACGTTGCCGTCCTTGTCCGACACCGTCAGGTGGGTGGTGTGGGCGTTCTCCAGCTGCAGCTTGGCAGACTGTGGGCGCAGCGGCACGCTGAGGTCGCGCTGGTAGCCGTAGGGGTCGCCCACGGCCACCTTGCGCGCCGCCTGCGCCCCGATCAGCCTGCGCCGCTGGGCCGCGTAGTCCTTGGACAGGATACCGGCCACGGGTGCGTCGATGTATTCGGGATCGGCCAGGTAGGCGTTGCGGTCGGCGAAGGCCAGGCGGCTGGCCTCGATGTACAGGTGCTCGGCCTGGGCGCGCGGCAGTTTCTTCAGGTCGTAGCCTTCCAGGATGTTCAGCGCTTCGGCCACCGTGGCGCCGCCGCTGCTGGGCAGCGGCATGCCGTAGATCTCGTAGCCGCGGTAGGTGCTGCGCAGCGGCTGGCGGATGCGCGCCTCGTAGTTGGCCAGGTCGGCCATCGTCATCTTGCCCGGGCGCGCGCGCCGGCCCGGGGCCAGCGGCGGCATGTTGACGGCATCGACGATGGCGCGCGCGAGCGGCCCTTCGTAGAAGGCCTTGACGCCGCCTGCGGCGATCTCGCGGTAGGCCTTGGCCATGCCCGGATTGCGGATCAGCGTGCCCGGCTGCACCGCCTTGCCGCCCCGCAGGTAGAGCGCGCTGGTCGGCGCATATAGCTGAAATTTTCTTTCATTTTGGGCTGTTAAATGACTGAATATTTCACTGACGCGAAAGCCCTTGTCGGCGACCTCGATGGCCGGCGCCAGCACCTGGCTGAAGCGCATGGTGCCGTAGCGCTCGAGCGCCTCGTGCCAGCCGCGCACGGTGCCGGGCACGCCCACCGAGGCGCCGCTGGCGACTGCCGTTTCAAAATCGATCGGCTTGCCGTTCTCGAGGAAAGCCTGGGGCGTGAAGCTGGCCGGGGCGGTCTCGCGGTGGTCGATGGTGATCACACGCTTGTCCTTGGCCAGGTAGATCAGCATGAAGCCGCCCCCGCCGATGCCGCAGCTGAACGGATCGGTGACGCCCAGCGTGGCCGCCGCCGCGACCGCCGCGTCGACGGCATTGCCGCCCCCGTTCAGGATCGCCAGCGCCGACTGCGAGGCCTGCTCGCTGATGGTGGCGACCGCGCCGCCAGTGCCGGTGGCCACCGGCGTCTTCGCTTGCGTCGCGGCCGGGTGCAGGACGATGGATAAAGTCAGCCCGCAAGCGAGCAGGGTCGCCTTCATGGGAGTTCCTTCGGGCGCCTAGTAGGCGTACAGGTTGAAGGTCACCGGATACGAGCTTGGTGCGGTGCCCGCGATGCCGCGCGGCGGCTGCGGCGTCAGGTGGTCGAGCTGGATGAGCGAGCCGCGCAGCGCTGGCGACATGTAGCCCGGCCGGCCCGGCACCAGGTAGAAGCCCTGGGCCACGTTGCCGATGCGCATCGTGAAGCGGTAGGCCAGCTGGCCCGGCCAGATGCAGCGCGCGTTGTCGGGACAGCGGCTGTCTTCGGCGCCTTCGTAGGTGATGCTGAGGCGTTCGCCGAGCGGCAGCACCTGGCGCTCGGTCAGGGTATAGCGCGCTTCGGGCAGGCGGTCGTGGGAGCTGGCGCAGCCGGCCAGGGCACCGGCAAGTGCAAGGGCGGCGCAGCCGAAGGAGGAAACACGGAGCAGGGGATGCATGCGATGTCCACCGGGTTGTTTTTTTGGAATCCTCATCATAGCAAACCTGCCCGGCGCGGTCGCGCACAGGCGGTCACGGAGCGGTCATATTGCGGTCACATGCTTGTCACATCGGCGGACTAGACTTTGCCGCGTGGTCCAAAACACACCTCCATCAACCAGGAATAGGAATAAGAAGCCAATGTTCAAGAAGATCCTCGCCGCCGCAGCCACCACTGCCGCCGTGCTCGCGATGTCGACCGCTCACGCCGCTGACATGACCGGCGCCGGCGCGACCTTCCCGTACCCGATCTACGCCAAGTGGGCCGAGTCGTACAAGGCTGCCACCGGCAACGGCCTGAACTACCAGTCGGTCGGTTCGGGCGCCGGCATCAAGCAGATCAAGGCCAAGACCGTGGACTTCGGCGCGTCGGACATGCCGCTGAAGGCCGAAGACCTGGATGAGGCGGGCCTGATGCAGTTCCCGGCCATCATGGGCGGTGTGGTCGCCGTGGTCAACGTGGAAGGCGTGCAACCCGGCCAGCTCAAGCTGACCGGTCCGGTGCTGGCCGACATCTACATGGGCAAGATCACCAAGTGGAACGCGCAGCAGATCGCCGCGCTGAACCCGGGGGTGAAGCTGCCGGACGCCGACATCACCGTCGTGCACCGCGCCGATTCCTCGGGCACCTCCTTCCTGTTCACCGACTACCTGTCCAAGACCAGCCCCGACTGGAAGAACAGCATCGGCGCCGGCACCACCGTGAAGTGGGCGGTGGGCGTGGGCGGCAAGGGCAACGAAGGCGTGGCCGCCAACGTGCAGCGCATCAAGGGCGCGATCGGCTACGTCGAGTGGGCCTACGCCAAGAAGAACAAGCTGTCGCACACCCAGCTGAAGAACAAGGACGGCGCCTTCCTGCAGCCGGACGACGAGGCTTTCAAGGCTGCAGCAAGCGGCGCCGAATGGACCAAGGCGCCGGGCTTCGGCGTGGTGCTGACCGACGCGGCCGGCAAGCAGAGCTGGCCGATCACGGGCGTGTCCTACATCCTGATGCACAAGACCCAGGCCGATGCAGCCAAGGGCCTGGAAGTCGTGAAGTTCTTCGACTGGGCCTTCAAGAACGGCGCCCCGGCTGCCGCCGAGCTGGACTACGTGCCGATGCCGGCATCGGTCGTCAAGCTGGTGCAGGCCAACTGGAAGGCCAACCTGAAGGATGCGTCGGGCAAGGCGATCTACTGATCCCTTGAATTGACGCGGCGCTGACGTAGGGTGGGCGGCTATGCCGTCCACGCGTTCAACTCACGTAAGCAGGCCGCACATCCATTCAAATTCTGTTTGAACGCGTGGGCAGGAAGACCTGCCCACCCTACATTTCAACTATGAACACGGCTAACACGATCGTCCTGGTCGTCGACGACAAGCCGGCCATCGCCGAGCTGCTCAAGTATTCGCTGCACGAAGACGAGTGGATCTGGCACAGCGTGCCGAGCCTGGCGCAGGCCTGGGAGTTCATCGGGCGCGAACGCCCCGCACTGCTGCTGCAGGAATCGATGCTGCGCCAGGAAGGCGGCCTGCGCCTGCTGGCGCGCCTGCGCGGCGATCGCCGCCTGCGCGGGAAACCGGTGATCCTGCTGGCCGCCGAATCCACCGAGGGCGACGGCACGGGGCCATCCGCGCCTGCCGAATTCATTCCCCAGCCGCCGCCAGACGACGCGCCGGACGAGCGCCTGCTGTGCCTGGGGCGCCTGGTGCTCGATCCGCTCAGCTGCAGCGTGCGCGTCGGCAACCACAAGGTCGAGGTGCGCCACGCCGAGTACCGCCTGCTGCGCTTCCTGCTGTGCCACCCGGGCCAGGTGTTCTCGCGCGCCCAGCTGCTCGAGCACCTGTGGGCGTCGCACGACACCCTCGACCAGCGCACCGTCGACGTCCACGTGCTGCGCCTGCGCAAGGCGCTGGGACGCGCCAAGTCCCTGCTCAAGACCGTGCGCGGCGCCGGCTACATGCTGTCCGCGGCTTAGGGGCCGGCGCGCAGCGCCTTGATGCGCGCCACCGCGTTCAACTGGTTCTTGTCCACCGCGACCGCCTTCTCGTAGGCCGCGATCGCCTGGGCCTTCTCTCCCAGCGCCTCCCAGGCCTCGCCTTCGCTGTCCTAGGCGTTGCCGTATTTCGGCTCGATATGGGTGGCCAGCTTGAACAGTTCGAGCGCGCCGCGCGCATGCTTCCCGCCCAACAGCTGGTAACCCAGGGTGTTGAGATGGAGGGGACTCAGCGCGAAGTCAGGGGAGTCGTCGCGCATGCGCGCATAGAGGGCCTGGGCATCGCAATAACCGGCTGCGGCGAACGCACGCAGGAAGGCCGCTTCGGTCGGCACCGCGGCAAGGGCCGGCTGGAAGCGCATAGCCATCACTTGCGGCGCGATGCCGTTCCTGGCGGGCGACTGGCGCAGGAAGGCCAGCGCCTTGTCGTCCTGCTTCAGGTAGGCGTCGAAGAAGCGGTGCACGTACAGGGCGACGGCGCGGTAGGCCTGTTCGACGTCGGCGCGCCGGAAGTCGCCGAATTCGTCGTCGCGCGCCAGGCGCAATCCATACAGGGAGCTGAAGTGCCCGTGCTGCATCGGGTGCATGGTGCCGAAGTAGACGTCCGAGTACTTCATGCTGTTCAGGTAGCTCGCAGTCGGCCTGTTGTTCTTCTGTGCGAGCTCCTCGAAGGGCAAGGAAGCGGCGCCCAGGGACAGCATCGGCACCGTGGTGCGCGCCGGCCGCACGTCGCCGGCGGCGCTCCAGATCTTCTGGTAGAAGCGGATCGAGCCGTCCAGGCTCACCAGCGCCTTGATGCGGCTGGAGCGCGCGGCGGCGAACACGTTGGACAGGCCGCCCCAGCTGAAGCCCGCCACCGCGACCTTGTCCAGGTCGGCCTGCGGCAGGGTGTGCGCGTGGTTGACCAGGAAGGTGATGTCCGCCGCCTGCGCTTCCACGCCTTCGACATCGTCGGTCATGACCTTCGAGCGCGCGCCCAGGCTGCGGCTGGCGATGACGACGTAGCCCTGGCTGGCCAGGTACTCGCACAGGTCCAGGTTCTCGTCCGCCGCCTCGGCGAAACTCGGCGCGTAGACCAGCACCGGATACTTGCCGGCGGCGGGGGCGGCGTCGCGCACGGCCAGGGTCGCGGCCTCGTACCGGGACTTCTGCGGACCCGCCAGCCAGGCGGCCCGCTGCTTCGCGCTGTCGGCCGCCGGCAAGCCGAAATTCACGTCGGACAGGGCGGCCTGGCGATAGTCCACCACCCGCATCGGCGCAGCCTGCGACTGCCTGGCCGGATACCAGACCAGGGCCTGGATCGGCCGGGCCTGCGGCGTGGCGAGCGGCTTGCCGAAGGCGTCGAGCTGCTCGTCCATGGCACGGCTGTAGTCGTAGAGCTGCGCCACGCGCAGGCCGACCGCATGCGGGCCGGGCGCGGGCGTCAGGCCGGCTGCGCCGGCATGGACGGGGAGATGGGCGCTGGCGGCGAGGATCAGGATGGCGAATGTTTTCATCAGGCTTGGAAGGGGGGGGCGACGTCGCCCATCCTACGGCCAGTTTGGCGCCGAAAATGCGCGGTTTGTCACTTTACAAACATGTCATCGGGACGACATGTTCGCTAATTAGACTTGCGGAAACTTTGCGTCCTGATTCCGCCTGCATGAGCATCCACGCCGCCGTCCGCACCGCTTCGCGCACCAACCGTTATCTCGTCGTCATCTGGCCGCTGCTTGCGCTGCTGCTGTGCGCGGCGCTGTGGATCGCCACCGTATGGCGCGCCGAGGCCGAGCGCGCGCGCGCGGACAGCCAGGCGCGCAAGGACGCCGGCGCCTATGCCGAGGCCTACGAGCAGTACATCACGCGCTCGGTCGGGCAGATGGACCAGGTCACGATGCAGCTGAAGTTCAGCTGGGAGAAGGGACGGGCGCACCGGAAAGACCTTGGCCTGCTCGACGAGCTGCGCCGCGACGGCATGTTCACCGACGCCGCCTTCGGCGTGGTGGCGATCGTCGACCGCGACGGCATGGTGCAGGCCTCGACCCGGCCCGCGCTGCTCGGCAGCGACCTGTCCGCCGGACCTTACTTCGTGCAGCATCGCAACCACATCTCCACCGCCCTGCGCATCGGCACAGCGCCGCCGCATGTCGCCGGGCACGGCGAGATGGTGCTGTTCACGCGCCGCCTCGACACCCGCGACGACGAATTCGACGGCATCGTGCTGATGGCGGTCGATGCGCGCTACTTCACCGCCTTCGTCAGCCCGGCCACGCTGGGCGCGGGCGGCGTGGTGGCGCTGGCTGGCAGCGAGGGGCGGCTGCGCGCCGAGCAGCACAGCGACGGCGCCGCCTTCCGCGGCGCCAGGCTGCTGCCCTCGCGCGCGCAGCCGTGGGCGGGCGAGCGCGGCGTGCGCCTGGTGCAGGGACGGGACGGTTTCGCCGACGGCCAGGCGCGCGTGCTCGGCTGGCGCCAATCGAGCGCCTATCCGTTGGTGGCCCTGGTCGGCCTGTCGCACGCGACTGCCCTGCAGGCGGCGCAGGCGGCCTGGGTCGACAACCGCAACCGGACCATCGCCATCGGCGCCTGCCTGCTGCTGCTGGGGGGCATCGGTTCGGTGCTGGCGCGCCGCGCCGTGCTGCGCGAGCGCGAGCAGGAAGAAGTGCAGCGCGCCTACCGCACCGCCACCGAAAGCGGCAACGACGGCTTCTACATGGCCGCCGCCGTGCGCGGCCGCGATGGCGGCATCCTGGACTTCCGCATCGTCGACTGCAACGAGCGCGGCGCCTTCTTCTACGGCCTGACGCGCGCCACCCTGGTGGGCAGCAGTCTGTCGCAGGTCGACAGCGCCCTGTTCGGGGAAGCGCTGCTCGACACCTACCGCAAGGCGATGGAGACCGGCTTTCACGAGGACGACCGCCGCCTGCCGGCGGACAACCGCCTGAACATCAGCTGGGGACGCCGGCGCCTGGTGCGGGTCGGGAACGGGCTGGCGGTGACGCTGCAGGACATCAGCGAGCGCAAGGCCCACGAGACCCAGCTCGAGCGCCTGGCCCACGAGGACGTGCTGACCGGCCTGGCCACGCGCCACGCCTTCCTGGCGGCGATGCCGGCGATCCTGGCGCAGGCGCGCGCCGGCGAAGCCGGCCTGGCCCTGCTGTTCATCGACCTCGACGAATTCAAGCAGGTCAACGACACCCATGGCCACGCGACCGGCGACCAGCTGCTCAAGAGCGCGGCCCAGCGCCTGCTGTCGCTGCTGCGCCCCACCGACCGGGTGGCGCGCTTCGGCGGCGACGAGTTCCTGGTGCTGCTGCATCCCTGCGAGGGCGAGCGCCAGGCCGCCTCGGTGGCGGCGCGCATCGTCGAGGCCTTCGGCGTGCCTTTCCTGATCGGCGACGAGCTGCATGCGGTGGGCGCCTCGATCGGCATCAGTATGTTCCCGCGCGACGGCCAGGACGCCGAGACCCTGGTACGCCACAGCGACATCGCGATGTACGCCGGGAAAAACGAGGGCAAGGGCCAGTACCGCTTCTTCGATCCGGCGCTGTCGAACGGCCTGAACGCGCGCGCGCGCCTGAAGCAGCGCATGCTGGAAGCGATCGAGCACGACCAGTTCCTGCTGCACTACCAGCCGCGCGTGGACGCCCGCAGCGGCGAGCTGCTGAGCATGGAGGCGCTGGTGCGCTGGCGCCATCCTGAACTGGGCCTGGTGGCACCTAGCGAGTTCATCCCGCTGGCGGAAAGCACCGGCCTGATCCGCAACATCGGCGAGATCGTGATCGACAAGGCCTGCGCCCAGCTGGCCGCCTGGCGCGAGGCGGGAGCCCAGCTGGTGCCGGTCTCGATCAACGTCTCGCCCAGGCAGTTCCTGCGCGGCGGCGTGCAGCGCCAGCTGAGCTGCGCGATGGCGCGCCACCGCGTGCCGGCCAGCCTGATCGAGATCGAGATCACCGAGTCGGCGATGATGGGCGACCACGACGAGATCCTGGCCGAACTGGCCGCGCTGCGCGCCCTCGGCGTCAAGCTGCACGTGGACGATTTCGGCACCGGCTACTC
Organism: Massilia varians; assembly: GCF_027923905.1. NCBI lineage: Bacteria > Pseudomonadati > Pseudomonadota > Betaproteobacteria > Burkholderiales > Oxalobacteraceae > Massilia > Massilia varians. The sequence continues at coordinate 1,328,797 of NZ_AP026966.1, forward strand.
CTCGCTGTCGCAGCTGCAGCGCCTGAAAATGGACGTGCTAAAGGTGGACCGCGCCTTCACCACGGAACTGGGCAACTCGAAGGAGGGCAGGGTGTTCTTCCAGGCGATCGTGTCGATGGCCCACGCGCTCGGCATGTCCGTGGTGGCCGAAGGCGTCGAGACCGAAGAGCAGCTCGACATCCTGCGCGGCCTGGACTGCAACGAGGTGCAGGGCTATTACATCGCGCGTCCGGTGCCGGCCGGCGAGATGTTGCAGATGATGGGGCGGCGCTTCCTGTTGGAGCACGCAGCGGCGCCCGCGTCGCTTGCGCCGGAGGTTGTTTCCTTCTAGAATGCCCACACCCTGTGGGGAGTAGCCTCCTCCTGCGCAATGCGGGAGGGCCCGTGTCAACATACTCGCTTCGCTCAGTTTCTGATGCGTAAAGCGTGGCACGGGCGACCTAGCGGTTGGCGAGACCATCGGCCCATCCGCGCCATTGTCGGGCGTGCGGGTGCGCCTTTGTGTTTTCGTCCGACCGGAACCCCAGCATGACCTTCACCGCCCTCGTATTCCTCGCCCTCGCCATGTCGACCGACGCCTTCGCCGCGGCGATCGCGAAAGGCGCCGCTCTGCGCAATCCCGGCCTGCCGCAGGCGCTGCGGATCGGCCTGCTGTTCGGCTGCATCGAGACCATCACCCCGATCATCGGCTGGGCCTTGGGCTCGCTGGCCGCCGACGCCATCCGCCAGTGGGACCACTGGATCGCCTTCTTCCTGCTGCTGGGCCTGGGCGGGCGCATGCTCTGGCTCTCCTTCGGCGACGAGGAAGAGGAAGACGAGCGCGCCGGCTCGCAGAACTTCCTGGTGCTGGTGCTGACCGCGGTGGCCACCAGCATCGATGCGATGGCGGTCGGGGTCGGGCTGGCGTTCGTCGACGTCTCGATCTTGCATGCGGCGGGGGCGATCGGCATCGCCACCACGGTCATGGTCACCATCGGCGTGCTGCTCGGGCGGCGCCTGGGCGCGGCCGTGGGGCGCAACGCAGAGCGCATCGGCGGGGTCGTGCTGGTGCTGGTCGGTACGACCATCCTGATCGAGCACCTGTCGCAGTAAGGTGCGGACATCGGACGCGGCAGGCCCCATGCTATACTGATCGCGTCCTGTGTTTCCCCAATGTATGAGACGAATCCTCGTCATTTTCCTGATCCTGCTGTTCCCGCTGAACGTCCTGGCGCTGTCGATATCCGTGTCGACGGCGCAGCCCGATGTCGCGCACACGCATGCCGCCGCAACGAGCATGGACGCCTTCCAGGGCAGCGCCAATCCCGACATCGATCCCGACGAGCCGCCCTCGGTGGCCGACCTGCATGATCTCGTGCACCAGGACGCCCGCCTGAACCTGGCGGGCCTGCGCGCCGCCGCGGTGCCCCAGCACGCCGCCTCGCCTTACCGCCTCTCCCTTCCGCCTCCCGACAAGCCGCCCCGCCGCGCCTGATCCGGGAGCGCCGCTCCTTCCTGTCGTCCGTCCGGCCAGCGCCGGCCGGCGCCCCCGTGCGCCTGCCTGCCTCCGGACCTCTTCCGCCGGCTACGCCCGGTGGACCCCGCTTCTTCACATTGATTAAGGCAAGCAAGATGGAATGGCTAATGGACCCCTCGATCTGGGTGGGTTTGCTGACCCTGGTGTTCCTGGAAATCGTCCTGGGCATCGACAACCTGATTTTTATCGCGATCCTGGCGGACAAGCTGCCGCCGCACCAGCGCGACAAGGCGCGCCTGCTGGGCCTGTCCCTGGCCATGGCCATGCGCCTCGGCCTGCTGACGATCGTCTCCTGGCTGGTCACCCTGACCACGCCGCTGTTCTCGCTCGGTTCCTTCAGTTTCTCCGGGCGTGACCTGATCCTGCTCGTCGGCGGCCTGTTCCTGCTGTTCAAGGCCACGGTCGAGCTGCACGAGCGCCTCGAAGGCGTGGTCCACGTCCAGTCGGGGAACAAGATGTATGCCGGTTTCGCCGCCGTGGTGGCGCAGATCGTGGTGCTCGACGCCGTGTTCTCGCTCGACGCGGTGATCACGGCGGTGGGCATGGTGGACGAACTGTGGGTCATGATGGCGGCCGTCGTCATCTCGATCGGCGTCATGATCCTGGCCTCCAAGCCGCTGACCCGTTTCGTCAATGCCCACCCGACGGTGGTGGTGCTGTGCCTGAGCTTCCTGCTGATGATCGGCCTGAGCCTGGTCGCCGAGGGGCTGGGCTTCCACATCCCGAAGGGCTACCTGTACGCGGCGATCGGCTTCTCGGTGCTGATCGAAACGCTCAACCAGTTCGCGCGCCGCAACTTCCTGAAGAACGAGGCGCGCCTGCCGTTCCGCGAGCGCACCGCCGACACGGTGCTGCGCCTGCTCGGCAAGCCGCGCCATGCGCTCGAAGAGGCGCCCCAGGAAGCGCGCGCGGACGACAGCTTCGCCGTCGAGGAGCGCAACATGGTCAGCGGCGTGCTGACCCTGGCCGAGCGCTCGATCCGCTCGATCATGACGCCGCGCGCCGAGATGTCTTGGGTGAACCTGGAACAGGACGCGGCCACCGTCCTGCAGCAGCTGCGGGAAACCCCGCACAACCAGCTGCCGGTCTGCCGCGGCGACGTCGACCGGGTGGTGGGCGTGGCCCGTACCAAGGACCTGATCGGGGCGCTGTTGCTCCACGATCGCATCGACGAGGCCGACCCGGGGCTGCTGCGTCAACCAATCTTCCTGCCCGATACCGCCGGCGTGCTGCGCGCCATGGACACGCTCAAGCGCGCGCGCGGCCAGCTGGTGCTGGTGGCCGACGAATACGGCGTGGTCCAGGGTCTGTTGACGCCGATCGACCTGCTGGAGGCGATCGCCGGCGAGTTCCCGGACGAGGACGAGCAGCCGGCGATCCGCGCGCAGGGCGTGGGCCGCTGGGAGGCCGACGGCAGCGCCGACCTGCACCTGCTCGAGCAGGTGCTCGATTCAGGCGCCCTGGTGGACCCGGAGGCCGACTACAGCTCGCTCGCCGGCTACCTGCTGGCGCGCTTCGAAACCCTGCCGGCCGCCGGCCAGGCCATCGAGGCCGACGGACTGCGCTTCGAGATCCTGGCGGTGGAAGACCGGCGCATCCTGCGCGTCGCGATCCTGCGCCTGGACCCGCAGGCGCAGGACGCCGCCGGCTGATTCTCCATTTACTTTGCTATTGAAGGAAACCACATGAAACGCATTGTCCTGTTCCTCGCCACCAACCTGGCCGTCGTGCTGGTCCTGAGCCTGAGCGCCAGCCTGCTCGGCATCAACCGCTTCCTGACCGCCAACGGCCTGAATCTGCCCATGCTGCTGGCCTTCGCCGCCCTGATGGGCTTTGGCGGCGCCTTCATCTCCCTGTGGCTGTCCAAGCCGATCGCCAAATGGTCGACCAAGGCGCGCGTCATCGCCCAGCCGGCCAACGCCACCGAAGCCTGGCTGCTGAATACTGTGGAGGGGCAGGCGCGCAAGGCCGGCATCAAGATGCCGGAAGTGGCGGTGTACGAGGGCGAGCCGAACGCCTTCGCCACCGGCGCCACCCGCAACGGCTCGCTGGTCGCGGTGTCCACGGGCCTCTTGGCCTCGATGTCGCAGGAAGAAGTGGAAGCCGTGCTGGCGCACGAGGTGGCGCACATCGCCAACGGCGACATGGTCACGCTGACCCTGGTCCAGGGCGTGGTCAACACCTTCGTCGTGTTCCTGGCGCGGGTGGTCGGCTATGCCGTCGACCAGATGCTGCGCAAGAACGACAGCGAGCAGTCGGGGCCGGGCATCGGCTACATGGTGACGGTGGTGGTGTGCGAGATCCTGTTCGGCATCCTGGCCAGCATCATCGTGATGTACTTCTCGCGCCAGCGCGAGTTCCGCGCCGACCGCGGCGCCGCGCACATCCTGGGCCGTCCGCAGCCGATGATCGCGGCGCTGCGCCGCCTGGGCGGCCTGGCCGAAGGGGAGTTGCCGAAGAACATGGCGGCCTTCGGCATTTCCGGCAGGGGCGCGCTGTCGCTGTTCTCCAGCCATCCGCCGATCGAGGCGCGCATCGCGGCATTGCAGGCGCAGTAAGCGGATCCGCCGCGCCTCAGCGCATGGGGCGCGGATGGCGGCGGCGGTCGCGCTGGCGGAAGTGTTCGGGGGAGCACAGCACGCGCAGGGCGACCTGGCGCGGCACCCCCACCTGTTCCATGAACAGCAGGGCGGGATGGACGCCGTAGCGCGCGCATAATTTCAGGCCCTCGTCGACCTGACCAGCCGTCACCAGATCACTGCGTGCATCGTTTCTGCTTTGCGCTGCCATGTGCTCCTCCATGCGAGCGAAGGATGCTAGCAGAGCTGTAAATGTACTTAAAGTAAATTCTTAAGACTTTTCAGTAAGTCGATGTTTTAGTAGCTAATCCGCAAAAATTGCGCGTTTGGCATTGCACACTGTTGGAACTGAAGTTAGTGCCGCTTTGCATGATCGCTCAGTTGGCCATGCGGTGGAACAGCTCGCGCAGGGCGAAACCGCCGCCACCGATGAGCAGGGCGAAATACAGGATGGTGACGAGGTTGCTGATGTGGCCCAGCAGTACGCTGACGCCGTCGCGCTGCAGCAGGCCGATCGCCAGGAACAGCAGGGCGACCGCAGGGAAGGTATTGCTGAACGGGATCAGGCCGAAGGGCATCATCAGCAGCACCGCGCCCAGGATCAGGCCGGCGTTGTTGAGATGCTGGATCGAACCGTTTGCCACCAGCCACCCGATACGATTGGGCTTGCACACACGTTCGATCCGGTACAGCCAGGGCAGTGCCTTGCGCAGCGCCGGGCGCAGCTTGCTGGTGGAGATCGTCCGGTGCTTCAGTTTTGCCGGGACCCACAGTTCGCGGCCGAACAGGCGGCTGATGCCGATCAGCAGGATCGCGGCGCCGAACACGGTGCTCACGCCCGGAATCGACACCGGAATCAGGAACACGAGCGTGAGCAGGGCGGTCAGGATCAGCAGGCCTTCATTGCCGACTCGGCGGATCAGTTCGCTCAGGGTGATGCCGCCAGGCGGCAGGGAGCGGACCATGCCGCGGAGCTTCTTGAAAACCGGTTCAGCTTGCAGGGATTCTTTCATTGTGCTTCTCATGGGTCCTGGACGGGCAAGAGTATAGTGCAGGACCGCATGCTTGCGCCGCGTGAATGGCGGCAAGCGCGCGAACCCGGACGCCGCCGTTCCCGCTCAGCCGCGCCGTGCCGCCTCGATCGTGGCCACGTCGATCTTGCGCATCGTCATCATCGCCTCGAACGCGCGTTTCGCCACGGCCGGGTCGGGGTCGGCAATGCCCTCGCTGAGCACGCGCGGCGTGATCTGCCAGGACAGCCCCCACTTGTCCTTGCACCAGCCGCATGCGCTTTCCTGGCCTCCATTGCCGACGATGGCGTTCCACAGGCGGTCGGTTTCCTCCTGGTCATCGGTCGCGATCTGAAAGGAAAACGCTTCGGTATGCGGGAAGGCCGGGCCGCCGTTCAGGCCGATGCAGGGATGCCGGCCACGGTGAAGGCGACGGTCAGGACGTCGCCCTGCTTGCCGGCCGGGTAGTCGCCCGGGACACGGAAGACCCGGCCCACCGCGCTGTCGGGAATATGGGCGGCATAGAACTGCGCCGCTTCCAGCGCCGTTCCGTTGAACCAGAGGCAAATCGTATTCTTGCTGACCATGGCACGTCTCCCATCGTTGGCACGTCGTTTGGAATGTCGCGCGCCAGCTTACCGCAATCGCGCGCGTCGTCCGCGCTTGCCATGGTCTCTCTTACGGAAGATCAGTCCAGGTCGGAAGCGTCGTGGCGTTCGGGAACCTGTTCATCCGGATTGCCGCGCACCCGGTTGACCTTGCGGCCGCGGATGACGGCCGGCCGCGCGGCGATCCCGTCGGCCCAGCGGCGCACGTTCTTGTATTCGTGCACGGAGAGGAATTCGCCGGCCTCGTACAGCTCGCCGCGTACCATGCCGCCATACCATGGCCAGATCGCCATGTCGGCAATCGTGTACTCGTTGCCGGCCACAAACTGGTGGTCGGCCAGCTGGCGCTCGAGCACGTCGAGCTGGCGCTTGGTTTCCATCGCATAGCGGTCGATCGGGTACTGCAGCTTTTCCGGCGCGTAGGCATAGAAGTGGCCGAAGCCGCCGCCCACGAAAGGCGCCGAGCCCATCTGCCAGAACAGCCAGTTCATGGTTTCGGCGCGCGCCGGGCCATGTGCCGGCAGAAAGGCGCCGAACTTCTCGGCCAGGTAGACCAGGATCGAGCCGGATTCGAACACGCGCACCGGTGCGTCGGCGCTGCGGTCGACCAGGGCCGGGATCTTGGAATTCGGGTTGATCTCGACGAAGCCGCTGGAGAACTGGGCGCCTTCGTTGATCTTGATGAGCCAGGCATCGTACTCGGCGCCGCTGTGGCCGAGGGCCAGCAGCTCTTCCAGCATGATGGTCACCTTCACGCCGTTGGGCGTGGCCAGCGAATACAGCTGCAGCGGGTGCTTGCCGACCGGGAGGGCGGCCTCGTGGGTCGGGCCGGCGACCGGGCGGTTGATGTTGGCGAAGGTGCCGCCGGAGGAGGCGGGCGGGGTCCAGACAGTGGGCGGGACGTACTGGTCGGTCATCGGGGACTCCGTTCTATCGGATGAAAAACCCATTCTAGCCGGCGTCCCGGACGCCGGTATACTTCGGCTCCACACGGACTGGCCTGGGAAGGAGATCGCACCGGTGATTCGACCGATAAACAATCATGACATGGATCAGGTGCTGGACATCTGGCTGGGTGCGTCGATCCAGGCGCACGCTTTCATCGACGAACAATTCTGGCGCGCCCAGCGCGACGCCATGCGCAGCGTGTATCTGCCCGCGGCCAGTTCATTTGTGTTCGAACGGGAGGGCGCGATAGCCGGCTTCTACAGTCTGTACGGCGACGCCCTGGCCGCGCTGTTCGTGCATCCGGACAGCCAGGGCGCGGGCATCGGCAGCCTGCTCGTCGCCCACGCCAAGAGCGGCCGCGACAGGCTCGAACTGGCCGTGTACTCGGCCAATCGTGCCGCGCACCGCTTCTATGAAAGGCACGGCTTCGTCGCCGTCGACGAACGCCTGGACGCGCACACCGGGCATCCGGAAACCCTGATGCGCTGGCCGGCCTCACCATGAGGGCTTAAAAAAAAGAAAACCCCGCCGGGGCGGGGTTTAGGTTGGGGTGGGCAGGGCTTAGAGGTAAGCCGTCAGCGCACCTTTCATTTTCTTCAGCGCAGCCGATTCGATCTGGCGGATACGCTCGGCCGACACGCCGAACTCTTCGGCCAGCGTGTGTAGCGTGGCGCCCGAGCCGTCGTCGTTGGCCAGCCAGCGCGCTTCGACGATGCGGCGCGAACGCGGGTCCAGCTTCGACAGGGCGGTCTCCAGGCCTTCGGACTGCAGGCGGTCGCGCTGCTCGGCCTCCAGCACGCGGGTCGGCTCCTGCTGCTCCGACGACAGGTAGGCGATCGGGGCGAACTTGTCGTCTTCGTCGTCGGTCGGCGATTCGAGGGCGATGTCGCGGCCCGACAAGCGGGTTTCCATCTCGATCACTTCTTCGCGCTTGACGTCGAGCATCTTCGCCAGCTCGTCGACCTGGCTCGGGGTCATGGTGTCCAGACCCTGCTTGTTGCTGCGCAGGTTGAAGAACAGCTTGCGCTGGGCCTTGGTCGTCGCGACCTTCACCAGGCGCCAGTTCTTCAGGATGTATTCGTGCATCTCGGCCTTGATCCAGTGCATCGCGTACGAAACGAGACGCACGCCCTGGTTCGGGTCGAAGCGCTTGACCGCTTTCATGAGGCCGATATTGCCTTCCTGGATCAGGTCGGCGTGCGGCAGACCATAGCCGAGGTAGCCACGCGCGATCGACACGACCAGGCGCAGGTGCGAGAGCACCAGCTTCTGCGCGGCGTCGAGGTCGTTCTTTTCGCGCAGCGACTTCGCCAGCGATACCTCTTCCTCGTGAGTCAGCATCGGCAGGCGGTTGACGGCAGAAATGTAGGCATCGATGTTGCCCAGATTGCCAGAGAAACCCAGTCCCAGAGCACGACTGCCGGCCGGAACCAATGCGGATTGTGCGGACATATTCAATTTCCTCGTAGTAGACTTACTGCATCCCAATGTGTCACGGACACATGCCGCGTGACACCAGCGTGTCGACTTCTACCTTGGATGCTTTCCTTGATTTCGCTGTATTCGAGACATATATTAGCACTCTCCATGTGTGAGTGCTAGGCAAGGCATCGATTTATCGAAATCGATTAAGTTTGGCCAAAGTATTGCTCTTAGGAATCAAAATCGCGCCGCTTTAACTGTAGAGCAGGCGACTGCAATTTGGTTGATTCAGCTCAAAAGTGAGCAAAAAACCGCTGGAAAACGTGTTAGAGACAGGTTAAAGGCCTGAGGAGCGGCCTTCTGTTGGCTGGCGCACATTCGTCAAAAACGGGCGTGTAGGAATAGCGCTCGTGTGAGCGTAGGGTGGGGCGGGTCAGCAGTTCGAAGCGGGGGCGGGCCCGGCTCGGCCGGTCGCACGCCCACCCACATCTGTTTTACCGGACGCGCGCCAGGTGCCGCTGCACCGACAGCATCGCGCCGATCAGGCCGAGGCCCGCGCTGATCGCCAGCACTCCCGTGCTTTCCAGCACGCCGAGCGGCACCAGCTGGAATTCCGAGGCATACAGTTTCGCAAAATCCGCAATGGCGCCGTTCAACGGCCGCAGGGACAGCGCCACGGCGCCGAGTGCCACCACGCCCGCGCACAGGCCGAGCAGGCCGCCGGTGTAATAGAAGGGGCGATGGATGAAATTGTCGGTCGCCCCCAGCAGCTTCGACACGCTGATTTCTTCCTTCTGCGTCAGCACCTGCAGGCGGATGGTATTGAACACCACCGCGATCACCACGACGCCCAGCGTGAGCGCCAGCAGCAGCAGGGCCAGGTGCAGGATGGCGAGCATGGCGGCCAGGCGCTTGATCCAGGCCGAATCGACCTGCACCACATCCACGCCCGGCAGGGCGCGCAGCTGTTCGGTGAGCGCGTCGACCTGGCCGGCCGCGCTGCTGCCGTCCAGGCGCAGCCTGAAGCTGTCCGGCAGCGGGTTTTCGCCCAGCGTGTCGATCACGTCGCCCAGGCCGCTCCCGGACTTCATCGCGGCCAGCGCCTGCTCGCGCGGGATGAAGTCGAGGTCGGCCTTGCCGCTGGCGGCGGCGAGTGCCTTGATGCGCGGCTGCAGGGCGGCCGCGTCCTCGCGCGTCGCCTCGAGCTTCATGAAGACGCTGATCTCGGGATCGACCGAGAGCTGTTCGGACAGCGGACGCACGTTGTCGAGCAGGGTGATGCCGGCGAACGGCAGCATCAGCGCGAACGCGACGACCAGCACGTTGAACAGGAAGCTGCCCGGTCCCTTGCGGATGGTGGACAGGGCGGCGCCGAGGGCGAAACGGTGTTGGCGGACCCAGGGGCTCATGCGGTGTCTCCCACCAGTTGGCCGTGCTCGAGACGGATCACGCGCGCCGCCGCACTGTCGAGCACCTCTTCGTCGTGGGTCGAGATCACGCAGGTCACACCGACGGCGTTGAAGGCGCGCAGCGCGTCGAGTACCTTGTCGGCGGCCACGCGGTCGAGGTTGGCGGTCGGCTCGTCCGCCAGGATGATCTGCGGCCGGTTGACGATGGCGCGCGCCACCGCCACGCGCTGCTGCTCGCCGCCGGAGAGTTCGAGCGGCATCGCCCTGGCGCGCTCGAGCAGTCCGACCTTGTCGAGGGCGGCCCGGGCGCGCTGCTCGGTCTGCTGCCGGGGCGCGCCGGTGACGAGCAGCGGCAGCATCACGTTGGCGAGGATGTTGCGGTCGTTGAGCAGGCGCTGGTGCTGGAAGATCAGGCCCAGGTTACGGCGCAGGAAAGGAATGCCGGCCCGCTTGAGGCGGCCGATGTCCTGGCCGTTGACGGTCACCACGCCGCTGCTGGGGCGCTCGACCGCGGCCACCATCTTCATCAGGGTCGACTTGCCCGCGCCGGACGGGCCGGCCAGGTAGACCAGCTCGCCCTTGCCGATGTTGAGGGAGACCTCGCGCAGCGCGTAGGCATCCTGGGAATATTGTTTGGAGACGGACTGGAATTCGATCATCGGGCGCGCCGTTCCTTCAACCCAGCAGGGCTTCGACGAATTCTTCGGCATTGAACGGCTGCAGGTCGTCCAGCTTCTCGCCCACGCCGATGAAGTACACCGGCACCGGGCGGGTCCGCGCGATCGCGGCCAGCACGCCGCCCTTGGCGGTGCCATCCAGCTTGGTGATCACCAGGCCGGTCAGCTGCAGCGCGTCGTCGAAGGCCTTCACCTGGGCCAGGGCGTTCTGGCCGGTGTTGCCGTCGATGACCAGCAGGGTCTCGTGCGGGGCGCCATCCATGCCCTTGCCGATCACGCGCTTGATCTTCTTGAGTTCTTCCATCAGGTGCAGCTGGGTCGGCAGGCGGCCGGCGGTATCGACCATCACGACATCGGTGCCGCGCGCCTTGCCCGACTGTACCGCATCGAACGCGACGGCGGCCGGGTCGCCCGAGGCCTGCGAGATCACGGTGACGTTGTTGCGCTGGCCCCAGACCATCAGCTGTTCGCGCGCCGCGGCGCGGAAGGTGTCGCCCGCGGCCAGCAGCACCGACTGGTCGAAGCGCTGCATGTGCTTGGCCAGCTTGCCGATGGTGGTGGTCTTGCCGGCGCCGTTCACGCCCGCGATCATCATCACCAGCGGTTCGTGGCGGCCCAGCTCGAGGGGCTTTTGCAGCGGCATCAGGAGCTCGATCATGAGCTCCTTGAGCGCGGCCTTGACCTGGGCGGCGTCGAGCAGCTTGTCTTCCTTGACCTTGCGGCGCAGGGCGCCCAGCAGGTGCTCGGTGGCGTCCATGCCGGCATCCGACATCAGAAGCGCCGCTTCGAGTTCCTCGTACAGGTCTTCGTCGATGCGCGCACCGACGAACAGCAGCGACAGGTTGCTCGAGGTCTTGGACAGGCCGGCTTTCAGGCGCGCCATCCAGGATGTTTTCTGTTCCGCAGCGCTGGTCGGACGTTCCGCGGTTTCCGGGAACAGTTCGCCGACATCGGCTGCGGCGGGCGGGGCGGCCGGTGCGGCAACCGGCACGACGACTGGGGCGGCCGACGGCGGGCTGAGCGGTGCATCCAGCGCACCCGGCACGAACATCGGCGCCGCTGCGGGCGCGGCCTGGTCCGGCGCCGAGACCTCGGTTTCAGGCTTCTTTCTCTTGAAGAAACTAAACATAAATGGGGGCGATTCCTGCGCACGATGCCGGCTGGCGCCGGCGATGAAAAAAGTAGCGAATATTTTACCAGAGCAGCAAGACGCTTCCCTGAATGCCCGGTATCGACGCTAGAAGATGCGTGGAAGGAACTCTTTGTTGTGTTATTGCTGAAACCGACAGGTTACTCAACAGTGCGCTTCTGGAAAACGACCGCGACTTGCGTTAAATTGAACAGAGAGAGAAAACCACAAAATACAGCGGGGCACACCGTGAAAATTAGCAATTTCCTGAAGCGCCTCATCTATGGAGACAACGCCACGGATGGCAGCGCTGCGAACATGCGCAACATCATCGTGTGGGCGTTCATCGCCCTCGTCGCATTGTTCCTGACCAACCCGTCGGGTGAGCCGGTCAGTATCTTCGACAAGCCGATTCCGCTGCCGGCCGAGCTGGGCCTGGGGCAGTAGGGTGGTCGGCTTGGCCGACCGCGCGTTCAAATACCTTATGAACATACGCTACGTCTGTTCTGCTGCTGGTTGAACGCGCGGACGGCATAGCCGTGATCTGGTCCACCGGACCAGATCACCCCTACGAAATCAGCGGCCTGCCTTGGCTGCTTCCGCCGTCTTGCGAATCGTCTCGAGCGTCGCATTCGGCGTGATCAAATTGCCGTCGTAGCGCAGCTCGATCACCGCCGGCAGCTTGCGTTCGTTCGCATGCGCCAGCGCGCGCTGCAGGGCGGGCGCGAATTCCTCGGTCTTCTCGACCACTTCGCCGTGGCCGCCATAGGCGCGCGCCAATGCGGCGAAATCCGGATTGTGCAGCCCAGTGCCCGACACGCGGCCCGGGTAGTCGCGCTCCTGGTGCATGCGGATGGTGCCGAACATGCCGTTGTTGAACACCAGGATGATCACGCCGGCGCCGTACTGCACCGCGGTGGCCAGTTCCTGGCCCGTCATCATGAATTCACCGTCGCCGGCGAAGGTCACCACGGTGCGCTGCGGATCGATGATCTTGGCCGCCACGCCGGCCGGCACCGCGTAGCCCATCGCGCCATTGGTCGGCGCCAACTGGGTGCGCTTGGCGCCGTAGCGGTAGAAGCGGTGCGCCCAGGTCGCGTAGTTGCCGGCGCCGTTGGTGATGATGGTGTCGCGCGGCGCCTGTTTCATGAGTTCCTGCACCACCTGCCACAGGTCGAGCGGCGCAGCGCCGTCGCGGAAGATCGGCGGCTGCGCCTGCCAGGCGGCCAGGTCGGCTTTCGCCGCTTCGACGCTGCCGGCCCAGGCCGAGGAATCCACCGGCGCCATCGCCGCCAGCATCGCGCACACCTGCGGAGCGCCGCTGGCGATCATCAGGTCGGCCTGGTAGACGCTGCCCAGTTCTTCCGGGTCCGCATGGATATGGACCAGGCGCTGGCGCGGCACCGGCGACGACAGGAGCGAGTAGCCGCTGGTGGTCATCTCGCCCAGGCGCGGGCCGATGGCGATGACCAGGTCGGCTTCCTTCACGCGCGCCGCCAGCTTCGGGTTGATGCCGATGCCGACGTCGCCCACGTAATTCGGGTGGGCGTTGTCCATCAGGTCCTGGAAGCGGAAGGTGCAGCCCACCGGCAGGCGGTTGGCTTCGGCGAAGCGGGCCAGGTCGGCGCAGGCCTGCTCGCTCCACGAGCCGCCGCCGAGCAGGACGATCGGGCGCTGCGCTTGCGCCAGCATGGAACGCAGCTGTGCGATCTGCGCCGAGGAGGGCGCCGCCTGCACCGGCTGGTAGCGGCGGGCATCAGGCACTTCCGCTTTCGCGACCAGCATGTCTTCCGGCAGCGCCAGCACCACCGGACCGGGGCGGCCGCTGGTGGCGACCTGGAAGGCGCGCGCGATGTATTCGGGGATGCGGTCGGCGCGGTCGATCTGGGTGACCCACTTGGCCATCTGGCCGAACATGCGGCGGTAGTCGATTTCCTGGAAGGCTTCGCGGTCGATGAAGTCGCTGCCGACCTGGCCGATGAACAGGATCATCGGCGTGGAATCCTGGTAGGCGGTGTGCACGCCGATCGAGGCGTTGGTGGCGCCGGGGCCGCGGGTGACGAAGCAGATGCCTGGTTTACCGGTCATCTTGCCGTAGGCCTCGGCCATGAACGCCGCGCCGCCTTCCTGCCGGTTGATCACGAAGCGGATGTCCGAATCGTGCAGCGCGTCCAGCACGTCGAGGTAGCTTTCGCCGGGCACGCCGAAGGCGGTGTCCACGCCGTGGGTATGGAGCGCATCGACCAGGATCTGGCCGCCGGTACGGGAAGGATGGGTCATGGTTGGGTCTCGTCCTTGATGGTTTTGCTATCCAAGCATTCTATGTGGATGAGGTGGGGAAGGATTTTGAAATGGCGACACGAAATTTCAGAAAACGTGGCTAGCTGGCGATAGGTTGTGCCGGCCCAATCGGTTACAATGCCCCCGTGAAGCAGGCCAGACAGCCGCTGGCCGTCACTTTCGGGTGATGGCGGGAGGAAGGTCCGGACTCCACAGAGCAGGGTGACGGTTAACGGCCGTCCGCTGAAAGCCGCAAGGTATAAGGCGAGGAATAGGGCCACAGAGACGAGCGTATTAAGTTACGGTGAAACGCGGTAACCTCCACCTGGAGCAATTCCAAATAGGCACGCGTTGATGTTGCTCGCGGAGCGTGCGGGTAGGAAGCTTGAGCGCTGGAGTAATCCAGCGCCTAGAGGAATGGCTGTCATAGGGGCGTCCCGCAAGGGAGACCACTACACAGAATCCGGCCTATCGGCCTGCTTTACATGAATTCAGCGCCCTGCCGAGGTGCCCCCGGGAGATGCCGATGCAGAAATACATCCTGGCGCTCGACCAGGGCACCACCAGCTCGCGCGCCATCGTCTTCGACCGCGCCGGCTTGGCCGTAGCGCGCTGCCAGCACGAATATCCCCAGCATTTCCCGGAACCCGGTTGGGTCGAGCACGACGCCCTCGACATCTGGCACAGCCAGCTCGCCTGCGCGCGCGCGGCCCTGCGCCAGGCCGGCATCGACGCGACCCAGGTCGCCGCCATCGGCATCGCCAACCAGCGCGAAACCACGGTCTTATGGGACCGCGCCACCGGCGAACCGGTCGCCCGCGCCATCGTCTGGCAGGACCGCCGCACCGCCGCCATGTGCGACCGCCTGCGCCAGCAAGGCAGGGCGGAGGACATCCGGCGGCGCACCGGTCTCGAAGTCGACGCCTATTTTTCCGCCACCAAGCTGCAATGGCTGCTCGAACACGTGCCGGGCGCCAGGGCCCGCGCCGAACGCGGCGAACTGGCCTTCGGCACGGTCGACAGCTGGCTGGTATACCGCCTGTGCGGGCGCCACGTCACCGACGCCAGCAACGCCGCGCGCACCATGCTTTTCAATATCCATACCCTGCGCTGGGACGAGGAGCTGCTGGCCCTGTTCGACATCCCGGCCGGTGTCTTGCCGGACCTCGTGGCCAGCTCGGAAGCCGTGGGCCTGGCAGCCGAGGAGCACTTCGGCGCCGCGCTGCCGATTGCCGGCATCGCCGGCGACCAGCAGGCCGCCACCTTCGGCCAGGCCTGCCACCGCCCGGGCCTGGTCAAGAATACCTATGGCACCGGCTGTTTCATGCTGATGCATGCCGGCACCACGGCCCCCGAGTCGCACCATCGCCTGCTGTCCACCGTCGGCTGGACCATCGAAGGCAGGACCGATTATCTGCTGGAAGGCAGCGTCTTCATGGGCGGCGCCACCGTGCAGTGGCTGCGCGACGGCCTCGGCATCATCAAGGAGTCCCGTGAGGTCGAAGCGCTGGCCCTGAGCGTGCCGGACAGCGGCGGCGTGATGCTGGTCCCGGCCTTCACGGGCCTGGGCGCCCCGCACTGGGACCAGTACGCGCGCGGCACCATCGTCGGCATGACGCGCGGTACGAGCGCCGCCCACATCGCCCGCGCCGCGGTCGAGGCGATCGCCTACCAGAGCGCGGAACTGCTCGCCGCGATGCAGAAAGACGCAGCCTGCGCCGTCCTCGAATTGCGCGCCGACGGCGGCGCCGCCGGCAACGACCTCCTGATGCAGTTCCAGGCCGACCTGCTCGGCATCCCGGTGCTGCGCCCGCGCGTGCTCGAAACCACGGCGCTGGGCGCGGCCTACCTGGCCGGGCTGGCGGTCGGCTACTGGGAAGGTAGCGACGAGATCGCGCGCCAGTGGCAGGTCGAGCGGCGTTTCGAGCCGGCGATGGACCCCGGCCGGCGCGCCGAACTGATGGCGCGCTGGGGCAGGGCGGTGGAGCATGCGAAGGGCTGGGCCAACGACTAGCTGCCTTGGTTCAGAACAGCGTGAAGCCGGCGCCCAGATCGGTATGCAAGCCAAGCCAGGTCAGCGCAGCCGCGACCAGCATCCCGAGCACCAGGTAGAGCTTCCAGGATGCCCGCCGTGCGACGTAGGGGTCTCGCAGGCTGCGCTCCGCCCCTTTCGGCAGCCTGGCCATGCGGGTCAGCGCCGTGCCGAAGGGGATGTTGATGCGGGCGCGGGCGTTCACCGCCCAGCCGTTGGCGTCCAGGATGGGACCCAGGTTGCGGTTGCGCAGCTTGAAGAAGGCCATCGCCACGGAAGGACCCGAAATCGCCAGGAACAGGCCCGCCATCGCGAGCGGCATCTGCCAGCCCTTGAGGCCCAGGAAGCCCGTGACCACCGAGGCCAGGGCGGTGCCGATGGCGCCGATCGCGAGCCCGAGGGCCGCGAAGATGCCGGCGAAGCGCGCCGCGTCGAACGTCGTGGGCGGCGGCCGGGCGCCGGCTTCGACCTTGCTGCCGGCCTCGGTGACCAGCTTGGACGTCATGTCGTCCACGCCCTTGGCCCGGGTGGCGGCGAATTTCTCCATCTGCTCGCTGATCAGGCGGGTGGCCTTGCGGTAGGGCGCCCAGAAAGCCTGGCGGATGCTGATCGGATGGTCCACGATCTTGGTAATGGTGGCATCCCAGTCCTTGCCCTCGCGGTCATAGAAGATGCCGTTGCGGCCGACCATGAGCTGGTCCGAATCGCCGGCGGTGAACGCGGCGGCGATCGTCATCTTCTGGCCGGCGCGCACACAGTCGCAATACGCCAGGTAGACCCCGGACAGCGTGGCCAGGACGCCGTGGCGGGCCGGGTCCAGCACCTTGATGCACAGCTCGCAGCTGCGGCCGTCCAGGAACAGGGTGCCGGCCTGGAACATGGCTTTGTCCTCGCTGCTATAGAAGTTGCGGAAGGAGACGAAGTTATTCGCCAGCTGTTCCAGGTCGCGCACATAGCGCACCAGGCGTTCCACCTCGGCGATGACCTCCGCTTCCGGGGCCAGGGCCAGGTCGCGCGCCAGGAGTTGGTCGATGGCGGCGCGGATGCCGGGTGCGAGGAAGGCTTGCAGACGGGCGGTTTCCAGGCCGGCCAGCGGCGTTTCCGGACGGGCCGCCTGCCAGGCCTGGTAGGCGGCGAAGCGCTCCTTCAGGCTCTCCCACTCGCCGGCGCTCAGGCTGTCCCGGTCTCCCAGCAGGGGGCGGACCACCTTGTCGCGCAGGGCCGCCACTGCCGCCGTCCAGGCCGGATTGATGCCGGAGGCCAGCGGCAGCGCGCCGCCGGCCTGGACGTAGGCGATCGGCAGGGCCGCCAGGACGGCGTCGTTCGCCGTCAGGCTCCTGGCGCCGACGGCGCGGATCTCTTCCGGTGCGCCGTTCATCAATTCCGCGGCCCGCGGGTCGAACTCGGCCAGGCGGCAGCGGGTGAAGTAATCGTCGGCCTTGACCTGGATCGCGGCCAGGGCGGCAAAGGCGGACTCGGTGTCGGCGCCGAGGGGGAGCAGGGCGGCGTCTTCGTGGGGGCGGGACTGCCAGGCGAGCCAGGCTTCGGCTTCGCTAAAGAAACGGTCGGCGAGCGCCTGGTCGATGCCTGCCGCGCCGCTGCGATCCGGCACGCTGCCCAGGGTCTCCACGATGGCGGCGAAGACTGGCCCCAGCGCCTCGTCGCAGGCCGTGGCGGTGATGACGCCGTCGCCGTTGAAGGCCATGCCGGAGAAGATGCGGTCGCTGTCGCTGACATCCTCGACGCTGATGGTGTCGCTGCCGCCTTTGCCCAGGCTGTCCAGCACGTGGCGCGCCGAGGTCAGGAGCCGCGCGCCCGCTTCGCTGTCGATGTCGAGGGCGGCCAGCGGCAGCGGGCCGCCCTGCGCCAGGACATCGGGGGAGGCCAGCCGCGCCGCCGCCCAGTCGATGGCGGCGATCAGTTCCGGAGCCCGGATGTGGCCGTCGTTGTCGGTGTCCATCAGCGCCAGGGTGCGGCGGTCGAATTCCAGGCCCTGGACCGGACAGGAAAGGGCG
The DNA here is from genome assembly GCF_027923905.1 of Massilia varians. Taxonomy (NCBI): domain Bacteria; kingdom Pseudomonadati; phylum Pseudomonadota; class Betaproteobacteria; order Burkholderiales; family Oxalobacteraceae; genus Massilia; species Massilia varians. The sequence continues at coordinate 1,346,422 of NZ_AP026966.1, forward strand.
ACCCACAACTTCTGGTCGAGCTGTTTGAGGTTGACGAGGTCGGCGCCCGTGTCGAGGCGGACCTGGGTGAAACCGCCGGCGGAAAAGAAGCGCCATGGATGACGCGGCTGGTCCTCGACGATCGGCGAGGCGAGATCCAGCAGGGGGCGATCCAGCGGGGCGTTCATGAACGGACCTCGCAGGCGCGGCATGTTCCCATGCGGGTGTGGACGGTGGAAGCGATAAGGGGAGAAACAACTGCCATGTCGAGCTTGGCCGGGAGGCCTGGGTCATTGTACGAAGCCTGGCAGTCTAGCCGAAAATGTTTCGCTAAGAAATTAGCCGGAGATGTATACCAAAGAGCGCCGCGCCTTCGCGCCGCGCCTTCGCCGCATTTCGCGCCGCTCCCGCGCATCTCGCGCCGCCGGCCGGCCATGTCGTCGCAAACCCGCCGGCGCACTACCGGCCTTGATAAGGTGGCGTGCATCGACCACCACCCGAAAGCCCATCATGCTGCAGCAGATCCTCATCAAGACCCCCCTGTATGTCTGGGCGATCCTCGCCTTCCTGGTGTATCGCGGCATGCTGGCCGCGCGCGAGCGCGACATCGCGCTCATCCGGATGGCGATCGTTCCGGTGCTGATGCTGGTGCTGGCGCTGCACGCCATCGCCACCCAGTTCGGCATGGGGAGCGTGGCCATGCCGGCATGGCTGCTCGGTGCGGCTGTCCTGACGCTGCAGCGCCTGGCGTTCGGCCATAGCGGCGTCATTGCGGGCGCCGGCGCGGGGAGGGTGCGCCTGCGCGGCAGCTGGACGCCGCTGGCCCTGATGCTGGCCGTATTTTCGATCAAGTACGTGCTGGCGATCGTGCTGGCGATCCGGCCGGAGATGGTCGGGCAGGCGCTCTTCGCGGCCACGGCATGCGGCCTCCTCGGCCTGTGCAACGGCTACTTCCTGGGCCAGCTGGCGCGCGATATCGTCTCGGCCCGCCATATGCCGGTGCTCAAGGCGCATCTGGGCTGAAGCGTGAGATTCCGGGAGTTTACGAGCATGCGGCAAATGGCATGATCTGCCGCATGCAAACGAACGATGGACGGGGATGAAGAAGACTAAGCCTGGCTACTGGTTCGCGGCCAAGCCGCGCGGACACGGATGGGGATGGGGGGCGCCGCTGACCTGGCAGGGTTGGCTGGTCCTGCTGGGTTTCATCATGCTCCTGATCGTGGGATCGGTCATGGTCCTGCCTTACGGCACCGGCATCTTCCTGGCCTACGTCGCCATCCTCGGCGCGCTGCTGGTCTATATCTGTGCGAAAAAGGGGGAGCCGCCGGGATCCTAGAACCCGATCCGCCCCTTGCCCGGTGTCGGCTTGATCCGGATATCCTCCACGCTGACGCGTTCGCGTCCGGCCGCCACCGCATGGCCCAGGCCATCGAGCAGGGTCTTGCGCAGGTCGCGCGGCGAGACGTTCACCAGCCGGTCCAGCACCACGTCGCCCAAGCGCGGATCGAAGGCCGCCAGGTTCAGCTCGTCCAGCAGCCCGGCGTACATGCGCTGGGCGATGCCGGCTGCCTGCTCGGGCGTCGGGGTCGGCACTTCATAGACCGCCATGCGGTTGAGCAGCGGGTGGGGGATGCCTTCGACCGAGTTGGCGGTCAGCACCCAGAAGATCCGCGAAGCGTCGATCTCGACGTCGATGAATTCGTCGCGGAAGCTGCTGGCCGTTTCCGGTTCCAGCAGCTGGTACAGGGCGGCGAGCGGATCGGATTGCGAGGAGCCGCTCGCCTTTTCCACTTCGTCCAGCACGATCACCGGGTTGGCGTACTGCCCGCGCACCAGGCGCTCGGCCACCTTGCCGCACTTGGCGCCGCGCCAGCTGGCCGAACTGCCGGTGATGACGAAGCCGGCCGACAGCGCATTCATGCTGATCAGCTCGCACTCGGTCTGCATGACCCGGGCCAGGCGCCGGGCGAAGTGGGTCTTGCCCACGCCGGGACCGCCCAGCAGCAGGATCGGCATGACATTGACGCCGCGGTCGCCCGCATGCGCCAGGGCCAGGTAACGCGCCAGGTCGTCCAGGACTTCCTCGAAGTTGGGGCATTCCTCGAACAGGGGATCGAGGGCATCGATCGATGAGGGTTTGGTGACGAAGCGCTCGGCCCCGGTTTCCAGCATGCGCTCGTAGAAGGCGTCGAGTTCCGGGGAGCGGCCGCGGCTGCGGTCGAGCGCTTCCTGGACTTCGATCAGGTCGTAGACCGCGCAGGTACGGGCAAGTGTAATGCTCACGGTATTTCTCCAGCTTGACCCGCTCACCCAGGCTCTGCCATCCAGCCGAGCGGGCCGTCGCCGGATGGGTCTTCGCCATGTCCCGATCCTAACGCTTCCAGCCGAGCACCGCCAATCTTCCACCATCAATTCTGTGCGGCAATTTTGTTTCCACAGAAAAATAAAACGTCAAGACATGAGATTAGTCAAACGGAAAGCTTGTCATGACAACTGAGGTCCAACCTTCATGTTGTTTCCTAAGTGACTGATTTAGGAGACATTTTAGCTTGGCGCTACCGCAATGGATGCGCCTAAGTCCTTGGTTTCATTAGACAAATTAGGATTTGCCAAGCGTGAATTCGCTTGACCACCAACATTGATTCCAATAAAGTGGGAAACAGTGTGAAAAAGTGTCGATTTGTGGGGGATTTTCAGAACCCCGAGCGGCCAAAAAATTCTAAATTGATAATTCTCCAAGCTAGGTAAATACGTGTTCCAGGGCGCGTCAGCGATCAATCTCGATGCTAAAGGAAGGATGTCGATTCCGGCAAAGCATCGTGACGCCCTTGCGGTCCAGTGCGAGGGCCGGATGACGTTGACGAAGCATCCGCACGGCTGCCTGCTGTTCTTCCCGCGCCCGGTGTGGGAGCAGCATCGCGAGCAGATCGCGGCCTGGCCGATGTCGGCCCGGGCATGGCAGCGCATTTTCCTTGGTAACGCGTGCGATGTCGAGTTGGACAGTGCAGGCCGGGTACTGATTTCGCCCGAGCTGCGCGCCGCGGTGGGTTTGGAGAAAGAAGTCATGATGTTGGGCATGGGCACCCATTTCGAAATCTGGGATGCCGCCAAGCTTGCCGAAAGCGAAGCCGAAGCTGTTGCCGGCGGCATGCCCGATGTCCTTTCCAATTTCTCCTTCTGAGGTACCGATGACGGAAACAAACACGGTGCCTGGAGCTTTTCAGCATCGCACGGTGCTGCTGGATGAAGCAGTCGATGCGCTCGACCTGACCGGCGAGCGCATCAACGGTACTTATATAGATGGCACCTTCGGCCGTGGGGGGCATAGCCGGCTGATCCTGTCCCGACTGGGCCCGCAGGGCCGCCTGGTCGCCTTCGACAAGGATCCGCAGGCGATTGCCACCGCGGAGCAAGTGCAGGACCCCCGTTTCACGATCGTGCACGACAGTTTTGCCACGATGATCGACGCGCTTGCCGCGCGCGGCATCAGCCAGGTGGACGGCATCTTGCTGGACCTTGGTATTTCGTCGCCCCAGGTGGACGACGCCTCCCGCGGATTCAGTTTCCGCCAGGATGGACCGCTCGACATGCGCATGGATACCACGCGCGGGATGTCGGCGGCCGAATGGCTGGCCACCGCGACGGAACAACAACTGGAAAAGGTTATTCGGGATTATGGAGAAGAACGGTTTGCTTTCCAGATTGCAAAGGCGATTGTTGCTCGCCGCGCAATCGAGCCAATTTCGACCACACGAGAGCTTGCCGCAATCGTGGCAAACGCGGTCAAGACTCGCGAAAAGGGCAAAGATCCGGCAACCCGGACCTTTCAGGCTGTCCGGATTTTCATCAATAAAGAGCTTGAAGACCTCGAAGCAGGTCTGAGCGCCGCCTATGCGGTGCTGGCGCCGGGGGCGCGCATGTCCGTGATCAGCTTCCACTCGCTGGAAGACCGCATGGTCAAGCAGTTCCTCGCGTCCAAGGCCAAGGTGGAGCAGCCGGATCGCCGGCTGCCGATCCGCGCCGTCGACCTGCCGCAGCCCTTGATGAAACTGATCACCAAGACCAAGCCGTCCGACCTCGAGGTCGAGGCCAACCCGCGCGCCCGCTCGGCGGTATTGCGCGTGGCCGAGCGCCTGGGCAATCGTCGGGAAGGCGCTGCATGAGCGTCAAGCTGAACATCGTGCTGACGGCGGCCGTGGTCGGCTGCGCGCTGTCGGTGGTGAACGCGCGCTACCAGTCGCGCCACCTCCTGATCGAACTCGAACGCCTGAACCAGCATTCGCGCCAGCTCGAGATCGACTGGGCCCAGCTCCAGCTCGACCAGTCCACGCTCGGCAAGAACGAGCGCATCGAGCAGATCGCGCGCAGCAGCCTGAACATGTCGCCGCTCACCCCGGCCCGTACCCAGTACCTGACGGAAGGGGCGAAATGAGCCGCACCGAACGTCGCAATACGTCGCGGGTGGCCGCTTCCAAGGGTGTGGCCTTCTCGAAGAGCCCGGTCCTGGCGGTGAACGTGCCCAACTGGCGCTCGCGCCTGGTGCTGTTCGTGCTGTTCGCGGCCTTCGCCGCGCTGGCCGTGCGCGCGCTCTGGCTGCAGGGCGTGTCCACCCAGTTCCTGCAAAAGCAGGGCAAGAGCCGCTACGAGCGCCTGGTCGAGCTGCCGGCCGCGCGCGGCAAGATCATGGACCGCAACGGCCAGGTGCTGGCCTCCTCGCTGCCGGTGAAGGGCGTGGCCGCCTTCCCGAAGGAAGTGCTGAACGCGCCCGCCGACAAGCTGGCCGAACTGGCGCGCCTGCTCGACATGCCGCTCGCCGACGTGCGCGCCAAGCTCGATCCGAAGCGCAGCTATGTCTACCTTAAGCGCCAGGTCGAGATGGACAAGGTCGAGCAGATCGAGAAGCTCAAGATCGACGGCATCGACACCCGCAAGGAATACAAGCGCTATTACCCGCAGGGCGAAGTGATGACCCACATGGTGGGCTTCACCAACGTCGAGGACCGCGGCCAGGAAGGCATGGAACTGTTCCACCAGAAGGCCTTGATGGGCGTGCCGGGCAGCCGCCGCGTCATCCGCGACCGCCTCGGCCACATCGCCGAAGACCTGGGCATGTTCCGCGAGCCGCACCATGGCAAGGACCTGACCCTGTCGGTCGACAGCAAGCTGCAGTACATCGCCTTCACCAGCGTGAAGAACGCGGTCGAGAAGTTCAACGCCCAGGCCGGCGGCGCCGTGGTGCTCGACGTGCACACCGGCGAAGTGCTGGCCATGGCCAACTACCCGACCTACAACCCGAACGACCGCTCCGGCCTGACCGGCGCCCAGCTGCGCAACCGCGTCATCACCGACACCTTCGAGCCGGGTTCGACCCTCAAGCCGGTGACGGTGGCGCTGGGCCTGGAAAAGAAGAAGATCACGCCCGACACCGTGTTCGATACCTCGGGCGGGCGCATCGTCGTGGGCGGCCGCCCGATCCGCGACATGCACCCGAAGGACGCCCTGACGGTCAGCGGCATCATCCAGAAGTCCTCGAACGTCGGCACCGTCAAGATCGCCCAGCTGCTCGAGCCGAAGGACATGTGGGAGCTGTACACCAAGCTCGGCTACGGCCAGGCGCCGCGCTTCGGCTTCCCGGGCGCCGTCGCCGGCCGCGTGCGTCCATGGAAGTCCTGGAAGCCGATCGAATACGCCAACATGTCCTTCGGCCACGGCCTGTCGGTGTCGCTGCTGCAGCTGGCGCGTTCCTACATGGTGTTCGCGCGCGACGGCGACATCATCCCGCTGTCCTTCCTGAAAGTCACCGAAGAGCCGGTCGGCCAGCAGGTGATCACGCCCGAGACCGCGGCCAAGGTGCGCACCATGCTGGAATCCGTCGTCGAGCCGGGCGGCACCGCGACGCGGGCCCGGGTGGCCGGCTACCGCGTGGGCGGCAAGACCGGCACCGCCGAGAAGATCGTCAACGGCCGCTACTCGAAGACCGACAACATCGGCTACTTCGTCGGCATCGCGCCGATGTCCAAGCCGCGCTTCGTCATCGCGGTCATGATCGACAACCCGCGCGGGGCCCTGAGAACCGGGGGCAGCGTCGCGGCGCCGACCGCCGCGGACCTGGCCTCGAATGCCTTGCGGGCGGCGAACGTGCCGCCCGACTCATCGATCACCGACATCATCATTCCGGACGAACCGGTAGAGGAGGATTTGTGATGGCGATGAGCCTGAACGACATCTGCCAGTGGATTCGCGCCGCTGCTCCAGGCGGCCGACTCGTTTCCGACTCCCGCCGCGTGGCGCAGGGAGACGTGTTCTTCGCCTATCCGGGCGAAGCATCGGACGGACGCAGCTACATCGCCGCGGCGCTTGCCGCCGGCGCGGCCGCCGTCGTCTACGAAGAAGAAGGCTACAGCTGGGATGCAGCGCACGCCGTCCCGCAGCTCGGCGTGGCCGGGCTGAAGAAGCAGCTGGGCCCGATCGCCCACGGCGTGCTGCGGCATCCGGACGCCGCCATGTTCACGGTCGGCGTCACCGGCACCAACGGCAAGACCTCGTGCGCCGTGTGGCTGGGGCAGGCGCTGGCGCGCCTGGGCGAGACCGCCGCCGTGGTCGGCACCCTGGGCGTTGGCGTCGTGAAGAAGGGCGCGGAACCGCAATTCGACGCCACCGGCTACACCACGCCGGACGCCGTGCTGCTGGCCCAGACCCTGGCCGAGCTGCGCGACCAGGAAGTCGGCGCGCTGGCGATCGAAATCTCGTCCATCGGCCTGGTGCAGGAGCGCGCCGCCGGCATGCATTTCGACGTCGCCGTCTTCACCAACCTGACCCGCGACCACCTCGACTTCCACGGCACGATGGAAGACTACGAGACCGCCAAGCGCAAGCTGTTCGAGTGGAACGGCTTGAAGAACGCGGTCGTCAACCTGGACGACCCGGCCGGCCTGCGCCTGGTGGCGCACCTGCGTGAGCACTTCGCGGCGCTGCCAGTGACCGGCTACACGCTTAGGAGCGAGGCCGAGCAACCCGCCATCGAAGGCGTCGGCATCCTGCGCGCCTCCAACATCCGCAGCCGCCACGCGGGCACCGACTTCACGGTCGACAGCCCGGCCGGCAATTCCGCAGTGAAGACCCGGCTGGTCGGCCACTTCAACGTCAGCAATGCGCTGGCGGTGCTGGGCGCGCTGCTGGCCAAGGGCGTGCCGCTCAAATGCGCGGTGGACGCCATCGAAGCCCTGGCGCCGGCCCCGGGCCGCATGCAGCAGATCGGCGGCCAGGATGCGCCGATGGTCGTGATCGACTACGCCCATACCCCGGACGCGCTGGAAAAGACGCTGCAAGCCCTGCGCCAGGTGGCCGAGGAGCGCGGCGGCGAACTGTGGTGCGTGTTCGGCTGCGGCGGCGACCGCGACCCGGGCAAGCGCCCGCAGATGGGCGCCGTGGCGCAGGCCGCCGACCATATTCTGGTCACCAGCGACAACCCGCGCAGCGAGGAGCCGGCCAGCATCATCGCCCAGGTCGTCGCCGGCATCGAGAAGCGCGATGACAATTCCTTCCAGGCCGTGGAAGACCGCGCCACCGCGATCCTGCTGGCCGTGAAGAACGCCGGCAAGCAGGACGTGATCCTGCTAGCAGGGAAGGGCCATGAGCCCTACCAGGAAATCAAGGGCAAGAAGTTCCCCTTCTCCGATGCCGACCACGCCGCGCTGGCATTGACCGCGCGGCTCACCATGATGAGGCCCCACTGATGCGCGGCACGCTTGCACAACTGGTGGCCGCGATCCCGGGCGCACGTCTCGTGGGCGGTGACGCCGCCTTCGAGGGCGTGTCCACCGACAGCCGCACGGCGCCCGCCGGCGCGCTGTTCGTCGCCCTCAAGGGCGAGACCTTCGATGCGCACCGCTTCCTCGGCCAGGTCGGCGAGCGCGGCGTGGCTGCGGTGGTCGTGCATGCGCTGCCGGAAGGCTGGACCCTGCCGGCGATCGTGGTGCCGGATACCCTGGCGGCCCTGGGCCGCATCGCCCATTCCTGGCGCGCGCAGCATGCCATTCCGGTGATCGGCGTGACCGGCTCGAACGGCAAGACCACGGTCAAGGAAATGATCGCGGCTATCCTGGCCGCCGCCGTCGGCGAGGACGCGCGCCTGGCGACCCAGGGCAACCTGAACAACGAGATCGGCGTGCCGCTGACCCTGTTCCGCCTGGGAGCGGGGCATCGGGCGGCCGTGATCGAGATGGGCATGAACCATCCGGGCGAGATCGCGCGCCTGGCCGCCATCGCCGCGCCTACCGTGGCGATGGTGAACAACGCCCAGCGCGAGCACCAGGAATTCATGCACACCGTGGAAGCGGTGGCGCGCGAGAACGGCTCGGTGCTGCAGGCGCTGCCGAGCGACGGCGTCGCGGTGTTCCCGGGCGACGATGCGTACACCGAACTGTGGCGCGGCCTGGCACCGTGCCCGGTGTTGACTTTCGGCCTGAGCGAGGCATGCGACGTGCGCGCGAGCTACACCTCGACCGGTTTCGGCAACGCCCTGCAGGTCGAGGCGCGCGGCCGGCAGTTCGCGCTGAACCTGGCCGCCGCGGGCGAGCACAACGTGCGCAATGCGCTGGCCGCGATCGCCAGCACGCTGGCGGCGGGCATCCCGGTCGAGGCCATCGTGCGCGGCCTGGAAGGCTTCGCTCCGGTCGGCGGCCGCCTGCAGCGCAAGCAGGCCGCTAGTGGCGCGACCGTCATCGACGACACCTACAACGCCAACCCGGACTCGATGCGCGCCGCGATCGACGTGCTGGCGGCGTATGACGCCCCGCGCATCCTGGTGGTGGGCGACATGGGTGAAGTCGGCACGCAGGGTAAGGAGTTTCACGAAGAAGTCGGTGCTTACGCTCAGGCGCGTGGCATCGAACACGTGCTCGCCACTGGCGAACTGGCCCGTCACATGACGGCGTCGGGAGCACGGCATTACGAGCAGTTCGACGAATTATTGGCAGCACTGGATTCAACACTGGGCGGCAATAGGAAAGCGACTGTGCTGGTGAAGGGCTCGCGCTTCATGAAGATGGAGCGCGCGGTCCAGCACCTGACCGGATCAACTATGAGTAAGGACGCCCACTGACATGCTTCTCTGGCTAGCCCAATATTTTCAGGACTACATCGGTCCGCTGCGCGTGTTCAACTACATCACGTTCCGCGCGGTCTTCGCGACCATCACCGCGATCGCCATCGGCCTGGTCTGCGGACCGGCCGTGATCCGCAAGCTGACCGCCATGAAGGTCGGCCAGGCGGTGCGCACCTATGGCCCGCAGACCCACCTGGCCAAGCACGGCACCCCGACCATGGGCGGCGTGCTGGTGCTGATCTCGATCGGCATCTCGACCCTGCTGTGGTGCGACCTGTCGAACCGCCTGATCTGGCCGGTGCTGGTCGTGACCATGGGCTTCGGCGCCGTCGGCTGGGTCGACGACTACCGCAAGGTGGTCTACAAGGACCCGGAAGGCATGCGTTCGGGCGAAAAATACTTCTGGATGTCGCTGATCGGCATCGCCTCGGCCCTGTACCTGGCGTTCTCGGTCTCGGCCGCCAACCCGTGGGAAGTGCTGCAGCTGTTCTATGCCTGGGTGCAGTCGGGCTTCTCGATGACCCTGCCGCCCAAGGCCGACCTGATCGTCCCGTTCTTCAAGTCGATCAGCTACCCGCTGGGCGTGTGGGGCTTCATCGCGCTGACCTACTGCGTCATCGTGGGTTCCTCGAACGCGGTCAATTTCACCGACGGCCTGGACGGCCTGGCGATCATGCCGACCGTGATGGTCGGCGCCGCGCTGGGCCTGTTCGCCTACCTCACCGGCAGCGTGACCTATGCGAAATACCTGTTCATCCCCTATATCCCGGGCGCCGGCGAACTCCTGATCTTCTGCGGTGCGATGGCGGGCGCGGGCCTGGCCTTCCTCTGGTATAACGCGCATCCGGCGCAGATGTTCATGGGCGACGTCGGCGCGCTGGCGCTGGGCGGCGCGCTCGGCACCATCGCCGTCATCGTGCGCCAGGAAATCGTGCTGTTCATCATGGGCGGCGTGTTCGTGGCCGAAACCCTGTCGGTGATCATCCAGGTCACCTGGTTCAAGTACACCAAGAAGCGCTACGGCGCCGGCCGCCGCGTGTTCCTGATGGCGCCGCTGCACCACCATTTCGAACAAAAGGGTTGGAAGGAGACCAAGGTCGTGGTCCGCTTCTGGATCGTGACGATGATGCTGGTCCTGGTCGGCCTGTCCACCTTAAAACTGCGCTGAAGCTACGCTAAAGAATGAACTACGAAGGCAAATCCGCACTGGTGCTGGGCCTGGGTGAATCCGGGCTGGCGATGGCGCAATGGCTGGCACGTTGCGGCGCGCGCGTGCGCGTGGCCGACACGCGCACCGAGCCGCAGCGCCTGTTCGCCCTGCGCCAGGCGGTGCCGAACGCGGAATTCGTCGCCGGAGAATTCGGCGAGACCCTGCTGGGCGGCATGGACTTCGTGGCCGTCAGCCCGGGCCTGGCGCCGCAGCGCGAACTCGCGCAGCTGGCGCCGGCCGCGCGTGCCCGCGGCATCCCGCTGTGGGGCGAGATCGAACTGTTCGCGCAGGCGCTCGCACACCTGCGATTAGCGCGTGCGTACACCCCGAAAGTCATCGCCATCACCGGCACCAACGGCAAGACCACGGTGACCAGCCTGACCGGCCTGCTGTGCCGCCGCGCCGGCCTGTCGACCCGCGTGGCCGGCAACATCAGCCCGGCGGCGCTCGACGTGCTGCGCGAATGCCTGGACGGTGACGACCTGCCGCAGGCCTGGGTGCTCGAGCTGTCGAGCTTCCAGCTGCATACCACCTTCAGCCTGCAGGCCGATGCGGCCACGGTGCTGAACCTGACCCAGGACCACCTCGACTGGCATGGCAGCATGGACGCCTATGCCGCGGACAAGGCGCGCATTTTCGGCGCCGATACCGTGCGCGTGCTGAACCGCAACGACGCCATCGTGATGCGCATGCAGGCGGTCGACACGCCGGCCACGACCTTCGGTACCGACGAACCGTCGGATCCGAACAGCTTCGGCCTGGTCAACGAACGCGGCGTGCTGTGGCTCGCCAATGCCGTCGCGCTCGACGACGAACCGCCGAGAAAGCTGAAGAAGGGCGAAGTTGCCCCGCCGCTGGAAGTGAGCGTGAACCGCCTGATGCCGGCCGACGCGCTCAAGATCCGCGGCCTGCACAATGCCGCGAACGCGCTGGCCGCGCTGGCCCTGTGCCGCGCCTGCGGCCTGCCGCTGGCCCCGCTGCTGCACGGCCTGCGCGAATATGCGGGCGAACCGCACCGCGTGGAACTGGTCGCGCATATCGACGGCGTCGATTTCTACGACGACAGCAAGGGCACCAACGTGGGCGCCACCGTCGCCGCGCTGGAAGGCCTGGGCAAGGCCTTCGCCGGCGACGACCAGCAGATCGTCCTGATCGCCGGCGGCGACGGCAAGGGCCAGGATTTCGCTCCTCTCGCCGGCCCAAGCTCGCGTTATGTGCGCGCCGTGCTCCTGATCGGCCGCGATGCCCCGAGCGTGCGCGCGGCGATCGAGCCGACCGGCGTGCCGGTCTTCGATCTGCCCGGCCTGCCGGAAGCGGTGCGCCGCGCCGCCGGCCTGGCGCGCCCGGGCGATAGCGTGCTGCTGTCGCCGGCCTGCGCCAGCCTCGACATGTTCACCAACTACGCGCACCGCGCCCAGGTCTTCGTCGACGCCGTGCGCGAGATCGCGCTGGAGAAGGGGCAGGAGATCTGATGGCTTTCCAGATTCCTTTCAAGTTCTCCGGATCGAGCAGCGACGCGGCCATCGAGGCGCGCAGCCGCCCGTCGAAGATGATGGACTACGACCAGCCGCTGGTCTGGGTCACCGTGCTGCTCATGATGTTCGGCCTGGTGATGGTGTATTCGGCCTCGATCGCGCTGCCGGATTCGCCCAAGTTCGCCTACCTGAACGACAAGAACGAATATTTCCTGTACCGCCAGATGATGTACATCATCGTCTCGATGGTCGCCGCGGCCGTGGTGTTCCAGGTGCCGGTGGCGGTGTGGCAGAAGTGGGCGCCGATGATGTTCATCGGAACCCTGTTCCTGCTGGTGATCGTGCTGATCCCGGGCATCGGCGTGTCCGTCAACGGCGCGCGCCGCTGGTTGCCGCTGAAGGTCATGCAGCTGCAGCCGTCCGAGATCATGAAGATCGCGGTGGTGCTGTACGCGGCCGACTTCACGGTGCGCAAGCAGGAATACATGCACAAGCTGACCAAGGGCTTCCTGCCGATGATGGTCGCGATCGGCCTGGTGGGCGGCCTGCTGCTGATGGAGCCGGACCTGGGCGCCTTCGGCGTGATCGTCTGCATCGCGATGGGCATCCTGTTCCTGGGCGGGATCAACATCGTCTGGTTCGGCGGCATCGGCGCGCTGCTGGTCCTGATTTTCAGCGCGATCATCGCGCTGTCGCCGTTCCGCCGCGCCCGCATGTTCGCCTACCTCGACCCGTGGGCCGACGGCCATGCGCTGGACAAGGCCTACCAGCTGACGCACTCCTTGATCGCCTTCGGGCGCGGCGAGTTCTTCGGCGTCGGCCTGGGTAGCAGCGTCGAGAAGCTGTTCTACCTGCCGGAAGCGCACACCGACTTCATCATGGCCGTGATCGGCGAAGAACTCGGCCTGGTCGGCGTGCTGACCGTGATCGCGATGTTCTACTGGCTGGTCAAGCGCGCCTTCGACATCGGCCGCCAGGCCATCGCCCTCGACCAGATCTTCGCCGGCCTGGTCGCCAAGGGTGTCGGGATCTGGATCGGCGCCCAGACCTTCATCAACATGGGCGTCAACCTCGGCCTGCTGCCGACCAAGGGCCTGACCCTGCCCTTGATGAGCTTTGGCGGCTCGGGCGTGATGTTCAACTGCATCGGCCTGGCCATCCTCCTGCGGGTCGACTACGAGAACCGCGTGCGCATGCGGGGAGGGCGCACATGAGTACGCAAATGAAGAAACGCCTGATGATCATGGCCGCCGGCACCGGCGGCCACATCTTCCCCGGCATCGCGATCGCGCAGACCATGCGCGCGCGCGGCTGGGAAGTGTCGTGGCTGGGCACCGCCCATGGCATGGAAACCGAGCTGGTGCCGAAGGCCGGCATCCCGATGGACAGCATCGACTTCGCCGGCATGCGCGGCAAGGGCCTGGGCCACACCATCAAGGGCGCCTTCAAGATGCTGGGCGCCTTCGCCGCCTGCCGCCGCTACCTTGGCCAACGCAAACCCCATGTGGTGCTGGGCATGGGCGGCTACGTCACGGTGCCGGGCGGGATGATGGCGAAGACGCGCAACATTCCGCTGGCCCTGGTGAATGCCGATGCGGCGCTCCTGCTGTCGAACAAGACGCTGGCCCCGATTGCCAGCCGGGTGCTGTTCGGCTTCCCGGCCGATTTCGGCGCGGCGGCCGGCAAGGCGGTGGTCACCGGCAATCCGGTGCGCCCGCAGATCCTCGACCTGCCGCTGCCCGCCCAGCGTTTCGCCGGCCGCAGCGGCCCGCTGCGCGTGCTGGTGGTGGGCGGCAGCCTGGGCGCGAAGGTGCTGAACGACAGCGTGCCGGCCGCGCTGGAGAGAATCGACCCGGCAACGCGCCCGATCGTGACCCACCAGTCGGGCAAGAAGAACATCGACGCGCTGCGCGCCGCCTACGCGGCCGCCGGCGTGCAAGCCAACGTGGTCGACTTCATCGACGACATGGCAGGGAGCTACGCGAACGCCGACCTGGTGATCTGCCGCGCCGGCGCGATCACCGTGTCGGAACTGACGGCCGCCGGCGTGGCCAGCGTGCTGGTGCCGTTTGTCGCGAGCACCACCAGCCACCAGCGCGACAACGCGATCTGGATGCACGAACAGAAGGCGGCGGTGCACCTGCCGCAGGGCGAACTGAATCCGCAGCGGCTGGCAAGCCTGCTGCAAACGACAACGCGCGCCGACTGCCTGGCAATGGCGCAGGCGGCGCACAAAGTGGGCAAGCGCGACGCCAATGAGGCAATCGCACAAGAACTGGAAAGATTGGCAGGCGCATGAAGCACAAGATCAAGAACATCCATTTCGTCGGCATCGGCGGCAGCGGCATGAGCGGCATCGCCGAAGTGCTGCTCAACCTCGGCTACAACGTGTCGGGCTCCGACCTGGCGAGCAATGCCGCCAGCCAGCGCCTGGCCGAACTGGGCGCCCGCGTGTACACCGGCCATTCGAGCGAGCACGTGGCGGGCGCCAACGTGGTCGTGACCTCGACCGCCGTCATTGACACCAATCCCGAAGTGGTGGCGGCGCGCGCCGCCAAGGTGCCGGTGGTGCCGCGCGCGATCATGCTCGGCGAACTGATGCGCCTGAAGCGCGGCATCGCGATTGCCGGCACCCATGGCAAGACCACCACCACCAGCCTGGTGGCCTCGGTGCTGGCCGAAGGCGGCCTGGACCCTACTTTTGTCATCGGCGGGCGCCTGACCGCGGCCGGCGCCAACGCCAAGCTCGGTTCGGGCGACTACATCGTGGCCGAGGCCGACGAGTCGGACGCCTCCTTCCTGAACCTGACGCCGATGATCGAGGTGATCACCAACATCGACGCCGACCACATGGAGACCTACGAGCACGACTTCGAGAAGCTGAAGGCCGCGTTCGTGAACTTCACCCACCGCCTGCCGTTCTACGGCCGCGTGATGATGTGCATCGACGACCCGCACGTGCGCGCCATCCTGCCGCAGGTGACCAAGCCGGTGACCACCTACGGCTTCTCGGAAGATGCCGAAGTGCGCGCCCTCGATGCCCACGCCGAGGGCGTGCAGATGCACTTCACGGTGCGCCAGCAGGGCTACCCGGATACGAAATTCGTGCTGAACCAGCCCGGCATGCACAACGTGCTCAACGCCTGCTCGGCGGTCGCGATCGCACGCGAGATCGGCATCGACGACGCCTCGACCAACCTGGGGCTGCAGAATTTCAGCGGCGTCGGCCGCCGCTTCACCCGCTATGGCGAGGTCAGCCTGCCCGGCGGCGGCAGCTTCACCCTGGTGGACGACTTCGGCCACCATCCGGTCGAGACCGAGGTGACCCTGGCCGCGGCGCGCGCCGCCTATCCGGGCCGGCGCCTGGTGCTGGCCTTCCAGCCGCACCGCTACAGCCGCACGCGCGACCTGTTCGAGGACTTCGTGAAAGTGCTGGCGACCCCGGACGTGCTGCTGCTGGCCGACGTCTACGCCGCTGGCGAAGCGCCGATCGTGGCCGCCGACGGCCGCGCCCTGGCGCGCGCGCTGCGCACCGGCGGCAAGCTGGAACCGATTTTCGTGGAGGCGATCGCCGACATGCCCGCCGCCATCCTGAACGTGGCGCGCGACGGCGACGTCGTCCTCACCATGGGCGCCGGCTCGATCAGCGGCGTCCCGCATCAACTGACCACTGCAAAGGCATAACATCGTGAATGCGACCGTGAACGCAACCACTCCCATCATCGACCCGGCAGCCTTCGGCAAGGTCGGCGTGCTGTTCGGCGGCCGCTCCACCGAGCGCGAGGTCTCGATCATGTCGGGCACCGGCGTCCTGAACGCCCTGACATCGCGCGGCGTCGATGCCCACCCCTTCGATCCGGGCACCCAGAGTCTGGCCGAGCTGGCGGAGCAGAAATTCGACCGCGTCTTCATCGCGCTGCACGGCCGCTACGGCGAGGACGGCAGCCTGCAGGGCGCGCTCGAGCAGCTCGGCATCCCCTACACCGGCAGCGGCGTGATGGCATCGAGCGTCGGCATGGACAAGATCACCACCAAGAAGATCTGGAAGATGGACGAGATCCCGACGCCGGACTACATGGCGATCGATCCGTCCACCGACCTCGACGAAGTCCTGGTCGCGCTCGGCCTGCCGATGATCGTCAAGCCGCCGCTCGAAGGCTCGACCATCGGCATCACCAAGGTGAACAAGGCCGACGAGCTGAAGGCCGCGGTCGAGCTGGCGATGGGCTTCGATCCGGTGGTGCTGGCCGAGGAATTCGTCACCGGCCGCGAGTTCACCGTGGCCGTGCTGGGCACCGGCAAGAGCGCGCGCGCCCTGCCGATCGTCGAGATCGTGGCCCCGGAAGGCAACTACGACTACCAGAACAAGTACTTCACCGACGACACCCGATACCACTGCCCGGCGCAGCTGGATGCGGCCCTGACCGAAGAGATCCAGCGCCACGCCGTGAACGCCTACCGCGCGCTCGGCTGCGAGGGCTGGGGCCGGATCGACGTGCTGGTGCGCAAGGAAGACATGCGTCCCTTCCTGTTGGAAGTGAATACCTCGCCGGGCATGACCTCGCACTCGCTGGTGCCGATGGCCGCACGCGCGGTGGGCATCGGCTACGAGGACCTGTGCCTGGAAATCCTGGCGTCCGCGCGCCTGAAGATGCCGAAGCAGGCAAAGGAATAAGAAGCAATGTGGCATGACGTCCGCGCCCTCAACGCAACCGCCAGCAGCCTGGTGGCGCTGGTGGTGCTCGCCTGTATCGGGTCCGGTGTATGGTGGCTGTCGCAGCTGCCCATGTTCTCGCTGCGCGCGGTGACGGTGGAAAGCATGTACCAGCTGCCGCTGCGCCACGTGAACGAGCTCACCGTGCGCAATGGCGTGGTCGGCAAGATCCGCGGCAACTTCTTCACCACCGACCTGGAAGGCGTGCGGGCCACGTTCGAATCCGTGCCCTGGGTGCGCCGCGCCACGGTACGCCGCGAGTGGCCGGACCAGCTGGTGGTCGAGGTGGAAGAGCACGAGGCGCTCGGCACCTGGGGCGAAGATGGCCGCCTGCTGTCGGTCAAGGGCGACGTGTTTACCGCCAACCTGGCCGAGGCCGACGACGACCACGAGCTGCCGGCCTTCACCGGTCCGAAAGGCAGCGAGAAGGAAGTGCTGGCCCGCTTCACCGAGCTGCGCTCGCTGTTCGCGCCGGTGCAACTGGCGCCGATGGCGCTGTCGCTGTCCGACCGGTATGCCTGGACCGTCAAGCTGGACAACGGCATGAGCGTGGCTCTGGGCCGCGAGCAGGACAAGGACACCTTGAAGAAGCGCGTGCAGCGGCTGGTGGGCGTCTACCCGCAGCTGGTCGCGCGGCTGCAGGAAGGGCGCATCGACACCATCGACATGCGCTATCCGAACGGCCTGGCGCTGTCCTCGGCGGCGCTGGCGGTGCCGGACGACGTTACCAAGCCGGTGAAGCCGGCAAAGAAAAAACCGAATCAACCCAACAAAACAACCAAGCAAACATAAGCAGGCAACAGCAATGACTAAAGACGCGAAGAACCTGATCGTCGGCCTCGACATCGGCACCTCGAAGGTGGTGGCGGTCGTGGCCGAAGTGATGTCCGACGGACGCCACGAGGTGATCGGCCTCGGTCAGCACGAGTCGAAAGGATTGAAGAAGGGCGTGGTCGTGAACATCGAGGCCACCGTCGAGTCGATCCAGCGCGCGCTCGAGGAAGCGGAGCTGATGGCCGATTGCAAGATCCGCAACGTCTATGCTGGCATCGCCGGCAGCCATATCCGTTCGTTCAATTCGAGCGGCATGGTTGCGATCAAGGACAAGGAAGTCACCGCCACCGACGTGGCGCGCGTGATCGAGACCGCCAAGGCGGTCAACATCCCGACCGACCAGCAGCTGCTGCACACGGTGCCGCAGGAATTCATCGTCGACAACCAGGAAGACGTGCGCGAGCCGATCGGCATGAGCGGCATCCGCCTGGAAGTGCGCGTGCACATCGTCACCGGTGCGGTGTCCGCGGTCCAGAATATTGTAAAGTGCGTGCGCCGTTGCGGACTCGAGGTCTCGGACCTGATCCTGCAGCCGATGGCGTCGGCCGACGCCGTGCTCACCACCGACGAGAAGGAACTGGGCGTGGTCCTGATCGACATCGGCGGCGGCACCACCGACATCGCCGTGTTCTCCGACGGCGCGATCCGCCATACCGCGGTGCTGCCGATCGCCGGCGACCAGATCACCAGCGACATCGCGATGGCCCTGCGCACGCCGACCGGCGAAGCCGAGGACATCAAGATCCGCTACGGCGTGGCCAAGCAGGTGCTGGCCGACCCGGGCGAGACGCTCGAAGTGCCGGGGCTGGGCGACCGCGGGCCGCGCGCCCTGTCGCGCCAGGCGCTGGCGGCCGTGATCGAACCGCGCGTCGAAGAACTGTTCGCGATGGTGCACACGGTGGTGCGCGAGTCGGGCTACGAGGGCGTGCTCTCGTCGGGCATCGTGCTCACCGGCGGCAGTTCGATCATGCCGGGCATGATCGAGATGGCCGAGGACATCTTCCTCAAACCGGCGCGCCTCGGCACGCCGGATTACCGCGGCCAGTTGGCCGACGTCGTGCGCAGCCCACGCTACGCCACGGTGCTCGGCCTGCTGCTGGAAGCGAAGAAGCAGTACCTGCGCGGACACATCGTCACGCGTCAGGATGGTTCGGTGAAGGCAGTGTGGCAGCGAATGAAGGAATGGATAGCGGGGAACTTCTAAAGGCGGGAACAGGATTAACAGTCGGGCAAGGCGTTAAATTTTTCAGTACGTCAGCAACAAAGCGTTCACGGGTCAAGATTTTTTAAATACAATCGCTACTTCCGGTTTTCAAGGCTCTGCCAGGGGCCTGGCTCCAGCCTTGAAACGGAAGCGGCAACTTAAAAATTGGGAGTTCGATATGGAGTTCGATATGGTCGATAACGCAGCACTGGGAACCGTTATCAAAGTTGTCGGCGTCGGCGGCGCTGGCGGCAACGCGGTTCAGCACATGATCAACAAGGGTGTGTCCGGTGTCGAGTTCATCGCCGCAAACACGGATGCGCAGGCACTTGCCGCGTCGAGCGCAAACAACATCATCCAGATCGGCGAGACCGGCCTGGGCGCGGGCATGCGTCCGGAAGTGGGCCGCCAGCTCGCCGAGCAGTCGCGTTCGCGCATCGAAGATGCGCTGCGCGGCGCGCACATGGTCTTCATCGCTGCCGGCATGGGCGGCGGCACCGGCACCGGCGCCGCGCCGATCGTCGCCGAAGTGGCCAAGACCATGGGTGCACTGACCGTTGCCGTGGTCTCCAAGCCGTTCTCCTACGAAGGCGACAAGTGCATGCAGGTCGCTGAAGCCGGCCTGGAAGAGCTGACCAAGCACGTCGACTCCCTGATCGTCATCCTGAACGAGAAGCTGGAAGACATCTACGAAGACGAGTCGATGCTCGACTGGATGAAGCACGCCGACGACGTCCTGAACAACGCCGTCGCCGGTATCGCCGAGATCATCAACGTGCCGGGCCACATCAACGTCGACTTCAACGACGTGAAGACCATCATGAGCGAGCAGGGCAAGGCCATGATGGGCACCGCGACCGCCGCGGGCGTGGACCGTGCGCGCATCGCCGCCGAGCAGGCCGTGGCTTCGCCGCTGCTGGACGGCATCGACCTGTCGGGCGCCAAGGGCGTGCTGGTCAACGTGACCGCAAGCCGTGGCCTGAAGGGCAAGGAGATCAAGGAAGTCATGGCCGCCGTGCGCGCCTTCGCCGCACCGGATGCCTCGATCGCACAGGGCATCGCCTACGACGACGCCATGGGCGACGAGCTGCGCGTGACCGTGGTCGCGACCGGCCTGGGCAAGAACAAGAAGATGCAGCTGGTGCAGCCGCAGCAGATGCTCAAGACCGGCACCTACAACGCCCCGGTGATGGCTGGCGCCTCGACCGTGGCCGGCGGCCTGACCATGGGCCACGCGGGCGGCGACGCCATGGGCGGCATGAAGCAGCCGGCCGTGTGGCGCCGCGAGCAGGCGTCCGAGCAGGTGCAGGCGATGCAGCGCAACGGCGTCGAGACCTACGACATCCCGGCCTTCCTGCGCAAGCAGGCTGACTGATTCAGGATGACTGAATGAAGAAGGGCCAGCGACATGCTGGCCCTTTTTGTATTTGTAGGGTGGGCGGGTCTCCCGCCCAGGCGGTCAGCCATCTTCAGCACTGACGCGACTAATCATTCTTCGCGTATCACCGCGTGGGCGGCAAGCCGCCCACCCTACAACCCCCTTTCTGCAGACTCAGTCAACATCGGCGATAATTGCCAGATTCTCAAAACTGAAGGAGCACACCCCATGACCATCCAGATCGGCGACCGCCTGCCGGAAGGCACCCTGTCGGAATTCATCGAAACCGAAACCGCCGGCTGCTCGCTGGGTCCAAACACGTTCCAGGTCGCTGATCTGGCCAAGGGCAAGAAGATCGTGATCTTCGGCCTGCCGGGCGCCTTTACCCCGACCTGCTCGGCCCAGCACGTGCCTGGCTACGTCAAGCATGCCGATGATTTGCGCGCCAAGGGTGTCGACGAAATCTGGTGCATCTCGGTCAACGACGCCTTCGTGATGGGCGCCTGGGGCCGCGACCAGA
Source organism: Massilia varians (assembly GCF_027923905.1). Taxonomy (NCBI): domain Bacteria; kingdom Pseudomonadati; phylum Pseudomonadota; class Betaproteobacteria; order Burkholderiales; family Oxalobacteraceae; genus Massilia; species Massilia varians. The sequence goes on from NZ_AP026966.1 coordinate 1,366,845, forward strand.
AGGCCACCGGCATCGTGCGCATGATGGCCGACGGTAACGGCGACTACTCGAAGGCCCTGGGTCTGGACGCCGACTTCTCGAAGCACGGCATGGGCACCCGCTGCAAGCGCTACTCGATGCTGGTCGAAGACGGCGTCGTCAAGGCGCTGAACGTCGAAACCGCCGGCTTCGAAGTCTCGAGCGCCGAAAAGATGCTGGAACAACTGGGCTGATCGGCCGCACTCCTGCAAACGGCGCCGCGGCGCCGTTTTTTTGTCCTTGAACCGTTTGATCGCCATGCCCCTGAAACGACCCGCCGGCAACCTCTACAGCATCTACGCGATGGTGCTGGCCGTGTTCATGTTCGCGCTGATGGATACGGTGATGAAAGTGCTGTCCCAGACCTATCCGGCGATCCAGGTGGCCGCGTTGCGCTCGCTCACCTCGCTGCCGCTGATCGCCGTCTACGTTGGCATCAAGGTCGGCTACGGCGACATCTTCCGCATCCGCTGGCCGCTGCATATCCTGCGCGCGGTGCTCGGCATCGCCATGCTCAGCTTCTTCGCCTTCGGCATCCGCAAGCTCTCGCTGGCCGAGGCCTATACGATCTTCTTCATCGCCCCGGCAATCATCACCGCGCTCTCGGTCTGGTTTTTGAAAGAGCGCGTCGACCTGGCGCGCTGGATCGCCATCGGGGTGGGACTGTGCGGCGTGCTGGTGGTGCTGCGCCCGAGCGGCGCCGGCTTTCTCACCATCGGCGGCCTGGCTGTGCTGGGCGCGGCCGCGATGTACGCGGTCTCGGCGATCACGGTCGGCATCCTGGCCAGGACCGACCGCAGCGAGCACATGGTGTTCTGGCTGATGCTCATGATGTCGATCGGCGCCGGCCTGCTGGCGGCGCCGGGGTGGGTTGGCATGCGGATGAGCGACATTCCGCTGTTGCTGGGCCTGGCCCTGAGCGGCTTCATCGGCCAGCTGGCCATCACCGAAGCCTTTGCCCGGGGCGATGCCTCGAGCGTGGCGCCCTTCGAATACACGGCCCTGGCCTGGGCGGTCGGCCTTGACTGGCTGCTGTGGCAGACCCTGCCGGACGGCTGGACGGTGGTGGGCGCGGCAATCATCATCGGCAGCGGTATGTATCTGATTCGCCACGAAAAAGTCCACGTGGAGTCGGATCATCCGTAAGGACGGCATGCCCTCAGCGGGCCAATAAACGCTGGGCTATAATCGTCGGATGCTGAAACAACGAACCATCAAACAGGTCGTCCGCACCACCGGTGTCGGCGTCCATTCCGGCACCAAGGTCGAACTGACCCTGCGTCCGGCGCCGCCGGGCGCCGGCATCACCTTCCGCCGCGTCGACTACGATCCCATCGTCGCCATCCCGAGCGCGGCCGACGTGGTCGGCGAGACCCGCATGGCCACCGTCCTGATCCGGGACGGGGCGCGCGTCTCCACCGTCGAGCACCTGATGTCGGCCTGCGCGGGCCTGGGCATCGACAACCTGACCGTGGACGTGACGGCCGAGGAGATCCCGATCATGGACGGTTCGGCGGCTTCCTTCGTGTTCCTGCTGCAGCAGGCCGGCCTGGAAGAGCAGGACGCGCCGAAGCGCTTCATCCGCGTGCTCAAGGACGTCGAGATCCGCCAGGGCAGCGGCAACAACGAGAAGTGGGCGCGCCTGTCGCCGTATGACGGCTTCAAGCTCGACTTCTTCATCGAATTCAACCACCCGGCCGTGGACGGCACCATGCAGCGCGCCTCGGTGGATTTCGGCGACGTCTCCTACGTGCACGACGTGGCGCGCGCGCGCACCTTCGGCTTCATGCAGGACGTGGAAACCCTGCGCGGCATGGGCCTGGCGCGCGGCGGTTCGCTGGAAAACGCGATCGTGATGGACGAGTACCGCATCCTGAATGCGGACGGACTGCGCTACGAGGACGAGTTTGTGCGCCACAAGATCCTGGACGCGATCGGCGACCTGTATATCGTCGGCCACCCGCTGCTGGCCAGCTACACGGCCCATAAGTCGGGCCATGCGCTCAACAACGAGCTGCTGCGCAAACTGCTGGCGACCCCGGATGCCTACGAATGGGTGGAGTTCGATTCGCTGAGCGAGGCGCCGCCTTCCTACCTGCGGCAGATGACGCGGGAGTGGGCGCAGATGTGATGCGCCCGCAACACCTTCATGGCTTGCCTGAAGGTGTTGTTAGAAGCGCTACATTACTTGCGCTTCTCGGCCAGCCTGCGCAAGGCCGCCACCAGATCCTTGTTCTGGTTGGTGTCTTCCAGCGACTCGGCCAGTTCCTCGAATGCCTGCACCGCCGTCTTCGGCAACTCCAGGGTGCGCATCTGCGGCTTTTGGTCCGGCATGGCGCGTCCCACCTGCACCTTCAGCCGGACCGATTCCACCGCCCAGCCGCGCTGCGCCAGCGCCGACTGCAGCTTGGGCAGCATCTGCTTCATCCTCGCCGCAACGGCCGAACTCGGCACAGCCAGCACCAGCGCCCCGTCCTGGAACGAGATCACGTCGGTATTGCCGGCCATGACCGGCAGGATGGCGGCGCAGTCGGACTGCAGGCGCGCCATCCGCATTGCGGCGGGCAGGAGGCTGGCCATGCGGTCGTCCTTGCGCAGGAAGTCCGTCGCGACGATCGAGGTCTGCCGGTTCTTGGTACCGTAGATATGCACTGATAAAAAAGGGACAGGGAAAAGGGCCGGAAAGAGCGGATTCGCTATGCCCCGCAACATACCATATTCGCCGCCCGTGCGCGGACGGAAGGCCCCGGGAACGTGGTTCCAGGTCCACGTGCAGTGCAATTTGATAACATTCTGCTGTTGAGCAGCCTTGTTATCCGACCCAATGTCCCCAAGTGTGGCCGGATCGCATGATAAAATCAGTAGCTTTTTGCCATAGGTGGTCTTCGGTAGCTCGTATTGACGGGCGCCCCTGGCTCTTTTTGCGGCGTAATTTTCTAGAACACAGCAATGTCATTCCTGACCCAGATTTTCGGCAGCCGTAACCAGCGACTGCTCAAGCAATACCAAAAGACCGTGCGTCAGATCAACGCGCTCGAGCCCCAGATGGAAAAGCTGTCTGACGCCGAACTGCAAGCTAAGACGCCCGAATTCAAGGACCGCCTGGCCAAGGGCGAGACGCTCGACGACATCCTGCCGGAAGCTTTTGCGGTCTGCCGCGAAGCCGCCAAGCGCGTCATGAAGATGCGCCACTTCGACGTCCAGCTGATCGGCGGCATGGTCCTGCACCAGGGCAAGATCGCCGAAATGGGCACCGGTGAGGGCAAGACCCTGATGGCGACTCTGCCGGTCTACCTGAACGGCTTGTCGGGCAAGGGCGTGCACGTCATTACCGTCAACGATTACCTGGCCCAGCGCGACGCCGAATCGATGGGCCGCCTGTACGGCTGGCTCGGCTTGACGACCGGCGTGAACCTGTCGCAGCTCGACCACGACAGCAAGCAGAAGGCCTACGCCTCGGACATCACCTACGGCACCAACAACGAATTCGGCTTCGACTACCTGCGCGACAACATGGTCTACGACGTGCGCGAACGCGTGCAGCGCAGCCTGAACTTCTCGGTGGTCGACGAGGTCGACTCGATCCTGATCGACGAAGCCCGTACCCCGCTGATCATTTCCGGCCAGGCCGAGAACCACACCGACCTGTACCACCGCCTGAACGCGCTGCCGCCGCTGCTGACCCAGCAGATCGGCGAGGAAACCCCGGACGGCAAGGGCAAGATCGAAGTCCCGGGCGACTACACCAAGGACGAGAAAGCGCACACCGTGCTGCTGACCGAAGCCGGCCACGAGAAGGCCGAGGCCATCCTGACCGAATGGGGCCTGCTGCCGGAAGGCGCGTCGCTGTACGACGCCGCCAACATCACCCTGATCCACCACCTGTACGCGGCGCTGCGCGCCCACGTCCTGTACCACAAGGACCAGCACTACGTGGTGCAGAACAACGAAGTGGTGATCGTCGACGAATTCACCGGCCGCCTGATGACGGGCCGCCGCTGGTCGGACGGCCTGCACCAGGCCGTGGAAGCCAAGGAAGGCGTGCGCATCCAGAACGAGAACCAGACCCTGGCCTCGATCACCTTCCAGAACTACTTCCGCATGTACGGCAAGCTGGCCGGCATGACCGGTACCGCGGACACCGAAGCCTACGAATTCCAGGAGATCTACGGGCTCGAGACCGTGGTCGTCCCGCCGAACAAGCCGTCGCAGCGCAAGGACCGCCAGGACCAGGTGTACAAGTCGGCCGAAGAGAAGTACAACGCGATGCTCAACGACATCCGCGATTGCTACGAGCGCGGCCAGCCGGTGCTCGTGGGTACCACCTCGATCGAGAACTCGGAACTGCTGTCGGGCATCCTGAACAAGGCGAACCTGCCGCACAACGTCCTCAACGCCAAGCAGCACGCCCGCGAAGCGGAAATCATCGCGCAGGCGGGCCGCCCGAAGATGATCACCATCGCCACCAACATGGCGGGCCGCGGTACCGACATCGTCCTGGGCGGCAACGTCGAGAAGCAGATCCAGCTCATCGAAGCCAACGACGCGCTGTCGGACGCGGAAAAGGCGGCGCAGGCCAAGGTGCTGCGCGACGAATGGCAATCGCTGCACGACCACGTGGTGGGCGCAGGCGGCCTGCACATCATCGGCACCGAGCGCCACGAGTCGCGCCGGGTCGACAACCAGCTGCGCGGCCGTTCGGGCCGCCAGGGCGACCCGGGCTCCTCGCGCTTCTACCTGTGCCTGGACGACCCGCTGCTGCGCATCTTCGCCGGCGACCGCGTGCGCGCGATCATGGACCGCCTGAAGATGCCGGAAGGCGAGCCGATCGAAGCGGGCATCGTGACCCGCTCGATCGAGACCGCCCAGCGCAAGGTCGAGGCCAGGAACTTCGACATCCGCAAGCAGCTGCTGGAATACGACGACGTCGCCAACGACCAGCGCAAGGTGATCTACACCCAGCGCAACGAGCTGCTGGAGTCCGTGGACATGGCCGAGCTGATCGCCTCGCTGCGCGTGGGCGTGTTCACCGACCTGGTGCGCCAGTACGTGCCGGCCGAGTCGGTCGAGGAGCAGTGGGACATCCCATCGCTGGAGTCGGTGCTGGCGGCCGAGTGGGGCCTCACGATCCCGCTGCAGAAGATGCTGGCCGACGAGCCGAACCTGAACGACGACGACATCCTCGAGCGCGTGCTGAAGCAAGCCGCCGAGTCCTACGACGCCAAGGTGGCGGTGGTGGGCAAGGAGTCCTTCGGCGGCTTCGAGCGCAACGTCATGCTGCAGAGCCTGGACACCCACTGGCGCGAACACCTCGCGGCGCTGGACCACCTGCGCCAGGGCATCCACCTGCGCGGCTACGCGCAGAAGAATCCGAAGCAGGAATACAAGCGCGAAGCCTTCGAGCTGTTCAGCGACATGCTGGACCGCATCAAGAACGAGGTGATCCGCACCGTCATGACGGTCCGCATCCAGACCCGCGAGGAAGTCGAAGCGGCCGAAGCGGCAATGGCGGCGCAAGTGGCGCAGCTGGAAAACATCAACTTCCAGCACGCCGACTTCAACCCGTCGGCAGCGCCGGAAGAGCTGCTCAACCCGAATCCGGTACGTTCGGACTCGGCGGCGGTGGCGGCGGAAGACCACAATACCTATCTGGGCATGAAGGTCGGCCGCAACGATCCGTGCCCGTGCGGTAGCGGGAAGAAGTTCAAGGCGTGCCACGGGAAGCTGGCGTAAGCACCAAGTATCGTGTGACAAGTAAAACGGCCGGGTGAAAACCCGGCCGTTTTTTCGTTTGAACATGATGTTTGTGCTGTCGATGGGATGTATGTGAGGCTTCATGACAGGCGGCGATTTTTTCTTGGCAAGCTGCTATGCTGAGTTCACCGGCTGCGTTCGGCCGGGCGTGGCCGCAGAAAGTATTCAAATCCTCCCAACTGATCGACTCGGAAAAACCAATGGAATTGTCTAGACCGATTGAGCTTCCACTCACACGTGACTCAGTGATTCGTGTGCTTACCTACGGTGCCAATCCAGAAGCCAGCCCGTACAGCCACAAGCAGATCGCTGAGTGGTGCGATCGGTTTTGATGTCAGTATCTTGATATTGACGCTGAGCCAGCAATAGAAGAGTTGCTACCTGTATTGACCGATGTCGATGCGCAGTGGGAACTCTATCTCGTGAACACATACTCGATCGACGAGCTACGTTCGAGATCGTTTGATGACGAGGCCATGCCCGTGCAATGGTTTCGCGACTGGCTCAAAGGAATCGAAAAGTAGAGGTGACTGGGTAACAGCGGCAGACCGCGCCGGCGCACCCGGTTTCCCGGTCTGGCCGTATCCAGACTACGCAAGGGCTCGCGTAAGGGGAATGTGATGAGGCTGGAAGAGCTGCAGCCTCACCTGGTCGACGAACTAGACAGGTATGCTTGAACGAACAAGCCTCAGACGTAGCGCCGATGGAATCGGCTGCCCAGGCGTGTCAGCACCTCATACCCGATCGTCCCCGCCAGCGCCGCCACCTCGTCCACCGATTGGTGCGACCCCATCAGCTCGACTTCCGAACCCGGCACTACGCGCTCCGGCGCGATCCCCGTCACATCCAGCGTGATGCTGTCCATCGACACCCGCCCCGCGATCGGCACCTTGACACCGTCCACGAAGGCGAAGCCGCGTCCCGACAGGGAACGCAACCAGCCGTCGGCATAGCCCACCGCGATGGTGGCGATGCGCTGCTCGCCGGTGCAGGCGTGGTGCGCGCCATAGCCTACCACGGCGCCATCGCACACGCTGCGCACCTGCACCACGCGCGCATGCAGCGACACCGCCTGCCTGAGCGGATTCGGCGTGCCCGGCTGCGGATTGATGCCGTACAGCGCAGCACCCGGGCGCAGCAGGTCGTAGTGGTAGGACGAACCCAGGAACACGCCCGAGGAGTTGGCCAGGCTGGCCGGCACGCCCGGGAACAGCGCGCGCAGCTCCTCGAAGCGGCGGCGCTGGGCCTCGTTCACGGGGTGCAGGGGCTCGTCGGCGCAGGCCAGGTGGCTCATCACGAGGGTGGGGCGCACGCCCGCCAGCCAGTCGCGCTCTTTGGACAGCGCCAGCAGGTCTTCCGGCGCCAGGCCCATGCGCGACATGCCGGTATCCAGCTGGATTGCGGCCGGCAGTTCGCGGTCCAGGGTACGGGCCAGTGCGCGCCATTCCTGGATCTGCCCCGGATCGTTCAGCACCGGGCGCAGGTCATACTGGAAGCAGTCGCGCGCCGTGCCCGGCGGCGGGCCGTGCAGCACGTAGATCGCGCAATCCTCGGGCACCAGCTGGCGCAGGCGGATGCCTTCCTCGAGGTGGGCGGTGAAGAAGGTCTTGCAGCCTTCCAGGGCCAGCGCCGGCGCCACCTGTTCCATCCCGAGCCCGTAGGCATCCGCCTTCATGACGGCCGCGCAGGCTCCCTTGGTCTTGCTGGCCAGCAGCCGGTAATTGTCCCGGATCGCGCCCAGGTCGACCGTCAGCCGCGCCCCCGCGCGGGACGCATCCACAGAATCCACCATGTCCGGATTACGCCTTGATCAGTTCGGGAGAGGCGCCGCGCTGTGGGGTGCCGGCGTAGCGGAACACCGCGAGGTCGTCGGCGCGAATCTGCGGCTTCTTGCCGCTGACCAGGTCGGCGATGACGCTGGCCGAGCCGCAGGCCATGGTCCAGCCCAGGGTGCCGTGGCCGGTGTTGGTGAACAGGTTGCGCAGCGGGGTGGCGCCGACCACCGGGGTGCTGTCCGGCGTCATCGGGCGCAGGCCGGTCCAGAAGGATGCCTGGCGGGTGTCGCCGGCGCCCGGGAACAGGTCGTTGACGACCATTTCCAGGGTTTCGCGGCGCGCCGGGTTCAGGACCTGGCTGTAGCCCGCGATCTCGGCCATGCCGCCCACGCGGATGCGGTCCTCGAAGCGGGTCACGGCGATCTTGTAGGTCTCGTCCAGGATGGTCGACACCGGGGCGCGGCTCGCGTCCGTGATCGGCACGGTGATCGAGTAGCCCTTGAGCGGGTAGACCGGCAGCGTGAACTGGTTCTTGAGCAGCAGGCGCGAGTAGCTGCCCAGCGCCAACACGTAGCGGTCGGCAACCAGGGTGCCCTTGTCGGTGCGCACGCCGGTGATCTGGTCGCCCGCGATGTCGAGGGCCTGGATGCTGGTATCGAACTCGAAGCGCACGCCCAGGTCGCGCGCCATCGCGGTCAGGCGGGTGGTGAACATCTGGCAGTCGCCGGTCTCGTCGTTCGGCAGGCGCAGGCCGCCCACCAGGGTGCCGTGACTGCCCAGGGCCGGCTCGGCCTTGCCGAGGTCGTGGCCGAGCAGCAGTTCATAGTCGACGCCGGCGTCCTTCAGGACCTCGATGTCCTTGCCGGCGCTTTCCAGCTGCTGCTGGGTGCGGAACAGCTGGATCGTGCCCAGGCTGCGGCCTTCGTATTCGATGCCGGTATCGGCACGCAGCTCGCGGATGCAATCGCGGCTGTACTCGGCCAGGCGCACCATGCGCTCCTTGTTGACCGCATAGCGGTCGGCGGTGCAGTTACGGTACATCTGCCACATCCACTGCAGCTGGAACAGCGAGCCGTCCGGGCGGATCGCAAGCGGCGCGTGCTTCTGGAACAGCCACTTCGCGGCCTTCAGCGGAATGCCTGGCGCCGCCCAGGGCGAGGCATAGCCCGGCGAAATCTGGCCGGCGTTGGCGAAGCTCGTCTCCAGGGCAGGGCCGGGTTGACGGTCGATGACGGTGACGTCGTGGCCTGCCTTGGCCAGATAGTAAGCGGTGGTCACGCCGACCACGCCGCTGCCCAGTACGAGAACGCGCATGATGTGCCTAGGTCCTGTAAGAAAAGAAGCTAAATTTAGGAAAGATTGCCATGATACAGGTGGTGATGGAATAATGGTTCCTGTTATTACACACGTTTTCAGTGAAACTTCATGCGCGTCCAGAAGAACTCCCACCGCGTCCTCGACAAGATCGACCTGCACATCCTGGCGATCCTCCAGGACGACGCGCGCATCGTCATGAAAGACCTGGCCGAGCAGGTCGGGCTGTCGCTGACGCCCTGCATCGAACGGGTCAAGCGCATGGAGCGCGACGGCGTGATCAGCGGCTACCACGCGCGCGTCAATCCGCAGGCCATGGGCCTGCAGATCCTGGTGTTCGTCGAGATCACCCTGCACCAGAAGTCCGAAAAGGCTTTTGATCGCTTCCGCCGCGCGATGCTCGGCATTCCCGAAGTGATGGAGTGCCACCTCGTATCTGGTGACTTCGACTACCTGATCAAGGCCCGCATCGCGGAAATGTCGGAATACCGCCGCCTGCTGGGCGAGATCCTGCACGTGGCCGATGCCGGCCAGTCGAAGAGCTATGTGGTGATGGAAGAGCTGAAGGAAACGCTGGCGCTGTCGATTCCGCGCTGAACGGCGCCGCCTCCCTCTCGTTCAGGCCTTGGCGGCCGGCGCCTGCATGTTCTGCATGGCGCGGCGCAGGAAGCCGATCACGTCGTCCCCGATACCCGTGCCCAGGTGCAGCATCGGTTCCAGGCTGGCGGCGCGGCGAAACTGTGCCACCACATCGGGATCGTCGCCCAACATGTCGGTGAACATGGCGAACCAGCGCCGCGCCAGCGCCAGGGCTTGATCGGAGCGGGCCTCCGGATCGTCCTGCATCCGCGCGCGGATCTGCATGGCCAGCTCGATCCACTCGTCCGAGTGGGACGCTTCGTGGCGTCGCATGCGCTCCACCGTCTGCGCGGGCAGGTAGCGCGCATAGATGCCGAAGCGCAGTTCGTTGATCGCGTTGCGCATGTAGGCCAGCAAGGCCGGCGTCAGGCCAAGCTGCTGCTGGACCGCCGCATCCTGTCCAGTCATCGCCGTCAGCCGCAGGAGCCGCTGTCGCGCGCCACGCAGCCCAGCCAGCGCTCGGCAAAGGCCCTGGCCTCGCGCGCATGCGGCGCCACGCCGCGGTCGATCAGCGACTGCGCGTGCCGCACCAGTTCGCGCCATTCGGCCTGCGCCCCGGGATTCTGGTACAGCGGCAGCCGCGCCAGTTCTTCCTTCGAAAAGTATTGTTCGTACATGCTCATCCGCTCCAGAGTAGTTAGCCAGATGGACAGGTCCGTCTTCTCGCCGGCGGTCAGGCGAGCGCGCAGGCGCAGCAGCTGTTCGCGCATCTGCTGCGCTTGCGCGATCTGCCGGTCGAGGCTGGAGAGCTGGCGTTCGACGATGGCCAGCGGCGAGGCGGCGGGACTGTCCAGGTAAGCCTTGACGTCGGCCAGCGCCATGCCGAACGCGCGCAGGGCCTGGATCTGCTGCAGGCGGGCCACGTCGTCGCGGTTGTAGAGGCGGTAGCCGGCGTCAGTGCGCGCCGAAGGCGAAAGCAGCCCGATGCCGTCGTAATGGTGCAGCGTGCGGACCGTCAGGCCGGCGCGCGCCGCGAGTTCTCCCACTTTCAACATCGAGCTTCCCCCGTCTTCATGCGTAGCGCTACTCTGGACCCTCACCTTGCGTGAGGGTCAAGCATCTTCGCACACCCCCGCTCACCAGACCATCTTGTTCCAGGTGTCGTCACCGACCACGCCGTCGGCGCTCAGGCCCTTCGAGGTCTGGAAGTTCTTCACCGCGGTCGTCGTGGCCGGGCCGAAGGCGCCGTCCACCGCGATGCCGGCGCCGCTCTCGTTGAGCTGGCTCTGCACCGCGCGCACCTTGGCGCCCGAGTCGCCCTGCTGGGTGAGGATGGTCAGCGCCGGCCAGGTGGCATTGCCGACCACGCCATCGGCGCCCAGGCCGTGCGAGGACTGGAAGTTCTTCACCGCGTTCTGGGTCGTGGTATCAAAAGTGCCGTTCACGGTGAGGGCATAGCCCCATTGCTGCAGCAGGTACTGGATGGTGCGCACGCGCTCGCCCGTGTTCCCGTACTGGACCAGCGGCCAGGTGGTGGTGGTGCCGCCGCCCGAGCTGCTGCCGGCCACCAGCGATTTATAGCGCGGCCAGTCCCAGCCCGAGCCCGGGTCGGTATGGCTCTGGCTGGCGTAGTTGACGTGGCCCTTGACGTTGTACAGCGAGTCCGCCGGCACCGCGCTCCAGCCGCTGCTGCCGTCGTACACCTTCTGCGCCAGGCTGCGCGAGGCCAGGATATCCTTGGTCAGCGCCGCCGAGGCGTTGTACATGGCGGTGGTATACCAGGCGGAGGGGTTGGCGATGTAGCCCTCGTGCTCGATGCCGATGGTGTAGCCGTTCGAGTTCCCGACGTGCCAGGCCTTGTCGGCCTCGCGCACCATCTGTGTCACCTGGCCGTCCGAGGAACGGATCACGTAGTGGGCGCTGACGCCGGCGCTGCAGTTCTGGAACCAGGAGATCGAACCGGCATACGAGCCCTGGGTGGTGTGCACGGTCACGTGGCTGACCGCGGCGGTACGGCTCGAATAATTGCAGCTGGCGGCCGGGTTCCAGATGGCCGGCGGGTAATCGGTCGAGGCCAGCGCCGGCTGGGCCGACGCGACGAAACACAAGCCCGCGAGCAGGCTGCGCATCATTGTTTTCATGAATGTTGTCTCCGTATTCTGCTGCGTTATTATTTATTCGGGGTGTCGCCGAAATCGGGCGCCGAGATCTTCGGATCGGGCGTGCCGGTCTCCACCGTGATGCGGCGCGCGGACAGCTTGCGCAGGCGCTCCTTGCCGTAAGCTTTCTCCATCTCGACGTGCTTCTGGTCGATCTCGAACTTGTCGCTGCGCCGGCCCTGGCGGATCGCTGTCAGGACCTCGTAGCTATAGATTTTCGCGATCTCCGGCTGCGGGATGCCGCTGTAGCGCGCCACCGCGGCTTCCCAGTCCGCGAGCGGGAAGCCCTTGTTCTTGCGGGCGCCGTAGTGGGCGAGCAGGGCGGCGGCGGCGCGGATGTTGGTGCGCGTATCAAGAGCCGCCTGTTCCGGCGTGACGCGGATCAGGGCCGCGCCTTCGCGCAGCGAATGGCCGAAGTGATTGTCGTCGCGCAGGCCCATGATGCCGTAGCTGATCGGCATGCCCTCGTGCGATTCCACCTCGACCTCGGGCTCGCCGTTCTTCTTGAGCTTGCCCTTGGGGACGTGCGGGTGCCAGCGGGTTTCGGCATAGGCGATCGACTGCAGCAGTTCGACCGGCACGTTGAACTCGTTCGAGGCCTCCCGGAAGTACTGCTTGTACTGCTTGGCCGACACGGTCAGCTCGGCCGGCTTGCCGTCGGCGTATGCGAGCGGCGATGCCGCCGTCCCGACCAGTGCTGCACAGAGCGCGATCATCAGCCGCGCCTTGGTACTTGCCTTCATTCTTGTCTCCAGTCTTGTTGTTTGAAACGGTCCCGACAGGGCGTCGGAATGGCTGCGCGGAAGGGGCAAAAAACATGCCGTTTCCGGGCCTGTCGAGTATATGCATACTCCAGATCAGGAAACGGTAAGCGTTTGATTTAGAACAATATTTCGGCAGAAATGAATCGTGCTCAATGCGCCACCAAGAGTTGGTACATACACGCAGATTAAGGGGGTGTAAGCAGGGGTTATCGGTTTATGCGCAGGGCATACATTCAGGCGCAAAACCGCAGCTGGACAGGCCTGCTCGCCTTGGCCGCCGCTGGCAGTACAATATTGGATTACCTATCTTTTCTTTTAAGAGAACGCCATGGCCGTCAATTCCCCCCTGCCAGTCGCAGCCGACCTGAAACCCGTCAACGGCATCGAGATCGGCTTCGCCGAAGCCGGCATCAAGAAGCCCAACCGCAAGGACCTGCTGGTGATGAAGCTGGCCGAGGGCGCCACCGTGGCCGGCGTCTTCACCACCAACCGCTTCTGCGCCGCGCCGGTCCAGGTGAGCAAGGCCAACCTGGCGGCCGTCGCGAATGGCGGCAAGCCGATTCGCGCGCTGGTGGTCAACACCGGCAACGCCAACGCCGCCACCGGCGAGCAGGGCCTGGCCAACGCCCAGGCCACCTGCGCCGAAGTGGCCAAGCTGCTCGGCCTGGACGCGCAGCAGGTGCTGCCGTTCTCCACCGGCGTGATCCTGGAGCAGCTGCCGATCCAGAAAATCGTCGCCGGGCTGCCCGCCGCGGTGTCGAACCTGAAGGCGGACAATTGGTTCAACGCCGCCGAGGCGATCATGACCACCGACACCCAGCCGAAAGCCGCGTCGCGCACCGTCACCATCGGCGGTCACCAGGTCACCATGACCGGCATCAGCAAGGGCGCCGGCATGATCAAGCCGAACATGGCGACCATGCTCGGCTACCTGGCGATCGACGCCCGGGTGGCGCAGCCGGTGCTCGACGAGCTGGTGAAGCACGCCGCCGACCATTCCTTCAACAGCATCACGATCGACGGCGACACCTCGACCAACGATTCCTTCATCATCGTCGCCACCGGCGCGGGCAGCCTGAACATCGATGCCGCCAGTGGCGCGGAGTATGAAGCGCTGAAGGAAGCGGTCACCGATATCTCGCGCAACCTGGCCCAGCAGATCATCCGCGACGGCGAAGGCGCGACCAAGTTCATGACCATCGCGGTGGAGCAGGGCAGCAGCGTGGAAGAGTGCCGCAAGATCGCCTACGCGATCGCGCACTCGCCGCTGGTCAAGACCGCCTTCTTCGCCTCGGACCCGAACCTGGGCCGCATCCTGGCCGCGATCGGCTACGCCGGCGTCGACGACCTGGATACCACCAAGCTGGATCTCTACTTGGACGACGTGTGGGTGGCCAAGGCCGGCGGGCGTAACCCGGACTACAAGGAAGAGGATGGCCAGCGCGTCATGAAGCAGGCCGAGATCACGGTGCGCGTGACGCTCGCCCGCGGCGAGGCCAGCGCCACCGTCTGGACCTGCGACCTGTCGCACGACTATGTCTCGATCAACGCCGACTATCGCTCGTAACCGATGACGCCACTGGAACAGTTCCTGCACCGCGCCGAAGCCCTGCTGGCGCGGGTCGAAGCGGTGCTGCCACCAGCGGTGCCGCGCGAGCCGGACTGGAAGCGCAGCGCTGCCTTCCGCTGGCGCAAGCGGGCCAACGGCGGTGGGAAGTACCTGGCGCCGGTGCTGCATGCCTCGACCATCCGGCTCGAGGACCTGCAGCACGTCGACCTGCAGAAGCGCCAGATCGAGCAGAACACCAGGCAGTTCGTGCTGCGCCGCCCGGCCAACAACGTGCTGCTGACCGGCGCGCGCGGCACCGGCAAGTCGTCCTTGATCAAGGCTTGCCTGAACGGCTTCGCCGACCAGGGCCTGCGCCTGATCGAGGTGGACAAGGCCGACCTGGCCGACCTGCCCGACATCGTCGACCTGGTGGCGGGAAGGCCGGAGCGCTTCGTGATCTTCTGCGACGACCTGTCGTTCGAGGAGGGCGAGGCCGGCTACAAGGCGCTCAAGGTGGCGCTCGACGGCAGCATTTCGGCGCAGTCGGACAACGTGCTCATTTATGCGACCTCGAACCGGCGCCACCTGATGCCGGAGAGAATGTCCGACAACGCCGGCTACACCCATGGCGACGACGGCGACCTGCATCCGGGCGAGACGGTCGAAGAAAAGATCTCGCTGTCGGAACGCTTCGGCCTGTGGCTCTCCTTTTATCCTTTCAGGCAGGACGACTACCTGGACATCGTCGCACATTGGCTGGCCGGTTTCGGCTGCACGCCCGAGCAAATCGAGGCGGCGCGCATGGAAGCCCTGCAGTGGGCGCTACAGCGCGGCTCGCGTTCGGGCCGGGTGGCGTGGCAATTTGCGAAGGACTATGCCGGCAGGTTGCCGGATCAAGAAAACGATGAGTGAAGCAGCAGTAACAACAAGGTCGGCAAAACCGGTCGACGTCGCGGTCGGCATCCTGATGCGCCCCAACGGCGACGTGCTGCTGGGCCAGCGTCCGGATGGAAAACCCTACGCCGGCTATTGGGAATTCCCGGGCGGAAAAGTCGAGCCGGACGAGGACATCTTCCACGCGCTGCAGCGCGAGTTCGTCGAGGAGCTGGGTATAAAGGTGCTCAGCGGCGCCCCCTGGTGCTGCGTCGAGCACGTGTACGAGCATGCGCACGTGCGCCTCTACTTCTACATCTGCCGCGAGTGGGAAGGGGAGCCGCAAAGCCTGGAAGGGCAGGCCTTCGCGTGGCAGGGTGGGTATAGCGTCAGCCCGCTGTTGCCGGCGACGATACCGTTACTGGAATGGCTGGATCGGGTGCGATTTACCTGAACGGCCCAGGGACCGTCGACGCGGGCGGTCCTAGCCGTCCGTCGGCTTGTCGTCCTGCGGATCGTTGGTGGACGCGCCGGGAATCGTGTACTTCTCTTCGGCCCAGGCGCCCAGGTCGATCTGCTTGCAGCGTTCCGAGCAGAACGGGCGGTACTTGTTCGCGGGGGTCCATTCGACCTTCTTGCCGCAGGTCGGGCAGGCTACAACAGTCATTTCAACACCAATCGACAATCAGAAGTTACACAGGGTCAGGTTGAAGGGCACGTCGGTTTCGAGCGCCTTCGGCTTGCAGTCCCCGTCCTGGGTGGTAAAGCGTACCCACAGCATATACTTGTTGGCCGAGATTTCGGGAATGGCGCCGAGCGATGCGTCAATCGACAGGCGCAGCATCTGGTACACCTTTCCCTGCAACATCTGCTGGTAGCTGCCTCCCACGGCGATCATCTTGGCCGGGCCGCCGGAATCGCGCAGCAGGCGCAGCACCAGGGCCAGGGCCTCGAACAGCGGCGCCAGCGGCGCGAACCAGCCCATGATATCCGATTGGCGCTGCTGCGCGGGACGATGCTGCCAGGCGAAATACGAGGGCAGGTCGAATTCGCAGGCGCCGCCCGGGATGATGGTGCGGCCGCGGATGCTCATCAGCCATTCGTTGTCGCGTACGTTCTGGCCGGTCTTGCCCTGGCTTGCCACCAGGGCGCCGCTGACGGCGTCCAGCTCGGCCAGTACCGCGTCGAGCGCGTCGGTGGCGACGTTGGGATTGCAGCGGTAGGACAGCAGGCTCTGCTTTTGACGCTCGAGTTCCTGCAGCAGGTCGGACTTCAGATCGGCACGGCCGGCCACTTCCAGCATGTCGAAGATCGTGGCGAGGGCCACGTGGTGCTGCATCGGGTGCTCTTGTTGCACAAAGAACTTGAATTTCTCGTACAAATCTTCCAGCCGCAACAACGTGCGAATCCGCTCGTTGAAAGGATATTCGTAGACGATCAAAATGACATTCCTCTGAATGTAGGCTGGCGAGCAACCCCGTGATTCTGAACCATGCTGCGTAAAATTACAAATCCCGCATTGACTTAATTCAATTGTTTTTCAAGTTCTTTTGCTCTGGGATAAATACATGGCGTGCAAAATCTCGACCTGCGGGCGTAAAGCGTCCAGTCCGTCGTCGTTGAGGATGATGTCGTCGGCCGCCGCCCGGCGCTGTTCGCGGCTGACCTGGGCGGCCATGATGGCGCGTACCTGTGCTTCCGTGATGCCGCTGCGGGCCATCACGCGCGCCACCTGCAGCTCCTCCGGGCAGTCGATCGCCAGCACGCGGCTGACGCGCTCGCGCCAGGTGCCCGATTCGATCAGGAGGGGCACCACGAAGATCACGTAGTCGCCGGTGGCGATGCTTGCCGCGGCGGCGGTGGCGTCGCGGATGCGCGGGTGCAGGATGGCTTCCAGGCGCGCACGCGCCGTGGCGTCGCTGAACACGAGAGCGCGCATCTTCGCCCGGTCGAGCGCCCCTTCGGGGGTGGCGAACTCCGGCCCGAACTCGGCGATCAGGGCCGGCATCGCCGCGCCGTGCGGGGCAGTGAGGGCGTGGGCGATCTGGTCGGTATCGATGACCGCGGCGCCGAGCGCCGCGAACATGTCGGCCACGGTGCTCTTGCCGCAGCCGATGCCCCCGGTCAGGCCGACGGAGAAGGCCGGTTTGTGCGGCGCGTCCATCTCAGCCTGCCACGACGGCGGCAAGGCGGGCGCTGATGTCGCTGCCGTAGAGCAGGGCGATCAGGCCGGCGGCCGCCAGGTAGGGGCCGAAGGGAATCGGCTTGTCGCGGCCGCGCTTGGCGAACACGATCAGGCTGATGCCGACGATGGCGCCGACCACCGAGGACAGCAGGATGATGGTCGGCAGCATCTGCCAGCCGAGCCAGGCGCCCAGCGCCGCTAGCAGCTTGAAGTCGCCGTAGCCCATGCCTTCCTTGCCGGTGACCAGCTTGAACAGCCAGTACACCGACCACAGCACCAGGTAGCCGGCGGCCGCGCCGATCACGGCATCCTGCAGGGGCACGAAGGTGCCGTGCAGGTTCACCAGGAGGCCGGCCCACAGCAGCGGATAGGTCAGGTCGTCCGGCAGCAGCTGGGTGTCGACGTCGATGAAGGTCATCGCCACCAGGAGGAACAGGAACAGCAGGGTCGCGAGGCCCGCCAGGCCGCTGCCGAAGGTCCACACCAGCACGCCGGCCAGGATGCCGGTCAGCAGCTCGACCGCCGGATAGCGCGCCGAGATCGGCGCCTTGCACTTGCGGCACCTGCCGCGCAGGGCCAGCCAGCTGATGACCGGGATGTTTTCCAGCGCCGTGATCTGGTGGCCGCAGTGCGGACAGGCGGAGCGTGGCACCATCAGGTTGTAGCGGTCGGTATGCGGCGGCTCCTTGCCGCTCTCCTGGGCCACGTAGTTGTCGGATTCGCGCTGCATCATCTTCGGAATCCGGTGGATCACCACGTTCAGGAAACTGCCGACGAGCAGCCCGAACAGGGCGGCCACGAGGGTGGCGCTGAGTGTGGCCGGCGGGGCGAACAGCAGGGATTCCATGGGCATGGCGGCAGGGTCCGATCAGAAAGCAGGGGCGGTGGCGGGAAAAGATTCTTTACGTCAATCTATTGTAGAGGTTTCCCGTGATTTGGCGAAGCATCGGCATGCTGCCGGCGCGCCCGGTGTGGCATGCAGTCCCGGCGCACGATTGTGAGGGATCATGCCCGCGCCGTGGCGCGCGGCTACGCTGGGCCTTGATCGAGCCACTTCCAGGTGCCCGCGATGTCACGCGCAACATTTACTTTCCTGAACCATGCCTGTTTCATGGTCCGCACCGACGGTGCCCTCCTGGTGTCCGACCCGTGGCTGGAAGGGGCGGTGCTGAACGACGCCTGGAGCCTGGTCGACGGCGCCACCAGCCATGCGGCCCTGCTCGACATCCTGAACAGCGCCGGCGTGCCGGTCTATATATGGTGCTCGCGCGCCCAGCCCGACCATTTCTCCCTGCCTTTCCTGCGGCGCTTGCGCGCCGAATTCCGCGGCATCGCCACCTTCCTCTACCGTCCCGGGCGCGACATGCGCATCGGCGAGGAATTGCGGCGCCAGCGCCTGCCGGTGGCCGAGTGCCCGGACGGCCTCACCGTGGCGCTGGCCGGCGACCTGCGCCTGACCGCGCTGGCCAACGGCGACGGCGATTCCGCCTGCCTGATCAGCTGCGGCGGCCGGACCATCCTCAACCTGGGCGACCGGGCGCTGGCCACCGATGCCGCCTGTCACGCGGCGGCGCCGCGCATCGGACGGGCCGCCTCGCGCATCGACCTGCTGCTCACCGGTTTCGGCAGCATGGGCTGGTGCGGCAATCCGGAGCAGTTCGCGGTGCGCGAGGCGGCCGCCAGGGCGGCAGTGGAGCGCCTGGCGCTGCAGGTCGAGCGTTTCCGGCCCAGGTTGGTGGTGCCGGTCGCCTCGTTCGCGCGCTTTGCGCGGGCCGACAACGTCTGGCTCAACGGCGGCAGGCTGTCGCCGCCCGAGCTGATCGAGCTGTCGCGGCTGGACAACGTGCGCGGCGTGATCCGCTTTCTCACCCCGGGCAGCAGTATCGACCTGCAGCGCGACACGCCGGGTACACTCGGGGCCGCGCACGAGCGCGCACTGGAGCACTGGGCCGGGTGCTGGCGCAAGCGGCCGCCGCCGCTGCCGCGCCCGCCGCAGGCCTCGCTGGGGGAGCTGAAAGCCGCCTTTGCGCGCTACCGCGAGCGCATCAAGGCCGCGATGCATGTGCTGCCGCGCCTGCTCGAGACGATCGGGCCGCTGCGGCCTTTGCTGGTGCACCTGCCCGACCTGCGCCAGACCGTGGAGCTGTCCTACCGGCACGGTTTCCGCGTGCGGCCGCGCATCGATGGCGAACCGCAGGCCGCCCACGTGGCGATGTTTTCGGGAACCGCGCTGCAGCTGCTGCGTTCCGAGGATGGCTTCGACACGGTCTATGCGGGCGGCTGCTTCTGGACGCTGCGGCGCAGCGGGCTGTCCACCTTCGGCCGCTTCTTCCTGCCGCAGCGCATGCGGCGGCGCGGCGCCGACCGCCACCGGCCGCTCAAGATGGGCGGCTACCTGTGGCGGGCGCTGGTGGGAAGGATGGCAAGGCAGCTGCAGGCGGCCTTGCGCTGAACATCGGACGCTCAGCGCGCGTAGCTCGGGCGCTTCGGGTCGTAGGTCCAGTCCGGGAACAGGTAGCGCATCGCCATGGCGTCGTCGCGCGCACCCGCCGCCACCTTCTTGTACAGCAGGTGGGCCTGCTCGATGCGCGCCATGTCCGGCTCGATGCCCAGGCCCGGGCGCTCCGGCACTGCCACCTGGCCGCCGACGATTGGCAAAGGCTCGCGCGTGAGGCGCTCTTGGCCCTCCTGCCAGATCCAGTGGGTGTCGATGGCGGTGATCTTGCCGGGCGCGGCGGCGGCAACGTGGGTGAACATGGCCAGCGACACGTCGAAGTGGTTGTTCGAATGCGAGCCCCAGGTCAGGCCCCGGTCGTGGCACAGCTGGGCCAGGCGCACCGAGCCTTCCATGGTCCAGAAGTGCGGGTCGGCCAGCGGGATGTCGACCGCACCCAGCAGATGCGAGTGGCCCATCTGGCGCCAGTCGGTGGCGACCATGTTGGTGGCGGTCGGGATGCCGGTGGCGCGCCTGAATTCGGCCATGATCTCGCGTCCGGAATAGCCTCCTTCCGGTCCGCACGGGTCTTCGGCATAGGCCAGGATGTGGCCCTGGCCGCGGCAGGCGGCAATCGCCTCGTTCAATGCCCAGGCGCCGTTCGGGTCGAGCGTCGCGCGCGACTCCGGGAAGCGCCGCTTGATGGCCGCCACCGCCGCGACCTCTTCCTCCGGACGCATCACGCCGCCCTTGAGCTTGAAGTCGCGAAAACCGTACTTGTCGACGCTGGCCTCGGCCAGGTCGGCGATGCGCTCCGGGGTGAGCGCTTCTTCAGTGCGCACGCCATGCCAGTCGTCCGTACCGCTGCCGGCAGCATAGGGCAGGTCGGTGCGCCGGCGCTCGCCGATGTAGAACAGGTAGGCCAGCCTCGGCACGTGGCTGCGCTGCTGGCCGCTGCCCAGCAGTTCGCAGACCGGCACGCCCAGGTGCTGGCCGAGCAGGTCGAGCAGCGCGGCTTCGACCGCCGTGATCACGTTCTCGAGGCGCAGGTTGATCTCGTGCGGCTGCGCCAGGAGGGCCGCTTCCGCATCCGAGCCGACCTGGTGGTGCGGCCCCGCGATGGCGCCGCGCAGCGTGTTCAGCGTGTGGCGGTAGCGCGCAATCGGGGTGCCGGTGATGAGCGGCACGAGGCGCTCTAGCTGTGATGTTTCAATAGGTTGTTCATTCGGATTGGATTTGCGAAACTGGAAATCGCCAAACCCCCAGTTCTCAAGGAAACCAACCGAATGAACATCCATAAGAATGCCCGATTGACCTTCATCCGTCGAGTCGAAATGGTCGAAGACGTCCTGAAATCTCGTTTGCCTGATAGCCAAGCGGCGCAGTTATACGGCGTCAGCGCAGCAACCGTGCGCAAATGGGTCGGTCGCTTTCTCGCCGAGGGAAAGCCAGGTTTGGTTGACCGCTCTTCACGTCCTAACTGCAGTCCGCGTGCCATTGATGAATCGAAGGCGCTGACCATCGTTGAGCTGCGCAAGAAGCGAATGACGCAAGCACGCATCGCCGAGTATTTGTCGCTATCAAAAGCCACGGTAAGCCGTGTGCTCGGTCGTGCTGGCCTGGCGCGATTGTCGGATCTGGAACCGGCCGATCCAGTGAAGCGTTATGAGCACGAGAATCCGGGCGACCTCATACACATCGATACGAAGAAGCTAGGCCGGATCGAGAAGACCGGTCACCGGGCTACTGGTGACCGTCGTGACCGCAGCCGCGGTGCGGGCTGGGAAGTGTTGTTTGTGGCCGTCGACGATCATGCCCGGATTGCGTACACCGAGCTGCACCCTGATGAGTCACAGGAAAGCGCCTGCCGCTTCCTGGCGAACGCTCATGCGTATTACTGCTCGCTGGGTGCGAAACCCAAGCGGCTGCTGACCGATAATGGCTCGGCCTTCCGTGCAAAGAGTTTTAGCCGCGTTTGCACAGGGCTGGACCTGAAGCACCGTTTTACCAAGCCCTACCGGCCCCAGACCAACGGCAAAGCCGAACGCTTCATCCAGTCGGCGTTACGTGAATGGGCCTACGGCTTCGTCTACAAGAGCTCCGACGAGCGTGCAGCCACGCTGCGTGAGTGGATCCATCATTACAACTGGCATCGCCCGCACCAGGGCATCAGCGGCAAGGCGCCAATGTCCAGGCTCTCAACCAACCGAAACAACCTCTTGCAACTTCACATCTAGCGCACGCAGGATGCCGCTCGACCCCGGCACTTCACCCAAGCCGGTGTTGCCGGCGCTGTCCTTCAGCAGCACCAGGATGCGCGTGAAGTAGGGTGCATGGGCGCCGCACAGGTTGAGCAGCATGCTGTCCGTGCCGGCCACCGGAATCACCTGCATCTCGGTGACGGTCGGGCTGGCGTGTGGCTGGATCGGATTCATGGAAGAGTCTCCTTGCAAGCAAGGATGGAACTTGCTCGTAACATTGGTATCAAATAAAATGATTGCGCTAACATAACCAGTGTGAAGGAATTGCGATGGCGCGTCAATCGATTCTGGCAGCCGCGCTGGCTGCCATGCTGCTGGCTGGGTGTGCCGCTTCCGGCGGCCCGGTTGCCTCCGAAGGACAGTGGGTGGCATCCTGGGGAACCGCGAACATGCTGCCCGGCCCCGAGCACCAGCTGGTGCCCGCCCAGTGGCAGGACGCCACCTTGCGCCAGGTCGTGCGGGTGTCGCTCGGCGGCGCGCGCCTGCGCGTCAGGTTCAGCAATGTCTTCGGCACCGAGCCGCTGGCGATCGGCGGCGCCAGCATCGCGCTGTCGGACGGGCCCGGCCGCTCCAGCATCGTGCCCGGCAGCAGCCGCGTCCTGCGCTTCGGCGGCGCCGCCGCGGTCACGATCCCGGCCGGCGCCGAATACCTGAGCGACCCGGTCGCCATCTCCCATGCGGTCGGAGCCGACCTGGCGGTGTCGATCCATTACCCGGATGCCCCCAGCCGCCAGACCGGCCACCCGGGCGCCCGCGCCACCAGTTTCATCGCGCCGGGACAGCACCTGGCAGCGGACGAGCTGCCGCAGGCGTCGCGCTTCACGCGCTGGTACCAGCTGGCCGGGATCGAGGTCGAGGACCAGCCCGGCACGCATGCCGTGGTGGCGATCGGCGACTCGATCACCGACGGCTATGGCGTCGCGCCGCACACCAACCTGCGCTGGACCGACGGCCTGGCGACCAGGCTGCGCCAGGCCGGCATGGGCGGAATAGGGGTGGTGAATGCGGGGATCGGCGGCGGGCGCCTGCTGCGCGACGGCCTTGGCCCCAACATGACGGCGCGCTTCGAGCGTGACGTCCTGGGGCGGCCCGGCGTGCGCCATGCGATCGTCCTGATCGGCGTGAACGACTTCGGCACCTAGCACCGTGATGCGAAGGACAGCCTTGAGGCGCGCCGGCAGCTGCTGGCCGACATGCAGGAAGCACTGCGCCAGTCGGTGGCGCGCGCCCATGCGCGCGGCGTGTGCGTGATCGGCGCCACCATCGGCCCTTATGCCGGCAGCGAGTACTACCATCCCAAGGCGCCGAACGAACAGGATCGACTGGCCTACAACGACTGGATCCGCCGCTCGGGCGTGTTCGACGGGGTGATCGACTTCGATGCGGCGCTGCGCGATCCGGCGCGGCCGGATCGTCTGGGCAAGGCGTATGACAATGATGGGCTGCATCCGAACATGGCGGGCTACCAGGCGATGGCGGAGGCGGTGCCCTTGGCATTGCTAAAGGAGTGCCGCCGCTGACGGTAGGGTGGACGGCTATGCCGTCCGCGCGTTCAGCCAGTGCAAGCGCAGTGGCAGCGCATCCGTGAGTTGAACGCGCGGACGGGAGACCGTGATCTGGTCCACTGGACCAGATCACCCCTACGAACGGCTCAGCCGTTACCAGGCGCGTACGGGAAACGCTGCACGCGGTAGTACTCGAGCGGCTGCGCCGGCGCCTTCGACCCGGCCGGCAGCGCCCGTCCCGACACGTGCATGAAATACGCCAGGCAGGCATCGCGCCACCACTGCGCCTCCACGCGCTGCTGGGCCAGGCGCTGGCCGAGTAGGGCAGGTTATTGGCCGAGTAGACCAGCATCAGCAGGATATAGGTCAGCAGCGCATAGACGATCTTGCCCTGCTGCCCGAGATCGGGCGTGCTGAAGGCCAGCAGCGCGGTGAGACCGAAGGGAATCGAGGTCCACAGGATCCAGGGGCGGAACTTGCCCCAGCGCGTGTGGGTGCGGTCCGCCAGCAGGCCCATCAGGGGATTGAAGCAGGCGCCGACGATGCCGCCGATGAAGATGATGGAAGCCGCGGCGCCCGGGCTGACCTTGTACACGTCCGTGTAGAAGAAGGCGATGAAGGTCAGGAGGGTCTGGAAGATCAGGTTGGCGGCAAGGTCGCCCAGGCTGTAGCCGAGCTTCTCGACTACTCCCAAGCGTGCAGGGGTCGCTTTTGGATGGCTCATGTGTCTCGGATATCGTTATAGGTCAGGCGTCTGGCGCGCCGGAACCAGTTGCTACCATTTATATATCACTAAATGATAGCGCTAGCATTTATCCGAGTATGGCTGAGGCTTGGTACGGAGTCAACAGCCGGGATCGACTGTTGCGGCTGTCGCCGGCGGGCGCCTCCGTGTGCGCGCCCGCCAGCGCCGCCGTGCGGGGTGACCCTTAGCCCGCCACCGCCGGCGGGTCCTTGCGGGTCTTCCACAGCGAGTACAGGATGCCCGAGGCGAGCAGCAGTCCGGTTACCGCCAGCGACAGCTCGGCCGGCACCTTGCCGCCGAAGACGAAGTCGCCCAGGAAGATCTTCGAGCCGATGAAGACCAGCACCGCGGCCAGCGAGTACTTCAGGTAGTGGAAGCGCGCCACCATCGCCGCCAGCGCGAAGTACAGCGCACGCAGGCCCAGCACCGCGAAGATGTTCGAGGTGTAGACGATGAACGGGTCGCTGGTGATCGCAAAGATGGCGGGCACGCTGTCGACCGCGAACACCACGTCGGTGATCTCCACCATGCACAGCGCCAGGAACAGCGGCGTCGCCCACAGCAGGGTCTTGCCTGGTCGCGCCGGGTCCGGCTGGCGCACCAGGAAGTGGTTGCCGTGCAGCTCAGGCGTGATGCGCATGTGGCGCTTCAGCCAGGACAGGACGCGGCTCTCGCGGATGTCGCCGCTGTCGCTATCCACGAAAAACATCTTGATGCCGGTGAAGACCAGGAAGGCGCCGAAGATGTACAGGGTCCAGTAATAGCTTTCCACCAGGGCGGTGCCGGCGCCGATCATGATGCCGCGCGTGATGATCACACCCATGATGCCCCAGAACAGCACGCGGTGCTGGTACAGCGGCGGGATCGCCAGGGTGGCGAAGATCAGCGAGATCACGAAAATGTTATCCAGCGACAGGCTCTTTTCGATCAGGAAGCCCGTATAGAAGTGCATGCCCTTCTCGCTGCCAAATTCATGCCAGACCCACAGGCCGAACAGCAGGCCCGCGGCGATGTACAGCGCCGACAGCTTCAGGCTTTCCTTGACCCCGATGACGTGGTCCTTCTTGTTCAGCACACCGAGGTCGAAGGCCAGCAGCACCACGACGATGGCGAGGAACACCAGCCAGCTCCAGGCTGGCGTGCCGAGCCAGAGCGTAGTCAACAATTCCATGATGGTCTCCGTTTAGAACAGGCGGCCTTAGTTGGCCAGGGCCGCAGTGGTGAAGGAATCCTCGGCATCAATCTGGCCGAACCAGGCGCGCGCCGCGCGCCGCACCAGGGTCGCTTCGCGGCCGTCGAGGTGGCCGTCGGCATGCACGATGTCGACCATGGTCCGCCACACGCGGATCTGCAGCAGCGGATCGCGGATGTCGAGCAGCAGGGCGTCCATCAGGCGCGGGTCGATCTCGACCATGCCGGCATGGCGGTTGGCCGCGGCATCGAGCAGGTCCTCGCACAGCTGGCGCAAGGTGCGATCGAAGGTGTCGTCGTCGATCTGCACCTGCTGCAGGTAGGGGGAGCGGTGCATGGCACTCACCTCGGACGGGCTCACGTGGCCGTCCACGATCATGGTCAGCGCCAGGATGCGGCTGACGGCTTCGGAACTATTGGTTTGATAAGTGTGCATGGTGACCTCGTTGTTGTGTGTAAGTGAGATCACTATAGAAGCGCACAAAACTAAAGTAAAATCGATTAATCTTTCGTAAAGCGTAAGTTTTATTGAGGTTTTATCGCGATGATCAACTACAAGCACCTGCATTACTTCCACGCGGTCGCCACCCATGGCACGGTGGCGCGCGCGGCCGAGCAGCTGCACGTGACGGCGCAGGCGATCAGCATGCAGCTGCAGGTGCTGGAAGAGCAGCTGGGCGAGGAACTGTTCAAGAAGAAGGGGCGGGTGCTGGAGCTCACCGAGGCCGGCAAGACCGTGCTGCGCTACGCCGAGCAGATCTTCGACCTCGGCAACGAGCTGGAGCAGGCAGTGCGGCGCGGCGCCTTTACGGGCGATGAAACCCTGCGGGTCGGCATCTGCGACGTGATCGCCAAGCCGATGGCCTTCCGCCTGCTGCAGCCTGCGCGCGAAGTCGGCCTGGCGATGCGCCTGATCTGCCGCGAAGGGCGCTTCGACGACCTGGTGGTCGATCTCGCCGCCCATAAGCTCGATCTGGTGATCGCCGACCAGGGCCTGCCCACCGGCGGCGCGGTGCGCGGCTACACCCAGCGGCTGGGGTCGAGCACGCTCACCGTGTTCGGCCACCCGGAGCTATGCCGGGCATGGCCGGGCGAGTTCCCGCAGCGCCTGCGCAACGCGCCCTTCCTGCTGCCCGGCCAGGACGCTGCCGTCCACACCCAGCTCAAGAGCTGGTTCGAGCGCCACGACCTGCGTCCGATCACGGTGGGCGAATTCGACGACGGCGCGCTGCTGAAGTCCTTCGCCTCTGCCGGTACCGGCTTCATGGCGGCGCCCACGGTGCTCTCGAGCATCGTGCAGCTCGAAACCGGGCTGGTGGAAGTCGGCACCATCGACAGCATCGTCGAGCATTTTTATGCCGTGTCGGTGGAGAGGAGGGAAGGGCATCCGGCGGTGCGGCGGATCCTGGAAGGGGCGGGGGCGGTGTTCGGGCACGGGGCCTGAGCCGGGCAGGTCCTGCGTGCAGCGCGAGGACCTTGTAGTTATCTGCTTCTTCTCGACTGAAGTGAGGCAAAGTCTTCGTTGATGCCTCCGCTACAGTGTTCGTTCCCCACTGACGGACAGGATGGACCATGGAGCTCGCCTGGTTCGGTCGCGCCACACTCGCTTTTGCCCTATTGTTCAGCAGCCCGCTGCACGGACGGCCGTCCGAGCCGGATAGCGTCGTAGCGGGAAGGATATGCTCACGCACGCACAGTGCCAAGCTAATTGCAATGCCACCAGCTTCCATCACCATGGTAGAAGCAGATTCGCTGTCTAGTTTCGACGTCAAGAGTACGGCTCATAACGCCAGTGCAGCCGTTCGCGGCTTCTGCGTCGTTGAAGACGTTCCTAATACTTCATCCAGGCGGGATACCAAGTTCTGGCGTGCTACCACCGCATGCCCGTCGGACAGTTCTACCGCGCGGCTGACATCGCCTGCCTTGATTGCGTTCGCAATTTCTTCGTGTTCATCCCAGATCGACTCCCGTTGACCAGCTGACTGCAGCACAGCACCCATCACACGGCGCAAGTGCGCCCAATGCAGTTGGGTAGTCTCAACGATGAGAGGATTTCCCGACGCATGATAAATAGCCATATGGAACGCAATATCGGCCTCGATCATGGCCTTGACGTCGTTTCCACGCGCTGCTCGCCGCCCCGCCTCGATGATCTCGATGCCGATGTCGGCGTGTCGTTCGGCTGCAAGCCTTGCCGCTAAGGTATCAAGGGCGCCACGTACTTGGTACAGGTTACCGATCCATTGCGGGTCAAGTTCTGCAATAAGAATTCCGCGTCCGGGAGCATCTTGTACCAAGCCGTCCTTCTTAAGCAGCCGAAGAGCCTGCAGGACAGGTGAGCGCGATACGCTCATCTGCTCCGCGATCTCCTCCTGGGTAATCCGTGCACCCGGCGGAAGGGAACCGTCGCTGATCGCGTCCAGAAGTGACTTATACACCTCATCAACAAGATCAGGACGTACTTGAATTTTCGACAATTTTGTAAGCATAGGGCACCTTTGTATTCAGTATACGTTTATCCGGCATGAAGTCAATTTGTCTCCGTACGGCAAGATGCACAACTTTTCGCACATCCTCCAAATAAGCTTGACATCCAGGCGAAAGAGGCCAAGAATGAACTCTGTATACAGAATACTGAACTCAAAAAGGGGTGTCATGAAAGTTTTTTACGACAAGGATTGCGACCTTTCCCTCATCCGGGACAAGCAGATCGCGATCATCGGTTACGGCTCGCAGGGGCATGCGCATGCCCAGAACCTGAGCGACTCGGGCGTAAAGGTTACGGTGGGGCTGCGCCGCGGCGGCGCCTCCTGGAGCAAAGTCGAAGCGGCCGGCCTGAAGGTCGCCGAGGTCAATGAAGCGGTAAAGAGCGCCGACGTCATCATGATCCTGCTGCCGGACGAGAACATCGCCCAGGTCTACAAGGAAAACGTTGAGCCGAACGCAAAGCATGGCGCGGTGTTGGCCTTTGCCCATGGTTTTAATATTCACTATGGTCAGGTTGTGCCTCGCAGTGACCTTGACGTCATCATGGTCGCTCCTAAGGCACCAGGCCATACGGTGCGTAGCACCTACGTGCAGGGCGGGGGCGTACCAACCCTGGTAGCCGTCTATCAGGACGAGTCGGGCTCGGCACGCGACATCGCGCTGTCCTACGCCATGGCCAACGGCGGCGGCCGTGCCGGCATCATCGAAACCGATTTCCGTGAAGAGACCGAGACCGACCTGTTCGGTGAACAGGCGGTGCTGTGCGGCGGTACCGTCGAGCTGATCAAGGCGGGCTTCGAAACCTTGGTGGAAGCCGGCTACGCGCCGGAGATGGCCTACTTCGAGTGTCTGCACGAGTTGAAACTGATCGTTGACCTGATCTACGAAGGCGGCATCGCCAACATGAATTATGGTATTTCCAACAACGCAGAGTACGGCGAATACGTCACCGGCCCGCGTATCGTAACCGCGGAGACCAAGGACGCAATGCGTCAGTGCCTGAAGGATATCCAGACCGGCGAATACGCGAAGAGTTTTATCCTCGAAAACAAGGCCGGCGCCCCGACGCTCAGCTCACGCCGCCGACTGAATGCCGAACACCAGATCGAGCAAGTTGGCGAAAAGCTGCGCGCCATGATGCCCTGGATCGCAGCAAGCAAAATGGTAGATCGAAGCAAGAACTGAAGTAAGTGGAGGGCGAATAACAGCGCCCTCGTCAATGCAGCAAATTTTTTTGCCCAATCACTTTGTATACAGAATACTGAGCACAGACTGGCCACGGAGCCATCGATTCTTCACAGGAGACAACATGAACACCCGCGACAAGACTGCAGAAACCGCCGCCGCCCAACCGGTCGTCAAGAAGCTCATCCCGTTCGGGGGCTATCACACCAATAAGGTTCCCGGTCATGATCCGGAACTGACCGAGGTCGGCCCTGGCACCCCGATGGGCGAATACATGCGCCGCTTCTGGCATCCGGTCTGCATGTCGATGGAGCTGACCGACACGCCGCACTTCCTGAAGATCCTCGGCGAAGAACTCGTCGCCTTCCGCGACAAGTCCGGCCGCGTCGGCCTGCTGCATGCGCATTGCGTGCACCGTGGTGCCTCGCTGGAATACGGTGCCATTCAGGAGAAGGGCATCATGTGCTGCTATCACGGCATGGTGTTCGACATCGACGGCACCTGCCTGCATGTTCCTTTCCCGAAAGGCGAAGAAAAGGAAGCGGAAAAATACGCGTGCTCGATCAAGCAGGGTGCCTACAAGGCTTTCGAGCGCAATGGCCTGGTCTTCGCCTACATGGGCCCGCCGGAAGAAGAACCGCCGTTCCCTGAGTGGGAAGGAAACTTCACGGTCGCGGAGGGCGATGAGCTGGTCCCGTACAGCAACTTCCAGCACTGCAACTGGCTGCAGGTGCAGGACAATGCGGCCGACAACTTCCACCCGACCGCGCTGCACGCCGCCAAGAACGTGGTGAACGGCCAGTTCCAGGGTACCACCTTCGACGAAGTGGGGGCGGCGTCGATGGAAGTGGCCCCGGACATGCAGTTCATCCCGATCCACCAGGGCCGCGGCCTGGCCTGCGCCGGCGCGCGCCGGGTGAACAAGGACCGCCTCTTTGTGCGCGTCCAGCACCAGGTACTGCCGAACCTGAGCCTGCACGCCTACACCTCGGAAGACGGTTCGAAGAAGAAGCTGTTCAGCCGCTTTCACATCGTGCGCTGGACCGTGCCGGTCGACGACGTCAACAGCAAGATGATTGGCTGGCGCGTCATGGGCCCTGGCATCGATACCCGCGGCGTGGGAAACAAGGAAATGGTCGGCTACGAAACCATCGACTTTCTCGAAGGGCAGGTTGCGATGCGCCGTCCGGAACGCTTCGGCAAGTACAAGCTGGAAGACATGCCGCCGATCCCGTCGGACCACCGTGCACGCGAGAACTACAAGGAATGCCAGTACGCACCGGGCGACTACGAAGCCATCATCAGCCAGCGCCCGATCGCCGTGCACGCGCTCGAGAACCCAACCAAGTTCGACGCCGGTGTCTTCCAGTTCCGCAAGATGCTGCGTGACGCCGTACGTGGCACCAACCCGGCCGCTGGCCCACAACAGTTCGCGCAATGGTTGCGTGACAACGCCGCCGCACCCAACAGCTATTGCTCGGGCAACGTGCTCGAGGTGCCGGAAGGTGCGACCGTCGAAGAGGAAGTGGCGCGTCGCCGTCACGTGACGCGCCAGATCGTGGCCATCATCACCGAGAGCGAAAAGCTCAAGGGCGACGAGCGCGCTGCCTTCGTCCGCCAGCGTTTCGACGAGCTGGAACAGTCCACCAAGAACTGATGCCCGGGCCGGACCTGCGGGTCCGGCCCGTGTTTGCGTCCACGTCGTGCAATGCAATAAAGGGCGCAGACCCTGGCAATCAAGGAGACAGTCATGGAAATGAATCAGACCTTTATCGCTGTCGGCCGACAGCAAACGAACCTGTCGCTGCTGGTACGCCAGATCCGCTACGAAGCCGAAGGAATCAACTCCTATGAGCTAGTGGATCCCGCCGGCGAAGAGCTGCCGCCGTTCACGGCCGGCGCGCACATCGACATCCACCTGCCGAACGGCATCATTCGCCAATATTCCCTATGTAATTCGCCCATGGAGCGGCACCGTTACGTGATCGCCGTCCTACGCGACGAGAAAGGGCGGGGCGGTTCCAAGGCCCTTCACGACTCGCTGCGTGTGCAGGACATTGTCACCGTCAGCCAGCCGCGCAACAACTTCACGCTGGTGCCAGGTGCGAAAAAGGTCATCCTGCTCGCCGGCGGTATCGGTATGACGCCATTGAAGTCGATGGCGCACGCGCTCGAAGCATCGGGTGTTCCTTTTGAAATGCACTACTGCGCCAGGAATGCCGGTTGCGTCGCCTTCAAGGAACAACTCGATGCAAAGTGGGACCACGGCAAGCTCCACTTCCACTTCGACCATGGGGACCCGGCCAACGGGCTGAACATTGCCAAGCTCTTGAGCGAAACCGGCGAAGACACACACGTGTTCTATTGCGGCCCCGGCGGCTTTATGAAGGCGTGTGCGGAAGCGGCCAGCCACTGGCCGGCAGGTACCGTTCACTTTGAACACTTCAAGGCCCCTGAGCCCAGCCCGTCCGCTCTCAACGTCGCACCAGGTAGCTTCATGGTGAAGATCGCCAGCACCGGCGCGATGCTCGAAGTGCCGGCAGACCGAACTATCGCCGACGTGCTCGAACAGGCCAACATTCGCATCGAGACCTCCTGCCAGGCCGGCCTCTGCGCCACCTGCAAGATCCGCTATCTCGAGGGAGAAGTCGATCACCGCGATTACATCCTGAGCGATGAAGAACATGGCCAGTGGCTGACCGCTTGCGTATCGCGTGCCACGAGCGGCGTGCTGGTGCTCGACCTGTAACACCCTGCGTCACGATCATTACATACCTCGCCTGACCCTGGTGCTGTCCGATCCGCCGCCAACCAATTGTGTCGGCAAGGCATGCATCTGTTATTTATATTTGACAACCTGAGGAGAATTTCATGCTGGACAAAGTGAAACAAGTGGCGAGCGCCGAGCCGACTGCCCTGCAGCTCGACGCCAAGCGCTCGATCTATTATCCGAAGCAGGAAGGCCTGATTTACCCGGAGATTCCGTCCTTCGAGTCCTTCGCGGAAGAGCGCCAGCACCGCAAGCAGCGCCTGGTCGCCGCCTGCCGCGCCTTCGCCCAACAGGGCTACGACTACGGCTTCGCCGGGCACCTCACGGTGCGCGATCCGGAACATCCGGAACTCTACTGGACCAACCCGATGTGCGTTCACTTCTCGCAAGTGAAGGTGTCCAACCTGATCCTGGCTGACCACAAGGGCCGCGTGGTAGAGGGAGACTACGCGATCAACCGCGCCGGCTTCGTCCTGCACGCAGCTGTCCACGAAGCGCATCCGGACATCATGGCGATGTGCCACGCGCATACCGTCTACGGCACTGCTTTCGCCGCCCTCGGACGCCCGCTCGACCCGATCAGCCAGGATGCGGCAGCCTTCTTCGAAGACCATATCGTCATCCAGGACGAGGCTGGACAGGTCGCGGTGGAGGAGAAGGCGGGCCTGGCGGTGTGCGACTGGTTCAAGGAGGTCAAGGCCGCCATCCACCAGAACCACGGCTTGCTGACGGCCAGCCGCCACAGCATCGAATCGGCCGCGTTCTGGTTCATCGCGCTCGAACGCTGCTGCCAGCAGCAACTGCTGGTGGAGGCAACCGGCATCAAGCCGAAGATGGTGCCGCCAGAGCGCTCGCGCTACAGCCGCGAGCACGTCGGCAGCGAATACATCGGCTGGCTGCACTTCCAGCCGATCTATGACCAGATCGCCGCGATGCAGCCTGACATGTTCGATTAATCCTCTTCCCTGGCCTGCGGGCCAGTTGCACCACATTGTTCCAGGGCTGCCGTCTGCGGCAGCCTCCCCCAAAGAACAGAAGACTACGAAGGCCGCAAGCCCGCTGCCGAACGTAGCGTGTTCATACACCATCAGGAGACAAACAATGTTGAGCTCGACTACGTTGGTCGGTAGTGCCATCACGCGTGACGAGGCCGCTGCGGCCTATGCCAAGGTCACGTGGCGCCTTCTACCATTCCTATTTATCTGCTACGTCTTCGCCTACCTGGACCGGGTGAACGTCGGTTTCGCCAAGCTCCAGATGATGAGCGACCTCGGCTTCAGCGAGGCTGTCTACGGACTCGGCGCCGGCGTGTTCTTCGTCGGTTACCTGCTGTTCGAAGTACCCAGCAACCTGATCATGCTGCGGGTTGGCGCCCGGGTCTGGATTGCACGGATCATGATCACCTGGGGCATCATCTCCGGCTCGATGATGTTCGTTACGACCCCGACCAGCTTCTATGTGCTGCGCTTCCTGCTCGGCGTCGCCGAAGCCGGTTTCATTCCGGCGATCCTGCTGTACCTGACCTACTGGTTCCCGGCCAATAAATGCGGCAAGGTCACGGCCCTGTTCCTGACCGGTATTCCCATGTCGGGTGTGATCGGCGGCCCTCTGTCGGGCTTTATCATGGCCAACATGGATAATGTCCAGGGCATGGCTGCGTGGCAGTGGCTGTTCGTGCTGGAGGCGATTCCGACCGTCATCCTCGGATTTATCGCTTACTTTTTCCTCAACGATAAAATCTCGGATGCCAAATGGCTCACCGAACGTCAGAAAGCCATCCTCGAGCATAACCTGAGCCAGGACCAGCACGGCAAGCATCATGCGCTGCGCGACGGCTTCACCAATCCGCGTGTGTGGCTGCTGAGCTTCATCTACCTGTTCTTCACGATGGGCCTGTACGGCATCAGCTTCTGGCTGCCGTCCATCGTCAAGGCGAGCGGCGTGGACAATGCGCTCGACATTGGCCTGCTGACAGTGATCCCGTATGCCTTCGCTACCGGGGCGATGATCATGACCGGTCGCAGTTCGGACCGTCGTCATGAACGTCGCTGGCACCTCGCGCTGGCAGGTATCGCCGGGGCGATTGGCCTGGCCTGGAGCGTGGCGTATGCCGACAACACGGCGGTGGCGATGCTCGCGTTGACCCTGGCAACGATGGGCATCATGACCACGATCTCGCAGTTCTGGACCCTGCCTCCGGCCATCCTGAGCGGCGCGGCGGCGGCGGCGGGTATCGCGATCGCCAACTCGATCGGCAGCTTCTCCGGACTAGTGGCGCCCTACCTGCTCGGCGTCGTCAAGACCGCGACCAACAGTACCGACTCAGGTGTGCTGGTACTGGCGGTGTGCCTGGTCCTGGGCAGCTTGCTGGTATTTACCGTGCCGGCCAAGCTCGTCAACCGCAAATAAGCGCCCCAAAAGGCAGCCCCGACCACCCGGCTGGCCATCGCCCTGCTTTCGCAAGGCGGTGGCTCCAGCCGGGCAGGCAGCTGCATGGCAAGAACATTCAGGAGTTCATCATGAAGAAGGCGCATTTCGCATTGGCCCTGCTCGGCATCCTTGCGGGCACATCTCATGCCCAGAGCCAGGTGACCGTGTACGGCCTGCTGGACCTGGCGATCGTGCAGGAAGCAGGCGGCAAGGTCGGTACAGTCAACAAAGTGAGCAGTGGTGTTGGCGCCGGCTCGCGCATCGGCTTTAAAGGGAGCGAAGATCTCGGCAACGGGCTATCGGCGGTCTTCCTGCTCGAAAGCGGCTTTCAGGCCGACACGGGCGAAATGGGGCAGGGCGGCCTGCTGTTCGGACGCCAGGTGTATGTAGGCTTGCAGGGGAATTTCGGCGTCGTTACCATCGGTCGCCAGTACACACCGGAATACATGACCACCGTGATGGCCGACCCGTTCGCCTCCGGCTATGTGGGCGACACCAAGAACATGATTTCCGTGACCGGGAACTCGTTCAGCCGGATGGACAATACGGTCAAGTACATCTCCCCCAAGTTCAATGGTTTCATCGTCGAACTCGTCGCCGCACCGGGCGAGGTATCCGGTGACAACGCCTCCGGGCGCCAACTCGGCGGCGCCATCGAGTACGCGACCGGGCCGCTACGGGTCCGCCTCGGCTACCACGACCGCAACAACGATACGGCCACGCTGAAGGATACCGAAAATGCCAGGAATCTCGTGCTCGGCGCCGTATATGATTTCGGCGTCGTCAAACTGTACGGTATCCTCGGCCGCAACAAGGGCTTGAACAGCGCGGTCTGGCGCAATAACAACAATCCGTTTGGCCGGCCAACGGCTCCGGTGGCATCGACCGACAGCCGGGATGCGTTGCTGGGGCTGACGGTACCATTCGGGATGCACGCGCTGATGGCTTCCTATATCTATAAGGATGACCGCACGGTGCGCAACCAGAATGCCAATCAGATCGCGATAGGCTACCGCTACAGCCTGTCCAAGCGAACGGAGCTGCATGCGAGCTATGCGCGGATCGACAACCGCAACGGCGCCAGCTATACGGTGGGCAGCGCGATCGAAGCCGGCACCGGTGACCGGGCCACCAGCTTTGGCATCCGGCACGCGTTCTGAGTATTCACCGGGACTGTTAATGAACTACCCAGTCATTCCGATTGCCCGCCTCGGCGACGGCGCCAGTCGCCAACGCAAACGCGCAGCCCCGAAGGGCCGGCGCGTCGATCCGCAGGCGCTGGCCGAGGTGCAGGCCCTGCTGGGCCTTGAATCGCGCCAGCCCGACCTCCTGATCGAGCACCTGCACAAGATCCAGGACCGCTACGGCTGCCTGGAGAGCCGGCACCTGGCCGCGCTGGCCCAGGAGATGCGCCTGGCCCAGGCCGAGGTCTACGAGGTCGCAAGCTTCTATCACCATTTCGACCTGGTAAAGGAAGGCGAGGCCCGGCCCGCCGCGCTCACGGTGCGGGTCTGCGCCAGCCTCTCCTGCGAGATGGCAGGCGCACGGGCGCTGCTGGAGCGGCTCCCTGGCCTGCTGGGACGCGAGGTGAGGGTGCTGGAAGCGCCCTGCGTCGGCCGCTGCGAACAGGCGCCGGTGGCGGTGGTGGGGCAGCGGGCGGTGCCGCAGGCCAGTGCCGAACAGGTCGCCGCCAGGGTCGCAGCCGGGCAGACGCGCGAAGAGCCGACCGAGCACCTGGATTACGACGCCTACCGCGCCGGCGGCGGCTACGCGCTGCTGCAGGCCTGTGTGGCCGGCACGGTCGACGTCGAGCAGGTGATCGGCACGCTGGAAGCCTCCGGCCTGCGCGGACTCGGCGGCGCCGGCTTCCCGCTGGGCCGCAAGTGGCGCATCGTGCGCGCCGAGCCAGGCCCGCGCCTGATGGCCATCAACATCGACGAAGGCGAGCCCGGCACCTTCAAGGACCGCGTCTACCTCGAGCGCGACCCGCACCGCTTCCTGGAAGGCGCGCTGATCGCGGCCTGGGCGGTGGGCATCGAGGCCATCTACATCTACCTGCGCGACGAATACCACGGCTGCCGCGCGATGCTGGAAGCGGAGCTGGACAAGTTGCGCCGCGATCCGCCGCTGGCCAACATGCCGCCGATCTACCTGCGCCGCGGCGCCGGCGCCTACATCTGCGGCGAAGAGTCGGCGATGATCGAATCGATCGAAGGCAAGCGCGGCATGCCGCGCCTGCGTCCGCCCTACGTGGCCCAGGTCGGCCTGTTCGGGCGCCCGACCCTGGAACACAACTTCGAGTCGCTGCACTGGGTGCGCGACATCCTCGAGCGCGGCGCCGACTGGTTCGCCAGCCACGGACGCCACGGACGGCGCGGCCTGCGCTCGTTCTCGGTTTCGGGCCGGGTGCGCGACCCGGGCGTCAAGCTGGCCCCGGCCGGCATCACCATCGTCGAGCTGATCGAGGAATACTGCGGCGGCATGCAGGATGGCCACGCCTTCTACGCCTACCTGCCGGGCGGCGCCTCGGGCGGGATCCTGCCGGCCTCGATGGGCGACATCCCGCTCGACTTCGATACCCTGCAGCCCTACGGCTGCTTCATCGGCTCGGCCGCGGTGGTGGTGCTGTCGCAGCACGACAGCGCGGTCAGCGCCGCGCGCAACACCCTGGCCTTCTTCAAGGATGAGTCCTGCGGCCAGTGCACGCCTTGCCGCAACGGCACCGCCAAGGCGCTCGACCTGATTCGCCAGCCGCAGTGGGACACGGTCCTGCTGGGCGAGCTGTCGCAGGTGATGCGCGACGCCTCGATCTGTGGCCTGGGCCAGGCGGCGCCGAACCCGATCGACTGCGTCATCAAATACTTCCCGCATGAGCTAGCGAGATAAGTGGTGAAATCATGAATGCACCTATTCGTACGATCACGTTCGAAATCAACGGCCATGCAGTCGACGCATTGCCCCATGAGACCCTGATCGAGGTCGCGCAGCGCGAAGGCATCGAGATTCCACACCTGTGCTACAAGGAGGGCATGGAGGCCGTCGGCAACTGCCGCTCCTGCATGGTCGAGATCGCCGGCGAGCGCGTGCTCGCCCCCTCGTGCTGCCGCAACCCGACGGTGGGCATGAAGGTCGCGACCAACAGTCCACGCGCGATTGCGGCGCAAAAGATGGTGCTGGAGTTGTTGCTGGCCGACATGCCTGAGGCAGTGTATACCCGCAAGAATGAGGTCGATCTCTGGGCAGGAAGGCTTGGACTCGGCAAATCGCGTTTCGCGCCGACTCGTCTGCAGCCTACGGTAGATGCCACCCACGCCGCGATCACCGTCAACCTCGACGCTTGCATCCAGTGCACGCGCTGCGTACGCGCTTGTCGTGACGAACAGGTGAACGACGTGATCGGCCTGGCCTTCCGTGGGCAGGAGGCGAAGATCGTGTTCGACCAGGACGATCCGATGGGCGCCTCCACCTGTGTGGCCTGCGGGGAGTGCGTACAAGCATGCCCGACCGGCGCTTTGATGCCAGCGCGCGAGGTGGCTCTTAACATCCCAGACAAGCAAGTCGACTCGGTCTGTCCCTACTGTGGCGTCGGCTGCCAGCTCACCTATAACGTCAAGGACAACAAGATCCTCTACGTCGAGGGCCGCAATGGCCCGGCCAACCTGGGGCGCCTGTGCGTGAAAGGTCGCTACGGTTTCGACTATGCGCACCACCCGCACCGCCTTACAAAGCCGCTGATCCGCCGTGAGGGCGTACCAAAGACCGGCGACTTCGCGATGGACCCGGACCGGGTGCTCGAGGTGTTTCGCGAGGCGAGCTGGGAAGAAGCCCTGGAACTGGCCGGTGGCAAGCTCGCGCAACTCCGCGACCAGCACGGTGGGGCCGCCCTGGCAGGCTTCGGCTCGGCCAAGGGCAGCAACGAGGAGGCTTATCTGTTCCAGAAGCTGGTGCGTACCGGCTTCGGCACCAACAACGTTGATCACTGCACCCGTCTGTGTCATGCCTCCTCAGTGTCGGCGCTGCTGGAGGGAATCGGCTCCGGTGCGGTGTCAAACCCGGTGATGGACGTCACGCGCGCCGAGGTGATCGTCGTCATTGGCGCGAACCCGACCGTCAACCACCCGGTTGGGGCAACCTGGATCAAGAACGCGGTCAAGACCGGGGCGAAGCTGATCGTGCTCGATCCGCGCCGCTCCGAGCTGGCGCGGCATGCGCACCGCTATCTGCAGTTCAAGCCCGACACCGACGTTGCGCTGCTCAATGCAATGATGCATGTGATCGTCAGCGAGAAACTGGTCGATGCCGACTTCATCGCCAGCCGCACGGTCGGTTACGCCGACCTGGAGGCGAACGTTGCCGATTACAGCCCGGAAGCGATGTCGCCGATCTGCGGGATCGATGCCGAGACCATTCGCTACGTGGCGCGGTTGTATGCAACGTCAAACGGTTCAATGATTCTATGGGGCATGGGCGTGTCGCAGCACGTGCACGGCACCGACAATGCCCGCTGCCTGATCGCCCTCGCTTTGATGACCGGCCAGATCGGACGACCTGGCACCGGCCTCCATCCGCTGCGCGGCCAGAACAACGTGCAGGGCGCCTCGGACGCCGGCCTGATTCCGATGATGCTGCCAGATTACCAGCGGGTCGATAACCCAGCTGTACGCGCGAAATTCGAACAGGCTTGGGGCGCCACGCTCGACCCAAAGCCAGGTTTGACCGTGGTCGAGATCATGGATGCCATCGACGCCGG
The DNA here is from genome assembly GCF_027923905.1 of Massilia varians. Lineage (NCBI taxonomy): Bacteria > Pseudomonadati > Pseudomonadota > Betaproteobacteria > Burkholderiales > Oxalobacteraceae > Massilia > Massilia varians. The sequence goes on from NZ_AP026966.1 coordinate 1,405,573, forward strand.
GCAGATCCGCGGCATGTACATCATGGGCGAGAATCCGGCCATGTCTGACCCCGACGCTAACCATGCGCGCGCTGCGCTGGCCGCACTGGAGCACCTGGTGGTACAGGATATCTTCCTGACCGAGACGGCCTACCTGGCCGACGTGATCCTGCCGGCTTCCGCCTTCCCGGAAAAGACCGGCACCTTCACCAATACCGACCGCCTGGTCCAGATGGGCCGTCAGGCGATCGATCCGCCGGGTGAGGCGAAACAGGACCTGTGGATCATCCAGCAAATGGCCAGGCAGCTCGGCTTAAGCTGGGACTACGGCCATGTCTCGGAAGTGTTTGACGAAATGCGCAGCACAATGGAAAGCATCGGCGGAATCACGTGGGAGCGCCTGGAGCGCAATGGAGCAGTGGTATATCCGTGCTTCAACGAAGGCGACGTCGGTCAACCGGTTGTGTTCACCGAGCTGTTCCCGCGGGAAGGCGGAAGGGCGCGTTTCGTCCCCGCCGACATCATCCCGGCCGACGAGCGCCCGGACAGCGACTACCCTATGGTCCTGATCACCGGGCGCCAGCTTGAGCACTGGCATACCGGCAGCATGACGCGGCGCGCGACGGTGCTGGATGCAATTGAGCCTGACCCGGTAGCGCTGGTGCACCCACTCGACCTCAAGCGGATGGGAATCACACCCGGCCAGCCCATCACAATCGCCTCGCGCCGAGGTGAAGTCGTCCTGTATGCGCGGGCTGACGACAGTTCTCCGGTGGGAGCGATTTTTGTACCGTTCTGCTACTACGAGGCGGCGATCAACCGCCTCACTAACGCGGCGCTTGATCCTTTTGGCAAGATCCCCGAGTTCAAGTATTGCGCCATCAAGGTTACGCCTGGCGGTGAGGTGACTCCGCAGAGCAGCTACGGCGGTGGCCAGATTCTGGCCCGCAAGGTTCAAGTGACAGCATGAATCGTTGTATCTCGGAGTCTGCCGACTATCTGCCCGTCTTGTCAGAGGCGCATGCCAGCCTGACGCACGAAGTCACGGCTGTGGACGAACGCGGCCGGCACTCGACGATCCACATCCCAGCCGAGCGGCCGCTCACCGTCTACGTCGACACGCGCGAGATCGTCACCTTGATGACCCTGGGCGGCGCACCCGAGGCGCTGACCCTCGGCTACCTCCGCAACCAGCGCTTGGTGCGCTCGCTCGAGGACATCGTCTCGATCCAGGTCGACTGGTCGGTCGATGCGGTGGCCGTGGTCACCCGCAACGGCATCGCAGACGTCGAGGAGCGCACCGCGAAGAAGGTCGTCACCACCGGCTGCGGGCAGGGCTCGGTGTTCGGCGGGCTGATGGACGAGGTCGATAGAATCACGCTGCCGGAGGACGCGCGCCTGCCGCAGTCGGTTGTGTACCGCATCGTCGAGACCATCCGCACCCAGCAGTCGGTCTACAAGCAGGCCGGCTCGGTGCACGGCTGCGCGCTGTTCTCGAACGCCGGCAAGCTGCTGTACTTCGTCGAGGACGTCGGCCGCCACAACGCGGTGGATGCCATTGCCGGCCTGATGTGGCTCGACGGCATGGAGGGTGGGGACAAGGTGTTCTATACTACCGGGCGCCTGACCTCCGAGATGGTGATCAAGGGCGCCCAGATGGGCATTCCCTTCCTGCTGTCGCGTTCCGGCACCACCCAGATGGGCCACATGGTGGCCGAACGGGTCGGCATGTCGCTGCTGGCGCGCTGCTCAGGCAAGCACTTCCTGCTGCTGGCCGGGCACGAGCGTCTGGTGTTCGATCTCGACGTATTAATGCCAATACCCGCCCCACGGCTGGACTACTATCCTTGTTGACGGCAATTGCGCACGCTTTCGCGCTGCTGTTCAGCGGCGACGAGGCGCTATGGCGCATCGTCTGGGTGTCGGTCAAGACCAGCATCCTGGGGCTGCTGTTGGCAGCCCCGCCGGCGGTGTTCCTGGGCTACGTCATCGCCATGCACCGCTTCCCTGGACGGCGCATCGCCATCTGGTTGGCCCAGGCCGCGCTGTCGCTTCCCACCGTGCTGATCGGACTGCTGCTCTACCTGCTGCTGTCGCGGCGCGGCCCGATCGGCGGGCTCGAATGACTGTTCACTTAGGAAAGCGTGATCCTGGGCCAGATGGTGATCGGGCTGCCGGTGCTGCTGGCTTTCACGCTGGCGGCGGTGCAGGCGGCCGCCCCGCGCTATGCCGAGACCGCTATCGCCTTGGGCGCGTCCCGCCTGCGCGTTATGATCACGGTGCTGCACAAGGCGCGCTACGGCGTAATGGCCGCTGTCATCAGCGGCTTCGGCCGCGTGATCTCGGAAGTCGGCTGCGCTGATGGTGGGCGGGAACATCGAAGGGCAGACGCGCACCATCACCACCGCGATCGCGCTGGAAACCAGCAAGGGCGAGTTCGCGCAGGGCATCGCGCTGGGTATTGTGCTGGTGTCGCTGGCCCTGCTCATGAACGGCGCGCTTGTGCTGCTGCAGGGCGAGGCCCACACTGCTGGAGGCCGCTAGTGAGCACGCTGCTAACGCTGCACGGCCACTTCGCAGTATTTCGCCAGTACAGTAGTCTTTGTCACGTCCAAGTACAACTACTGCGAACTATATGAGAATACTGCGAATTCACTGCGAAGTTTTCTGAGAAACTGCGAAGTTTTCTGAGAACCTACAGTCCGCTGGATCAGACCACCGACCCCAGCTTAAAGATCGGCATATACATCGCAATCACCAGCCCGCCAATCAACACGCCCAGGATCACCATGATCAAGGGCTCCATCAGCGACGACAAGGCCGCCACCGCCTCATCGACTTCCTCTTCGAAGAAGTCCGCCACCTTGCCCAGCATGGCGTCAAGCGAACCGGATTCCTCGCCGATCTGCACCATCTGGATCACCATGTTCGGGAACACGTTGGCGTTCTGCATCGAGATGGTCAGGCTGGTGCCGGTGCTGACCTCGGTCTGGATCTTCTTGGTCGCTTCCAGGTAGACGTCGTTGCCGGAGGCGCCGCCCACCGAGTCGAGCGCTTCGACCAGCGGCACGCCGGCCGCGAACATGGTCGACAGGGTGCGGGTCCAGCGCGCGATGGTGGCCTTGCGGATCACGGCGCCGAAGATCGGCAGGCGCAGCAGGATGCGGTCCATCGCCTGCTGCATCTTGCGCGAGCGCTTCCAGGCCTGGAAGAAGAAGTACAGGCCGGCGAACAGTCCGCCGAAGATCAGCCACCACCATTCCACCACGAAGTCCGAGATGCCCATCACGATCAGGGTCGGGGCGGGCAGGTCGGCGCCGAAGGTCTTGAACACTTCCTTGAAGGCCGGGACCACCCAGATCATGATGATCGCGGTGACGATGAAGGCGATCGCGATGATCGAGATCGGGTACATCAAGGCCGACTTGATCTTGCCCTTGATGGCCAGCGTCTTTTCCTTGTAGATCGCCAGGCGGGTCAAGAGGTCTTCCAGGATGCCGGCCTGTTCGCCGACGCCCACCAGGTTGCAGAACAGCGGGTCGAAGTAGACCGGGTACTTGCGGAAGGCGTTGTTCAGGCTGGTGCCGGTCTCGACGTCGTTGCGCAGGTCCATGATCAGCTTGGACATGGACGGGTTGCCGTGGCCCTTGCCGACGATGTCGAAGGCCTGCAGCAGCGGCACGCCGGCCTTCATCATGGTGGCCAGCTGGCGCGTGAACAGGGTCAGGTCCTTGTCGGTGATCTTGCGTCCGCTGCGGTAGGCCTTCTTCTTGACCTTGGTGACCAGGATGCCCTGGCGGCGCAGGGTGACGTTGACGATCGCCTCGCCGCCGGCGCGCAGTTCGCCGCGCACGGTCTTGCCGGTCTTGTCCTTGCCTTCCCAGGCGTAGACCGCTTCCTTGACCTGCGCTACCGCGCGGCTCCGGGGTTGTAGGGAGGTAGCCATATGTCCTTGTCGCCTATTCGTTGGTGCAGCCGAGCACTTCTTCGAGACTCGTGAGTCCTTGTTTTACCTTCATCAGGCCGGAGCGGCGCAGCGAGTTCACGCCTTCCTTCTCGGCCTGCTCGGCGATCTGCATCGCATTGCCGTGCCCCAGGATCAGGGCCTCGATGCTCGGCGTGATCGGCATGATCTGGTAGATGCCGACCCGGCCCTTGTAGCCGGAGCCGAGGCAGCGGTCGCAGCCCACCGGGCCGTAGGGCTTCCAGCCGCCTTCCAGGTCGCTGTCGCGGTAGCCGGCCGCCACCAGCACCTCGCGCGAGGTCTCGAGCGGCTGCTTGCAGCCGCACAGGCGGCGCGCCAGGCGCTGCGCCGTGATCAGGATCACCGAGGAAGCGATGTTGAAAGGCGCCACGCCCATGTTCATCAGGCGGGTCAGGGTCGAGGGCGCGTCGTTGGTGTGCAGGGTCGAGAACACCATGTGGCCGGTCTGGGCGGCCTTGATCGCGATGTCGGCGGTTTCCAGGTCGCGGATCTCGCCGACCATGATAATGTCCGGATCCTGGCGCAGGAAAGACTTCAGCGCCACCGGGAAGGTCAGGCCGGCCTTGTCGTTGACGTTCACCTGGTTTACGCCGGGCAGGTTGATCTCGGCCGGGTCTTCGGCGGTCGAGATGTTGATGCCGGGCTTGTTCAGCAGGTTCAGGCAGGTGTACAGCGACACCGTCTTGCCGGAGCCGGTCGGGCCGGTGACCAGCACCATGCCGTAGGGGCGCGAGATGGCGTCCAGCAGCAGCGCCTTCTGCTCGGGATCGTAGCCGAGCGCGTCGATGCCCATCTGCGCCTGGGTGGCGTCGAGGATACGCATGACGGTCTTTTCGCCGAACAGCGTGGGCAGCGTGCTGACGCGGAAGTCGATGGTGCGGGTCGGGCCGACGATCAGGCGCATGCGGCCGTCCTGCGGCACGCGCTTTTCCGAGATGTCGAGCTTGGCCAGCACCTTGATGCGCGAGACCAGCTTGTCGCGGATCGACAGCGGCGGATTGGCGTGGTCGCGCAGCACGCCGTCCACGCGCATGCGGATGCGGTAGTACTTCTCGTAGGGCTCGAAGTGGATGTCGGAGGCGCCCATCTGCACCGCGTCCATCAGGATCTTGTTCAGGAAGCGCACGATCGGCGCGTCCTCGACGTCGCTGCTGGCGTCGGGCGGCGCCACCGGCTGCGCGTCTTCCTCGGCGAATTCGATGTCGGCGTCGTCGCCGACCAGTTCGTTCAGCGTGGCTTCGGCGCTCTTGGCCAGCTTGTCCAGCAGCTTGAGCAGGACGTCGTGGGCCACGATCACCGGCTCCACCGAGGCCTCGCTCTGGAACTTGATCTGGTCTAGGGCCTGGATATTGGTCGGGTCGGACAGCGCCACCGACATCTTGTTGCCGCGCTTGGCCAGCGCGACGACGCGCTGCGCCTGCATCAGCTTGGCGTCGATGGCGGCCACCGGGAAGGCCTCGAGCGCGAAGCAGCTCAGGTCGAGCAGCGGGTAGCCGAAGGTCTCGGCGCAGAAGCTGGCCAGGGCGCCGGACTCGATGATGCCGCTGTCGAGCAGGGCATCGATGAAGGGGGTCTTGTCGGCGGCGGCCTTCTTGTGCAGCATGTCCGCCTGTCCCGGGCTCAGCTGGCTGGCCTGCACGAGCGCCCGCGCCAGTCCCGAGAGGGGCGCACCGGTGATCGTGTTGGGAAGGACTGCTGCCATAGAAGAAGGGCTGAAAGGACGGAGTATTACCCGGGGGATTCACTGGATGATGCCTACAGGCATCAACTTTGTAAAGCGTGCCGTGCCCCGGGAGATGCGCGCACGCCACGTAGGCAGGCTGTCACGCGGCGTTTCGTGGCCGGGCCGACAATCCTTGTGGTCGAGTCGACAATCAGTATGGCTCAGGTGACAAGGGTGCGTATTGACGCGAATGGGGGCAGCGCAGGCCTTGCCTCAATTCCACCAATGGCAAGTCGACCCGGCTGCCGGCAGCTGTGCCTGCACGGCGTCGTGGACGATGCCGGCCTTGAGCGCCCCGTCGGCATCGAAGATGCGGGCATTGCCGGTCAGGTTGCTGCGGATGTCGGTGGGGCAGCCGGCGGCGGCGGTGGCTTCGAGGAAGATGCTGGCGTAGCGTTCGGCGTCGAAATCGAGGCAGTCGCGCCATTCGGAGACGCGCGAATGGTCGGCCGCGACCAGGCTGCCGAAGCCCCAGTGCAGCGGGTGGATCAGGAAGCGCGTGCCGGGGCAGGCGTAGCGCTTTTGCCCGGCCAGGAAGATGACAACGGCCACCGATTCCACGCTGCCGATGTTGTGGGTGGTGAGCGGCACCGGCAGCGACTTCAGGAAGAAATACAGGGCGAAGCCGGCCGTCATGTTGCCGCCTTCGCTGGACATGTGCAGTTCGATCTCGGTCGCGCCGTTCTGCAGCGCCTGCAAGCAATTGTTGCGGATGCTGCTGGCGGAATGGTGGTTGATCGGTCCGATGAAATGAACTATGTGCAATGCCATGGGCTCTCCCGACGCGATGAGCGCCAGCATAGCAAGTTTCAGGCGCCGGCCGCGTCCGGAACAAGCCTCAGCTGCCCCGGTAGGTCGAGTACGACCACGGCGTCAGCACCAGCGGCACGTGGTAGTTCTGGGTGCCGTCATGGACGCCGAAGGCGATCGTGATGCGGTCGAGGAAGCGCGGCGCGGGCAGTTGCACGCCCTGGGCCGCGAAGTAGTCGCCCGCATGGAAGACCAGTTCGTACTGGCCGGGCCGCAGCAGCTCGCCTTCCAGCAGCGGTGCGGCGCAGCGGCCGTCGCTGTTGGTGAACTCGGTCTTGAGCAGGGTGCGGGCGTCCGGATCCAGGCGGTACAGATCGAGCTTGACGCCCGCGCCGGGGCGGCCATGGGCGGTATCGAGGACGTGGGTGGAGAGTTTTCCCATATCGGCGCAATGAGTGGAAGTATGCGGGCAATCATATACCGTTGTGCTTCCTGCAATATATGATCGCCGATATACCTGTCTATTTCCGAGCCCATGGACACCAACCCGAACTATCCGCGCGACCTGGTCGGCTACGGCCGCAATCCGCCGCATCCGCGCTGGCCCGGCGGCGCGCGCGTGGCCCTGCAGTTCGTCCTGAACTACGAGGAGGGCGGCGAGAACTGCGTGCTGCACGGCGACCAGGCCTCCGAGACCTTCCTGTCCGAGATCATCGGGGCGCAGGCCTTCCCGATGCGCCACATGAGCATGGAGTCGCTCTACGAATACGGTTCGCGCGCCGGCCTGTGGCGGATCCTGCGCCTGTTCGAGGAACGCAGGCTGCCGCTGACGGTCTTCGCCGTGGCGATGGCGCTCGAGCGCAACCCCGAGGCGCTCGCTGCCTTCCGCGAGCTGGGCCACGAGATCGCCTGCCACGGGCTGCGCTGGATCTCCTACCAGAATGTCGACGAGGCGACGGAGCGCGCCCACATGCTGGAAGCGGTGCGGATCATGCGCGAACTCACCGGACAGGCGCCGCTCGGCTGGTACACCGGGCGCGACTCGCCCAACACGCGCCGGCTGGTGGTCGAGCACGGCGGCTTCGCCTACGACGCCGACCATTACGGCGACGACCTGCCGTTCTGGCAGCTGGTCGACACCAGCGACGGCCGGCGGCTGCCGCACCTGGTGGTGCCGTACACGCTCGACACCAACGACATGCGCTTCGCCGCCCTGCAGGGCTTCAATTCGGGCACCCAGTTCTTCGACTACCTGAAGGATGCCTTCGACGTGCTGTACGCGGAAGGCGATCCGGATGGCCTGAACCGGCCCAAGATGCTGTCGATCGGCCTGCATTGCCGGCTGGTCGGGCGGCCGGCACGGGCCGCGGCGCTGGCGCGCTTCCTCGACTACGTCCAGGGCCACGAGGGCGTCTGGATCACGCGCCGCATCGATATCGCCAATCACTGGAAAACCGTCCATCCTTTCCTACAATGACAGGGCGGCACGATGCATAAGATATGCAAATATATTGATAAGTGATATATAGGTTATCTTATAAGTGGGATGCCTCCGGGTGGTAGTCTTCCGCCCCTTGCCGCTTTTGCAGCCACGAGAGAACAGAATGTCAGAGCCGATCCGCTTTTATTACCGCGGCGCCGTCCAGGAAGTACGTGACGCGCAGCCGACGCAGACCATCCTGCAGCACCTGCGCGAGGACCTGCATTGCACCGGCACCAAGGAAGGCTGCGCCGAGGGCGATTGCGGCGCCTGCACCGTGGTGATCGGCTCGCTCGAAGACGGCGAAGTGCAGCTCAAGGCGGTCAACTCCTGCATCCAGTTCACCCCCACGCTCGACGGCAAGGCCCTGTTTACGGTGGAAGACCTGCAAGGGCCGGACGGCAGCCTGCATCCGGTACAGCAGGCCCTGGTCGAGTGCCACGGTTCGCAGTGCGGCTTCTGCACGCCCGGCTTCGCGATGTCGCTGTGGGGCATGTACCTGAAACAGGAAAGCCATGGGCTTTCCGGCCACGGGCCTTCCAGCCGTGCGCCCTCGCGCTGCCAGATCGACGATGCGCTCTCCGGCAACCTGTGCCGCTGCACCGGCTACCGCCCGATCATCGAGGCGGCCCGCCGCATGGTCGAGCTGCCGCCAGCCGCGTTTGACCGCGCCGCGCTGGCCGAGCGCCTGCGGCAGCTAGAGCGCACCCACGGCTTCACCTACGCGGCGCGCGGCGGGCGCTTCCACATCCCGCGCACGCTCGCCGAACTGGTTCGCCTGCGCAGCGAATTCCCGCAGGCCCTGATGCTGGCCGGCTCGACCGACGTCGGCCTCTGGGTCACCAAGCACATGCGCGAGCTGAACGACATCCTCTATCTCGGCCAGGTGGACGAACTCAAGACACTGACCGAATCCGGCGACACCCTGGAGATCGGCGCCGGCGTGAGCCTGGACGATGCCTACGCGGCCGTCTGCCGTCACTATTCTGCTGAACTGACCGGGATGTGGCAGCGCTTCGCCTCGCTCCCGATCCGCAACGCCGGCACGCTGGGCGGCAACGTCGCCAACGGCTCGCCGATCGGCGACTCGATGCCCTGGCTGATCGCCCTGGGCGCCCAGGTGGTGCTGCGCGGCACCGCGGGCGAGCGGGTGCTGGCGCTGGAAGATTTTTATCTCGGCTACCAGCAGAAAGACCTGCAGCCGGGCGAATTCGTGCAGGGCCTGCGCGTGCCGCTGCCAAGCGAGGGCCTGCGCTTTCGCACCTATAAACTGGCCAAGCGCTTCGACCAGGATATCTCGGCCGTGTGCGCGGCCTTCGCGCTACGCCTCGACGGCGAGACGGTGGCCGATGCCCGCATCGCTTTTGGGGGCATGGCAGCCACGCCCAAGCGTGCGGCGAAGGCCGAAGCGCTGCTGGTCGGCCAGCCGTGGAGCGAGGCCGCGTTGCGCGCCGCCATGGACGCGCTGGCCCAGGATTACGCGCCGCTGAGCGACATGCGCGCTTCCAGCAGCTACCGCATGCTGGCCGCGCAAAACCTGCTGCGCCGCTTCTGGCTCGAAACCCGCCTCGACAATCCGCTGCCGGCCGCCGCGGTCAATGCCTTCGCGGCCGCTTGAGAGGAGTACCGACATGAACGACGCAGGCACCCCCATCATCGACGCGGCGCAATGGACCGAAGTCGGGCGCGCGCGCCCGCACGAATCGGCCGTGCTGCACGTGCTCGGCCAGGCCACCTATACCGACGACATCCGCGAGACCGCCGGCACCCTGCATGCGGCGCTCGGCCTGTCCGGCCGCGCCCATGCGCGCATCCTCGCCATCGACCTGGAGCCGGTACGCGCCAGCCGCGGCGTGGTGGCGGTGCTCACCGCGCAGGACATCCCGGGCCTGAACGACTGCGGCCCCATCATCCATGACGACCCGATCCTGGCCGACGGCCTGGTCCAGTACGTGGGACAGCCGGTGTTCATCGTCGTCGCCGACAGCCACGACAATGCGCGCCGCGCCGCCAGGCTGGCGCGGATCGACTACGAAGACCTGCCGGCGATCCTCACGCCGCAGGAGGCGCGCGCGGCCCGCTCGTATGTACTGCCGCCGATGCGCCTGGCGCGCGGCGATGCGCAAACCGCCTTCGCGGCGGCGCCGCACCGCGTCAAGGGCGAGCTCTACGTCGGCGGCCAGGAACAGTTCTACCTCGAGGGCCAGATCGCCTACGCGATTCCGGGCGAAGACCGGGGCATGCACGTCTACTGCTCGACCCAGCACCCGAGCGAGATGCAGCACGTGGTGGCGCACGCGCTCGGCCTGCACTCGCACCACGTGACGGTCGAGTGCCGCCGCATGGGCGGGGGCTTCGGCGGCAAGGAATCGCAGTCGGCGCTGTGGGCGTCGAGCGCGGCCATTGCCGCCGCGCGCACGCGCCGTCCGGTCAAGCTGCGCGCCGACCGCGACGACGACATGCTCGTCACCGGCAAGCGCCACTGCTTCCACTACGAGTATGAAGTCGGCTACGACGGCGAAGGGCGCATCCTGGCCGCGAAAGTCGACATGGTCACGCGCGCCGGCTTCTCGGCCGATCTGTCCGGCCCGGTGGCGACGCGCGCCGTCTGCCACTTCGACAACGCCTATTACCTGTCCGACGTCGAGATCCGCGCCGCCTGCGGCAAGACCAACACCCAGTCGAACACCGCCTTCCGCGGCTTCGGCGGGCCGCAGGGCGCGATCGCCATCGAGTACGTGATCGACGAGATCGCGCGCAATCTCGGCCGCGATCCGCTCGACATCCGCCGCCTGAACTTTTACGGCAAGAGCGAGCGCAACGTCACGCCCTACGGCCAGGCCATCGTCGACAACGTCATCCACGAGCTGGTGGCCGAGCTGGAGCAGACCAGCGAATACCACGCGCGCCGCGCGCACATCGATGAGTTCAACCGCGCCAGCCCGGTGCTCAAGAAGGGGCTCGCGCTCACCCCGGTGAAATTCGGCATCGCCTTCAACGTCACCCACCTGAACCAGGCCGGCGCGCTGGTGCACGTCTACGTGGACGGTTCGATCCTGGTGAACCACGGCGGCACCGAGATGGGGCAGGGCATCAACACCAAGGTGATGCAGGTGGTGGCGCATGAACTGGGCGTGGACCTGGGACGCGTGCGCGCCACCGCCACCAATACCAGCAAGGTCGCCAACACCTCGGCCACCGCCGCCTCGACCGGCGCGGACCTGAACGGCAAGGCCGCGCAGGACGCCGCGCGCAAGATCCGCGACCGGCTGGCCGCTTTTGTCGCTGCGGAGTTCGGCGGCGACCCCGCGGAGGTGCGCTTTGCCGACGATACCGTGTTCGTGGCCGGCCAGGCCCTGCGCTTCGGCGAGGTGGTGGCCAAGGCCTACCTGGCGCGGGTGCAGCTGTGGTCCGACGGCTTCTATGCCACCCCCGGACTGCACTGGGACCCGAAGACCATGAACGGCCACCCGTTCTCCTATTACGCCTACGGCGCCGCCGTGTCGGAAGTGGTGGTGGACACGCTCACCGGCGAATGGAAGCTGCTGCGCGCCGACGCCTTGTATGACGCCGGTAACTCGCTCAACCCGGCGATCGACATCGGCCAGGTCGAAGGCGCCTTCATCCAGGGCATGGGCTGGCTCACCACCGAGGAATTGTGGTGGAACCCGGCGGGCAAGTTGATGACGCATGCGCCCTCGACCTACAAGATCCCCGGCGTTTCCGACTGCCCGGAAGACTTCCGCGTGCGCCTGTTCAGGAACCGCAACGTCGAGGACAGCATCCACCGCTCCAAGGCCGTGGGCGAGCCGCCGCTGCTGCTGCCGTTCTCGGTGTTCTTCGCGATCCGCGACGCCGTATCGAGCGTCGGCGGACACCGGGTACATCCGCCGCTGAACGCGCCGGCCACCTGCGAGGAAATCCTGAAGGCGGTGGCGGCCGTCGAAGCGGCGAGCGCTTGATGAGCGATTGGCTGCCAACGGAGCTGCACGCACCGGCGGTGCTGGTGACGGTCGCCCGCGTCGAGGGCTCCGTCCCCCGCGAGCCGGGCGCCCGCATGCTGGTGGATGCGCGGGGCTTTCGCGGCACCATCGGCGGCGGCCACCTGGAACACCGGGCGCTGGAGATGGCACGGGCGATGCTGGGGCAGGGCGTTCGTCACGCGCATATCGAGCGGTTTCCGCTGGGGCCGAAGCTGGGGCAGTGCTGTGGGGGGATTGCGTGGCTGGCTTTTGAGTTCGCCGATGCCGAACAGCTCACGCTGCTCAATGCAAGACGCAGGGAAGATACGTGGCGCGTGGTGTGCGTAGGGTGGGCGGCTTCGCCGCCCACGCGTTCAACTGACGGAAGCTCAGCCGAGAATTCATCGTTAGCTGAACGCGTGGGCGGGAGACCTGCCCACCCTACGACGGCGCTGTTCGACGGCAGCGGACGCCAGCTCGCTGGCGGCGACGCTCCCGCATTCGACCGCACTGCCGGCACCCACATCTTCCAGGACGCCGACCACCGCCTCTGGCTGCTTGATGCCGTCCTTGCCCCGCGCGCCCACCTGATGCTGTTCGGGGCCGGCCACGTCGGCGCCGCCATCGTGCGCGCGCTGGCCGAACTGCCTTGCCGCGTCACCTGGATCGACGAGCGCGAGGACCTGTTCCCGGCAGCGGTCCCGGCCAACGTGACGGTCGAAGCGACCGACACTCCCGAGACGCTTGTTGAAAAAGCAGCACCCGGCACCAGCTTCCTGGTCATGACCCACAGCCACGCACTTGACCTGCGGCTGACACACGCGATACTGTCGCGTCCCGGCGCAGGGGATTGGTTCGGACTGATCGGATCAAGCACCAAGCGCCGCCAGTTCGAGCACCGCCTGCGCGAACGCGGCATCGATGACGCGCGCCTCGACACGATGGTCTGCCCAATAGGCTTGCCCGGCATCGAGGGCAAGGCCCCGGCCGTGATCGCAGCCTCCGTGGCGGCTCAGTTGCTGACCGTATGGGAAGCTTGCGCCCGCCACTCAGAAGTTTCAACGGAATTTAACTAATGTCCATCGCACAAACGAACGTGCAAGCCTACCGTGCGAGCTTGCTGCATTTTCACGGCGACCCGGCTTTCGACAGCGAGGCCCGCGCCTGGCACGAGGACGGCCTGCTGGTCGTCGAAGACGGCCGCATCAAGGCGGCAGGCGATTACGCGGCCCTGATCGGCAGCCTGCCGCCGGGCGTGGTCCCGCACGATTACCGCGGCCAGCTCATTACCCCGGGCTTTATCGACACCCACCTGCATTACCCGCAGACCGACATGGTCGCCTCGCCGAGCCCGGGCCTGCTGCCCTGGCTCGAGACCTACACCTTCCCGACCGAGCGCCGCTTCGAGGATCCGGCGCACGCGCGCGCGACCGCCGAATTCTTCCTCGACGAGCTGCTGCGCTGCGGGACCACCACGGCCGTGGTGTACTGCACCGTGCATCCGCAATCGGTGGACGCCTTTTTCGACGCCAGCGAGGCGCGCAACTTGCGCATGGTGGCCGGCAAGGTGCTGATGGACCGTCATTGCCCGGACTTCCTGCGCGACCTCGAGGGCAGCGTGGGAACCAGCGCGGACCTGATCGAGAAGTGGCACAAGCGCGGCCGCCAGCTGTATGCGATCACCCCGCGCTTTGCTCCCACCTCGACCGACGCCCAGCTGCGCGCCACCGCCGAGCTGGCCCAGGCCTATCCGGACACCTTCATCCAGACCCACGTCTCGGAGAACAAGGACGAGTGCAAGTGGGTGGGCGAACTGCATCCGCAGGCGCGCAGCTACCTGGACGTCTACGAGCGCTTCGGCCTGATGCGCCCGCGCGCCCTGTTCGGCCACTGCATCTGGCTGGACGACGAGGACTTCGCGCGCATGACGGCCACCGGATCGGCGGCGGCGGTGTGCCCCACCTCCAACCTGTTCCTCGGCAGCGGCCTGTTCGACTTCGACAAGGCCGATAGCGCGCGCACGCAGCTCTCGCTCGGCACCGACGTCGGCGCCGGCACCTCGTTCTCGATGCTGCAGACCATGAACGAGGCCTACAAGGTGGCGCGCCTGAAAGGCAGCTACCTACCGGCGGAACGCATGTTCTACCTGGCCACGCTGGGCGCGGCCCGGGCCATGGGCCTGGAAGGCACGATCGGCAATTTCCAGCCGGGGGCGGAAGCGGACTTCGTCGTGCTCGATCCGACCTGCACGCCGCTGCTGGCGCGCAGGACCCGGCAGCTGGACTCGCTGGAAGAGCTGCTGTTCGCGCTGGCGCTGCTGGGGGATGACCGGACCATCCGGGCGACATACTCGGCCGGCATGCAGGTCCACGCCCGCGCCGCTTGATGTCCGTAGGGTGGTCGGCTCTGCCGACCGCGCGTTCAAACTTCAGTACTGCCGCCCGCGCGGATGTTCCATTGCTTGCTGAACGCGCGGACGGCGAAGCCGTCCACCCTACGTACGATATTGCCAACGCTAACTCAACCGTATAGAGTTGCGCGGTCCACCGCACGAGAAAGCACCACCCATGTACAAACAACTGACCGGCAGCGTCCTGCTCGCCCTGGCCGTCGCCGGCGCCCCGCAGGCCCTGGCCAAGGGCCCGGCCGCAGCGAACACCAAGGCGAACGAAGCCGCCACCGCGCGCCACTATGCGAGCCTGATCGCCGGCGAGCCGAAGACCGCCGAGCTGACCCTGTTCTTCACCCAGATGCCGAAGGGCGGCGACCTGCACCACCATTATTCGGGTTCGGTCTACGCCGAGCAGTACGTCGACTTCCTCGACAAGCAGGGCTACTGCGTCGACAAGCGCACTTACCGCATCGAGACCAAGAAGGAAGTGGTGGCCGCCGAGCGCGCCAAGCCGGCGGAAGAGCGCAACTGCCTGTCGACCGCCGAGGTCTACGCCGACGACTACACCTACCGCGAGCTGCTGCAGCGCTGGTCGAACAAGGACTTCTACAACCACGGCGCGATCCAGCCGCCGCCGGACCGCCTGTTCTTCCAGACCTTCGGTTTCTTCGGTCCGGTGTCGAACGCGAACTTCCGCGAAGGCCTGCAAGAGCTGAAGAAACGCGCCATCGCGGAAAACGTCAGCTACATCGAGACCATGTTCAAAATGTCGCCGTTCGTGGTGAACAAGGACTTCGACGCCCAGGCCTGGAACAATGCGCACGACGACAGGGCCTTCGAGGCCCAGATGGGCGCCTGGCTGGCCGTGCTGGAACAGGATGCCGGCTTCCGGAAACAGACCGAGGACTTCGTCGCGAAAATCCACGAGTCGGCCGAGGGCATCGACGACGAGCGCTTCACCATGCGCTACCAGACCTACGTGCTGCGCCTCCTGAACCCGTCGCAGGTGTTCTCCTCGATGGTGTCCGGCTTCCGGGCCGCGGCCATGAGCGACAAGATCGTGGGCGTCAATATCGTCGGCCAGGAAAGCACCATGGTCTCGATGCGCGACTACACGCTGCACATGAAGATGTTCCGCTTCCTGAAGTCGCGCTACCCGGAAGTGAAGGTGGCCATGCACGCCGGCGAGCTGGCGCTGGGCGACGTGCCGCCGGAAGGCCTGAAGTTCCACATCGACCAGGCCCTGGTGGTCGCCAACGCCGACCGCATCGGCCACGGCCTCGACCTGGCGCACGAGAGCAATGCCCCGGCCATCCTGGCCAAGATGCGCAAGGACGACATCCCGGTCGAGATCAACCTGACCTCGAACGCCTTCATCAGCGGCATCGAAGGCGCGAACCATCCGATCACCCTGTACCGGCAATACGGCGTGCCCTACGTGATCTCGACCGACGATGCCGGCGTCACCCGCCACACCCTGTCGAACGAGTACGTGCTGTTCGCCAGCCGCTACAAGCCGGACTACGCGGAGATGAAGCGGACCTCGTACAACAGCATCCGCTACGCCTTCCTTCCGGTGGCAGAAAAACAACGTTTGACCCGCCAACTGGATGAGCGTTTCGCCGCCTTCGAGGCGAAGATCGCCGCCCTGGCGAAAACGCGCGCAGCCGTGAAGTAAAGCTTTCCAGAAGCGCTACACGGCCTGCGTGGAGCGCTTCTGCGTCACCCTGGGCGAGTGACTTCTTGATACTCGCTTAGCAAATATTCATCTTTTGTGGCCTTCCTGCTACAAAAAATCCTCTTCCATCCTCGGTTTAGCGAAATTTTTCTTAAAAAAATTTCGCCTAGGAATGCCGCCTTTATAATCCCGCCTTGTCATTTTGCTGGGAACCACGCTGAGTTTGTGGCGTATCAACAACGTGCTGGCCCGTATTTATACGACAAACGTATGAATGTCGAAGCCAAAACGAATTTGCCGCTTTGTTAACGCTCATGCATATTGGAGTTTGATTTCCAAAAGGCATTTCCCGTTAGACGGGCATCCGCATGATGAAACTCTGCGGTGTAACTTCGTTGAAATACTTGCACGTTAGACTTGCCGCCGCCACCCGGCAGGACCGCCGGCGCACCACGCAGCAAATAAAAGAGATTGCAGTACTTGTAAGAGAGGGCAACCGTCGGCTGCCCGTTATAACTATTAGTTCTTTTTGGGGTTATCAATGATCACTCAACAACAGATCCGGCTCACCAAACTGGCGCTGGCTTTGTCGGTTGCATTGGCTGCTACGCCGGCCTTCGCGCAGAACACCACCTCGGCCATCGGTGGCCGTATCTCGGCCGCTGACGGCAATCCGGCAGTCGGCGCCCAGGTGCAGATTGTTCACACCGAGTCCGGTTCTGTCAGCAATGTCACGACCGACGCAGAAGGCCGTTACGTTGCACGTGGCCTGCGTGTAGGCGGCCCTTACACGATCATCATCACCAAGGACGGCGTCACCGAGCGCCGCGAAGGCGTGTTCGTCCAGCTGGCGGAAACCGCCGCCATCGACGCCACCCTGGGCCAGCAGATGCAGACCGTCACCGTGACCGGTTCGGCTGCCCGCTCGGAAATCTTCTCGAACCAGTCGATGGGCTCGGTCACCGCGATCTCGCGCGCCGACCTGGAAACCCAGGCATCGATCAACCGCAACCTGCAGGACTTCGCGCGTCTCGATCCGCGCGTCTCGCAGACCGACAAGGACCGCGGCGAAATGTCCGTGGCCGGCCAGAACTCGCGCTACAACTCGATGACCATCGACGGCGTGGCCGTGAACGACACCTTCGGCCTGGAAGCCAACGGCAGCCCGACTGCCCGCCAGCCGATCTCGATGGAAGCCATCGCCTCGGTGCAGGTCAACGTCGCCAACTACGACGTGACCCAGCGCGGCTACACCGGCGCCAATGTCAACGCCGTCACCAAGTCGGGTACCAACGTGTACCACGGCGGCGCCTACTACGTGACCCGCGACGACCGCCTGGTCGGCAAGCGCTACAACCGCTCCACCGACAGCTACAACGACGCGCCTGACTTCAAGGACAACACCAAGGGCCTGTGGGTCAGCGGCCCGCTGATCCAGGACAAGCTGTTCTTCTTCGCCCTGGCCGAAAACTACGAAAGCAGCCGCAGCGGTCCGGAATTCGGCGCCATCGGCAGCGGCACCGGCACCACCGTCGGCATCAGCCCGAACCAGATCAGCCGCATCAAGGACATCGCGCAGAGCCGCTACGGCTTCGACATCGGCAGCACCGAAGTGCCGGCCGGTACGAAGATGAAGTCGGAAGAGCGCATGATCAAGTTCGACTGGAACATCAACGACAACCACCGCGCCAACCTGCGTTACTCGAAGACTTCGCAGAACGAGCCGATCTTCCCGGGCTTCTCGCAGAGCGGCGTCGCCCTGAGCTCGCAGTTCTACAACCAGGACAAGACCATCGAAACCCTGGTCGGCCAGGTGTTCTCGGACTGGACCGAGAACCTCTCGACCGAATTCAAGATCTCGCAGCGCGACTATGACTCGCAGCCGATCAACAACGCCAAGCTGCCGACCATGTCGTTCCAGTTCAGCGGCCCGCTGCCGTCGGATGCCCCGAGCGGCACCCGCACCGGCAACCGCTTCCTGAACACCGGTACCGAAGCCAGCCGCCACAACAACGTGCTGGGCACCAAGACCCTGGACGTGTACGCCGGCGCCAACTACCTGTGGGGCGACCACGAATTCAAGTTCGGCGCGGACTACACCCAGAACAAGGTGTACAACGCCTTCCTGCAGAACGTGTTCGGCAACTACACCTTCGCCTGCGACAACAACTTCACCTACGCGAACGTGCCTGGCACGAGCGCTGCCGGCACGCTCAACTGCTCGACTGCGACCGCATCCCAGATCGACGCTGCGATCTACGAGAACTTCTCGCGCGGCCGTCCGACCTCGTACACCGTGCAGCTGCCGGTGCCGGGTGGTTCGCTGAGCAACGCGATCGCCCAGTTCAAGATGAAGAACACCGGCCTGTTCCTGCAGGATAACTGGACCGTCAACAAGAACCTGACCGTCAGCGCCGGCGTGCGCGTCGACGTGACCGGCGTCGACGGCAACCCGCTGCGCAACGCCAACGTCGCCCTGGCGCCGGTGGCCGGCAATGCCGCCACCTTCACCCGCCAGACCGGCGGCTTCAACGTCGACAACACCCGCACCTTCGACGGCAACAAGCTGTGGCAGCCGCGCGTCGGCTTCAACTACAAGATCGACGCTTCGCGTCCGACCCAGCTGCGCGGCGGTGTCGGCCTGTTCCAGGGCGCGGCAGCGACCGTGTGGATGTCGAACCCGTTCTCGAACCCGGGCGTCGCCACCCGCAGCATCACCTGCTCGGGCTCGGGCGCGACCCGCTGCCCGAACACCGACGGCCTGTTCACCCCGGACGTGAACGCCCAGCGTACCGTGGCCGGCTCGACCCCGGCAGTCAACGTCGACATCCTGTCGCCGAGCCTGCGCCAGCCGTCGATCTGGAAAGCCAACCTGGCATTCGAGCATGAGCTGCCGGTCGGCGGCCTGGTGTTCGGCGCCGAGCTGCTGGCGACCGAGAACAAGGATGCGATCTTCTACCAGCACCTGAACCTCGGCGCGCCGACCCGTATCGGCAAGGACGGCCGTGAGCTGTACTACAACGCCAACGGCCTGAGCGCGAACTGCTACACCTTCACCAACAACGCGGCAGGCGCGGCAACCGGTTGCCAGAACACCGCCAAGGCCTTGTCGAACCTGAGCTACGACCGCGTGCTGCTGGCCCAGCGCACCGGCAAGGGCGACGCCCAGCTGGTGACCTTCTCGCTGACGAGCCCGACCCGCAAGGGCTTCGGCTGGTCGGTGGCCTACACCCACACCAACGCAAGCGAAGTGTCGCCGCTGACCTCGTCGACCTCGAACTCGAGCTGGTCGGGCCGTTCGGTCTTCAACCCGAACGAGGAAGTCGCCGCCAACTCGTCGTACCTGGTGAAAGAGCGTATCAATGCCCGCCTGTCGTGGGAGAAGCGCTTCTTCGGCGAGTACCGCACCCGCCTCGGCGTCTTCTATGAAGGCCGCGAAGGCAAGCCGTACAGCTGGACCATCAACAACGACCTGAACGGTGACGGCCTGGCCGGCAACGACCTGATGTACATCCCGTCGGCCGAAGGTTCGGGCGAAGTCGTGTTCTTCGGCGACACCGCGACCAACAAGAGCAACGAAGCGCGCTTCTGGGCAGTCGTCAACGCCAACGAAGTGCTGCGCAACGCCAAGGGCGGCGTGGTTGGCCGCAACAGCGACTTCTCGCCGTGGACCAACAGCTTCGACGTGAAGATCACCCAGGAACTGCCGGGCTTCTTCAAGAAGCACAAGGCCAGCTTCGCACTCGACATCCTCAACTTCGGCAACCTGCTGAACAAGAAGTGGGGCCGTATCGAGGAAGTGGGCTTCCAGTCCGCCGGCGCGCAGGCACGCAGCTTCGTCGACTACCTCGGCCTGGATGCACAGGGCCGCTACGTCTACGGCGTGCGTAACAACGTCGAGGACCTGGACGTCCGCCAGGCCAAGGGCGAATCGCAGTGGGCCATCCAGGCAACCTTCAAGTACGAGTTCTAATCAAGACTTGATGGCATCCCTGTGATGCAGAAACGGCCGGTGGCGACACCGGCCGTTTTTCATTGGGTGAGACTGGCGCCGCGCGCCCCGTAAAGATGGCGGGCCGGCGCAAGCCCATGTGATAATGCGGAGGGCATAGCTTTGCCTCCCTCCTTGATCGAGAACATTCCATGACCGTTTCCCTGCGTGCCCCGGCACCATTCGCGCGCGCCGCACTGGCCCTCGCCGTTTCCCTGACCCTGGCCGGTTGCGCCGGCACCGCCAGCCGTGCGCCGGTGACCATCAACCTGGTCGCCATGAACGACTTCCACGGCAACCTCGAACCTTCCCGCTATGTCCCGACCAATCCGGACGGCAGCAAGGCCGCCGCGATCCGCGCCGGCGGCGCCGAGGCGGTGGCCGCCGCGCTGCAGGCCTGGCGCAAGCAAGACAAGGACCTGCTGTTCGTCTCCGCCGGCGACCTGGTCGGCGCCAGCCCGGCGATGTCCTCGCTGTGGGCGGACGAGCCGACCATCGAAGCGATGAACATGCTGGACCTGCGCGTCTCGGCGGTCGGCAACCACGAATTCGATGCCGGCCGCAAGGAACTGCTGCGCCAGCAGAACGGCGGCTGCGATTCGCCGCGTCCGGCCAAGGCCTGCCAGATGGCGCCCAACTTCGGCGGCGCGAAGTTCACCTACCTGGCCGGCAACGTGGTCGACAAGGCCACCGGCAAGCCCTTCATCCCCGCCTTCCGGATCGTCGAGACCAAGGGCATCAAGGTCGGTCTGGTCGGCGTGGTGCTGCAGGACACCCGCTCGGTCGTGATGGCCTCGGGCATCGCCGGCCTGGAATTCGGCGACGAGGCCGCGGCGATCAACCGCGCCATTCCCGACATGCGCCGCCAGGGCGCCGACGTGATCGTGGCCCTGGTGCACCAGGGCGGCAGCACGCCGGAACATCCGCTCACGCCCGGCTGCAGCCAGCTGAAAGGACCGATCGTCGACGTCGTCAAACAACTGGACCCGGCGATCCGCCTGGTCATCACCGGCCACACCCACCAGGGCTACCTGTGCAAGGTCGACGGCCGCACCGTGACCCAGGCCTCGTCCTATGGCCACCTCCTGACCCGCATCGCCATGAAGGTCGAGAAGGGCGTGGGCCAGGTCGGCGAGGTCCAGGTCGAGAACGTCCTGATGAAGGCCGGCGACTATCCGGCCGACGAGAAGATGGCCGCCTTCATGGCCAAGGTGAAGGACAGCAGCCGCGCCGCATTGACGCGCCCGGTCGCGCGCCTGGCGTCGGCGCCGGTGCTGCGCAAGCAGAACGCGGCCGGCGAAGCGCCGCTCGGCAACCTGATCGCGGATGCGGTGCTGGCCGCCACCCGCAACGTCGGCGCCCGCATCGGCTTCATGAACGAAGGCGGCATCCGCAAGGACCTGGAAGCCGGGGAGGGCAAGGTCGCCGCCTTCGGCCAGGTCCAGGCCGTGCTCCCGTTCGGGAACACCCTGGTGGTGATGGACCTGAGCGGCGCCCAGATCCGCGCGCTGCTCGAACGCCAGTGGAACAAGGACGGCTCGATGGGCTCGATGCTGCAGATTTCGAACGGCTTCAGCTATACCTGGGACGAGAAGCGTCCGGTCGGCAGCCGTGTCACCGCCATCACCCTGGACGGCAAGCCGCTCGAGGACAGCCAGCGCTACCGCATCGTGGCCAACAACTTCCTGGCCGAAGGCGGCGACAACTATCCGGAATTCGGCCAGGGCAGCAACCGCCTCGAGACCGGCCTGCTCGACCTCGACGCCTTCGCCGAGTACCTGCGCGCGACCGAAGGGCAGGGCGCCGCCATGGCCCCGGCCGCACCACGCATCATCAAGGCCCAATAAGCCGACCGTTCCAAGCAAGGATGACCATGAAAAAACTAGCCTGCGTACTGGCGCTCACCACCGCCTTCGCATCTTTCGACGCCGCGGCCTGGGGCCGCGACGGCCACAAGGCCATCGGCGCCATCGCCGACAAGCTGCTCAAGGGCAGCCGCGCGCAAAAGGAAATCGCCCTGCTGCTCAAGCCGGGCGAATCGCTCGAACTGATCGCCAACTGGGCCGACTGCGTCAAGGGCACCTATTGCGGCGAGCAGACCTCCGAGATGATCGAGTACGTCAACGCCAACCCGCAGCACGACAAGTACCACTACACCAACGTGCCCTTCCAGCACGACCATTACGACGACCACGGCGTGGGCCGGACCGGCGCCGACATCGTGCAGACCCTGCGCCAGTGCATCGCCGTGTTGCAGGGTAAAACCGATCCGGAACTGAACCCGCACAAGTTCAGCAAACGCCAGGCGCTGATCCTGCTGACCCACTTCGCCGGCGACATCCACCAGCCGCTGCACGTGGGCGCGGCCTACGTCGGCAAGGACGGCCAGTTCGTCGCCCCGAAGACGCAGGAAGAAGTCAACGAGACCCTGATCTTCGATACGCGCGGCAGCAACAACCTGCTGCTCGACGATGCGAGGCTGGCGGAACTGGCGGCGCGCGCGATTCCCGCGGGCGAACCGGCCGTGGTGAAGGAAGGCATGCCGAAGTCCCTGACGCGGCCCTTCCATTCGTACTGGGACAGCACCACGGTCGACTACGCGTTCCGCCGCCTGCAGACCAAGACGCCGGCGCAGTTCGCCGACAAGGTCGTCGGCGGCAAGACGCAATTGCCGCTGATCGAGGGCGATCCGATCACCGTGCCCTACGCCTGGGCCAACCACTCGCTGTTCGTGGCCAAGGAAGCCTTCAGGGACGTCACGCCGGGCAAGTTGACGCCGCAGACCG
Source organism: Massilia varians (assembly GCF_027923905.1). Taxonomy (NCBI): domain Bacteria; kingdom Pseudomonadati; phylum Pseudomonadota; class Betaproteobacteria; order Burkholderiales; family Oxalobacteraceae; genus Massilia; species Massilia varians. Next base: position 1,428,299 of record NZ_AP026966.1, read on the forward strand.
GCAAGAAGGGCGAGACCTACTACACCTTCGCGCTGGAAGTGCCGGCCCACTACCCGGTGCCGAGCTCGGAGCTCGCCAAGCAGCAGCTGATCCGGGGCGGCTACAACCTGGCGGCGCTGCTGCAGGCCATCTATCCGGAAAAAGGCTGATCGATTGGCCGCAGGATAGATCAGCAGCAGACAGCATCATGGGCGCCACTGGCGCCCATGATTTTTTGGACGCGTTCGCGCGTCGCCACCACGGTCTTGGCATAGAATCCGTTCTCCCGGATCTTATCGAAAAACCATGACCACTCTCATCAAGGCCGCCTGCGCCGCCTGCTGCCTCCTGCCACTGGCCGCCCACGCCCAGTCCGCGGCCGAACGCAATCTCCCGCTCTGGGAAATCGGCCTCGGCGCCGCCGCCCTGTCCACGCCTTCCTACCCGGCCTCCAGCGGGCGTGAAACGCGCGTGCTGGTCGTCCCGAGCGTGATCTACCGTGGCGACATCCTGCGGGCCGACCGTTCCGGCATCAATGCGCGCCTGTTCAGCTCCAACCGCGCCGAGCTCGACCTCGGCTTCGCCGGCGCCCTGCCGTCCGATTCGGATGACGTGCCCGAACGCGCGGGGATGCCCGACCTCGGCCCGCTGGTGGAATTCGGTCCGCGCCTGAAGCTGCGCCTGGCCGACCTGGGCGAAAACCGGCGGCTGCGCCTGGAGCTGCCGCTGCGCGCCGTGATCGAGGCGCGCGGCGGGCTGCATGCCCGCGGCACGAGCTTCGAGCCGCGCCTGGCCTACGAGATGGCCGGCCCGCGCAGGGCCTGGACGCTGGAGGCCAACGTGTCGGCGGTGCTGGGCGACCGCCGGATCAACCGCCACTTCTACGAAGTCGCTCCGCAGTATGCGAGCGCCACGCGGCCGGCCTATGCGGCCGATTCGGGCCTGCTGCTCACGCGCCTCGGCCTGTTCGGCTCGCGCTACCTCAACGAGGACGTGCGCCTGTTCGGCTACCTGCGTGTGGAAAGCTACAAGGGGACGGCGAACCGCGACAGTCCGCTGCACGTGAAGGACAGCGGCGTATCGGGCGGAATCGGGGTGTTGTGGACCTTCAAGCGCTCGGCGGCGCGGGCCCGTGGGGCGGAGTCGGTCGATCCGAGCCTGTGATCTGACAAACAAAAAGCCGCGCGGGGCCGCGCGGCTGCCTGTACCCGGACGGCGCACGGCCGGCCCGGGTGGCGCAGGGATTACTTGGAAGCGTCCTTGCCGTCCTTGTGCTTGGACTTCTTGTCGTGCTTGTCCTGCTTGGCGTGAGCCTTGTCGGTCTGGTCGGCCGACGATGCCGATGCCGGCGTTGCCGGGGTAGCGGGCGTGGCCGGAGTTGCCGGCGAAGCCGCGGTGGCAGCGGTGCTGCCGGTGCCGCCGGCGGTGGCCGATGAATCCGTGGTGGCCGAGGTTTCGGTGGCCGGCGTGGTCGGCATGGCCGGGGTGGCGGCCGTTGCCGGGGTTGCCGGAGTGGCCGGGGTGGTGGTCTGGGCGTAGGCCGAGGCAGCGGACAGAGCGACGATCAGGGTAGCAATGGTCTTCTTCATTGGGTGATTCCTTTCTGGTTCGGTTCTGGCGTACGTTTATCGTGTCACCTGGACATCTAACGGGGCGTGGATGAGGCTTGTTGACGAACCTTACAAAGCCTTACGCTGATCACATTTGCTAACAAACTGTGCAACAAGCGGTGACTCGGCGCAAAAAAAATGGCCTGCAGCAATGCAGGCCATTGTTACTGAGCTTAGGGAAGCCTAGCGCGATTTGACGAAAGGCTTGCCGAGCGCCTTGGGCGCGACGGATTTGGCCATCAGGCCGGCCAGCACGATCACGGTCAGCACATACGGGATCATCTGGATCAGCGCACCCGGGATGCGGCCCACCACCGGCAGGTCCACGCCTTCGATCTGCACCTGCACCGCGCCGAAGAAGCCGAACATCAGGCAGCCCAGCACCGTGTGCAGCGGACGCCAGTTACCGAACACCATCGCCGTCAGCGCCAGGTAGCCGGCACCGGCCGACATGTCGCGCAGGAAGAAGCCGCTCTGGACGATCGACAGGTAGGCGCCGGAGAAGGAGCACAGCACGCCGGCGATCAGCATCGCGGTGTAGCGGGTGCGCTGCACCGAAATGCCGGCGGCGTCGGCCGCATGCGGGTTTTCGCCGCAGGCGCGCAGGCGCAGGCCGAAGCGGCTGTGGTACAGCAGCCAGTGCACCAGCGGCAGCAGCAGGAAGGCCAGGTAGACCAGCAGGGTGTGGCCGCCGATCACGCTGCCGTACAGCCAGCCGATGAAAGGGACGTCGGAGAGCAGCGCGGTGCCCGGCAGGACGATCTCGCTCAGGCGCGCTTCGCCCAGGTCGGGGGTGCGGCCGCCCTGCTGGAAGAAGTACTGCGCCACCACGAAGGTCAGGCCGCTCATGGCGATGTTGATCGCCATGCCGGCGACCAGCTGGTTGCCCTTCTGGGTGATCGACACGAAGGCCTGGGTCAGGGCCAGCATGCTGGAGGCCACGATGCCGGCGGCGATGCCGATCCATGGGTCCTGGTAGGCGTAGGCCACGCCGGCCGAGACGAAGGCCGAGGCGAGGATCTTGCCCTCGAGGCCGAGGTCGATCACGCCGCTGCGTTCGGCGAACAGGCCGGCCATGGCTGCGAAGATCAGGACCGGCGCATTGCGGATCATCGTGACGACGATGCTGGCTAATTGGAAGTCGTCCATGGCTTATCCCTTGCGTGCGTTGATCAGTTTGAGGACGGCGGGCGCGTACAGGTTCTCCATGGCGCCGCAGAACAGGATGATCAGTCCCTGGATGAAAATGAAGGTCTCCTGCGGGATGTTCGGCTTTTCCAGCGACAGGTCGAAGCCGCCCTGGATCAGCGCGCCGAACAGCACCGCGGACAGGAAGATGCCCACCGGGTGCTGGCGGCCCATCAGGGCGATCGCGATGCCGATGAAGCCGGCGCCGGCAGGGAAGTTCAGGCTCAGGTAATGGGTCGAGCCGAGGATCGAGTTGACCGCGGCCAGGCCGGCCAGCGCACCCGAGATCAGCATCGCGACGATGATCATGCGGCTGATGCGCACGCCGGCGTAGTGGGCCGCGTGCTGGTTCAGGCCGGTGGCCTGCAGCTTGTAGCCCCAGGGCGAGCGCGTCATCATCACCCAGTAGATCGCCAGGGCCAGGATCGCCAGGAAGAAGCCGATGTTGAGCGGGGTGTCGCCCAGCACCGGGAACCATTCGCCCAGGCGCGGCATCCACGCCGCTTCCGAGAACACACGGCTGGCCGGGTTCTGGTCGCCCTCGGGGATCAGCTTGAGGATCAGGAAGTTCATCAGGCTGGCGGCGATGAAGTTGAACATGATGGTCGTGACCACCACGTGGCTGCCGCGCTTGGCCTGCAGGTAGCCGGGCAGGAAGGCCCAGCCGGCGCCGAACACGGCGCTGGCCACCATCGCCAGCGGAATCAGGAGCCAGGGCGAGAGCGAGGCATCGAAAGCGAGCATGGCCAGGGTCAGCCCCAGGCCGCCCAGGTACATCTGGCCTTCGGCGCCGATGTTGAACAGGCCCGCCTTCATCGCCACCGAGACCGCCAAGCCGGTGAACACGAAGGTGGAGGCGTAGAACAGGGTGTAGCTCAGGCCTTCCGGATTGATGACGGCGTTGTTGACCAGGATCTGCAGCGATTCGACCGGGCTTTCGCCCAGCAGGTGGATCACCAGCGCGGCCACCAGCAGCGCGGACAGCAGGTTCAGGATGGGCAGGACGAAACCAGATGCCCAGCGTGGGAGTTCAGTCGTTTTCATATCAGTGCTTGTGCATCCCGCCCATCAACAGGCCAATGCGGGTGGTATCGAATTCGTCGATGTTCAGTTCACCGGTGACGCGGCCGCCCGAGACGACCACGATGCGGTCGGCCAGGGCGCGCACTTCTTCCAGCTCGGTCGACACCAGGAGGATCGCCACGCCTTCGTCGCGCAGGCGCAGCAGCTGGGTGTGGATGCTTTCGATGGTGCCGATGTCGACGCCGCGGGTCGGCTGGCCGACCAGCATCAGCTTGGGTGCGGCCGACACTTCGCGCGCGATCACGACCTTCTGCTGGTTGCCGCCCGAGAGCAGGCCGATGCGCAGATCCGGGTTCTTCGGACGCACGTCGAAAGCTTCCAGCAGGTGCGCGCAGCGCTTGGCGATGGCCTCGAAGTCGAACAGGCCCAGCTTGTTCCTGACCCGGTCCTGGTAGCCGAACACGGTGTTCTGCATGACCGAGAAATCCTTGATGACGCCGTCGCGCAGGCGGTCTTCCGGCACGTGGCCGATGCCCAGCTCGCGGAAGGTGGCGGGCAGGCCGTCGGCATTGGCGCGGCCGGCGTAGGGCAGTTCCTTGCCGAGGAACTCGACTTTACCGGAGCTCGGCAGGCGCATGCCCGACAGGATTTCCATCAGCTCGCTCTGGCCGTTGCCCGAGACGCCGGCAATCGCCACGATCTCGCCGGCGCGCACGGTCAGGTCGATGTCGGACAGCAGCTTGACCTTGTTCTTGTCCTGCAGCTCCAGGTTCGACACCTTGAGCACCGGCGCGCCCGGGTTGAAGGGCTTGCGCGGCAGGTTGCCTTCGATCGGGCGGCCGACCATCATGTTGGCCAGCTGCTCTTTCGACGTGTCTTTCGTGGCGACGGCGCCGGCCACGCGGCCTGCGCGCATCACCGTCACCTGGTCGGTGATCTCCATGATCTCGCCCAGCTTGTGGGTGATCAGGATGATGGTCTTGCCCTGTTCCTTGAACAGCCGCAGGATCTCGAACAGCGAGGCGGTTTCCTGGGCGGTGAGGACGGCGGTCGGCTCGTCCAGGATCAGGATCTCGGCGCTGCGGTAGATCTGCTTGAGGATCTCGACACGCTGCTGCGCGCCCACCGACAGGTCGTGGATGGTGGCGAGCGGGTCGACGTCGAGGCGGTAGCGCTCGCAGATCTCGCGCAGCGCGCTTTCCGTTTCCTTGCGCTTGGCAGCCAGCTTGAATCCGCCCTCGGTGCCCAGCATGACGTTGTCGAGCACGGTCATGTTCTCGACCAGCATGAAGTGCTGGTGCACCATGCCGATGCCCAGGTCGATCGCCTCGAGGGACGAGCGGATCTGGCGCTCCTGGCCGTTGATCACGAGCTGGCCGCTGTCGGCATGGTAGTAGCCGTACAGGATGCTCATGAGGGTGGACTTGCCCGCGCCATTCTCGCCGATCACGCCGTGGATCGAGCCTTTGGCGATCGAGAAGCTGACGTCAGCGTTCGCCTGCACGGCCCCGAAGGCCTTGCTAATGTTGCGAAATTCTACGGCTGGCTGCATTGCGATCTTAGTGTAAAAGTGGAGACTGCATTCATTCAAAAGCGCGCCGGGCCGGGTTCACCGGCGCGGCGCGCTTTTCTCTGGGAGGGGGGTATCAGACCGGGCAGCTGCCTGCGGCGCGGTAGTCGATGACCTTGATCTTGCCGTTGATGATGTCGGTGCGCACGCCGTTGACGCGCTTTTCCATCTCCGGCGAGACGACCTTGCGGTTGTCCTTGTCCAGGACCCAGTCCACGCCGCCTTCCTTCAGGCCCTTGTAGGTCACGCCCGGCTTCCAGGTGCCGTTCTTCATGGCCATGAAGGAATCGTAGACGGCGACGTCCACGCGCTTGACCATCGAGGTCAGCATGCTGCCCGGATGCAGGTAGTTCTGGTTCGAGTCGACGCCAATCGCCAGCTTGCCCTTGGTCTTGGCCATCTGCAGCGCGCCCATGCCGCTGCCGCCGGCCACCGCGAACACCACGTCGGCGCCGCGGTCGAACTGCGCGCGCGCCAGTTCGCCGCCCTTGGCCGGATCGTTCCAGGCCGCGGCGGTGGTGCCGACCATGTTCTGCATGATCTCGACTTTCGGATACTCGGCCTTGGCGCCCTGGGCGTAGCCGCAGGCGAAGGCGCGGATCAGCGGGATGTCCATGCCGCCGACGAAGCCCAGCTTCTTCGACTTGGAAGCCATGGCGGCGGCGACGCCGACCAGGTAGGAGCCTTCCTGTTCCTTGAACATCACCGAATTGATGTTGTTACCCTGGGCGACGCTGTCGATCAGCACGAAGCGCACGTTCGGGAATTCCTTGGCGACCTTCTGCACCGCCTGGGTCTGCGAGAAGCCGATCGCCGCGATCAGGTCGACCTTCTTGCGCGCGAGGCCGCGCATGACCTGCTCGGCCTGGGTATCGCTGTTGGCCTGCACTTCGAAGACCTTGATGCCGGTCTCTTTCGTGAAGCGCTGCAGGCCTTCGAAGGCCGACTGGTTGAACGATTTGTCGAACTTGCCGCCCGCATCGTAGACCATGCCGAGCTTCGGTGCGGCGGGCGCTGCGCTTGCAATGCCTGCGCTGCCGGCGACGCACAGCGCCGCAATGGTCATGGTGAGTTGCTTGAGTTTCATGAATGAGGCTCCTGGGAATTTCGATATTGTACCCGGCCCAACAGTGAGACAGGAACGGGCTGCGCAAGCTGCATCGCCTACGACACCATAGGGCGAACGATGCGCAGGGCATTGTGTCAGCCGTCTGGTACGGATGTCGTTACGATTTGTATCGCGGTGATATTTCTCTCGGCAGTGCCTGATACATGTAGCTCATCTGCAACAGCAATACAGCGAGCCGCGACAGGCCTGAGCGGAAAATCCACCGCGAGGCCGCGCAAATAAGGGAAATCCGGGTGTACGCAGCTCAGCCTGTCAAATATGCATCAAGCGACATATTGATGACAAATACGATTTTACTTGGCAATTTATTCCAAGGAAATATAACTGCTGACAATATTCAGCAATTATTTTGCTATGGCGCTCATCGTGTCGGCGACGGGAAGCGCCGGGAGCGTCTTGACGTCGGGCTTGGGACCGACTTCCTTGCCGACTTCGATGTGGGGCTTGGGAGACTCCGAGGCGCCCGGCTCGGCGGCCGGAAGCTGGGGCGGGGTGGCCGGTTTGGCGAACTGGCGCGTGAGGAAGCTGGCGATCAGGGCCTGGGTGGCTTCCAGGTAGGGGATGTTCATGTGGTCCGAGCCGGGCACGGTGTCGTCGCCCACCAGCGTGGCCAGCTTGCCCACCAGCTGGTCGGTGTGCGAATGCGGCACCACGTCGTCGTCGAAGGCGCGCAGGATATAGGTCGGCGCCTTCAGCGAGGGCGCGTACTTGATGGACTCGAAGCGGTGGCGCAGCATGTACTCGATCGGCATGACGCGGAAGCGCCGCTTGGCGATGGCCAGGATGGAATCGTAGGGCGTGATCAGGACCACCGAATGCACCGGGCGCTGCTTTGCCACCTGCACCGCCACGCCCGAACCGAGGCTGCGGCCGACCAGGGCGATGCGCGTGGCGTCCACCTGGCCGAGTTCGGCGAGCCAGTCGAACAGGGTGCAGCCGTCGTCGATCATGTGGATCTCGGCCGGCACGCCGTGCGACTGGCCGTAGCCGCGGTAGTTCATGGCGAGCACCGTCATGCCGGGGAACAGCTTGCCGGCGTCGCGCGCGACCCAGGATACTTCTTCGGAGCGCCCGCCGAAATACATCACCGCGGGACGCGGACCCGGAACGAGCGGGGTAAGCAGCCAGCCGCACAGGCGGGTGCCGTCCTTGGCGCGCAGCACCACGGGGCGGGTGCGGTGCCCGCTGCTGCGCGGGCTTTCGCATTCCGGGGTGATGCAGGGATTGAACACCAGGCGACGCTGGTTGGCCGCGACGGCGGCCGTCAGGGTCAGCCACAAAAAGCTGGCAAACCCGGTAATCCCCGCCGCCATTTTCTTTGAAGTGTCCATGGTTCCAGTCTACGCCCGCCGCGGGAATTTGTTCTGTGCGGCACTTCGCTCAGTGGAGAGCGATATCGAGGCGTAGCGGAACAGTTGGCTTATTACAACAGCAAGTCGGCGGAGCCGCGCGCCCCGCGCTTCAGTCCGGCGCGTGCAGCGGGGAAGGGCCGGCGGCCACGTATTGCTCGACGTCGGGCGCGCGATGGTCGATGCGCACGTCCTGCCCGTCGGCGTGCACGCCCGCTTCGGCATGCTCGCCGCCATCGCCGTCGCCGCCCATGCGCCTGCCCAGGTATTCCGAGGCCAGCACGCCGGCGGCCGACAGGGCGGTCAGGGCCAGCGAACCGCCCCTGGCATGGCTGCCCCGGCGGCGCAGCACCAGGTTGGCGGCGCCCACCAGCAGGGCGGCGCCGGTGAGGGCGGCATGCAGCTGGCCTTCGCGCCTGGCTTCGCCCTGCGGCTTGTCGGCCACGTACTCGGCCACGCCGGCGGCGCCGGCTGCCAGGCCGCCGACGATGCCGGCGCCCATGCTCAGGTAGGAGGCCTTGGCATAGTCTTCGTCGCCGGTGGCGCTGTGCATGGCGTCGAGGATGAAACCGAAGGGAATGAGGACGCTTGGGGCCGCGCCCAGGATCGAGTGCAGAGGTTGGCCGGCAATGGTGATCTTGTTCATGGCATGCTCCTGGCGGTGGTTGCTGTCGGCTCAAGTGTGGCATAGGGGAGGGGAGGGGCACGCACGGTTGGGGATGGCCGGATGTTCGAGTAAGATCGACCATTCCGGCCCATGCGCCGCCCTGCCATCGGAGATTCTGTGCACTACCTGCTCATGTACGACCTCGCCCCCGACTATCTCGAGCGCCGCGCCGAATTCTGCGACGAGCACCTGAAGCTGGCCTGGGAGGCGCAGCGGCGCGGCGAGCTGGTGCTTGCCGGCGCGCTGGACAATCCGGCCGACCGCGCGGTGCTGATGTTCAGCTGCGACAGCCCGCAAACGGCGCAACTGTTCGCCGCCAGGGACCCCTACGTCACCCACGGCCTGGTGCGCGCCTTCCACGTGCGCCAGTGGAACACCGTGATCGGCGACGATGCCTTCGCCCCGGTCCACCCCGGCTAAAATTCCTGCTGGCAAACTTGCACTGAACAGGTAACATTGCCCGGCTTTCAACTGAGCCGGAGAGTTCATGCATACTGCCGTCAACCTGTGGCCGCTGCTCGGCGTCGCGGTCATCGTCGCCGGGTTCCTGCTGCGCGCGCATCCCGTGCTGGTGGTGGTGGCCGCCTGCGGCGTCACCGGGTTTGCCGCCGCCATGCCGCTGGAACGCATCCTCGGCTCGCTCGGCAGCGCCTTCGTCAAGACGCGCAACCTGCCCTTGATCCTGCTGCTGCCGCTGGCCGCCATCGGCCTGCTGGAGCGCGCCGGCCTGCGCGAGCGGGCCCAGGCCGCGATCGCGACAGTGCGCTCGGCCACGGCGGGCCGCCTCCTGATCGTCTACCTGTTCGCGCGCGAAACCTCGGCGGCGGCCGGCCTGACCAGCCTGGGCGGCCAGGCCTCGATGGTGCGTCCGCTGGTGGCGCCGATGGCCGAAGCCGCCGCCGAAACGCGCTACGGCAATCTGCCCGAGCCGCTGCGCCACCGCATCCGCGCCATGTCCGCCGCCACCGACAACGTCGGCCTGTTCTTCGGCGAAGACATCTTCGTCGCCTTCGGCGCCATCGTCCTGATGCAGACCATCCTGAACGCTGAAGGCATCGCGGTCGATCCGCTGCACATGGCGCTGTGGGGCATCCCGACCGCCGTCACCGCCTTCGTCATCCACGCCTGGAACCTGCGCCGGCTCGATGCGCACATCCGCCGCACGATGGGCGAGGCAGGGGGGAAGGCATGATCACGCTCGAACTGTTCTACATCGTGGCCGGCCTGCTGTTCCTGGCCGTGGCCGTGATGAACCTGCGCGACCGCAGCAACCCGCGCCGCCATACCACCGCGCTGTTCTGGGGACTGTACGCCTTGCTCTACCTAGCGGGCGAACGCCTGCCGCCGAACCTGGTCGGCGCCCTGATGATCCTGATGGCGCTGCTGGCCGGCTTTGGCGGCGTCATCGGCGGCAAGCCGGCCGTGGTGCCGGAGGAGCAGCGCCGCGCTTCCAGCGCCCGGCTCGGCAACCGGCTGTTCATCCCGGCGCTGATCCTGCCGCTGGTGACCATGCTCGGCGCCACCGTGTTCTCCGATGTGCAGGTGGCCGGCCTGCCGTTGCTCGATCCCAAGCACCTGACCCTGGCCGCCCTGGGCGTGGCGGCGCTGCTGGCGCTGGGCGCGGCCTGCTGGCTCACGCGCGTCACGCCGCTGCAGGGCGTGCGCGAGGCGCGCCGCCTGGTCGATGCGATCAGCTGGGCCTTCGTGCTGCCGCACATGCTGGCCGTGCTCGGCCTGCTGTTCACCGAGGCCGGCGTGGGCAAGGCGGTCGCGCACGTGACCACCTCCTATATCGACATGGATTCGCGCTTCGTCGCGGTGGCGGTGTTCTGCATCGGCATGGCCCTGTTTACCATCGTGATGGGCAACGGCTTCGCCGCCTTCCCGGTGATGGCGGGCGGGGTCGGCATCCCGGTGCTGGTCGGCGTGTACGGCGCCAATCCGGCCGTGATGGCGGCAATCGGCATGTTCAGCGCGTATTGCGGTACATTGATGACGCCGATGGCGGCGAACTTCAACATCGTGCCGGCCGCGCTGCTCGACCTGCCCGACAAGAACGCCGTGATCCGGGCGCAGATTCCAACTGCGCTGCCGCTGCTGGCGGCCAACATCTTCCTCTTGTACTTCCTGATGAACCGATGATCAAGACCGTACTGCTTACCGGCTTCGAGCCGTTCAACAAGGCGACCGTCAACCCGGCCTGGGAGGCCGTGCGCGCGCTGGATGGATGGAGCGGCGAGGGCTTTCGCGTCGAAGCGCGCCAGTTGCCCTGTGTCTTCGTCGACGCCAACGAGGCCTTGGCCGCGATGGTCGACGAGCTGCATCCGGATATCGTGATCGCCGTCGGCCAGGCCGGCGGGCGCGCCGAGATCTCGGTGGAGCGGGTGGCGATCAACGTCGACGACGCGTCCATTCTCGACAACGCCGGCCGGCAGCCGGTGGACCGTCCCATCGTCGAGGACGGACCGGCGGCCTATTTCAGCACGCTGCCGATCAAGGCGATGGTGGCGGCGATGCGCGCCAAGGGCCTGGCGGCGGGCGTGTCACAGACCGCGGGCACCTTCGTGTGCAACCACGTGTTCTACGGGCTGATGCACCATACGGCCGGCAAGCCGACGCGGGCGGGTTTCATCCACGTGCCCTTCCTGCCCGAACAGGCGGAAGAGCGGCCGGACGATCCGCCCTCGATGGCCCTGGACGACATCATCCTGGGCATCATGACGGCGGTCGACACGGCCGTGCACGTGGAACGCGACGTGGCGCAGGCCGGCGGGGCGACTCACTGAGCCGCCCGCCGGGTTGCGCCACGCACTCCGTCAGTTCGGTAGGGTGGGCGGGTTCCCCGCCCACGCGGTGATAGTTGCGATATGATCAGTCGCACGGGCTGCAGTACTGTGATCTGACCGCGTGGGCGGGAGACCCGCCCACCCTACATAAGAACGGTGGCTCTTGGAATGATCAGCGCTTTTCCTGCAGCTTCTCGCCGGCACGCTCCAGGGCGGCGCCGGTCTTGTCGCCCACCTTGTCCGAGGCTGCGCGGACTTCGGCTGCGGCTTCCTTCGACTCCTGCTTGATCTCGGCGCCGGCTTCGCGCATGTTTTCGCCGGCCTTGTCGGCTGCCTGCTCGATGTTCTCGCCGGCGCGGTCGGCGGCGGCGTCGACGCGTGCGGCGGCTTCACGGGTTTCCTGGGCAGCGTTGGCGGCCGCATTGTCGACGGCGGCGCCAGCTTCCTGGGCAGGGCCCATGTTCGGGTTGTCGTCGGTTTTCTTGCAGCCGGTGGCCATCACGGCGACAGCCAGCATCAGGGCGGTAATGGTAGCGGTGGTTTTCATGGGTGTGCTCCTTGTGAAGAGGTTTAAGTTATTCATCTTTTGACAAGAGTTTGCACGAGAGACTTGATGAGAACGGTGCGCGAAGTAACGCAGAATAAAGAAAAACTTGCTTATCAAACAAAATTTATGAAAAACCTTGTTGTAATAAGTTTTGTTGAAAGGCGATTGCCTTGGAGCGCGAGCTAGGGGGATGTTAGGATCGATCAATGGACCGACGAACTGATTACAAGACCGCACTGCTCATCGACTCCGCCATCCATGAGGCGGCCAGCGAAGGGCGTCCGCGCGCCGCCACCGAACTGGCCAAGCTCGGGGTGCCGATGGAAATCACGATGCGGGTGCTGACCCGTCCCGCCGACCGCCGCCACCAGATCGCTTCGCTCAGCACGGTGGCGGTCGAGATCAAGCGTCAGTAGGCTGTTCCGGGAACAGGATGTTCAGGAAGGCGCGCACCACCGGCGCATCGCCTTCCACCGGGTAGGTAATATAGAGATTCGCCGAGGGCGGATTGCTGCGGATCGGCAGGAAGCGCACGCCCGGCCAGCCGATGCGGCTGGTGGTCTGGGGCAGCAGCGCCACGCCCAGGCCGGCGCCCACCATGGCCAGCAGGGTCTGCGGCTCGGCCGCTTCCTGGAAGATGGTCGGCTGGAAGCCGGCGTTGACGCAGCACTGGATCAGGTAGCGCGGTTCGGCCGACTGGTCCAGGTGCAGGGTCAGCATGGGCTCGCCGGCGATGTCGATCAGTTCGATCGCCTCGTTCTGCGCCAGCGGATGTTTGGCGTTGATCGCCACGCACACGTCCTCCCGGAAGCACAGGTCCTGGCGCAGGTTGGCCTGCTTCAGCACGTCCGCCTCGATGCGCGGCTCGCGCCAGAAACCGACGTCGATCTGCCTGGCGCGCAGCGCTTCCCACTGGTCGTTCGGCCCCAGTTCGTGGATGGTCCAGGTCACGCGCGGGTACTGGCTCTGGAACTGTTCCAGCAGCGCGGGAATCGGCCCCCACATCGCCGAGCCGACGATGCCCACGCGCAGGCGGCCCACTTCGCCGCGGTCGATCTGGCGGATGGTGTCGATCGTCATGCGCATCCTGGCCAGCAGCTCGGCCGCCTCCAGCATCAGGGCCTTGCCGGCCACCGTCAGCTCGAAGCTGCGCGTGGTGCGGGTGAACAGGCGCACCCCGAGCTCGCTTTCCAGCTTCATGATCTGCTGGCTCAGCGGCGGCTGCGAAATGTGCAGGCGCTCGGCCGCGCGCGAAAAGCTTTTCTCTTCGGCGACGGCCAGGAAGTAGCGCAGCTGTTTCAGGTCGATCGACATGGCGCGCCGCGGATCAGGCGTTCAAGGCCACGGCCAGGCGGGCGCCCACCAGGGCGTTGTGCTTGACCAGGGCGATGTTGGTCGCCAGGCTGCGGCCTTCGGTCAGTTCCTTGATGCGGGCCAGCAGGAAGGGCGTGACGGCCTTGCCCTTCACGCCTTGCGCCTCGGCTTCGCCCAGCGCCTGCTTGATGATGGCGTCGATTTCCTCGCCCGGCATCGCCGATTCGGCGGGAACCGGATTGCTGACCACCACGCCGCCCGCCAGGCCGAGCTGCCACTTGGTGCGGATAAAGGCCGCCTGTTCTTCCGGCGTGTCGAGCTGGAAGTCGGCCTTGAAGCCGCTCTCGCGCGTGAAGAAGGCCGGGAAGCCCGGCTGGCCGACGCTCAGCACCGGCACGCCGTGGGTTTCCAGGTATTCGAGGGTCAGGCCGATGTCGAGGATCGACTTCACGCCGGCGCAGACCACGGCCACGCTGGTGTGGCTGAGCTCCTGCAGGTCGGCCGAGATGTCGAAGCTGGTCTCGGCGCCGCGGTGCACGCCGCCGATGCCGCCGGTGACGAACACCTCGATGCCGGCCAGCTGGGCGCAGATCATGGTGGCGGCCACGGTGGTGGCGCCAAGCTTGCCGGTGGCGAGCACGTAGGGCAGGTCGCGGCGGCTGACCTTGAGCGCGTCGGGCGAGGCGCCCAGCAGCTCCAGCTGCGCGTCGTTCAGGCCGACGCAGATCTGGCCGCCGATGATGGCGATGGTGGCCGGCACGGCGCCGGCATCGCGGATGATCTGCTCGACCTCGCGTGCGGTCTGCACGTTCTGCGGGTAAGGCATGCCGTGCGAGATGATGGTCGATTCGAGTGCGACGACGGGTTTGCCGGCGGCGCGCGCGCTGGCCACTTCGGGCGAGAACAGGAGGAAGGATTGCATGGTCAGTCCAATACGGATTCGTTGAGGGATTCCAGCTGGCCCGCTTCGAGCGTCGGGCAGACGGTCTGCTCGCACTCGATGGTCATGCTGGAGAGTTGCAGGCCGCGGCGGCAGGCCAGGCCGAGGTCGGCGCCGTCTTCGCCGGCGCTGTGCAGCGACCAGCAGACCGCCGCGGCAAAGGCGTCGCCGGCGCCGGTGACGTCGACCACCTCGACCGCCGGAGCATCGAGGCGCATGACGCCGCTGCTTGACGTATACATGACGCCGCGCGCGCCGCGCGTGACAACCACGTCCTGCACGCCCTGGGCCTGCAGTTCGCGGCAGGCGGCGCCGATGGCGGCATCGCTGTCGAGCGGACGCTGGAGGCGGCTTGCCAGCTCGCCTTCGTTCAGGATCAGGAGCCGCAGGCCGCGCAGCTGCTCAGGCAGGCGCGCCATCTTCGGTTGCGACACCGCCACCAGCACCAGCGGCACGCCGTCGCGCGCCGCGTCCTCGAGCAGGAGGGAGATGGACTCCCTGGGCAGGTTGAGGTCGGCCACCACCAGCGCCGCGCTGGCGCGCTGCTGCTGGCGGGTGGCGAGGAAGTCCGGGCCGAGGCGCTCGTTGAGCGCCATGTCGGCCAGCGCCACCACCATCTCGCCATCCTGGTCCAGCACCGCGGTATACGTGCCGCTGCTGACGCCGTCGAGGCGCAGGGCGCCGCGGGTGTCGATGCCGGCATCCTCGGCGTGGGCGATCAGGGCGCGGCCGGATGCGTCGTTGCCGACCGCCGTGATCAGGGCCACCGGCGCGCCCAGGCGCGCCAGGTTCTCGGCGATGTTGCGGGCGACGCCGCCGAAGGATTCGTCCTGGCTGGCCGGGTTCGAGGTGCCGAGCACCAGTGCGCCGCTGCTGCGCAGCTTGCGGTCGAGGTTGGAAGCGCCGATGCACACGATCGGGCGCCGGTCCGGCAGCACGTAGGCGCGCCCCAGGATGCGGCGCTCGCGCACCAGGGTGGCGATGTAGTTGGCCACGGCCGAGCGCGACAGCCCGAGCTGGGACGCCAGGTCCTGCTGCGAGATGAAGGGATTCGCGCGGATCAGCTCGTACAACTGTTGTTTCTTGGGCAGCTCGGTCACGGTAGGATGTCAGTGGGTATAAACAAATGTTTGTCTATACTAGACAAATGTTTAGTCGGCGTCAAAGGAAATCTGCTTTTATGTCTGTACGTCAACGATACACCGAAACATTTATTTTTTAAACCAATAAATCGGCAAGAAAAATGGTATTTGCCATACATATCGCCCCTCATGCATAGTTATAATATTCCGGCTGGTATGTGCTACTCCGCTCCTGGTCGATAGCAAATCCTGATCCAGCCCTTCCTCACGTCTCCCGTATCCGCACACAAGGACTACCATGTTCAGCAATACCCCATTTGAAGCAGCAGAAGTCATCAAGGCCCGCAAACCCGGTTTCGCACCGCGCGCCGCATTGATCCTGGGTTCGGGACTGGGCGTGCTGGCCGAGCAGATGACGGACGCCGTGTCGATCAGCTATGCCGACCTGCCGGGCTTCCCGATCAGCACCGTGCACGGCCACGCGGGCGAACTGGTGCTGGGTACCCTGGCCGGCGTGCCAGTGGTATGCATGAAGGGCCGCGGCCACTTCTACGAAGGCTATGGCGCCAACGTCATGACCTCGGCCGTGCGCACGTTCAAACTGATCGGCTGCGAGATGCTCCTGGTGACCAACGCCGCCGGCTCGCTGCGTCCCGAAGTGGATGCGGGCAGCGTCGTGGTCCTGAACGACCACATCAACCTGCTGCCGGGCAGCCCGATGGCCGGCCCGAACGACGAACGCTTCGGCCCGCGCTTCTTCAGCATGGCCAATGCCTATGATGCCGAGCTGCGCTCGATGATCAAGGAAACCGCGGCCAGCAAGGGCATCACCCTGCACGAAGGCGTGTACCTGGCCTGCCCGGGCCCGAACTTCGAGACCGCCGCCGAAATCCGCGCCTTCAAGGCGCTCGGCGCCGACGTGGTCGGCATGTCGGTGGTGCCGGAAGTGATCTCGGCGCGCCACTGCGGCCTGAAGGTCGCCGGCATCTCGGCGATCACCAACCTGGCCGAGGGATTGACCCCGTTCCCGCTGTCGCACGAGCAGACCCTGAAGTACGCCGCGGTCGCGGCCAAGGACCTGGTCACCCTGATCCACTCCTTCATCGAGCGCCTGGGTGCGACCCCGCGCAGCGACGCCAATTAAACAGACTTAGCGAGCGATTCCATGTCACGCGCATTCATCCTCCTGCTTGACTCGTTCGGCCTGGGCGCCTTGCCCGACGCCGACAAATACGGCGACGCGGGCGCCAACACCTTCGGCCACATCGCAGCCTGGGCCGCGAAAGAGGGCAAGCCGATGGCGCTGCCCAACCTCGAGCGCCTCGGCCTGGCGGCGGCCGCGCACAAGGCCAGCGGCGAATGGGCCGCCGGCTTCAGCCAGCGCGACGGCTTCACCGGCGCCTGGGGCGCCGCGCGCGAGCAGTCGACCGGCAAGGACACGCAGAGCGGCCACTGGGAGATCGCCGGCGTGCCGGTGCTGTTCGACTGGGGCTACTTCCCCAAGACCGTGCCGTCCTTCCCGAAGGAGCTGACCGACAAGCTGCAGGAGCTCACCGGCGTTCCCGGCTGGCTCGGCAACTGCCACGCCTCCGGCACCACCATCATCGACGAGTTGGGCGACGAACACGTCGCAACAAACAAGCCGATCCTGTACACCTCGGCCGACTCGGTGCTGCAGATCGCCGCGCACGAAGAACACTTCGGCCTGGAGCGCCTGTACCAGGTCTGCGAGGTCGCGTATGAACTGGTCAAGCCCTACAACATCGGCCGCGTGATCGCGCGTCCCTTCCTGGGCGAGAACGGCAAGTACAAGCGCACCAGCAACCGCCACGACTACGCCGTGCCGCCCACGAGCCCGACCCTGCTCGACCACGTCAAGGACGCGGGCGGCGAAGTCATCGCGCTGGGCAAGATCAGCGACATCTTCGCGGCCCAGGGCGTGACCCAGCTGATCAAGGGCGCCGACAACATGGCCTTGTTCGACCGCCTGGTCGAGGTGGCCGACACGGCGCCGGAGAAATCGCTTACTTTTGTCAACTTCGTCGATTTCGACATGCACTTCGGCCACCGCCGCGACGTCGCCGGCTACGCCAACGCGCTGCACGAGCTGGACGCGCGCCTGCCGGAGTTCATGGGCAAGCTGAAGGATGGCGACCTGGTCGTCATCACCGCCGACCACGGCTGCGACCCGACCGCGCCGGGATCCGACCACACCCGCGAGCACATCCCGATGATCTTCTTCGGCCCGAATGTCGCCCCGCAGGAACTGCCGATCGCGAATACCTTCTCGGATATCGGCGCTACCCTCGCCAAGCACCTTGGCGTCAAACCACTTTCGAACGGAACCGCACTGCTATGACCCAGCCCCTGGATTTCAAACGTAACACCGCCGTCGGCCTCGACCTCGGGCTGGTCAAGCACGTCAAGGTGAACCGCAACGCGGCGGACCGCCGCGCCGCCAGCCTGGCGAACCGCCGCACCGTCAAGAAGGAATACCAGGCCGCCTGGCTGGTGCGTGCGATCGAATGCATGGACCTGACCACCCTGGGCGGCGACGACACCCCGGGCCGCGTCGAGCGCCTGTGCATGAAGGCGATGCGCCCGCTGCGCGCCGACCTGATGGGGGCCCTGGGCCTGGAGTCGCTCACCACCGGCGCCGTCTGCGTCTACCACGAGATGATTCAACCGGCGGTGAAAATCCTGCAGGGCCGCCTGCCGATCGCCGCGGTGTCGACCGCCTTCCCGGCCGGCCTGTCGAGCCTGGAAACCAAGCTGCGCGAGATCGAACTGTCGGTGGCCGCCGGCGCGACCGAGATCGACATCGTGATCACGCGCCAGCATGTTTTGACCGGCAACTGGCAGGCGCTGTACGACGAGATGCTGGCCTACCGCCAGGCCTGCGGCGACGCGCACGTGAAGGCGATCCTGGCCACCGGCGACATCGTCACCCTGGACAACGTGGCCAAGGCCTCGATGGTCTGCATGATGGCCGGCGCCGACTTCATCAAGACCTCGACCGGCAAGGAAGGCGTCAACGCCACCATCCCGGTGTCGCTGGTGATGGTCCGCGCGATCCGCGATTACTACGAGCAGACCGGCTTCCAGGTCGGCTACAAGCCGGCCGGTGGCGTGTCCACCGCCAAGGCCGCGCTGCAGTACCTGACCGTGATGAAGGAAGAACTCGGCAACGACTGGCTGCAGCCGCACCTGTTCCGCATCGGCGCGTCGAGCCTGATGACCGACATCGAACGCCAGCTCGAACACTACGTGACCGGCAACTACTCGGCCGCCCACCGCCACGCGCAACCATAAAACAGCATCGGATTCGTCATGCCAACTATTAAAGAGATTCTTCAGACTATGGATTACGGCCCCGCACCAGAAAGCACCAAGGAAGCGAATGCGTGGCTGGACCAGCATGGACGCCGTTTCGGCCTGTTCATCGACGGCGCGTGGACCGAAGCCGCGAATACCTTCGCCACCAGCAATCCGGCCGACGCCAGCGAACTGGCGCAGGTAAGCCAGGCAAGCGCGGACGACGTCGAGCGCGCCGTCCAGGCCGCGCGCCGCGCCCAGCCGGGCTGGGTGGCCATGGGCGGCCATGGCCGCGCCAAGGTCATGTACGCGCTGGCGCGCCTGCTGCAGAAGCACGCGCGCCTGTTCGCGGTGCTCGAGACCCTGGACAACGGCAAGACCATCCGCGAAACCCGCGACGCCGACCTGCCGCTGGCAAGCAGGCACTTCTACCACCACGCCGGCTGGGCCGCGCTGCAGTCGGAAGAATTCGCCGACTA
Source organism: Massilia varians (assembly GCF_027923905.1). Classification (NCBI taxonomy): domain Bacteria; kingdom Pseudomonadati; phylum Pseudomonadota; class Betaproteobacteria; order Burkholderiales; family Oxalobacteraceae; genus Massilia; species Massilia varians. Next base: position 1,447,277 of record NZ_AP026966.1, read on the forward strand.
CCGCGCCGTCGGCGTGGTCGGCCAGATCGTGCCGTGGAATTTCCCGCTCTTGATGCTGGCATGGAAGATCGCCCCGGCCCTGGCCGCCGGCAACACGGTCGTGTTCAAGCCGGCCGAGTTCACGCCGCTCACCGCGCTGCTGTTCGCCGAGATCTGCCAGCAGGCCGGCGTCCCGGCGGGCGTGGTCAACATCCTTACCGGCGACGGCGCCGTGGGCGAAGCCATCGTCAACCACCCGGGCATCGACAAGCTGGCCTTCACCGGTTCGACCGAAGTGGGCCGCATCATCCGCAAAGCGACCGCCGGCACCGGCAAGAAGCTGTCGCTGGAACTGGGCGGCAAGTCGCCCTTCATCGTGTTCGACGACGCCGACCTGGATGCGGCCGTGGAAGGCCTGGTCGATTCGATCTGGTTCAACCAGGGGCAGGTCTGCTGCGCCGGTTCGCGCCTCCTGGTGCAGGAATCGGTGTACGAGCGTTTCATCGCCAAGGTGAAGGCGCGCATGCAGAACCTGCGCGTCGGCTCGCCGCTCGATAAGTCGAACGACATCGGCGCGCTGGTCGATCCGATCCAGCAGCAGCGCATCCACGCGCTGGTGGAATCGGCACGGCTTGAGGGCTGCGACATCTGGCAGCCGGCCTGCGAAGCCCCGACCGCGGGTTCGTGGTACCTGCCGACCCTGATCACCGGCGCTTCGACCTCGGCCGCCGTGGCGCAGGCCGAAATCTTCGGCCCGGTGCTGGTGGCGATGAGCTTCCGCACCCCGGTTGAGGCGGTGCAGCTGGCCAACAACACCGTGTACGGCCTGGCCGCCTGCGTGTGGTCGGAATCGATCTCGCTGGCGCTGGACGTGGCGCCGCAGATCAAGGCCGGCGTGGTCTGGATCAACACCGCCAACCAGTTCGACGCCGCCTGCGGCTTCGGCGGCTACAAGGAATCGGGCTTCGGCCGCGAAGGCGGCAAGGAAGGCATGTACGAGTACCTGACGCCTCTAGCGGAAGACGCTCGCCCGGCCGCGCCGGTCGTCGCTGAAAAAGGCCGCGTCAAGCCGTCGGACGAAGGCAGCCCCTTCGCCGTCGACCGCACCGCCAAGCTCTACATCGGCGGCAAGCAGGCGCGCCCGGACGGCGCCTACAGCCGCGCCATCATGGGCGCCAATGGCGCCTTCCTGGCCGATGTCGGCGAAGGCAACCGCAAGGACATCCGCAACGCCGTGGAAGCGGCGCACAAGGCGTCCGGCTGGTCGAAGGCCACCGCGCACAACCGCGCGCAGGTGCTGTACTACATCGCCGAGAACCTGGCGATCCGCGCCGACGAATTCGCCCAGCGCATCGCCGCGCAGACCGGTGCCAAGGATGCGGCACGCGAGGTGCAGGCTTCGATCGAGCGCCTGTTCTATTGGGCCGCCTGGTGCGACAAGTACGACGGCCAGGCGCACCAGCCGCCAATGCACGGCATCACCGTGGCCTTGAACGAGCCGGTCGGCGTAATCGGCATCATCTGCCCGAACGAGAACCCGCTGCTGGGCTTCATCTCGCTGGTCGCTCCGGCGCTGGCGCTGGGCAACCGCGTGGTGGCGGTGCCGTCGGAAACGGCGCCACTGTCGGCGCTTGATCTGTACCAGGTGCTGGACACCTCGGACCTGCCGGGCGGCGCGCTGAACATCGTCACCGGTTCCAGCTCGGAGCTGGCCCGTACGCTGGCCTCGCACTCGGACGTGGATGCGGTGTGGCGCCACGACGGTTCGGCGGAGGGTTGCGCGGAAGTCGAGCGCTTGTCCAGCGAGTCGCTCAAGCGCACCTGGGTCGGCGGCGCCAAGGGCCGCGACTGGTTCGATGCCAAGCAGGCCTGCGGCCGCACCGTGCTGCAGCACGCGAGCCAGGTGAAAAATGTCTGGATTCCGTACGGCGTCTAATTGAATTATTGGCGCCTGCGGGCGTCGTAGGGTGGGCGGGTCTCCCGCCCGCGCGTTCAACCAGCCCATGAGCAGCCTCGGAGCAGGCCGGGATACGTGATTTGAACGCGCGGGCGGCGAAGCCGCCCACCCTACGTTATAGAAAGGCTCATCTTATGTTCCTCCCCCAAGAAATCGTCCGCAAAAAGCGTGACGGCGGCACCCTGAGCGCCGAAGAGATCCAGTTCTTCGTGCGCGGCATCCCGGACGGCAGCACCACCGAAGGCCAGATCGCGGCATTCGCGATGGCCGTCTACTTCAACGACATGAGCATGGACGAACGCGTCGCCTTCACGCTGGCGATGCGCGATTCCGGCCTGGTGATGGAATGGAAATCCCTGGACCTGCCAGGCCCGGTGGTCGACAAGCACTCGACCGGCGGTGTCGGCGACGTGGTCTCGCTGATGCTGGGGCCGATGATCGCGGCCTGCGGCGGCTTCGTGCCGATGATCTCGGGCCGCGGCCTGGGCCACACCGGCGGCACCCTGGACAAATTCGACTCGATTCCCGGCTACAGCACCGTGCCGGATCCGGAAACGTTCCGCCGCGTCGTCAAGGACGTGGGCGTGGCCATCATCGGCCAGACTGCTCAGCTGGCGCCGGCCGACAAGCGCTTCTACAGCATCCGCGACACCACCGCGACGGTGGAGTCGGTGGCCATGATCACCGGCTCGATCCTGTCGAAGAAGCTAGCGGCCGGCCTGGACGCGCTGGTGATGGACGTGAAGGTCGGCAGCGGCGCTTTCATGCCGACCTACGACAAATCGGTCGAGCTGGCCGAGAGCATCGTCCACGTCGGCAACGGCGCGGGCACCCCTACCTCGGCGATCCTGACCGGCATGAACGAGTCGCTGTGCCACGCCGCCGGCAACGCCGTCGAAGTGCGCGTCGCGATCGACTACCTGAGCGGCAAGTCGCGCCCCGCGCGCCTGCACGAAGTGACGATGGCGCTGTGCGCCGAGATGCTGGTCATGTCGGGCATCGCCAAGACCGATGACGAAGCGCGCGCCAAGCTGCAGGCGGCCCTCGATTCCGGCGAAGCGGCCGAGCGCTTCGCACGCATGGTCACCGCGCTGGGCGGCCCGGCCGACCTGATGGACAAGCCGGACGCGCACCTGGAGTCCGCACCGGTCATCGTCCAGGCCCCGGCACTGCAGGCAGGTTTTGCCACCTCGGTCGACACCCGCGGCCTCGGCCTGGCGGTGGTGGCGCTGGGCGGCGGCCGCGTGCGTCCGCAGGACACGATCGACTTTGCCGTCGGCCTGACGAACATGGTCGAACTGGGCGAGGCGATCGCGGTCGGCCAGCCGCTGGCGATGGTGCACGCCCGTAGCCACGACGCTGCCGAACAGGCGGTGCGCCAGGTGCAGGCTGCCTACCGGATCGGTGCTACGATGCCGGCGGCCGAGCCGATGATCTACAAGACCATCCGTCCTTGATACCCAGACCATGAAATACGCGAAACTCATCGACGAAGCGCGCGCCGCGCGCGAACTGGCCTACACGCCGTACTCGAAGTTCCAGGTCGGCGCCGCGCTGGAATGCAAGGACGGCCGCATCTTCCGCGGCTGTAACGTGGAAAACGCGTCCTACGGCCTGTGCAACTGCGCCGAGCGCACCGCCTTCTTCAGCGCCATTGCGCACGGCTACAAGCCGGGCGACTTCACGGCCCTGGTCGTGATCGGTCAGACCGAGGGCCCGATCGCCCCCTGCGGTGCCTGCCGCCAGGTGATCCTGGAACTGGGCGGCAAGACACTGCCGGTGGTGCTGACCAACCTGAACGGCGACGTGTTCGAGACCACGGCGGCCGAGCAGCTGCCGAATGCCTTCGTTGGCGGAGACCTCGACAAGTAAGCGGCATCGTCTGGCCTGAAAAGCGCTGTACGCGGCAAACGCGACAGCGCTTTTCTTTTGCTTGTTAAAAGCAAGCAAGCTGAGCTTCCTCAAGAGCAACGTTGCGATACCGGCGTGTAATCGCTGGAATCGCCTTGACCGCGCGCCGCGGGCAGCCCGACGCCCAGCACAACCAGTACGCGCATGGGCCGGGCGCCGTGACGGGCAACGCGCCGGCGTGGTTTCCCGGCGAAAGCGGCGGGCATGGACATGCGGCGGTGCTGTCGGGCTTCAAGTCGCAGAGCCTGGGCGAGAGCCAGCCGGGCGATGGCGCATACAGCCAATTGGTGTTCGACGACAGTCCTGGCCAGGCGCGCACTGCCTTGCAATGCCATCTGAAGGCGCATGAAGGCACGGCGGAGCTGAATCTCGGACATCTGGTTCACCAGACCGACAACGAGCGGCTGCAGACGGTGGGCTTCGGAGCGGAGCTGAAGACGGCGCACAGTCTGGCGTTGCGGGCCGGGCAGGGGATGCTGCTGTCGACCGACGCCCGGCAAGGAGCGCGCGGCAGCCAGCTCGATTCGCGCGAGGCGCTGGCGCAGATCGAGGAGGGCCATCGCTTGCAGGTAGATATGGCGAGCCTGGCGCAGAAGCACAACGCCCGCCTGGAGGGGGTGCCGGCGCTGGAGGAACTGGCGGCGGTCAAGGAGATGGCGCACAGCGCCGAGGCGATCGGTGTCGCCGAGGATGGCGCAACCGCGTATAGCGCAGCGCAGCTGCAGCTGTCGAGTCCTGCGGGCATTGTCGTCAGCACCCCGGCGGATGCGCTGCTCTCGGCGGGGACGACGAGCAGCATCGTCGCCGGGCAAGACATCAATGTCCTTGCGCAGGGTAATTCGTCCACATTGCTTGCGAAGGGCATCAGCCTGTTCACCTACGGTAAAGCGACGAACAAGGAAAAGCCGAATCAGGAGGTGGGCATCAAGTTGCACGCGGCCAGCGGGAAGCTGAGCAGCCAGAGTCAGTCAGGCCCGACCAGGCTGACGGCGGACAAGACCATCACCGTGGCGAGTGTGAGCAAATCGGTGGCGATTGCGGCACCGAAGAAGCATGTGTTGCTGACGGCGCAAGGGGCGCACATCAAGCTGGAAGGGGGGAATATCGAGGTGCATGCGCCGGGGAATGTGGAGTTCAAGGCGGGTAAGAAGGAGCTCGCGGGGCCGGTCAGTATTTCCAGCCCGGAGCTGGCCATGAAGGTCTCCGAACTCAAGCTGAAACGCGATCTTGAGATCGAATACGTGGATGCGGACGGTAATAAGCTGGCAGATGAGCCGATTGCACTGCGATTCGCATCGGGTGCCGAGAAAGCTACGGTATTGGATGGGAGCGGAACAGCGGTCATCAAGAATGCACACCTCAGGCCGTTCGGAGCGAAACAGCCGCGACGAAAGTGAGGTTCATCAATGGCAACGAAAATGCAGGTACCGTTAGTCACACGTGTCGCGGTGGCAGACAAGGCAAGACGGACAGCCATCCAGGCGCTACGTCACAGGGCATCGCGACAGCCCAGCGGGCCTTGAAAACGCCACTATCCTCACAACATGCAGCTTTGACCACGTTTTCGATGAGGAGCACCCCATGAGCCCATCCGACACCCAACTGCTGCATGACTTCCTCGGCCAGCTCGTCCAGGCCCGCGGCATCCAGAAAGACCCCGAAGCCGACGCGCTCATCCAGCGCGCGGTCGCACAACAGCCAGATGCCGCCTATCTGCTGGTCCAGCGCGTGCTGCTGATGGAACAAGCCCTCGACAGCGCCAAATCCCGGATCGCCGCACTGGAAAGCCAGCTGCAACAACAGCAGCAACCGGCCAGCCGCGGCGGCTTCCTCGACCCCAACTCCTGGGGCAACCGCCGGCACGCCAGCCACCCGCAATCCCAGCACATGCACTACCAGCACGCCATGCCCGGCTCGATGGGCCGCGGCTTGGGCGGCTTCCTGCGTGGTGGCGGCGGAGGCGGCCTGCTTGGCTCGATCGCCGCGACCGCCGCGGGCGTGGCAGCGGGCAGCTTCCTGTTCCACGGCCTGGACAACCTGCTCCATGACCACGACGGAAACAGCGGCGCCCATCTGCTGGGCGGAGAGAACCTGTCAGGCGGCGACCTGTCGGGCAGTGCGCTGGCCGACCAGGCCGGCCTGAACGACATCGGCACCGGCGACAGCCTGCTCGGCGGCGGCTTCTTCGACGGCGACGGTTCTGACGAAGGCCTGTTCGGCTGAGCGTCAGGCCGGTAAGAAGATCACATCTGCTGGAACAGGTGCCCGTGATTGCGGCTCACTTCCAGCTCGCCCGGGAAGTTACGCAGCCGGACCATCTGGCGCCCGCGCAGGTCGCGGAACACTTCGGCGATCGCATCCACCCGGACCAATGTCGAGCGGTGGATGCGCCAGAACTCGTCCGGGTCCAGCTCGTCCGCCAGTTCCTTGAGCGTCTTGCGGATCAGGAGCTGGGCGGTCGCGGTCTGCACGCAGGTGTACTTGTCGTCGGCCTGGAAGAACAGTACCTCGCGCGTGCTGACCATGCGCAGGCTGCCGCCCACCTGGGCCTGGATCCACTTCAGGTAGTTTGGCCTGGCCGCGCCGCCCTGCTTGAGCAGGGTGCCCAGCTCGGCCAGTTGCGCGCCGATGTCCTGCGGCGCCTTGCTGAGCCGCGCACGGAGGCGCTCGCAGGTGGTCTGCAGCCTTGAAGGGGTCACCGGCTTGAGCAGGTAGTCGATCGCGCCCTGCTCGAAGGCGTCGAGCGCGTACTGGTCGTAGGCGGTGGCGAACACGATGTGGCAGCGGTTGTAGAGCTGGCGCGCGGCGTCGATGCCGCCCATGCCGGGCATGCGGATGTCCAGAAAAGCGATATCGGGCTTGTGCTGCGCCGCGAGTTCCAGCGCCTCGGCGCCGTTGGCCGCTTCGGCCACGATGCGCAGCTCGGGCCACGTATCCGCCAGGCGCATGCGCAACTGGTCGCGCATCGGCGCTTCGTCGTCGGCGATCAGGGCGGTCGGGGCGCCTGGACTCACTTGAGCGCTCATCAATCGAACTCCGTCATGCGGTAAGGGATGCGGATCGAGGCGCAGGCGCCGCCGCCCGGGGGCATCTCGATCACCAGTTCGGCATCGTTCCCGTACAGCAGGGCCAGGCGCTCGCGGATGTTGGCCAGGCCCACCCCTTCGTCGGCGTGCACGTTGATGCCGACACCATCGTCGCACACGTCCACGTGCAGCGTGGCCACTTCGACGTGGGCGCGCACCGTGATGGTGCCGCCGGCCACCTTCGGCTCCAGCCCATGCTTGATTGAATTCTCGATCAGGGTCTGCAGCATCATCGGCGGGAAGGGCGAGCTGCCCAGGAAATCGGGTACCTCGAAGCGCACCTGCAGGCGCTCCTTCATGCGCGCCTGCATGATCGCCAGGTAGGCGCGCGACAGCTCGACCTGCTTGCCCAGGGTGCCACTGCCGCCGGAGCGCATCTGCGGCAGCGAGGAGCGCAGGTATTCGATCAGGTGGGCGTGCACGCGCGCCGCTTCCTTCGGATCGGTCTCGATCAGCTGGCCGATCAGCGCCAGCGTGTTGAACAGGAAGTGCGGTTCGACCTGGGCCTGCAGCGTCGCCATCTGCGCTTCCATCAGGCGGCGCTCCAGGGTGGCCACATTGGCCTTGTCGGCGGCCTCGCGGGCGGTCAGTTCGGCACGGCGCTTGCCGCCGGCCAGCACCTTGACGCCGAACGAGATCAGGATGAACCAGATCGCCAGCTCGGTCAGCTGGAACGAGATGCCGAACACGAAAACCAGGAACCAGGTCACGTACAGCTTGCGCCACTCGACCAGGGCCAGCCAGTCGAAGAAGCTCCACCACAGGGCGCTGGCTTCGTTGACGGCTTCGCGCACGAAGTCGAGTGCGCGGTTGATCGGGGCGGCAGTCATGGCTTACTCCACGAGCTGGGCCGGACGGCGGCCGAACAGGGCCGTCGCGACGACCTTCAGCAGCAGGAAGGCGATGAACAGGGTCAGTGCCAGCGGCACGATGCTCAGGATCAGCGCCAGTCCGATCGACACCGCCAGCAGCGACGGCCAGGACAGCGATGCCAGGGTGCGGGCGCCGGAGCGCAGCGCACGGTTGGCCTTGCGGGCGATGTCTTTCATGTCAGTCATGAACGTATCGAAGCGGGAGGGTTTCATGCGAGGTCCTTCGGTTGAGTTGATGGCGCCACTGTATGCCCTGAGGCGAGGTGGCGCCATGGCCATCCGACGAACGGTCGAAATCCCGGGTCTGGCGGTAGCGTGGACGGATAAGCGGGGGGACCGTTCCCTCACTTTCGGGAGAGCGGCGCGCGGCCGCGGGCGTCCCAGTAGCTGCGCAGCAGCCCATAGTTGACGGTGTCGGCCATCTGGCCGTGCACGAACCAGCGCTCGGGCATGTAGCCTTCCTTGCGAAAGCCCAGGCGTTCGAGTACCGCGGCCGAGGCGCCGTTGCGCGGGTCGATGTCGGCTTCGACGCGGTTCAGCCGCAGCTCATGAAAGCCGTAGTCGAGCGCCACTTCCAGCGCTTCGGTGGCGTAACCCTTGCCCCAGTGGGGACTGCCGAGCGCATAGCCAAGTTCGCAACGCCGGTTCTGCGGAAAGAAATGGTGCAGGTTGACGGTGCCGATGAGAAGGCCGGTGTCGGCAAGCTCGATGCCGAAGCGCACCTCCGTCCCCTCGCGGTAGGCTTCGAGGGCACGCGCAATCGCGCTTTCGGCAAAGGCGACCGAGGTCCAGGGTTCGGCGCTCCAGTAGCGCACCACGGCCGGATCCGAGAACACGGCGAACAGGTCCGCGGCGTCCAGCATCGTCATGGGGCGCAGGGTGAGGCGCTGGGTGGTGAGGATGGGCGTGGGGTAGCTGGACATGGCGAAATGATAACATCGCAAGCGCGGCAGCGGTCTATCTCAGCCGGCAGAGGCCACCGCCCGCACCACCAGGTCGCCGATCAGGCGCTCGGCGTCCTCGAAGTCGGCGCCGGTCAGTTCCGGCTTGTCCAGCACCAGCGCCATCTGGGCCGAGAAATCGGCGTAGGACTGGGTCATGGCCCACAGCGCGAACAGCAGGTGGGTGGCGTCCACGCGGGCAATGCGGCCGTCCGCCATCCAGCGCTCGAAGACCTCGATGTCGCGGCGCAGCAAGGGCACCACGCGGGCGCGGATCTGTTCGCCGTAGCGCTTGGCCCCGCCGATGACCTCCATCGCATACACGCGCGAGGCCCAGGGCTGCTCGCGCGAGAAGCGCAGCTTGGCGGCGACGTAGGCGCGCAGCACGTCGCTTGGCTCGCCGCCGGCATCGGCCAGGTTCGCCATGCGCTCGAGCCAGTCGTCGAGCACGTCGTCGAGCACGCGCCGGTACAGGCCCTGCTTGGTCGGGAAGTAATAGAGCAGGTTCTGCTTCGAGATGCCGGCCCGTTCGGCGACCGTGGCGATGCTGGTGCCGTCGACGCCGCATTCGGCGAACAGGCGGGTGGCGGCGGCAAGGATCGCGCTTTCCAGCTTGTCGCGCCGCCTGGCGCTGTCGGTGACGTGGATGTCCATGGGGTCCTCAGTGCTGCGCGCGCAGGAAGTCGAGCAGTTGCGGGTCGGCCGCGTAGGCGGCATTGAAGCGGAACCAGATGCCCTGCGGTTCGCGCTGCGTGAAGAATTCGCCTGGCGCCAGCAGGATGCCGATTCTCAAGGCGGCGTCGGCGATGCTGCGGCCGTTCCTCGTGGCGCTCGGCGCCTCCGCCCAGCCGGCGCTGACGAACATGCCGCCGCGCGGCCGCGCCAACGGGCGCAATCCGGCATCGAGCAGCGCTTCCAGGCTGCGTTCGCGCGCGTCGTCCAGCTGGCTGCTCAGGCGCTCGACCATGCGGCGGTAGCCGCGCATGCCGGTGGCGTGAAAGACCGCGCGCTCGTTGATCTCCGAGGTCGTCAGGCCCGCCACCATCTTCACGCGCAGCAGTTCCGGCACCAGCGAATGCGAGGCGCACAGCGAGCCCACGCGCAGCACCGGCGACAGGGTCTTGGAAAAGCTGCCGACCCGGATCACGCGGCGCAGCCCGTCCATGGCCGCCAGCGAGGCCTCGCCGGGCGCCGCCAGCTCGCGGTAGATGTCGTCTTCGACCAGCCAGAAATCGAACTGCTCGGCCAGCGCCAGCAGGCGGTGCGCCTGGGCTTGCGACAGCGAGGTGCCGAGCGGATTCTGGAGCACCGTGTTGACGAACATGAGCTTGGGATGCAGCAGGGCGGCCTGGCGCGCCAGTTCCTCCATGTCCAGCCCGGCCTCGGTGCGCGCGATGCCGACCGGGACGCAGCCGTGGTGGCGCACCAGCGACAGCAGGTTGCTGTAGCCCGGGTCTTCCACCAGCACCACGTCGCCGGGCCGGGTGAGCGTGCGCAGCACCAGGTCGAAGGCGTGGGTGGCGCCATTGGTGAGCAGGATCTGGTCGGGCTCGACGGCGAACAGTTCGCCGGAAAGGGCCGAGGCCAGGTGCTGGCGCAGCGCGGGAAAGCCGAGCGGATGGCCGTAGCCGCGCAGGCGGCTGGACGGGATCTTCATCGCGTGGCGCACGGCGTCGAGGATGGTATTTTCGCCATACCACGCGGGCGGCAGCCAGCCGGCGCCGACGGGCAGGGCTTCGGCTTGCCCGTTGTACAAGTCCGGGGCCAGCGCGTCGATTTCGGATTGCAGGCTGGGCGGCGAGGCGCTCGGGGCGCAGGGCGCCTGCGGCAGGCTGCGCGCGACAAAAAAGCCGGCACCGCGGCGCGAGCACAGCAGCCCCAGCTGGGTGAGCCGCTCGTAGGCTTCGACCACCGTGTAGGTGCTGACGCCATTGCACTTTGCGAATTGTCTAACCGATGGCATTTTCGTACCGGCACCGAGCTGGCGCTCGTTTACCATCGTCGAGACCGTTCCGACGATCTGGTCGACCAGGCTGCCGCGGCCCTTCCGATCGATCACGAGCAGCGGCCATGCCGCGCCGCCTGCCATACTGGACGTCGATCGCAAGGCTTCACAAGGAATGACCTCTGTCAAAACAGCTTCTTCCATTGCACCACTCCACTCGAACTGTACAGGTCGCGTTGCCTGTACGGTTGGTCGGTTTTACCCTTGGTGTATCTGTGCCGGTGTTGCCTTGCTGACTATTATTGATCAATATTTTGCCAACTGGTAAAAATTTTTCGCCGTGAACGGCGGGGGAGAGATGCATGAACGAGTCCAGGCCCAATTCGATGTCCGCATTCTGGATGCCTTTCACCAACAATCGCGACTTCAAGGCCAATCCGCGCCTGTTGGTGTCGGCCGAGGGGATGTACTACAAGGATGTGGACGGCAACAGGGTGCTCGACGGCACCGCCGGTCTCTGGTGCGTGCCTTGCGGCCACGCCCAGCCGCGCATCACCCAAGCCGTGAGCGAGATGGTCGGCCAGCTCGACTTCGCGCCGACCTTCCAGATGGGGCACCCGGCCGCGTTCGACCTGGCCGAACAGCTGATGGCGTACACCGGCCACAAGTTCGGCCACGTGTTCTATACCAACTCCGGTTCCGAGGCGGTGGACACCGCGCTCAAGATCGCGCTGGCCTACCACCGGGCGCGCGGCGAAGGCGGGCGCACCCGTCTGATCGGCCGCGAGCGCGGCTACCATGGCGTCGGCTTCGGCGGCCTGTCGGTGGGCGGCATCGGCAACAACCGCAAGAGCTTCGGCCCGTTGCTGCCGGGCGTGGACCACCTGCCGCACACGCACAACCTGCTCAAGAACGCCTTCTCGCGCGGCGAGCCGGACTTCGGCGCCGAGCTGGCCGACGAGCTGGAACGCCTGGTCACGCTGCACGACGCCTCGACCATCGCCGCCGTCATCATCGAGCCGGTAGCCGGCTCCACCGGCGTGCTGGTGCCGCCCAAGGGGTACCTGAAGCGCCTGCGCGAGATCTGCGACAAGCATGGCATCCTCCTGATCTTCGACGAAGTCATCACCGGTTTCGGCCGCCTGTGCACGCCGTTTGCAAGCGACTACTTCGGCGTCGAGCCAGACATGATGACCACGGCCAAGGGCCTGACCAATGGCGTGGTGCCGATGGGCGCCGTGTTCTCCAAGCGCTTCATCCACGACGCCTTCATGGAAGCGCCGGCCGGCATCGAGCTGTTCCACGGCTATACCTATTCCGGCCACCCGCTGGCCTGCGCGGCCTCGCTGGCCACGCTCGAGGTATTCCGCGAGCAGGGCATCATCGAGAACGCCAGGGCGCAGCAAGCCTACTTCGAAGACGCGCTGCACTCGCTGCGCGGCCTGCCGCACGTGATCGACCTGCGCTCGATCGGCCTGGTGGCCGGCATCGAGCTCGAACCCATCGCCGGCAAGCCGGGCGCGCGCGCCTACAGTGCATTCAAAAAGGCCTTCGCGGACGGCATCCTGATCCGCGTGACGGGCGATATCATCGCGCTGTCGCCGCCGCTCATCCTGGACAGGCAGCACATCGACGAACTGTTCGGCAAGCTGGCCAACGTACTCAAACACCTGGACTAGACACACATGAATCTCATTTCGCACTTCATCAACGGCCAGCCGGCGCACGCCGAAGGCACGCGCCAGCTGGATGTCTACAACCCGGCGCGCGGCGAGCCCTGTGCGCGGGTCGCGCTGGCCGAGCCGCGCGAGGTCGACGCTGCGGTGGGCGCCGCGCTCGCCGCCTTCCCGGCCTGGGCCGCCACGCCGCCGCTGGCGCGCGCGCGCATCCTGTTCAAGTACCTGCAGCTGTGCCAGCAGCACGTCGACGACTTCGCCGCCATGGTGGTGCGCGAACACGGCAAGACCTTCGCCGACGCGCAAGGAGAGGTCGCGCGCGGCATCGAGGTGGTCGAATTCGCGGTCGGCATCCCGCAGCTGCTCAAGGGTGAATTTACCGACCAGATCGCGCGCGGCATCGACGCCTGGTCGATGCGCCAGCCGCTCGGCGTGGTGGCCGGCATCACCCCCTTCAACTTCCCGGTGATGGTGCCGATGTGGATGTTCCCGGTCGCGCTCGCCTGCGGCAACACCTTCGTCCTGAAACCCTCGGAACGCGACCCTTCGCCCTCGCTGCTGCATGCGCAGCTGCTGAAGGAAGCCGGCCTGCCGGACGGCGTGTTCAACGTGGTGCAGGGCGACAAGGTGGCGGTCGACGCGCTGCTCGACCATCCGGACGTCCAGGCCATCAGTTTCGTGGGGTCGACCCCGATCGCCGAATACATCTATTCCCGCGGTTCCAGCAAGGGCAAGCGCGTACAGGCCCTGGGCGGCGCCAAGAACCACATGGTGGTGATGCCGGACGCCGACATGGACATGGCGGTCGATGCGCTGATCGGCGCGGCCTACGGCTCGGCGGGCGAGCGCTGCATGGCGATCTCGGTCGCGGTGGCCATCGGCGACGCCGGCGACCAGTTGGTCGCCGCGCTGGCCGAGCGCACCGCCAGGCTCAAGGTAGGCGACGGCATGGCCGACGGGGCCGAAATGGGCCCGGTTGTCAGCGGTGCCGCCAAGGAGCGCATCGAACGCCTGATCGGCCAGGGCGTGGAGCAGGGCGCAACGCTCGTGGTCGACGGCCGCAGCTACCGCGTGGACGGCTGCCCGAACGGCTTCTTCGTGGGCGGCACCCTGTTCGACCACGTCACGCCCGACATGAGCATCTACCAGGAAGAGATCTTCGGCCCGGTGCTGTGCGTGGTGCGCCTGCCGGACGTGGGGCGCGCGGTGGAACTCATCAACGCCAACGAGTACGGCAACGGCGTCGCCATCTTCACCCGCGACGGCGGCGTGGCGCGCGAGTTCGTGCGCCAGATCGAGGTCGGCATGGTCGGCGTGAACGTGCCGCTGCCGGTGCCGATGGCCTTCAACAGCTTCGGCGGCTGGAAGCGCAGCCTGTTCGGCGACCACCACGCCTATGGGCCCGAAGGCGTGCGCTTCTACACGCGCCACAAGGCGGTGATGGAGCGCTGGCCCAGCAGTGCGAGCAGCGGACCGGAGTTCGCTTTTCCGCAGATGAAGTAGGGTGGTCGGCTTTGCCGACCGCGCGTTCAGCTTCCGGATGCAATGTGCCAGCGCATGATCTGGCCACACTGCAGCATGTCCTCGACTTACAAGAAGAAGGGATGCACATGATCGAATCACTCCAGCACCTGCCGGCAGCAAGCGGCTCGAACGCCGAGCTGGCCGCGCAGTTCACCGACCTGGCGCCGCCGCTCAACGCGCGCCAGGCCGCCGTCGAGGCGGCGCGCTGCCTGTACTGCTACGACGCTCCTTGCATGAACGCCTGCCCGACCGGCATCGACGTCGCCGGCTTCATCAAGAACATCCATGACGGCAACGTCGATGGCGCCGCGCACGGCATCCTGAAGGCAAACATCTTCGGCAGCAGCTGCGCCCGGGTGTGCCCCACCGAGATCCTGTGCGAAGACGCCTGCGTGCGCAATAACCCGGCCGAGCGCGCGCCGGTGCGCATCGGCCTGCTACAGCGCTACGCGATCGACAACGCCCGTTTCGAGGGTCATCCCTTCCAGCGCGCACCAGGCACCGGAAAGGTGATCGCCGTGGTCGGCGCCGGCCCGGCCGGCCTGTCCTGCGCCCACCGCCTCGCCATGCTGGGCAACGAGGTCGTCGTGTACGAGGCGCATCCGAAACCGGGCGGCCTGAACGAATACGGCATCGCCCGGTACAAGCTGCCGGGTGATTTTGCCCAGCAGGAGATCGACTTCCTGATGTCGATCGGCGGCATCCGCATCGAATACGGACGCCGGCTCGGCGAGAACCTGGCCCTGGCCGAGCTGCACACGCGCTACGACGCGGTCTTCCTCGGCATCGGGTTGCAGGCCAGCCGCGCGCTCGGCCTGACTGGCGAAAACGCACCCGGCCTGATGGCGGCCATCGACTACATCGCCGCGCTGCGCCAGGCCAGCGACCTGTCGCGGCTGCCGGTGCCGCGCCGCGCGGTGGTCATCGGGGCCGGCAACACCGCCATCGACATGGCGGTGCAAATAAAACGCCTGGGCGCCGAAGACGTCACCCTGGTGTACCGCCGCGGCCTCGAATCGATGAGCGCGACCGGCCACGAGATCGAGATCGCCAAGGCGAACTTCGTGCGCATCCGCACCTGGGCCGCGCCGCTCGAGGTGCTGCTGGACGACAGCGGGCGGGTCGCCGGCATGCGCTTCGAACACACCCGCATGGAGGAGGGCCGCCTGGTGCGTACCGGCGGTGTGCTGGAGATCGCGGCCGACGCCGTGTTCAAGGCCATCGGCCAGGGCATGAGCGAGGAAGGCTTTCAGGAACCCATCGCGCGCGAGCTGTCGCGCGAGGGCGAGCGCATCTGGATCGACGATCGCTTCCGCACCGCGCTGCCGGGCATCTACGCCGGCGGCGACTGCGTCGCGCCGGGGCAGGACCTGACCGTGCAGGCCGTCCAGCACGGCAAGCTGGCTGCAATGGCCATCCACCAAGACATCCAAGCGAACATGGAGGCAGCATGGCCGACCTGAGCATCGATTTCTGCGGCATCAAGAGCCCGAACCCGTTCTGGCTGGCTTCCGCGCCGCCGACCGACAAGGCCTACAACGTCGTGCGCGCCTTCGAGGCGGGGTGGGGCGGCGTGGTGTGGAAGACCCTGGGCGAAGACCCGCCGGCGGTCAACGTCTCCTCGCGCTACTCGGCCCATTACGGCAAGAACCGCGAGGTGATCGGTTTCAACAACATCGAGCTGATCACCGACCGCAGCCTGGAGATCAATCTGCGCGAGATCACCCAGGTCAAGAAGGACTGGCCGGACCGCGCCCTGATCGTGTCCCTGATGCTGCCCTGCGAGGAGGCGCCCTGGGCGGCGATCCTGCCGCTGGTCGAAGCCACCGGCGCCGACGGCATCGAACTGAACTTCGGCTGCCCGCATGGCATGCCCGAGCGCGGCATGGGCGCCGCGGTGGGGCAGGTGCCCGACTACGTGCAGATGGTCACGGCCTGGTGCAAGAAACACACCCGCCTGCCGGTGATCGTCAAGCTGACCCCGAACATCACCGACGTGCGCCACCCGGCGCGCGCCGCGCTGGCGGGCGGCGCGGATGCGGTGTCCCTGATTAACACGATCAATTCCATCAGCCACCTCGACCTCGACCGCATGGTGGCCTTTCCCATCGTGGGCGGGGCCAGCACCCATGGCGGCTATTGCGGTTCGGCGGTCAAGCCGATCGCGCTGAACATGGTGGCCGAGATCGCGCGCGATCCGCAGACCGCGGGCCTGCCGATTTCCGGCATCGGCGGCATCCAGAACTGGCGCGACGCGGCCGAGTTCATTGCGCTGGGCGCCGGCAGCGTGCAGGTGTGCACGGCCGCGATGCTGCACGGGTTCCGCATCGTCGAAGAGATGAAGGACGGGCTGTCGCGCTGGATGGACAGCAAGGGCTACCCCGACATCGACGCCTTCTCGCGCAAGGCGGTGCAGAACACCACCGACTGGAAGTACCTGGACATGAACTACCAGGTGATCGCCCGGATCGACCAGGACAAGTGCATCAAGTGCGGCAAGTGTTATGTGGCCTGCGAGGATACCTCGCACCAGGCGATCGCGCGCACGGTCGACGATGCGGGCACGCGCCGCTACGAGGTGAAGGATGCCGAGTGCGTGGGATGCAACCTGTGCGAGATCACCTGTCCGGTGGAAGCCTGCATCAGCATGGTGCCGCAGGAGAGCGGCAAGCCCTATATGAACTGGACGCAGGACCCGCGCAATTCGAGGGCCGAGCCGGTCGCCGTTTGACCCGGCCAAACGCCGCACCGGCGTACTTACGATTGCGCTACACTCGGTCGCATTATCCGCAACCGACGAGGAGAGTCCCCCCGTGACCACGCACCATGACGCGCCGACGGGCGCAAGCACCGAACTCTGGAACCACGACCTGGCCCCGACCACGGCCGCGCAGCGCACCTGGCGCTGGTATCACTTCGCGGCGCTGTGGGTCGGCATGGTGATCAGCATCCCCGCCTACATGCTGGCGGCCAGCCTGATCGAGGGCGGGATGTCGGCCTGGCAGGCGGTGCTCACGGTGTTCCTCGCGAACGTGATCGTGCTGGTCCCGATGCTGCTGGTCGGCCATGCCGGCACCAAGTACGGCATTCCCTATGCGGTGCTGGCGCGGGCCTCCTTCGGCACCCGCGGCGCGCGCCTTCCGGCCCTGATGCGCGCGATCGTCGCCTGCGGCTGGTACGGCATCCAGACCTGGTTCGGCGGCAGCATGATCTACACGCTGCTGGGCGTGCTGCTGGGCGCCCCGATCGGCGGCGAGAACCTGCCGGGCCTGGGCATCAACCTCGGCCAGCTGGCCTGCTTCCTGTGCTTCTGGGCGATCCAGATGTACTTCATCGTGCACGGCATGGAATCGATCCGCAAGCTCGAAACCTACACCGCGCCGCTGAAGATCGCGATCTGCTTCCTGCTGCTCTGGTGGGTGTACGACAAGGTGGGCGGCTTCGGCCCGCTGCTCGACCAGCCCTCGCAATTCGTCGAGGGCGGACCGAAGGCCGGTCTGTTCTGGTCGGTGTTCTGGCCGTCCCTGACGGCGATGATCGGCTACTGGGCCACGCTGGCGCTGAACATTCCCGACTTCACCCGCTTCGCCAAGACCCAGCGCGACCAGGTGGTCGGCCAGACGCTCGGCCTGCCATTGCCGATGGGCCTGCTCGCGGCGCTGGCCGTGACCGTCACCTCGGCCACCGTCGTCCTGTACGGCAAGGCCTTGTGGGATCCGGTCGACGTGGCCAGCCGCATGACCGGCATTGCCGTGCTGGTGGCGCTGCTCATCCTGCTGATCGACACCGCCAGCGTCAACCTGGCCGCCAACCTGGTGGGCCCGGCCTACGATTTTTCGGCGCTGTCGCCCAAGCGCATCTCCTACCGCACCGGCGGCTACATCACGGCCGGCATCGCGCTGGCCATGATGCCCTGGAAGATACTCGAGACCACCCAGAACTATATCTTCATCTGGCTGACCGGCTACTCGGCCCTGCTCGGGCCGATCGCCGGGATCATGATCGTCGACTACTACTTCGTGCGCAAGACCAGGCTCGACGTCGACCAGCTCTACAAGGAAGGCGGGAGCTACTCGTATAAAGGCGGCTGGAACGTCGCCGCCATCGTGGCCTTCGCGGCCGGGGTGCTGCCCAACCTGCCGGGCTTCCTGAACGCGGCCTTGCCGAACGCCTTCCCGGACGTGGGCGAGGCTTTCAAGACCATCTATACCTATGCCTGGTTCGTCGGTGTCGTGATCGCGGCCATCGTCTATGGCCTGATGATGAAGGGCCGCACGGCGCCGGCGCCCGCAAGCGTGAACCACGCAGCGAACAACTATCCAACCTGAAGGGAGAGTCATGACTACCTTGATCCGTGGCGGTACCGTCGTGAACGCCGACCGTGCGTTCCGCGCCGACGTGCTGTGTGTGGGGGACAGGATTGCGGCGGTGGGCGAAAACCTCGACACGCCCGCGGGCGCCGCCATCGTCGATGCCGGCGGCCAGTTCGTGATGCCGGGCGGGATCGACACCCATACCCACATGCAGCTGCCCTTCATGGGCACCGTCACGGCCGACGACTTCTTCAGCGGCACCGCGGCCGGCCTGGCAGGCGGCACCACCACGATCATGGATTTCGTGATCCCCGACCCGAAGCAGTCGCTGCTGGAGGCCTTCCACACCTGGCGCGGCTGGGCCGGGAAGTCGGCCGGCGACTACACCTTCCACGTCGCCGTCACCTGGTGGGACCAGTCGGTGCACGAGGAGATGGGCGTGCTGGTGCGCGAGCATGGCGTCAACAGCTTCAAGCACTTCATGGCCTACAAGAACGCGATCATGGCCGATGACGAGACCCTGGTCAGAAGCTTTCGCCGGGCGCTCGAACTGGGTGCGATCCCGACCGTCCACGCCGAGAACGGCGAACTGGTCTACCAGCTGCAGCAGGAGCTGCTGGCGAAGGGCATCCGCGGCGCCGAAGCCCATCCGCTCTCGCGCCCGCCGGAAGTGGAAGCCGAGGCCGCCAACCGCGCCATCGCGATCGCGGGCGTGCTCGGCACCCCGGTCTACATCGTGCACGTGTCCTGCGCCGAATCGCTGGAGGCGATTGCGCGCGCACGCGCCAAGGGACAGCGCGTGTACGGCGAAGCGCTGGCCGGCCACCTCGTCATCGACGACAGCGTCTACCGCCATCCCGACCCCGCTTTCGCCCGCGCCCACGTGATGAGCCCGCCGTTTCGCAGCAGCCATCATCAGCAGGCCTTGTGGCAAGGCCTGCAGGGCGGGAATTTGCATACCACCGCGACCGACCACTGCACTTTCTGCGCCGAGCAGAAGGCGGCCGGCAAGGACGATTTCACCAGGATTCCGAACGGCTGCGGCGGCGTCGAGGAGCGCATGGCCGTGGTGTGGGACGCGGGCGTCAACACCGGGCTGCTCA
Source organism: Massilia varians (assembly GCF_027923905.1). Taxonomy (NCBI): domain Bacteria; kingdom Pseudomonadati; phylum Pseudomonadota; class Betaproteobacteria; order Burkholderiales; family Oxalobacteraceae; genus Massilia; species Massilia varians. Next base: position 1,466,584 of record NZ_AP026966.1, read on the forward strand.
CGCCTTCCGAATTCGTGCGCGTGACCTCCACCAACGCGGCTCAGATCTTCAACATGTACCCGCGCAAGGGCTTGATCGCGGCGGGTAGCGACGCCGACATCGTGGTCTGGGACCCGAACGGCACCCGCAGCATCTCCGCCGCCACCCAGCATTCGAAAGGCGGTTTCAACGTTTTCGAAGGCCGCACGGTGCGCGGCATTCCCACGCATACGGTAGCAAGAGGCAAGCTGGTGTTCGAGCGCGGCACGCTGCGTGCCGAAGCCGGGGCAGGGCGCTATATCGCGCGTCCAGCCTTCAGCGCCACCACCGCCTGATCGAGGAGAAGCTCATGGAAGAACTGCGTATCAATGGTGAGCGCCTGTGGCGGTCGCTGATGGAGCTGGCCGCGATCGGCGCCACGGACAAGGGCGGCGTCAAGCGCCTGGCGCTGACCGACCTGGACCGCCAGGGCCGCGACCTGGTGGTGCGATGGGGCCGCGAGGGCGGGCTGGAAGTCACGGTCGACCAGATCGGCAACGTCTTCATGCGCCGCGAAGGGCGCAACCCGTCCGCGCCGCCGATCGTCACCGGCAGCCACGTCGACACCCAGCCGACCGGCGGCAAGTTCGACGGCAACTACGGCGTGCTGGCCGGGCTCGAAGTGGTGCGCACCCTGAACGAGCGCAAGATCCAGACCGAGGCTCCGATCGAGGTCGCCTTCTGGACCAACGAGGAAGGCTCGCGCTTCGTGCCGGTGATGATGGGCTCGGGCGTGTTTTGCGGCGCTGTCAAGCTCGAGACGGCCTATGCGGCGGTCGATACCGAGGGAAAAAGCGTGCGCGAGGAACTGGAACGCATCGGCTACCTGGGCGACCAGGTGCCGGGGGAGCATCCGATCGGCGCCTATTTCGAGACCCACATCGAGCAGGGCCCGGTGCTGGAAGACGCGGACAAGGTGATCGGCGTGGTGCCGGCCGTGATGGGCCTGTCGTGGTACGACTGCACGGTGACGGGTATGGAGGCGCATGCCGGCCCGACCCCGATGGGACTGCGGCGCGATGCGCTGCAGGTGGCGACCGCCATCATGCAGGAAGTCGTCCGGATCGCGAACCGCTACCCGCCCTACGGACGCGGGACCGTGGGCATGGTGCAGGTATTCCCGAACAGCCGCAACGTGATCCCCGGCCAGGTCAAGTTCAGCATCGACCTGCGCAACGTGAGCGACGCGCTGCTGAACACCATGCACGAGGAGATGCTGGCCTTCATCGCCAGAACCCGCAGCGACAGCGGCCTGGCCATCGAGGTCGAGCGGGTGTCCTATTACCCGCCTTGCCCCTTCCATCCGGATTGCGTGAACGCGGTGCGCGCCGCCACCGAGAAGCTGGGCTACTCGACCATGGACGTGGTCTCGGGCGCCGGCCACGACGCCATCTACGCCGCGCGGGTGGCGCCGGCGGGCATGATCTTCGTGCCCTGCAAGGATGGCATCAGCCACAACGAGATCGAAGATGCCCAGCCGGCCCACCTGGAGGCGGGCTGCAACGTGCTGCTGCATGCGATGCTGGAGCGGGCCGGCGTGGCCGCGGTGGGCGGATAGGGGCTGGGCCTGCGTGGCGACGTCATCCATGTATAAATGGCATCATTCCGGGGAATTCTCGGGAGGAGCGGTATGGAGTGGATGGAGCGAAGCTGGCTGACGATACAGCATGAATTTTCGGACCTCGGCAACGTCGAGGACATCACGCGCATCGTGGTGCGCCTGCTGGTGGCGGTCGTGCTGGGAGGGATGCTCGGTTACGAGCGCGAATCGGTCGGCGCCTCGGCGGGCCTGCGTACCCACATGCTGGTATCGCTCGGCGCCGCCCTGTTCGTGCTGATTCCACTGCAGGCAGGCATGGAGATCGGCGACCTGTCGCGCGTGCTGCAGGGCGTCACCGCGGGCATCGGCTTCATCGGCGCCGGCGCCATCCTCAAGCAAACCGACAAGGAAGACGTCAAAGGCGTCACCACGGCCGCCAGCGTGTGGCTGAGCGCCGCCATCGGCGTCGCCGCCGGCATGGGCCGGGAAGCGACGGCGGTCCTCAGCGCCCTGTTCGCGCTGGTGATCCTGGCGATCCTGAAGATGTCGCCGAAGGACGAATCGACGCGCGCGACGAAGTAGGCGCCTGCCTATCGTCCGCCCACGTCCAGGCCTCTCAGGAAAGCGAGCAGCACGTCGCCCGCAACTTCCGCATCGTCCGCCGTCATGGTCTCGAGCGGATTGTGGCTGATGCCGCCATTGCCGCAGCGCGTGAACAGCATCGCCACGTCCGTGATGGCCGCCATCTCCATGGCGTCGTGCCCGGCGCCGGACAGCAGATCGAAGCGCGGCAGGCCGGCGGCCTCGATGGCGGCGCCCAGCCGGTCCATCAGGCGCGGCGCGCAGGGCGCGGCGTCCGCCTCCACCAGTTTCCACAGCTTTTCCTCGATGCCGCGGCGCGCGCAGATGGCGCTCACGCCTGCCAGGACGTCGTCCACCGCCGCCAGGCGCTCGTCGTCGGTCGCCGCGCGGATGTCCAGCGACAGCCGGCACCGGCCGGGAATGACGTTCACGGAACCGGACGGCACCTCGAGCTGGCCGACCGTGCCGACCAGCGAACCGCGCCCGCTGCAGCGCTCCTCGACCAGCAACACGATCTCGGCGGCGGCGGCCGCCGCGTCGCGGCGCATGCCCATCGGCGTGGTGCCGGCATGGCTGGCCACGCCCGAGAGCTCGACCAGGTAGCGCGAGCTGCCGGCGATCGCCGTCACCACTCCCACCGGCAGACCGTGCTCCAGCAGCACCGGTCCCTGTTCGATGTGGACCTCGACAAAGCCCAGCAGCGCTGCCGGGTCGCGCGCGATGGCGGGGATGGCCGCCGGATCGTGGCCGGCGGCCGCCAGCGCCGCGCGCATGCTGGTGCCATCGCTGTCGCGCTGCTCGAGCAGGGCCGGGTCGAAACGGCCGGTGATGGCGCTCGATCCCAGGAAGGTGCATTGATACCGCACGCCTTCTTCTTCCGCGAAGCCGATCACTTCGAGGTGGAAGGGCAGGCGCTCGCCGCGTTCATTCAGGTGCCGCACCACGGCGACGGGCAGCAGGATGCCGAGCCGGCCGTCGTACTTGCCGCCGTGGCGCACGGTGTCGTAGTGCGAGCCGGTGATGAGGGTCTTGGCGTCAGGCTGCGCCGCCGCGTAGCGCCCGACCACGTTCCCGACCGCGTCGATGTGCGCGTCCATGCCGGCCTCGATCATCCAGTCGCGCAGCTGGGCGGCAGTGCGCCGGTGCGCCGCGCTCATGTAGGCGCAGGTGAGACCGTCGGGACTGTCGCTGATCGCGCCCAGCGCTTCGGTCCAGTCCATCACCTGCGGCCCGAACAGGAGCGCTACCCGCAGCAGTTCGTTGAGGCGGATCTCGGCGATGCGGTGCACCTGGCGCAGGCACTCGCGCAGTTCGTCGGCATACGCGTTCTTCAGGCGCCGCGCGAAGGTCTCGATGATGGCGGCGCGGGTGAGGCCGCGTCCCGTCGGTCCCTTCACCGCCAGGATGAAGGGGAAGCCGAACTTCTCCTTGTATTCGGCATTGAGTTCGTGCAGCACGGCGTATTCTTCCGGGCTGCAGCGGTTCAGGCCGGAGGCCGCCTGTTCGCCCTTGGATTCCGCCGTCAGCTCGCCGGCGATCGCGGCCTTGCCAGCCAGTTCCGGGTGGGCGCGCAGCAGGGCCAGCTGCTCGTCTTGCGTGGCCGCCGTGACCGCCGCCTGCAAGGCCTGCTTGAGGGCGGCGAGACTGGCGAAGGGCCGCTGGCCGCTGGCACGTTCCGCGATCCACGGGGAGTGTTCGTAGATGCCGCGCAGCGCCTCGACGAAGGCGGCGGACGGGCAGGTGTTCAGGTCCGACAGGGTGGTCATGGTTCGCATCGCCTCAATGGAATCGATGATGATAAGTCCTGCAAGCTCTCCGGTTATACGCCCGGCACCATAAAGGGTATTGCGCGGCCTTGGTCTATTTTGCAACCAGCGCACGCGCCGCCGCGCTGACCTGGTCGCGCAGCCACTTGTGCTCAAGCGACTGGTGCACCCGCTGGTGCCACAGCTGGTAGAAGCGCATCGGCGGGAACTTGATCGGCACCGTGAAGCTCTTGAGCGGCAGCGTGCGCTCGTAGAAGCGGATGAACTGGCGCCCGGTGGTGAGCACCAGGTCGCTCTGGGTCAGCATGTAGGGAATCACGCCAAAATAGGGCGACTCGACCGCCACCTTGCGGCGCAGCCCCAGGCGGTCGAGGTGGGCGTCGATCACGCCGTGGTAGCCCGGCAGCATCTGCGAAGGCGCCACGTGCGGCAGCGCCAGGTAATCCTCGACCGTCATCGCATCGGTCGCGGTGCGCTTGGCATACGGGCTGTCGGCGCGCATGGTGCAGATGATCGGGTCTTCGAACAGCTTGGACATGTGCAGGTGCGCGGGCGGCTCGTCCCAGTTGGCGATCACCAGGTCCATCTCGCCGTCGGACAGCATGCGCAGGTAGTCCAGGCCCGGCCCCAGGCCGTGGATCACCACCTTGCTGTTGGGCGAGCCGCGCCTCAAGGAAGCCACCACGCCCGGCAGGAACTGGGTGTCCAGGTAGTCGGGAGCGGCGACGTGGAAGGTGCGCGCCGCTTCCTCCGGCACGAAGGGCGACTTGCGCACGAACAGGCTCTCGGTCTCGTCGAGGATGCGCTTGGCCGGCTTGAGCAGGCTCTCGCCGTGCTGGGTCGGCACCATGCCGCGCGCACCGCGCACCAGGAGCGGGTCGCCGGTCAGTTCGCGGAGTTTACGCAGCGAGGCCGAGATCGAGGGCTGCGGCTGGTTCAGCTTGAGCGCCACGCGCGAGACGTTCTTCTCCACCAGCAGCAGGTAGAGGATGCGGATCAGGTGCAGGTCGAGGTGCTGGGGCAGGCTGGCCATGGAAGCGTATATCAATACAGTTATGTCGAATATACGCTAAATTTCATGTTGCAGAAAATGAAATCAGGCTATCGTCGAGGGATACTCGACAAGGACGCATACATGGATGGATTCGGATATCTCGGACCGTACGCCCTGGAATGGTTCAACATGCTGGTGCGCTGGCTGCACATCATCACGGGTATCGCCTGGATCGGTGCGTCCTTCTACTTCGTCTGGCTCGACAACACCATCCGCCCGCCGGCGCCGGGCTCGGAGCTGGCGAACAAGGGCGTGGCCGGCGAGCTGTGGGCGGTGCATGGCGGCGGCTTCTACAACCCGCAGAAATACCTGGTGGCGCCCGCCGAGCTGCCCAGGGAACTGCACTGGTTCAAGTGGGAAGCCTATTCCACCTGGATCTCCGGCTTCGCGCTCTTGGTGATCGTCTACTACCTGAACGCGCAGGCGATGATGGTCGACCGCAGCGTGGCGGACCTGAGCAGCTGGCAGGCGGTGGGCATCGGCCTGGCCAGCCTGGCGATCGGCTGGATCGTCTACGACCTGCTGTGCCGTTCGCCGTTGGGCAAGCATGACCTGGCCTTCGGGATCACCATCTTCGCCTTCCTGGTTCTAAGCAGCTACGTGCTGACCCACCTGCTGAGCGGCCGCGCCGCCTACCTGCATGTGGGGGCGATGATCGGGACCATGATGGTGGCGAACGTGGCGATGCTGATCATTCCCGGCCAGCGCAAGATGGTGAACGCCATGATGGCCGGCGAGAAGCCCGACCCGGTCCACGGCATCAAGGCCAAGCAGCGCAGCGTCCACAACAACTACTTCACGCTGCCGGTGCTGTTCATCATGATCAGCAACCACTACGCGATGACCTACCGCCACGAATATGCGTGGGCGGTGCTGGCCGTGATCATGGCGGCGGGCGTGCTGATCCGCCACTTCTTCAACCTGCGCCACAAGGGCCGCGTCGAGTGGACATACCCGGCGGCGGGCGTGGCCCTGCTCGCCATCCTGGCCTTCGCCATCGCGCCGGAGGCGCCGGTAGCGGTCAAGGCGCAGTCCGGCGCGGATGACGCGGCGCGCTTCGCCCAGGTGCGCACCGTCATCGACCAGCGCTGCGTGTCCTGCCACGCGCAGCATCCGACCCAGGCGGGCTTCGCGACGGCGCCGGCCGGGGTCATGCTGCATACCCCCGAACTCGTCAGCCAGAACGCGCAGCGCATCTACCAGCAGACCGTGCAGCTGAAGGCGATGCCGCTGGCGAACCTCACCAACATGACCGATGCCGAACGGGCGCAGGTCGGCGCCTGGTTCGAAGCCGGGGCCAAGACAGGACAACCCTGATGGACCAACACCACCAAGAACGCCTGCTTGCCTGGATCGACGAGCACTTCGACGAGCAGGTCGGCTTCCTGCAGCAGGTCATCCGCATCCCGACCGATACGCCGCCGGGGAACAATGCGCCGCATGCCGAAGCGGTGGCGGAGATGCTCGCGCAATACGGCTGGAGCGCCGAGAAGCATGCGGTGCCGCAGCAGCAGGTGCGCGACTACGGCATGGAAAGCATCACCAACCTGATCGTACGCCGCCCCTACGGCGCGGGCGGCCCGACGCTGGCGCTGAACGCCCACGGCGACGTGGTGCCGCCGGGCGAGGGCTGGACCACACCGCCCTACGGCGCCGAGATCGTCGACGGGGCCGTCTACGGCCGCGCGGCGGCGGTGTCGAAAAGCGACTTCGCTACCTACGTCTTCGCCGTGCGTGCGCTGGAGGCGCTGGGCCTGCCGCTCAAGGGCGCGCTCGAGCTGCACTTCACCTACGACGAGGAATTCGGCGGCCTGCTCGGGCCGGGCTGGCTGCTGGAACAGAACCTGACCCGTCCCGACTACGTGATCGCGGCCGGCTTCAGCTACAACATCGTCACCGCCCACAACGCCTGCCTGCAGCTGGAGATCACGGTGCACGGCAAGGCCGGCCATGGGGCCATGCCGGAAACCGCAGTGGACGCGCTGCAGGCCGCCACCCGCATCCTGAACGCGATCTACGGCCAGCTGCCGGAACTCAAGAAGATCAAGTCGCAGGTACCCGGCATCGATTCGCCCACGATGCTGGTGGGACGCATCGACGGCGGCACCAATACCAATGTGGTGCCGGGCAAGGTGGTCATGAAGATGGACCGCCGCATGATTCCGGAAGAAGACCCGGTGGCGGTGGAAGCGCAGGTGCGCGCCCTGATCGAAGCGGCGGTGGCCGGCATGCCCGGCATCCGGCTCGAGATCCGGCGCCTGCTGCTGTCGCACGCGCTGCGCCCGCTGCCCGGTTCCGACAAGCTGGTGGACAGCTTGCGGCGCCACGGCCGCGCCATCCTCGGCGAAGAGATCACGGCCCAGGGCACGCCGCTGTACGCGGATGCGCGCCTGTACGGCGAGCGCGGCATCCCGGCCGTGATGTACGGCGCCGGGCCGCGCACGGTGCAAGAGTCGAATGCCAAGAAGGCCGACGAGCATGTGCGGCTGGATGATTTGCGCAAGGCCACCAAGGTGGTGGCGTTGACGCTGATGGATTTCCTGGCGTAGGTAGGGTGGACGGCTTCGCCGTCCGCGCGTTCAGACAGAGCGGATGTGGCCACCAGCGCTGTATCCATTTACACGGGAGTTGAACGCGCGGTCGGCAGAGCCGACCACCCTACGAAAAAGGCGCCCGGAGGCGCCTTCGTTCCTACTGCTTGAGCGTGCGCTCGAACAGCTGGTAAATCCGGCGGTACTGGTCATACCAGGCTTCCGGCTGGACGTAGGCGTGGCGCTCCAGCGGGTAGCTGGCCAGCTCCCAGTTGTCCTTCTTCAGCTCGATCAGGCGCTGGGCCATGCGCACCGAGTCCTGGTAGAACACGTTGTCGTCGACCATGCCGTGCGCGATCAGGAGATGGCCCTGCAGCTTGTCGGCGTACTCGATCGGCGAAGAGATCCGGTAGGCTTCGGGATCGATGTCCGGCGTGTTCAGGATGTTGGCGGTGTAGCCGTGGTTGTAGGTCACCCAGTCCGTCACCGGACGCAGGGCGGCGCCCGACTTGAAGGTTTCCGGCGCGCGCATCAGGGCCATGAAGGTCATGAAGCCGCCGTAGCTGCCGCCGTACACGCCGACGTTCTTGGCATCGCCCTGGTGCTGCGCCACCATGTAGTTCACGCCGTCGATGTAGTCGACCAGTTCCGGATGGCCCATCTGGCGGTAGATCGCATTGCGCCATTTGGCGCCGTAGCCCTTGGAGGCGCGGTAGTCCATGTCGAGCACGACGTAGCCCTTCTGCACCAGCAGGTTATGGAACATCTGCTCGCGGAAGTAGTTCGGGTAGCGCTTGCTGACGTTCTGCAGGTAGCCGGCGCCGTGCACGAACATCACGACCGGATACTTCTTGCCCGGTTCGAGCTGGGCCGGGCGGTACAGCTTGGCCCAGACCGGATCGCCGCCGGCGCTCGAAGGCACCGCCACGTACTGCGGCTCGATCCACTGGCGCGCCTTGAACTCGGCCGTGCGGGTGTCGGTCAGCTTGGTCGCCGCGCCGCCGCTGGTCGGCACCGTGGCCAGTTGGACCGGGGTGTAGCTGCTCGACCAGTGCACCAGCAGTTTCTTCTCGTCGGGCGACAGGGTGAAGCGCTCGACGCCGTCCAGGCTAGTCACTTCGCGGACCGCGCCGTTCCTGGCGTCGACCGCGCAGACCTCATAGTCGCCCGGCGTCTCGCGGTTGCACATCACATAGGCCATGCGGCCGTCGTGCGACCAGCGCACGTCGGAGGCTTCCCACTTGCCCGAGGTGAGGGCGCGGGCAGGACCGCCTTCGGCGGATTGGGTGTACAGGTGCGAGTAGCCGCTTTCCTCGGACAGGTACCACAGGGTGCGGTTGTCCGGCAGCCAGCCGAATTCGTTGTTGTCGTAGTTGACCCAGGCGTTGTCGGTCAGGCGGTGCAGTGGCTTGAGCTTGGCGCCCTGCAGGTCGACGGTGGCGATCCAGCGGTCCTTGTTGTCCACCGCGCGCAGCATGACGGCGACGTTGGCGCCGTTGGCCGACCATTCGATCGCATCGGCGCCGTCGATGACGCGCACCGCGCGGTTACCCTTGAGCGGTTCCTTCTTGGCGGCGGCGCGCAGCTCGGCCAGCGGGTCGACGTTGATGCCCGGCAGCACGTCGAAGGACAAGTCCTGCACCTTGTTGGTGCGCAGGTCGACCAGCTTGAGCGCATGGGGCGCCGGCATGTTGCGGCCGACGCGGGTGCGCTGGTCGTCGAATTCCTCGTAGCCCGATTCGGTCACGTAGCGCGGCATCTTGCCGACGCGGCCCTTGTCGCCGCCTTTCGGCGCGGTGACGACCAGCAGCCAGCGGCCGTCGGGCGAGAGCATACTGCTCTCGATCGCGACCTTGTCGCCCAGGTAGACCGGAGCCGGGGGCAGGGTCGGGTCGACGCGGCGCTGTTCGTTCATGCGCTCGCGCAGCGCGTCGCGATCGTCCTTCTGGCGCTTGAGGTGGGCCATCAGGCGCAGCTGCTGGTCGCGCAGCGCGTCCTCTTCGCTCACCGCCGGGTCCTTGGCGGCGCGCGGCAGCGCGACCGGGCCGACCACGCGGCTTGCGCGGTCCCAGCCGTACCAGTCGGTGCCGATGCGGTAGTAGACCGTGCGTTCGTCGGCCGAATACTGCAGCCCGTCGATCCTGGTGGCGCCGCGCGTGATCTGCACCAGCGCGCCGTTCTTCAGGTCGCGCTCGAACAGGTCGCCGTTACGCAACATCAGGGCGCGGGTCTGGGCCGGGTTGTAGATGACCTCGGCGCCGTCGATCCTGGCCGCATCGAGGTCGCTCACCAGCTTCGGCTTGCCGCCCTGGCTGATCTGCCAGGTGTCGCGGATCGGCGAGCCGGTGCGCTTCTGTTTGTAGAACACCTGCTTGCTGTCCCAGCTCCACCAGGCGTTCTCCACCGGCGTGCCGATCCAGTCGGGGTGGGCCATGGCCTGGTCGAGGGTGATGGGCGTGGATGCCGCCGTGGACAGCGCCGGCAAGGTCAGGAGCGCTGCGAAGATCGTGAGTGCTGGTGTACGCATCGTGTTGTAGGAGCTGAAGTAGAAAGGAGATTGGCTTTCTTGCCAGAAAATGCGACTTGCATTCTAGCTCAGCATTTCACGCTGCGGGTGATATGGAGAATATCCCTGCTAAAAAAGGAAGCGCCGGCGTACGTACATACGTACAACCGGCGCAAGCCCATCAATACTGCTGTTGCATCGCAGCGTTCAGGCCGCCTTGCCCGGGCGTTTCGCCGGGCGCAGGAACAAGGCCAGGCGCACGACCAGCGCCACGATGGCGCAGGCGCTCAGGACGGTATCGAGCATGTCCATGTTCAGCCCCGGATTGCAGGAGCCCAGCCGCCATGCGCGGCATAAAGTTCGATCGAGAAGCTGCGCACTGCGGCGAGCGCGCTGGCAAAGAAGCGGCGGGTCGTGGCCATGGTGTTTCCCCTGTAAAGATTGCGATGTTGCGGTGCAGTATAAAGAGGAAGGGGCCATAAATAAACTTTAGATTGGTGATTCCTTCGATACAGTTATTGAATAATTGACGAAATAGATCGGACAGTGATATTTACGTGGCGAATGTCTCATTGTCGCCACTGTGAATAGCTGAGGTATCGAAAGGAGCGGAAGGCCTGTCGGAAATATTTACAGTCGTAACTACTTATGTATTGAAGGAAAAGCCAAGTACTTGACGCAGCATGCATTTTTAGCGCTGGTCCTGAATTTGCTTGACCATGAGTTCCGCATTCAAACCAACCATCAAGGAACTGTCATGCGTACTTCGCCCGCCGCTCTGTTTGCCGGCCTGCTCATCGGCACCGGCATGCTCGCACCCTTCCAGGCAAGCGCCACGCCGATCGTGCGCGATTTCGACAACTACACCTCACCGCCCGTGAGCTGCTGTTACACGAGCAGCGAGGTGAGGGTAGCCGTCTATGCCGACCTGACGGTCTCCGGCGGAGAAAGCGGCCGGGTCATGAATGCGAGTGGCTGGAACAATCTCCAGACATCCGGCGCGAACCTGTACGGCAGCAAGGACGGTTTCATCGACCTGTTGTTCACTGCGCCCGTCTACAACCTGGCCTTCGACCTCATCCACGGCAATTTCGGCAACATCAATCTCACGGTCAATTACTTTGACTCTGGTAATGTGCTGTTGGAACAGGCTTCGGTGCCGTTGACCTCGTACGCCATGCCCGGCTCGGTCAAGCACGTGATAGGGCGTGCGACCAACATTGCGCACGTACGCATTACCGGCGCGTCGAACATGGCGATCGACACGATCAGCTTCGAGCTTGCCCCGGTGAACGTGCCGGAACCCGCCAGCATGGCCCTGATAGGGCTTGCCGCCCTCGGCATGACGGCGGCCCGCCGCCGTCGTGCATGAGCGGCTGTTATTTCGCCGCCACCTGGTTGCCGCCCCCAAGGTAGTTGAGCGCCATCATGGACATGGCCCGTACCCCGACAACCAGGGCCTTTTCGTCGACGAAGAACTTGGGATTGTGGTTGGGCGCCGCCTTGGCAGGATCCTGCCCATCGGGCGTGATGCCCAGGAAGACATACAGTCCCGGCACCTGTTCGGAGAAGAAGGAAAAATCTTCCGATGCGCCTGACAGGAGCGCCTGCGAGACCTTGCCGTCGGCAGCGCGCTCCAGCACCGGCCGCATGCTGTCGGCCAGGGCTTTTTGATTCTCCACCGCATCGTACATCGGGACGATGGTAACCTTCGCTTCCGCGCCGGTGCTGGCGGCGATGTTCTGTGCGCTGGTCTTGATGTCCGCCACGACGTCGCCGCGAACTTTCTTGCCATAGCTGCGAATCGTTCCCGTCATGTTCACCGTTTCGGGAACGATGTTCGGGCCGGTGCCGCCATTGATCGTGCCGACGGTCACCACCACGGGAGACTCCGTCAGGTTGGCCTGCCGGCTCACCACGGTTTGCAGGCCGTTGATGACGAGCGCCGAGGTCACGATCGGATCGATCGTATTCCATGGCATGCCGCCATGTCCTTGCTTGCCGGTGACGCTGATGTCGAGCGAGTCGCTGGCGGCCGTGATGGGGCCGGTACGCCAGCTGATCTCGCCCGAGCGGCCCGGCATGACGTGCATGACCAGTATCGCATCCGGCTTGATCTGCTTGAACAGGCCCTCATCGAGCATCAGCTTGGCGCCCCAGGCTTTGCCGGTGCCGGGCAGGAAGGTGCTGGAACCTTCCTCGGCGGGCTGGAAGATGAACATCACGGTGCCGGCCAGGCTGTCGCGCATGCCCGAGAGCACCGTTGCGGTCGCCATTAGCATGGCCGTGTGGGTATCGTGGCCGCATGCATGACGTCGACCTCTCATCCCTGGTAATTGCCCTTGGCCTTGGATGCGAAAGGCAGGCCGGCCGGTTCCTTGACCGGCAGCGCATCCATGTCGGCGCGCAGCGCCACCGTCTTGCCCGGCTTGGCGCCCTTGAGGATGCCGACCACGCCGGTGATGCCGATCCCGGTGCGCACCTCCAGGCCAAGCTGGCGCAAGTGGTCGGCCACGAGTTTGGCGGTGCGGGTTTCCTGGTTTCCGAGCTCGGGATGCTGGTGGATGTCGCGTCGCCACTTGATCAGTTGCGGCTCGACCGCGGCGGCGCGCTGGCGGATTTGCTGCTCGCCGGCGCTCGGCTCGGCGGCATTTGCTGTATGGGAGAGAACCATTGCTGCCAGCGCGGCAGGGACGAGTCGCGAGAGTCGCATTTTCATTCCTTCCTTATGTGGCCGTGACACCGCTGCACATATCGACGCGGTGTGATGCGGGGTGTCTACGGCGTGCGAGATATCTTGAATATAATCCTTTCCTATGCAGATATAATCCTTTCCTATGCAGGGTGCATGAACCGAGGCTTAAGGCGCTCCGAGCAGCGCCGGCGGCAGGCGAGCGCCGACGAGGCAGGTGCTATGAAGCTCGACTAGGGATGAGTGCGGGACTGCCGAGCTGAGCGACGGCCGAGCAATTCCTGCGCATCGCGATCGGCGTGGGAGGGGCCTTACTACTCGTGTTGCATCTATGGCATCTTGTTCGCAGTCGGACCAGCCGGGCACCTGAACCGCGCCGGCGCATTGGATACCTCGTTGCCGAGGAAAGACTTATCCCACGGGTTAGGGGCTCCCGGTTCCCGTCCAACGGTGTCCATGCTAAGGCCCACGTCAACGAGGAAAAGGTAAGGCGGCTTCTCGTCGGGCCAGCAGCCATCGGTGCACTTGAGCCGGAATGTCATGCCGTACTTCTTCGGAACACGCAACTCTGCCGACTGGCTGTAACCTGGCTCGAATATCCGCTGGTACAGTCGCTTCTTGCCTTCCGGCGTCAGGTCGAACCACTTGCTGCCATTGTCGGCCCATGGTTCCCAGCCGCCCGCCTTGAACTGGTTCTGCAGGTTCTCCAGAATCGCTACTGCCTGATCGAAGGGTAACTTGTCCAGCATTGGCGAGGTGGAAACAGTATCAACGACGTTATGCAGGTAGCCGACGAACGCGAACTTCGTCGGCGGTAGGATGAATCCGTGCTGTGGGTCGTTGAAACACAGGATGACCGCCGGTTCCTTGACGATGGTGTCTCCGGTTAGCGATGTGGTTTCGCTGGGATGATTTGATCGTTCCAAGACCGGGGACCTGTCAGAAATTCTGTGTGCGGGGCCAGAATTCGTAGTTAGGTAATTGCGTTCGTGAAGCGCTCGCCGAACATAATGGCGAACTGATTGGCAGCCTGTTTCCAGGTACGCTGCGGCATCTTCCAATCTTTCTCGATATTGCGCAAGGCCAGAAACAACAATTTGGTTGCTGCTTCGTCGCTGGGGAAGTGGCCGCGGTTCTTGACGATCTTTCGCAGGCGCATATGCAAGCTCTCGATGGCATTGGTCGTGTAGATGATGGTGCGCACTTCCGGCGGATAGGCGAAGAAGGGAATTACCTGCTGCCACTGGCGGCGCCACATCGCTGCCACCGTCGGAAATCTGGTGCCCCATGGCCCGGCCGCGAACGCGTCAAGCGCCGCTTCAGCCAAGTCAGCATTGGCAGCCTGGTAGACGGGCTTCAGGGCCGCCGCCAGCTCCTTGCGGTCCTTCCACGCTGCCAGCGTTGTCGAGTTGCGAATCAGGTGTACGATGCAGGTCTGAATCTGCGCTTGCGGGTATACCGCCTCGATGGCCTCAGGGAAGCCGCGCAGGCCGTCGACGACGGCGATCAGGATGTCCTCCAGTCCTCGGTTCTTCAGTTCGTTGAAAACCTTCAGCCAAAACTTGGCTCCTTCCGTTTGCTCGATCCACAGGCCCAGCACCTCCTTGCGGCCATCGGCACGAATGCCCAAGGCCAGGTAGACGGCCTTGTTCTTGACGGTGCCTTCGTCCCGGATTTTCAGGCGCAGCGCGTCGAAATAGACGATCGGGTACATCGCTTCGAGTGGCCGCTGCTGCCATTGATTGACCTCTTCGAGAACCTCGTCGGTGATGGTCGAGATCAGGTCTGGCGAGACGTCGGTACCGTACAGCTCCAACAAATGCCCCTGGATTTCGCGCACGCTCATGCCGCGCGCGTACATGCTGATGACGTGATCGTCAAAGCCCGTCATCCGGCGCTGGTGCTTGGCCACCAGCTTGGGCTCGAAGCTCGACAGGCGATCACGTGGAATGTCCAGATGGAGTTCGCCGCCCGGTGTCAGCACCTTCTTCGGACTGCTGCCGTTACGGTGATTCTTGCTGCCTTCGCCCTCGCTGGCCAGGTGATGGCTCAGCTCGGCCGACAGCATGCGCTCGGCCAGCATCTTCTTGAGCTGTCCGGCCAGGCCAGCTTCACCGAGGATCGATTCGGCGTCCTTGTTCTCGACCTGGGCGAGCAACTGGTCGATCAGCTCGACCGGGAATGGGTATGCGGCTTTCTGTTTCTTGGGCTTTTTGGTGGTCATCACTTCGGTCATGGAACAGTCCTTTCGAGATTATTTCATGACCCCGTTCCACACAGAAATACTGACAGGCTCAAGACCGGGTAGGTTGATGCTTTCACCACCTCCTCAAAACTCTGCCCGACCCTGAACGACAGCATGGTGGGCGCTGCCGCCGGGGCGGGCGACCGCTGCCAAGCGCCGAGCCCGAGCACAGCCGCAACGGTCACAAGTACCAGCACGAGATTGCGGCGCTTCACGCTACGCCCCCTCCCGAGGCGATCTTGAGCATTGACGCTTCGACATAAGGCCACTCCCTTCCTCTCAGCAGTTCGTTGAAGCGGTCGGCGGCCTTGTAGACAAACTTCATCCGTTCCTCGACTACCCAAAGCTTCGCGTCTTTCAGGCGGGGGAAGTACGAGGTCAAGCCAGCTTTCGGTTTGCACTGCGCTGACAGGGTGAGTTGAACCTCCATGTACACGCCGGACGGGAACCCTATCGCCCAAGCCAGCTGATTGTTGGCGAGCGCGGCCTGCATCCGTGGATCGTTGTACATAATGGCCTGGAGAACATTCACCTGTTCATGCCAAGCGAGGGCCTTGACGCTTTCTGCGGGATTTCCTTCTGCGATCCGCTCAAAGCCCGTCTTGATTTCGCCGAAGGGGAACCCGAACTTCAACTGGTTCTCAACGTCCCATTTGATCCTCTTGGCAGCACCTTGCCTGTTGGCGATGGCTTGCCTCCTGTCGAGATAGGTCTGGAACTCCTTTGAGCCACGCTCCATGTAGAAACGGTGCAGCGGGTAGATGTCGAGAAAAAGGTGCATGTTCCCGAACCCCAGACGTGCAAGCATGTCGTCCGCGCCGTTCCTGATCGTCACCGGCATCGCGCTCATTCCGGCCGCCTCCGTGCTGTTTCCCGCCCAGTTCACGACGGAGCGGAGCTCATCGCTGCTCTTGTCCGATAACTGCCGGGCATGGAGCAGGCCGCACCCTACCTGTTTCGACGCGAACGCCGCCAGCCCGGCCCACTGGAAGCGGTTATCGGCCAGCCACAGCCTGGCGTAGGCCGCGTTGATGCGCTTGTTCCGCTCCGTGTCGTCCTCGATGATGTTACCGTTGACTGCGATGATGTCCTCCGCCTCCTGTTGGAAGGTCCTCCACAGGTGTTCAGGGCTCAACTGATAGCTCAGAAGTCCCTGTTTCACTGTCGCAGCTGGTCCGACGTAGTGATGCACGCGACATTCGCGGATTGGCTGAAGGTTCTGACCGATCGCGATGCCGTGGTACTGATGCTTGGGGAAGTACGGATTGGGCTTGCCGGGGACGTAGGTCGTGGGCACAGGGCGCTCCTCATGGGCATCGGGCGGCCGCAACCCGTCGCAGGACTGCGGCCCGCTCAGCTGGATCAGGCAGGGGCGGTGTCGTTATCGACGTGCCACTGGATGAAGGCCGCGTGCTCCTGGGCCGTCAGGGGTCGTGTCGCCCCGTTCCGGTTGGTGGTTCCCTCGATAACGCTGTCCTGGAGTTGAAGCCTGTAGCGGCGATGCCTGTAGGGTTCGTCGGTATCCGGGTCCAGCAGCACCAGCGCGATACCATCGGATTCGGTGGCTGCGCTGCCTCCGGTTTCGTTGAGCGTTGCCGCAGCTGCGCCGGCAGCACCCGCTTGCCCGGCGTGCCAGTCGCCGTCGAACTGTTGGCAGGCATAGGTCTGGTTTTCGACCAGGCGCGGTGGCGGGCTGCATTTGCAGATGCACAGGTCGCCGCTCAAGGCCAATTGTTTCCCGTTGAAGGTGTCGCTGAGCCGGGGACCGTCCGGTTTGATGACGCCGACCGTGTTGCATGCCGGGCACGACACCTGATCGTCCTCGTGCGCGACCGGAACGCCGTTGATTGTCGTGAAAGGATCGGCAGAGATGACCTTGCCCCCAGCAGTCGTAGTGGCCCCAAGCGTGATTTCATATCTGATGATCATGCCATCCCCTTCGATGTGAGTCTTATAGGCGAAGACTCC
This sequence comes from Massilia varians, assembly GCF_027923905.1. Taxonomy (NCBI): domain Bacteria; kingdom Pseudomonadati; phylum Pseudomonadota; class Betaproteobacteria; order Burkholderiales; family Oxalobacteraceae; genus Massilia; species Massilia varians. The sequence continues at coordinate 1,483,486 of NZ_AP026966.1, forward strand.
AATCTAGTCAGGGGTGGGGCCGCTACTTTGACGAACAGCAACAGTCGTCAGCGACCAGCAGTGAGCCGCACTCGCTGGTCCGGGTGCCTTTAACGGCGAAGATGTCCTGAGCACCGATGCAAAGGAGGGCGTGGACACCTTGACGCTCAATGACTGACAGCGGACCGGTGCAGGCTGGCGCTCGCCAAAACAAAAAAGCCAGATCACCTTGCGGTTGATCTGGCTTTCGAATTCGGTGGTCGGGGTGAGAGGATTCGAACCTCCGGCCTCTACGTCCCGAACGTAGCGCTCTACCGGGCTAAGCTACACCCCGACTGTTTGAGACTTCGTTACCGAAATCTCGGGAAGGCATTACTATATTCGGCTCAATGGTTCCTGTCAACAGCGAAACTGCAGAGCTGCAGCAGGCTCGCCTTGTAGACGCTCTCCGGCAGGCCGGCAATTGCCTCGGCCGCGCGGCGCGCAGCCTGTTCCGCCTGCTGGCGGGTATAGGCCAGTGCGCCGCTCGAGCTCACCGCCGCCAGCACCGCTTCGAACTGCGCTTCGTCGCCATGCTCGATGCAGCTGCGCACTAGCTGGCGTTGTTCCGGCGTGCCGTTTTCCATCAGCCAGATCAGGGGCAGGGTAGGCTTGCCTTCGCGCAGGTCGTCGCCCAGGTTCTTGCCGATCTCGGCGGCGTCGCCGGCATAGTCCAGCACATCGTCGATCAGCTGGAAGGCCGTGCCCAGCGAGCGGCCGTATTCGCCGGCCGCGGCGATCTGCTCGTCGCCCGCGCCGCCCACCAGGGCGCCCAGCTCGGCGGCCGCCTCGAACAGCTTGGCGGTCTTGGAGCGGATCACATTCAGATAGCTCTCATGGGTGACGTCCGGATCGTGCATGTTCAGCAGCTGCAGCACTTCGCCTTCGGCGATCACGGTGGTGGCGCGCGACAGGATGCTCATCACGCGCATGTTGTCGAGGCTGGTCATCATCTCGAAGGAGCGCGAGTACAGGTAGTCGCCCACCAGCACCGAGGCGGCGTTGCCGAACAGGGCGTTGGCTGTCTGGCGCCCGCGGCGCATCGAGGATTCGTCGACCACGTCGTCGTGCAGCAGGGTCGCGGTGTGGATGAACTCGACCACCGCCGCCAGTTCGTGATGGTCGGTGCCCTTGTAGCCGTAGGCATTGGCCAGCAGCAGCACCAGCACCGGCCGGATCCGCTTCCCGCCCGCGCTGATGATGTACTCGGCAATCTGGTTCACCAGGCTCACTTCCGAGTGCAGTCGCTGTCGGATCACCGTGTTCACGGCCTCCATGTCGGTGGCGATCGAATGGGCAATGGTGTTCTGGGCGTGTTGGGTAGCGGCTGACAAGGCGAACCTGCAATAAACGGTGAGTATTTGGTTAAGTGGCGAGATTATACGTCATGCAAGGGGAGGGCGTCCCACGGATGGCTTATCGCTCGCACGGACGAGCGAAGGCCGGTCCGGGGCGCGTTGGCATTGTGCTACGTCCACAACACGATCTCTTCCGAATCGTCAAGGCCTTTTGACGCGCTGCAGCGAGTTATGTATAATCCCCTGTTCCCCGGCTTCCGAACAGTCCAGCGTCTCGACGCCGGTGGGAATCTTTTAAACATTTGATGAGGTTTCAATCATGTACGCGGTCATAAAAACCGGTGGCAAGCAATATAAAGTTGTCGCTGGCGAAAAACTCAAAGTAGAACAGATACCTGCTGACATTGGTTCCGAACTCACCATCGATCAAGTTCTCGCGCTCGGCGCGGGCGACAGCATCAAGTTTGGTGCTCCGCTGGTCGAAGGTGCCTCGGTCCTGGTGAAAGTTGTTTCCCACGGTCGCCACGACAAGGTTCGCATTTTCAAGATGCGCCGTCGTAAGCACTACCAGAAGCGTCAGGGCCATCGCCAGAACTTCACCGAAATCCAGGTGGTGTCGATCAACGGCTAATTGCCGTTCGATTCACCAAGTTCATTCATCAAGGAGCAAATAAATGGCACACAAAAAAGGTGGCGGTACTACCCGCAACGGCCGTGACTCAGAAAGCAAACGCCTTGGCGTGAAAGTCTACGGCGGCCAGGCGATCAACGCCGGCGGCATCATCATCCGTCAACGCGGCACCCCGGTGCGCGCTGGCGCCAACGTCGGCACTGGCAAGGATCACACCCTGTTCGCGCTGGTCGACGGTACCGTCAAGTTCGTCAAGCAAGGCGTGGGCTCGAAGCAGTTCGTGACCGTCGTTGCTAACGAAGCAGTCGCTGCTTAAATAAGCACACGCGCCGTTTTCGAACGGCGCTTCTTTGTAAGGCGCAAGCCTTCCATCGAAAGGCTCTGCCCACGGTAGGGCCTTTTTAGTTTTTATCGGTCACCATCATGAAGTTTATCGACGAAGCAAGAATTGAAGTCATCGCCGGCGACGGCGGCAACGGGTGCGCCTCGTTCCGCCGCGAGAAGTTCCGCCCATTCGGCGGCCCGGACGGCGGCGACGGCGGCAAGGGCGGCTCGATCTACGTGGTGGCCGACCGTAACATCAACACCCTGGTGGACTTCCGCTATTCGAAGACCCATCACGCCCGCAACGGCGAACCGGGCCGCGGCTCGGACTGCTACGGCAAGGGCGCTGAGGACGTTTACATGCGCATGCCGGTCGGCACGCTGATCGTGGACGACGTCAGCGGCGAGATCATCGCCGACCTGACCGAGCACGGCCAGACCGAACTGCTGGCCAAGGGCGGCGAGGGCGGCTGGGGCAACATCCACTTCAAGACCTCGACCAACCGCGCGCCGCGCCAGAAGACCGAAGGCAAGGCCGGCGAGCGCCGCACCCTGCGCCTGGAGCTGAAGGTGCTGGCCGACGTGGGCCTTCTGGGCATGCCGAACGCCGGCAAGTCTACTTTTATTACGGCCGTGTCGAACGCCAAGCCGAAGATCGCCGACTACCCGTTCACCACCCTGCACCCGAACCTGGGCGTGGTGCGCGTGTCGCACGAGAAGAGCTTCGTGATCGCCGACATCCCGGGCCTGATCGAGGGCGCGGCCGAAGGCGCGGGCCTGGGCCACCAGTTCCTGCGCCACCTGGCGCGCACCGGCCTGCTGCTGCACATCGTCGACCTGTCGGGCTTCGACGAGAAAGTCGATGCGGTCAAGGAAGCCAAGGCCCTGGTCAAGGAACTGGAAAAGTACGACGAAGAGCTGCTCAACAAGCCGCGCTGGCTGGTGCTGAACAAGCTCGACGTGGTCGACGAAGCCGAGCGCAAGAAGCGCGTCAAGGACTTCGTCAAGCGCATGGCCTGGAAAGGCCCGGTGTTCGAGATCTCTGCACTGAACCGCGAAGGCTGCCAGGACCTGGTCAACGCGATCTACCTGCACCTCGAAGAGAAGCGCACCAGCGAGCAGCGCGCCGAAGAAACCGCCATGACCGAGGAAGCGCGCGGCATCAATTCGATCGATCCGGACGATCCGCGTTTCAAGATTCTCGAGGATTAAGAGACGCTAAGTTGGCCGCGTCGTCCGTCACTCGCAGCTGGCTGCGCAGCCAGCTGCTGCACATGATCGCCACCGCCAGCTCACTGGCGGCGCTGGCGGCCATGCTCGATCCCGACCGCATTGCGTCGGCGATGGGCATCTTTCTCGTCGGCGTCAACGGCTACAGCCAGTTCTACGCCGTCTACGTGGGCATGCGCCTCGCTACCGCGATGCTGGCGCTGCTGGCATCGAGACAGGGCGACCAGCCCCTCCTCGTCGACCTCACCGCATTGTTCCTCCTGGCCCAGCCGGCCGGGCGCCTCGTCGCCGCTTTCGCGATCGGGCTGCCGAAGGGGGTATTATTAGCAGTCTGCGCGGTCGAGTTGTTGGCAGGACTTTCCCTGCTGGCCTTACGGCCGCGAGGAAAATTCTTGTCACCATGACCTCAGCTCACCACTCAGCGCTCCAGCACGCCTCCCGCATCATCGTCAAGGTCGGTTCCTCGCTCGTCACCGACGAGGGCAGGGGCCTCGACCATACCGCCATCGCCCGCTGGGCGGCCCAGATCGCCGCGCTGCGCGTCCTCGGCAAGGAAGTTGTGCTCGTGTCCTCGGGCGCGATCGCCGAAGGCATGCTGCGCCTCGGTTTCAGCGCACGCCCGACCGACATCCACGAACTGCAGGCCTGCGCCGCCGTGGGCCAGATGGGGCTGGCGCAGATCTACGAAACCAGTTTTCGCACGCACGGCGTCCAGACCGCCCAGGTGCTGCTGACCCACGCCGACCTGGCCGACCGCGAACGCTACCTGAACGCGCGCTCGACGCTCACCACCCTGCTGCGCCTGGGCGTGGTCCCGATCATCAACGAGAACGACACCGTCGTCACCGACGAGATCAAGTTCGGCGACAACGACACCCTCGGCGCGCTGGTGGCCAACCTGATCGAGGCCGACGCGCTGGTGATCCTGACCGACCAGCGCGGCCTGTTTTCCGCCGATCCGCGCAAGGACCCGAACGCACGCCTGATCCAGGAAGCGCAGGCGGGCGACCCGCAGCTGGAAGCGATGGCCGGCGGAGCGGGCTCGAGCATCGGACGGGGCGGCATGCTGACCAAGGTGCTGGCGGCCAAGCGCGCGGCGCGCTCGGGCGCCCACACCATCATCGCCTGGGGCCGCGAGGAAGACGCGCTGCTGCGCCTGGCTGGCGGCGAGATGATCGGCACCCAGCTGACCGCGCCGACCGGCCGCCTGACCGCGCGCCGCCAATGGATGATCGACCACCTGCACACCACCGGCGAAGTCGTGATCGATGCCGGCGCCGTGCAGAAGCTGACCCGCGAGGGCAAGTCGCTGCTGCCGATCGGCGTGGTCGCGGTGCGCGGCGAATTTGGACGCGGCCAGGTGATCACCTGCATCGACGAAGCGGGCAAGCCGCTGGCGCGCGGGCTGACCAACTACACCAGCAGCGAAGTGCGGCGCATCATGCGCCATTCCTCGGCGGAGATCGAGCGCATCCTCGGTTATGTCGAGGGGCCGGAGCTGGTCCACCGCGACAACATGGTGCTGCTGTAGGCGCTGTTTTCTCTACTAATAAACTGATGAAACCGACTTCCCCTCTCGCTGTCGTCCAGGCGCAGCTCGACGCCTACAACGCCAAGGACCTTGATGCCCTGATGGCCACCTACGCGCCGGATGCGCAGCAGTTCGCGCTGCACGGTGCGCTGCTGGCACAGGGGCACGAACAGATCCGCCCGCGCTACCAGGAGCGCTTCCTTGAACCCGACCTGCATGCATGCCTGCTCACGCGCTCGGTCCTCGGCAACTTCGTCACCGACCTCGAGATCGTGACCCGCAACTTCCCGGAAGGACGTGGCACGGTCGAGATGCTGTGCGTGTATGAAGTGGTCGACGGGCGCATCGTGCGCGCCTCGTTCGCGGCCGGGGAACAGCGGCTCGGCTAGCCCAGTTCGGCCGCCTGGCTGGCCAGGTCGGCCGCCGGATCCATCACGCCGGCGGGCGCCGGCGTCTTGTCCTTGAACTCGCACAGGTCCTTGATCAGGCAGTTCCAGCACTTGGGTTTTCGCGCCACGCAGGTGTAGCGGCCGTGCAGGATCAGCCAGTGGTGGGCATCGATCAGGAACTCCTTGGGCACGAACTTGAGCAGCTTCCGCTCGACGATGTCGACGTTCTTGCCCGGTGCGATTTTGGTGCGGTTCGCCACCCGGAAGATGTGGGTGTCGACCGCCATGGTCGGCTCGCCGAAGGCCGTGTTGAGCACCACGTTGGCGGTCTTGCGGCCCACCCCGGGCAGGGCTTCCAGCGCCTCGCGCGAGTGCGGCACTTCGCCGCCATGCTGCTCCACCAGGATGCGGCAGGTCGCCATGACGTTGGCGGCCTTGGTGTTGTACAGGCCGATGGTCGAAATATAGGACTTGAGTTCGTCCAGGCCCAGGTCGAGGATGGCCTGCGGCGTGTTGGCCACCGGGTAGAGGCGGCGCGTGGCCTTGTTGACGCCGACGTCGGTCGATTGCGCCGACAGCAGCACCGCGATCAGAAGTTCAAAAGGCGTGCTGAACTCCAGTTCGGTGGTCGGCTTGGGATTGGCGGCGCGAAAGCGCGTGAATATTTCTAAACGTTTGGCGGAATTCATCAGTTTTGCTTACGTTTTGTCCGGTGCCGCATCGGGCGCATTCGCGGCCGCCTTCTGGCGCGCCCGTTCCATCGCCGCCGCGATGATGGCGCGCTTGCGTTCCTTTTCCGCCAGTTCTTCCGGCGTATTGGCGGCCTCCGCTGTCACCGCGCGCATCTTCTCCAGCGCCTTGGCGGCCAGGCGTGCGTCGTTTTCTTCCTTCTCGCGGCGCAGGCGCTCGCTGCGGAAGTCATGGCGGCTGCGCGCCGCATCGGCGGCTTCCTGCGACCACGCGGCCCAGCCGGTGCGTTCGCCCGTCACCGGGACCATCGAGATGCAGTCGACCGGGCAGGGCGCCACGCACAGGTCGCAGCCGGTGCACAGGCTCGGCAGGATGGTGTGCATCTGCTTGGCCGCGCCCAGGATGGCGTCCACCGGGCAGGCCTGGATGCACAGCGTGCAGCCGATGCAGAGCGACTCGTCGATGAAGGCGACCGGGCGCGGGCGTTCGATGCCGTTGGCCGGGTTGATCGGGATGACCGGACGGCCGGTGACGCTGGACAGGCGCTGCACGCCCTCCATGCCACCGGGCGGGCACTGGTTGATCTCGGCTTCGCCGCGCGCGATCGCTTCCGCATACGGACGGCATGCGGGATAGCCGCACTTGGTACATTGCGTCTGCGGCAGTGCGTCTTCGATCAGGTCGGCAAGGGTCTTGGTCACGGCGCGAAGGTGAGGCGTTCAAAGCCGACATTATCCGCCAAAATCGGAGGGGGTGCGAAGTTGCGTGGGATGCCACTGGCATCCCACGCTCTCCGTGCTGGAGCGAACAGACTGCCGGGTTGGTGCGTGATGTACTGGAGCCTCGACGCTGAAGAGGAGCTCATATGAACAAACTCATCGTACCGGTGCTCGTCGCCGCGGTGCTGGCCGGTGGCGCCGCGGCCCAGGCGCACCAGCGCGGCGAACAGGAAGCGCGCGCGCAAGCCAGGCAGGCCGCCAAACCCGGGCCGTATCGCAGCGTGGCGGCCAGCGGCCAGCTCAAGCGCGGCGAGCAGCTGCCGCCGCGCTACCGGACGCATCACTTCGTGGTGGAGAACTGGAAAGCGCACCGCCTGACGGAACCGCCGCCGGGACACCAATGGGTGCAGGCGGGGAATGACTATGCGCTGGTGGCGATCGCCACCGGGGTGGTGCAGGAAGTGCTGGTGGGACGCTGACGCGCGCCGCCGGCCGCAAACGAAAAAGCCGGAGCGCGCTCCGGCTTTTTTACATCACGCATGCTTGCGGATGAACTCCCCGATCTTCGGGCAGATGATCTCGCGCCAGCGGCGGCCCGAGAAGATGCCGTAGTGGCCGCACTTGGGCGCCACGAACTCCTGGTGCATGTCCTTCGGGATGCCGGTGCACAGGTCGTGCGCGGCGCGGGTCTGGCCCAGGCCCGAGATGTCGTCCAGCTCGCCCTCGACGGTGAACAGGGCCACCGTCTTGATGTCCTGCGGGCGCACCAGCTGGCCGCCGACTTCCCAGGTGCCCTTGGGCAGGCGGTGTTCCTGGAACACGGTCTTGATGGTCTCGAGGTAGTACTCGGCCGGCATGTCGAGCACGGCGTTGTATTCGTCGTAGAACTGGCGGTGCGCCTCGGCCGAGTCGTCGTCGCCGCGCACCAGGTGCTGGTAGAACTCGCGGTGGCTCTGGGCATGGCGGCCCGGGTTCATCGCGATGAAGCCGGCGTGCTGCAGGAAGCCCGGATAGACCTTGCGCCCGAAACCGGGGTAGTTGCCCGGCACCGAGTAGATCACGGTGTTCTCGAACCACGAGAAAGGCTTTTCGACCGCCAGGTCGTTCACCGCGGTGGGCGACTTGCGCGGGTCGATCGGACCGCCCATCATGGTCATGGTCCTGGGCAGCTTCGGATCCTTGTTGGTAGCCATCAGCGCAATCGCGGCCAGCACCGGCACGGTCGGCTGGCACACCGAGATCACATGCACGTCCGGGCCGAGATGGCGGATGAAGTCCTGCACGTAATAGATGTAGTCGTCCAGGTGGAATGGACCGCTCGACAAGGGCACCATGCGCGCGTCGATCCAGTCGGTAATGTAGACGTCATGCTCGACCAGCAGGGCGCGCACGGTGTCGCGCAGCAGGGTGGCGTGGTGGCCCGACAGGGGCGCGACGACCAGCACGGTGGGCTGCTCGAGCGCGGCGAAATCCTGGTCGCTCAGGTCTTTCTTGAAATGGATGAGCTTGCAGAACGGCTTCTCGACGACCGTGCGCTCGATAATGCCGACGTCGGCGCCCTTGATGGGTACGGTCTTGATGCCGAATGCCGGCTTTTCGTAGTCCTTCCCGAGGCGGTACATCAGCTCGTAGCCGGCGGCGATACGCTGCGAGAACGGGGTGTGCGCGAAGGGCGAAACGGGGTTCGAGAACAGTTTCGAGGACGCATCTGCCCACTGCATCAGCGGGGTCAGGAAGGAGCGTTGCATCTCGTGCAGTTGGTAAAGCATAAATATTTCCTTCGTGTGGACTGGGCGTCGCAATCGCGTATTTTCTCAACGCATGCATGCTCTCAGTCAATTATAGGGGATAGTGATTTACTTGTGGAAACAGTCGTTTTCACATCCCTTGTGCATAGTTCAGTTGTAGCATATTTGCCCAAAACTGCTCGGTGAAGCCGCCCACATAAGCAGGTAGGCCTTGTTCGACAGCGTCTTTCCGTTGTTTGACCCACACTAAACGCAGCCTCGAGCGGCAATGAAAAATGCCGCCGGGCTTGCGCCGGGCGGCATCTCTTTAGCGGTAGCGGATGATCAGTCGAACACGGGGGTCTCGACGCCAAGGATCTTGTGCAGCTTTGGCGAGGTGGTCGTGTACTGCATGTGGATCTTCTTGTCCGGGAAGATGTAAGGCGCGGCGCCGAAGGCGGCCAGCGCGGCTTCGTGGAAGCCCGACAGGATCAGCTTCTTCTTGCCCGGGTAGGTGTTGATGTCGCCCACGGCGAAGATGCCCGGCACGTTGGTCTCGAACTTTTCGGTGTCCATGACCTTGAGCTGCTTGCGCTCGATGTCCAGGCCCCACTCGGCGATCGGGCCCAGCTTCGGCGACAGGCCGAAGAACACCAGCAGCATGTCCAGCGGGACGCGGCGGGTGACGCCGTCGGCGCCGGTGACCTTCACTTCGGAGAGCTTGCCGTCGGTCTCGTCGAAACCGGTGACCTGGCCGATGATCAGCTGCATCTCGTATTCGTCGCACAGGGCCTTCATCTTGGCCACCGAGGCCGGGGCCGCGCGGAAGTCTTCGCGGCGGTGCAGCAGCACGACCGACTCGGCCTTGCCGACGAAGTTCAGGGCCCAGTCCAGGGCGGAGTCGCCGCCGCCGCAGATGACCAGGTTCTTGCCTTCGAACAGGCTCGGGTCCTTGACGCGGTAGAACAGCTGGCTGTTCTCGAATTTCTCGATGCCGTCGACCTTCATGGTGCGCGCCTGGAACGAGCCGACGCCGGCAGCGATGAAGATGGTCTTGGTGATGAAGCGGGTGCCGGTCGAGGTCTCGACGTTGAAGCGGCTGTCTTCGCGGCGCTGGACGGTGGTGACTTCCTGGCCCAGGTGGAAGGTCGGCTCGAACGGCTCGATCTGCTTGAGCAGGTTGTCGGTCAGTTCCTGGCCGGTGCACACCGGCACGGCCGGGATGTCGTAGATCGGCTTGTCCGGGTACAGTTCCACGCACTGGCCGCCGACGGCCGGCAGCGAATCGATGACGTGGGCCTTGATTTCGAGGAGGCCGAGTTCGAAGACCTGGAACAGGCCGACCGGACCGGCGCCGATGATCACGGCATCGGCTTCGATCGCGCCGGCGAACGAGCTGTTGGGAGCGATGGCGCCCGCTTCGTGGGAGGCACTGATAGTCATGCTAGAACTTTCTGTGAGTATGGCTGTAGATGCGAGGGGTTGGATGAGACGTGGCCGCTAGTGTGCCATGATTGACGAGCCGGTGCAGACGGCGGCCCCGGGCGGGGCCGCGCCGGTCATGGTCAGCGGGCCAGCTGGTCCAGCTTGTCCTTGACGTCTTTCCACTCTTCCGCGTCTGGCAGGGCCGGCTTGGTCTTGGTGATCGACGGCCAGAAACGCGCCAGGTCCGCGTTCAGCTTGATGAATTGCTGCTGATCCGACGGCACGTCTTCTTCCGCGTAGATCGCGTTCACCGGGCACTCAGCCACGCAGACGGCGCAGTCGATGCACTCGTCGGGATCGATGGCGAGGAAATTCGGGCCTTCCCGGAAACAATCTACCGGGCATACATCGACGCAGTCGGTATAGCGACAACGGATGCACGATTCGGTGACAACGTGGGTCATAACAGTCCTATTGTTTGGTTGAAGTGTCGCGGCGCCTGGCGCTGAATCGGCTGGCGGGACTTGCAAAGCACTGTATTTTAGGGCAATTCGGGTTTTCCTACAAATTAGGCTTATACACAATATATATAAGCAAATGTAGACCATGATGGCGCCGCGCTGGGGCCATCATGGTGGCGGGCGGCTCAGGCGCTGGCGCGCAGGCGGTCGAGCAGGGCCTGCCAGTCGCCGCCGCTGCCGTCTTCGCGCAGGAATACGGTGTGGCAGCGTGACCCGTCCTCGACCGTGATCTCCCAGCGCGGCAGGTCGGCGCCGACTGGGCAGCTCGGCGCCGCCGCGAAGAAGTCGAGCCGCTGCACGAGGTCTTCGAGCTCGCCGCCGACCGGGTGGGCGGCGGTGTCGATGTCGTAGGCTTCGGCCAGCCCGGCGAAGCCGCCGCAGGCGCGCGCGCTGATCTTCATGCCGACACCGGCACCACGGCCGCCCCGGGAACGACGCATTCGCCGAGCCGGCCGTTGGAGGCGCACCAGCGCGCCAGCGCCTGGGCTTCGCTGTCGAGCACCCGGTCCACCCGGTAGTACTCGGGCAGGTTCATGGTGCCGCAGCAGGAACGGCGGTCCTGGCGCGCGCCCGGCTTGTCGCAGACCTTGGGCGCCAGCGGGCCGCACACCAGCTGGGGCATGGCGGCCGATGCGGCGGCCTCCGGCGGCGGCTCGACCACGTCGCGGCGCGCGAACTGGTTGTGGATGAAGCCCGCGTAGGCGGCCGGCTTGCCGTCTTCCTGCACCAGGCGCAGCATCTCGTTGACCACGTCGACATAGGTGGCGGCGCTGTCGGGCGCGGCGATCAGGGCGCGCAGCAGCAGCCCGCGCAGGTAGGCCGCCACCCGGTGCAGCACGGCGGCGCAGTCGTCCTGCGTGGGGTTGCGCTCGTAGGCGAACATGTCGGCCAGCACGTCGTACATGGCGCCGGTGAAGACCTGCGAGATCGCATGCACCTGGGTGCCGGCCTGGCCCAGGGTCAGGTCGTTGTCGGCATTGCGCAGGCCCGTGCTGCCGCCCAGCGCCATGCCGAACTGTTCGGCGATGTCGGCCAGGTAGGTCTTGTCGTGCAGCCAGGCCTTGGTCTGGGCCACCACCGCCTCGCACTGGTCGAGCTGGGACAGGGCCAGGAAGATCGCGGTGAGGTCGCCGAAGGCTTCGTGCAGGCCGCCGGTCTGGGGCGGGGCATCGGCCTGCAGCCATTGCGGCTTGAGGCCGTCGAGCACGGCGTGCGCGGTCTCGTGGGCCACGATGTCGAAGGAGCGGCAGGTGTACACGCGCGCCGATTCGTCGACCGGGCCGCCGCCGACGCCGGGGGGGATGAAGTCGCCGAACTTCAGGCAGGCCTGGGTGCGGCTGTAGAAGGCGTTCATCACGTTGGGCAGGCCGTAGGGGTAGACCGCCAGCGGGCGCGTGTCCATGCTGGTGTTCCACTGCCAGGGCAGGGGCATGTCCAGGCCCGCCGCCAGCATCGAGCGCTGGTACATGGTCAGGGTCTGGCGCACCACGGCGAAGGTGTGCACCGCGTCGAACTGGGGGTGTCGGGCTGGGTGACGAAGTCGCCCAGGGCGTTCGGCTCGACCGGATCGATGCCGGGGCTGCCTGGCGCGATGCGGGCGTCGCGCGGGCCGGCCAGCACCGGGCCGGGCAGGTAGGCGCGGCGGGTGCCGATCTCGCCCACCGAGGGATCCTGCTTCCACATCAGCACGCGCGCACCGAAGGCGTGCGGCAGGGACGGCGCCTCGAGCTGCTCGTCGTCCGGGCCGGATTCCATCTTCGGCGCGTCGGATGGCTCGGCGGGCTGCTCGAGCAGCCGGGCGAGGCGGTGCTGCTGATAGGGGGCGCTGGGCGTGGGGATGAAGCGGACCGGCGGCTGGTCACGGGACGTGTCCAGTTCGTCCGGCAAGAGGGCACCTGGTTCCATGACGGCTCCTTGCGAAATGTCGGGCGGCATCTCCATGGTCGCGCGCCGGGCGGCGTGGATATTGACAAGAGTCAATTGACTTGGATCGGGACCCGAAACGCTCGCCAGACTGGTCGACTCGGCCGTCTGCTGGCATCATGGCGGACTTTTCTTGCAACGAATTCAGTAGAAGGATGAACAAGCATGTCGGAAATTAGCATCGTCCAGGAACATAACCTGAGCCCGCAAGAGGCGCGCGAGGCCGCCCAGCAGGTGGCGCAGCGGATCGCCACCGAGTATGGCCTGGCGTGCAAGTGGGACGGCGACGTCTTGCGCTTCGAGCGCAGCGGTGTGGAGGGTGCGCTCAGCCTGGAAGGGCAGCGCGCGGCGATGCGGATCCGGCTGGGATTCTTCATGGGCGCATTCGCCCCGGCCATCGAGGCCAAGGTGACGGAAAAGATGCGCAAGGTGTTCGTGCCCGCCTGAGCGGCGGGCGGTCATGGGGGGCTGGTCAGCCCTTCAGTTCTTCGATCAGGTCGATGTACTGCTGCATCGCGTCGTCCTGCGAGGTGCCCTTCAGGGCGGCCCAGGCGTCGTACTTGGCGCGGTTGACGAAATCGGTCATGCCCGGGCGCTCGCCGCTGACGTCGCCGTTCGCGCCCTGCTTGTACAGCGCGTAGATCTTCAGCAAGGTCATGTTGTCCGGGCGTTCCGGCAGATTCTTGGATTCGGCCTGGGCCTGGGCGAACTGTTCCTGCAAGCTCATGAATACTCCTGTGTTGGTTGCGTTGGCAATGTGCTAAATGCGAGGGCATCTTAGCGCAGGAGGAGGGGGCACGCCGGGAAACCGGGCGCATTTTAGAGGGGATGCTCGGGGAGCGGTAGGGGTGGTTCAGTCCAGTGGACTGAACCACGCTTTGCCGACCGCGCGTTCAAGCAGCGTTTGGACAAGCGATGTGCGTCATCTCACCGTGTAGTTGAACGCGTGCACGGCGAAGCCGTGCACCCTACGGGTTGCCGTAACTCTTAGACGGCCAGCAGTTCGACGTCGAAGATCAGGGTCGCATTCGGCGGAATCACGCCGCCGGCGCCGCGTGCGCCGTAGCCCAGGCTGGCCGGGATGGTCAGACGGCGCTGGCCGCCAACCTTCATGCCCTGCACGCCTTCGTCCCAGCCGCGGATCACGTGGCCGGCGCCCAGCGCGAACTGGAACGGGTCGTTGCGGTCCTTGCTCGAATCGAACTTGGCGCCCTGGCTGCCGTCGTCGTTGCGCAGCCAGCCGGTGTAGTGGACGGTGACGTACTGGCCGGCTTTGGCCTCGTCGCCGCTGCCGACGACGGTGTCTTCGTATTGCAGGCCGGAATCAGTGGTATTGGTGGACATGGTTTTCCCTGTTGTTCAAGTTGAACGGCGATTGTAGTGCATCGCCCCCGGCCGCGCCAAACGGCAGCGCGGGCGCTCAGTTGCGTAGAATGGCAACATTGGAATCCAGAACCAGGAGCCGCAATGCACCCTTACCGCCCATCGTCCGCCGAGGTCCGCCCATGAGGGGCGTCGGCACCGCCTACCGGCGCGCGCTGCGCGCCCAGTTCTCGCGCCGTATGCTGCTGTTGTCCGGCGCCCCGCTGGTGCTGTCGCTGCTGCTGTGGGGCGCGCTGCTGTGGACCGGCCTGCAGCCGCTGCTGGACTGGCTGCAGGGGACCTTCGCGGATTACGGGTGGTTCCAGACCAGCGGCAACATGCTGGCCATGCTCGGCCTGGGCATGCTCAAGGTGATGGTGGTGCCGCTGCTGGCGATCGCGCTGCTGCTGCCCCTCATGATCGCTTCGGCGCTGCTGTTCATGGGCGTGATCGCGATGCCGGCGATCGAGCGCCACGTCGGCAACAGCCAGTACCCCAAGCTGGAGCGCAAGGAGGGCGGTTCCTTCGTCGGCAGCATCGCCATCAACCTCGGCAGCACCGCGGTGTTCGCGGTGCTGTGGCTGTTCACGCTGCCGCTGTATGCGGTGCCGCCGCTGGCCTGGCTGGTGCAGGCCCTCCTGTGGGCCTGGGTCACCTCGCGCGTGATGAGCTACGACGCGCTGGCCGCGCACGCCAGTCCCGAGGAACGGCAGGCGCTGATGCGGCGCCACCGCGGCGCGCTGTGGGGCATCGGCTTCGCCTCGGGCCTGGCGGGCGCCTTGCCCGGCATCGCCTGGATGGGCGGGGCGCTGCTGTCGATCGTGCTGTTTCCTTTCCTGGCCATGCTGTCGCTGTGGTTGTACGTCATGATCTTCCTGTTCGCCGGGCTGTGGTTCCAGTATTTCTGCCTGGGGGCACTGGAAGAACTGCGCGCCGGCACGCAAACCTGAACCAGAGGAGACGCACATGGCATTCGGCCTGATCGTCATCGGTGACGAGATCCTGTCCGGCAGGCGCCAGGACAAGCATTTTTCGAAAGTCGTGGAGCTGCTCGGCGCGCGCGGCCTGCAGCTGGCCTGGGCCGAGTTCGTGGGCGACGACCCGGGCCGCCTGACCGACCTGCTACGGCGCAGCTTTGCCGGCGGGGACATCGTGTTTTCCTGCGGCGGCATCGGCGCCACGCCCGACGACCACACGCGCCAGTGCGCGGCCGCGGCGCTCGGATTGCCGCTGGTGCTGCATCCGGAAGGGCGCCTGAACATCGAGGAGCGCATCCGCGAGAGCGCGCGCGAGGCCGGCCTCGAGCCCGACCTGCAGGCGCCCGAGAACCTGCAGCGCCTCAAGATGGCCGAGTTTCCGCAAGGCGCGGGCCTGATCCCGAATCCCTACAACCGCATCGCCGGCTTCAGCGTGCGCGACCACCACTTCGTGCCCGGCTTCCCGGTCATGGCCTGGCCCATGATCGCATGGGTGCTGGACACCCATTATTCGCATTTATTTCACACCACTGTCCACCTGGAACGCTCGCTGATCGTTTATGAACAGGCGGAAGCCTCGCTGACCCCGCTGATGGAGGCGCTCGAGCGCGATTATCCCGGTTTGCGGGTGTTCAGCCTGCCGAGCGTGGGCGACGCCCAGACCCGGCGCCACATCGAGCTGGGAGTGAAGGGCGCGCCTGCGCAAGTGGAACCCGCCTTCCTTGCCATGCAGGCGGAACTGCAGAGCCGCGGCGCTGAATTTCAGTGTTTGTAGGACTGCATGCCGTCCTGATAACTCAGCCGTTGTTTTTTTGCGAAAATACATCGCGCGCATCAAAATTGTTAAACCGCGTCTCGCGCGGGTCGTGTTGATGTGGTGGAATGATACCTGTGGAGGTGCAATCCTGAGTGAGTTTGCACCGCGCATTTTTGCAGACTGACGAGAACCAATCACTCGAACACAACAGGGCAAGGATGGCGGGCAGGTTGCAGGGATTGAGCACGTATTGATTCGAACCAGTTGAGCCATCATGGAAAGTATTCGCCGCATCGAGCGGCCCAGTAATGTCTTACGCGCGCTAGGCGAGTGGTTGCGGCGAACTGCCCAGGCCATGGCCGGCGGCGCCCCCGTACTCGCATCCGCAGGCGGCAACGATGTTCCCCTGTACGAAGCCTATCCGCACCTGGCGGCGGGCGGCGGTGCGCCCGGCGGCGCGCCCTTGCCGCCGCCCGAAGGTCCCGACGGCACGCCGGAAGGGTCGTCCGAGCCGGCGCCGCGCAAGCGCCGCTGGAAGCCCTGGTTCTACCTTGCGCTGCTGATCCTGCTGGTGCTGCTGGGCGGCTGGGGCGCGCTCGAGATGCGCACTTCGCGTCTGCAGGCGAAGATCTTCGCCGACATGGCCAAGGACCTCACCTGGCGCGTGGAAAAGGGCCCGAGCGACGCGATCCGCTTCCCGGCCGCCAGCCCCTACGACACCCGCCTGGGCTATGCCGGCATGCCGGCCTACCTCGAGAAGCTGCAGTCGCGCGACTACCACATCGCCGCCCAGGCCCGCATGTCGCCCAGGATGGTCGAATTCGCCGACCGCGGCCTGTACGCCACCTACCCCGAGAAGACCAAGGTCGGCCTCGAGATCCTCGACTGCCGCGCGCAGCCGCTGTTCGCCTCGCGCTTCCCCGAGCGCTTCTACCACAAGTTCGAAGACGCGCCCTCGCTGCTGGTGCAAAGCCTGCTGTTCATCGAGAACCGCGAGTTGCTCGACCCGGCCTACCCGCACCGCAACCCGGCGGTCGAATGGGACCGCTTCTCGAAAGCGGTGTTCGACAAGACCCTGAGCAGCGTCGGCCTGGGCGGCGGCGGGCGCGTGGCCGGCGGCTCCACGCTTGCGACCCAGATCGAGAAGTACCGGCACTCGCCGGAGGGGCGCACCGGTTCGCTGCAGGACAAGATGATCCAGATGGCCTCGGCCACGCTGCGCGCCTACCGCGACGGCGAAGACACTACCAAGGCGCGGCGCCAGATCGTGCTCGACTACCTGAACACCGTGCCGCTGTCGGCCAAGCCGGGCTATGGCGAGGTCAACGGCATCGGCGATGGCATGTGGGTCTGGTACGGACGCGACTTCGACAAGACCAGCGCCATGCTGCGCGGCCCGATGAACACCCAGGAGGCCGTCACCGCCTACAAGGAAGCGCTGTCCCTGATGATCGCGCAGCGCCGTCCGGCCTACTACCTGGGCGCCGGCGAGCATGACCTGGAAACCCTCACCAACAGCCACCTGCGCGTGCTGGCCCAGGCCGGCGTGATCTCGCCGCAGCTGCGCGACGCCGCGCTGAAAGTGGCGCTGCATCCGGCCCAGGGCTCGGGCGTGGCGCCGCCGGGGGCCGACGCCTTCGTCTCGCGTAAGGCCGCCAACGCGGTGCGCAACCACCTCGGCTACCTGGTGGGCGACTCGCGCCTGTACAACCTCGACCGCCTCGACCTGTCGGTGGTCTCGACGCTCGACGCAGGGGTGCAGCAGGCCGTCACCGACGTGCTGCGCAAGCTGTCCGACGCCGAACATGCCAAACAAGCCGGCCTGACCGGCAAGGGCATGCTCGGCAACGGCGACCCGTCCCAGGTGGTGTACAGCTTCACCCTGATGGAGCGCGGCGAGCACGTCAACTACCTGCGGGTTCAGACCGACAACTACGACCAGCCGCTCGACATCAACGAGGGCGCCAAGCTCGACCTCGGCTCGACCGCGAAGCTGCGCACCCTGGTGACCTATCTCGACATCGTCGACCAGTTGCACAAGCGCTTCGAGCCGATGGACGAGATCGGCCTGATGGGCGTCGAGGTCGACGCCAAGGACCGCATGTCGCAATGGGCGCTGGAATACTTCCGCACGCTGCCGCGCGGCGCCGACCGCGGCCTCAAGCCGATGCTGATGGCGGCGATGGAGCGTAAGTACTCGGCCAACCCGGGCGAAGCCTTCTTCACCGGCGGCGGCATCCACACCTTCGGCAACTTCAGCAAGCTGGACAACAGCAAGATCATGACGGTCACCGAGGCGCTGCGCAGTTCGACCAACCTGGTGTTCGTGCGCATGATGCGCGACGTGGTGCGCTACTACATGTTCCAGCTGCCGGGCTCCTCGGCCCAGCTGCTGGCCGATGCCGACGACCCGCGCCGCCAGACCTACCTGGCGCGCTTCGCCGACAACGAAGGCAAGGTGTTCCTCGCCAAGTTCTGGAACAAGTACAAGGGCAAGACCCCGCAGGAAGTCGAAGCGCTGCTGTTCTCGGGCGTGCGTCCGCTGGCCTCGAAGCTGGCGGCGGCCCATCGCACCGTGTTCCCGGGCGCCACGATGGCGCAGTTCGGCAACTTCATCGACAAGTCGCTGCCGGATTCGCACGACATGGATCCGGACCGCATTCCGAAGATGTACGAGATGTACGACCCGCGCAACATGACGCTGGCCGACCGCGGCTACGTGGCCTCGGTGCACCCGCTCGAACTGTGGCTGGCGGGCTACCTGATCACGCACCCGAAGGCGGGCTGGACCGAAGTCACCAACGCCAGCGTCAAGGAGCGTCAGGAAGTCTATTCCTGGCTGTTCAAGACCCACCGCAAGCACGCCCAGGACAAGCGCATCGCGGGCCTGATCGAGGTCGAGGCCTTCCTGAAGATCCACGCGCAGTGGAAGAAGATGGGCTACCCGTTCGACTCGCTGGTGCCGTCCTATGCGACCACGCTGGGCGCCTCGGCCGACCGTCCGGCCGCGCTGGCCGAACTGATGGGCATCATCGTCAACGGCGGCGTGCGTAAACCTGTCGAGCGCATCGACTCGCTGCACTTCGCCAAGGACACGCCCTACGAGACCCTGGTCAGGCGCACCAAGGGCAGCGGCAAGGAGCAGGTCCTGGCGCCGGAAGTGGCGCGCGTGGTCGCGGATGCGATCCAGGGCGTGGTCACCGACGGCACCGCCAAGCGCGTCAAGACCGCCTTCGTGCAGTCCGACGGCAGCGTGATCGCCGTGGGCGGCAAGACCGGCACCGGCGACCAGCGCTTCGAGACCTATGCCAGGGGCGGGCGTGTGATCGAGTCGCGCTTCGTGAACCGCTCGGCGACCTTTGTGTTCAACATCGGCGAGCGCTACTTCGGCAGCATGACCGCCTACGTGCACGGTCCGCAGTCCGGCAACTACGACTTCACCAGCGCGCTGCCGGTGCAGCTGCTGTCCAACCTGGCGCCGAGCCTGATGCCGATGATCGAGCCGCCCGCGGGCAGCATCGCCGCCCAGCGCCAGTGCGTCCGTTGAACCGGGAGCCGACCCCGGTTCGTAACGGCGCGCTCAAGCGCGCCATGACGCGCGTGCGCCAGTTCAGCATCGTGTCCCTGCGCGACCTGCTGGTCGCGTCCGGCCCGACGCTGCTGGCGGTGATCGCGGTGGTCGTGCTGGCCTATGTCTGGGTCGACCCGGCGCCGCCGCGCCAATTCTCAATGGCTACCGGCCAGTTCAACAGCGCCTACCAGGAATTCGGCCGCCAGTACGCCGCGCGGCTGGCGCGCGACGACATCAAGCTGACGCTCCAGCCTTCGCTGGGCTCCCATGAGAATCTGCAGCGCCTGATGGACGGCAAGGTGGACGTCGCCTTCGTGCAGAGCGGCTCGACCGAGAATGGGCAGGCCGAACCTCGCTTGGACACGACCGGCCTGGTGTCCTTGGGCAGCCTGTTCACCGAACCGGTGTGGCTGTTCCTGCGCGAGGGCGCCAGGGTCGCCCACCTGACCGACCTGAAGGGAAAACGCATCAACCTGGGGCCGGAAGGCACCGGCGTGCCGCGCCTGTTCCGCCAGGTGCTGGACGCCAACGGCATCGAGCCGAACGAACTGCAGATCGGCGCGCTGGAGAACACGCCGGCCACGGTGGAACTGCTGGCGGGCCGCATCGACGGCCTGGTGTTCAGCTCCGCACCCGAAGCGCCCTTGATCCAGATGCTGCTGCAGACCCCCGGCATCCGGCTGTTCAACTTCACCCAGGCCGACGCCTACACGCGCCGCCTGCCTTTCCTCACCCACGTGGTGCTGCCGCGCGGGATCGTCGACCTCGGGCGCGACATCCCGTCCCAGGACTACCACCTGATCGCCCCCCACCGCCACCCTGGTGGCCAGGGAAGACCTGCATCCGGCCCTGGTGGGCCTCCTGGTGAAATCGGCCGGCGAGATTCACGGCAAGGCGGGCTGGTTCCAGCAGCAGGGCCAGTTCCCTTCGCCGAAGTACACCGAGATTCCGGTGGCGCGCGAGGCGGAACGCTACTACCGCGACGGGCCGCCTTTCCTGCAGCGCTACCTGCGCTTCTGGCTCGCCAACCTGTTCGAGCGCCTGTGGGTGTTCGTGGTGGCGCTGGCGGCGCTCCTGATCCCGCTGTCGAAGATCGTCCCGCCGATCTACGTGTGGCGCGTGCGCTCGCGCGTGTACCGCTGGTACGGCGAGCTGCGCAAGGTGGAGCAGGAGCTCGAAGCGACCGATCCTGACGATCGCGACGCCGTACGGGACGGTCTGCTGGGGCGCCTCGACGACATCGAGGAACGCGTCAACCACATCTCGATTCCGCTCGCCTATGCGGAAGAGCTGTACCGCCTGCGCAGCCACATCAACTTCGTGCGCGAGCGGGTGCGCGGCACCATCGACCGGCATGGGGTAGCGGTGCCGCAGCCGAAGCCATAGTGCAGGAATAGCAATTCCCTCGGGAAACGGATTACACTGGCGGTCTTTGTCCGCCTTCCCGAAAGAAGCCATGATCCGTCACCCGTTTTCCGCCCTGGCATTGGCCGCGATGCTGGCCTGCGGCGCAGGCGCGCAGGCCGCCAGCCAGGCCGTAGCCTCCGCCGATGCGCCGGCCCAGAAGCGCAACCCGCGCGAAGCCTACACCAAGTACGAGTACCGCATTCCGATGCGCGACGGCGTGAAGCTGTTCACGACGCTCTACGTGCCCAAGGACAGCTCCAGGCCCTATCCCTTCCTGGTGCAGCGCACGCCCTACAGCGCGGGCGTGTATGCGCAGGGCGAGCTGCGCTACGGGGTGGACTGGTTCCCCGAGGCGCTCAGCCCCTCGCGCGAACTGGAGGACTCCGGCTACATCTTCGTGACCCAGGACGTGCGCGGGCGCTACATGTCGGAGGGCAGCTGGCAGGAGATGACGCCGCACGCGAAGCCCAAGCGCGCCAAAGGGGAGGGCCAGGAAAGCGAGGACATGCACGACACCGTCGAATGGCTGCTCAAGCACATCCCGAACAACAACGGGCGGGTCGGCATCTGGGGCATCAGCTACCCGGGCTTCTACACGGCGGCCAGCATCATCGACTCGCACCCGGCGATCAAGGCGGCTTCGCCCCAGGCGCCGATTGCCGACCTGTACATGGGCGACGACTCCTACCACGGCGGCGCCTTCATGCTGTCGGCGAACTTCGATTTCTACGCGTCCTTCCTGCCGCAACAGAATCCGACCACGGGCAACAAGGAGCGTTCGCGCTTCGCCTATGGCGAGGCCGATGCCTACGACTTCTTCCTCAAGCGCCTGACGATGGAGAACATCCTCGCCACCATGAGCGCCGAGCAGCGCGAGCTGCTCGAGCCTACCATCGTGCACGACACCTACGACGAGTTCTGGCGCTCGCGCGCCATCACGCCGCACATGAAGAACGTCAAGGCAGCGGTGCTGACTGTGGGCGGCTGGTTCGATGCGGAAGACCCGGCCGGTCCGTTCGCGATCTACAAGGCGGTCGGCAAATACAACCCCGGCACGCCGAACGCGCTGGTGATGGGACCCTGGGTGCACGGCGGCTGGGCGCGCAGCGACGGCGCTCGTCTCGGCCACGTGAATTTCGATGCCAAAACGGGCGAATACTTCCGCCGCGAGATCCAGTTCCCCTTCTTCGAGCAGCACCTGAAGGGCGTCAAGCCGGCGCGTGCCTTGCCCGCCGTGACGGCGTTCGAGACCGGCACCAATGTCTGGCGCAGCTATGCTGCGTGGCCGCCGGCGCCCGCCAAGGCGCGCACCCTGTACTTCGGCCCGAACGGCACGCTGGGCTGGCAGCAGCCGGCCGCATCTGGCGCCGGCTACGACGAGTATGTCGCGGATCCGAAGAAGCCGGTGCCTTTCATCGGCTACCCGGCCACGGGCGTGCCGCGCGAGTACATGGTGTCGGACCAGCGCTTCGCCGCCACCCGCCCCGACGTCCTGGTCTACCAGAGCGAGGTGCTGGAAGAAGACCTGACCGTGGTCGGCTCCGTGGTGCCGAAGCTGTTCGTGTCGACCACCGGGACCGACGCCGACTGGGTGGTCAAGCTGATCGACGTTTACCCGAGCGACTATCCGGCGCCGGCGGTCGAGCGCAAGGGCAACGACGTCGCGCCGCCGAGCCTGAACCTGGGCGGCTACCAGCAGCTGGTGCGCGGCAATCCGCTGCGCGGCAAATTCAGGAACAGCTTCGAGAAGCCCGAGCCCTTCACTCCGGGCAAGCAAGAAGCGATCAGCTTCGACATCGGCGAGGTGAACCACACCTTCCGGCGCGGCCACCGCATCATGGTGCAGGTGCAGAGTTCGTGGTTCCCGCTGATCGACCTGAACCCGCAGACCTTCACCCATATCCCGAAGGCCAAGCCGGAAGATTTCAGGAAGGCGACCCAGCGCGTGTACCGCGCGCCGGGGGCGGCGTCGGGACTGCAGCTGATGGTGATGCCGTAGGGTGTTCGGCTCCGCCGAACGCGCGTTCAACCACCGTTTGAATAGACGTACAGGCTATTCACGCCCGGTTTGAACGCGCGGACGGCGAAGCCGTCCACCCTACGCGCCAACCCAGGGCAGCCCGGCCTTGCACCAGCCCCCGACCGTCTTGCGGTGCCCCTCCGCATCGCGGTCACCCTCGAAGCCTTCCAGGATGTCGTAGGACTCGGCAAACCCGTGCTCGGTCGCCACCCGCGCGCCGTGGCGCGAGCGCACCCCTGAACGGCACAGGAACAGCAGCACCTCATCCTTGCGCGCCACCTGCTCGAGCTGGGCAGCGAAGGCGGGATTCGGCGCACCGCCCGGATAGGTGGCCCACTGCACCGCGACGTGCTGGGTCTCGGGAACCGCGACTCGGCCGACCCAGTCGCGCTCGGCGTCGGTGCGCACGTCGACCAGCTTCACGCGCGGATCGCTTCGCAAGAGCGCGAAGGCCTCTTCGGGCGTGACCGCGCCGGCATAGGGCTGGCCGCTGGCGCGCTGGCGGGCTTGGGCAAGGATGGTCTCGGTAGTCGTCATGATGTGATCCGTTTTGAACAAGAAAAGTCGATGCACCAACTTGGTTCGGTGTATCCTGCGCTGCGATGGTGCATCGGCGCTGCGCGCGCACCAAGATGGTGCGGCACTGCACTGCCAGGCGATGCCTTGGTGGGAAGATTGTAGGCCGGAGTCGGGCGATTTCCAACGAAGCATTGTGCATTTGTTCATAACGGCAGCTTGGCATGGTTCATGCTTTTATGTACGGCAAGTTGCCCCGCTGCGAGGTCTTCCGGCGCGGCACCCCCTTTTCAATCAGGAGATACGAATGGCAAAGACGGCTGCAGACGTAATTCAACTCATCAAAGACAACGAAGTGAAGTTCGTTGACCTGCGCTTTGCAGATACCCGCGGCAAGGAGCACCACGTGACCGTGCCGGTCTCGCACTTTGACGAAGACAAGTTCGAGTCGGGCCACGCCTTCGACGGTTCGTCGATTGCCGGCTGGAAGGGCATCGAAGCGTCCGACATGCTGCTGCTGCCGGACCCGGCCACCGCCAACATCGACCCGTTCATGGAAGAGACCACCCTGTTCCTGCAGTGCGACGTGATCGAACCGTCGGATGGCAAGGGCTACGACCGTGACCCGCGTTCGATCGCCAAGCGCGCCGAAGCCTACCTGAAATCGTCGGGCATCGGCGACACCGCCTACTTCGGCCCGGAGCCGGAATTCTTCATCTTCGACTCGATCAAGTGGCGCATCGACATGTCGGGCTGCTTCGTCAAGATTGACTCGGACGAAGCCTCCTGGTCGACCGACAAGGACATCGAAGGCGGCAACAGCGGCCACCGCCCGACCGTCAAGGGCGGCTACTTCCCGGTCCCGCCGGTCGACAGCTTCCAGGACATGCGCTCGGAAATGTGCCTGATCCTCGAATCGATGGGCATCCCGGTCGAAGTGCACCACCACGAAGTGGCCGGCGCCGGCCAGAACGAAATCGGCACCAAGTTCTCGACCCTGGTCGAGCGCGCCGACTGGACCCAGAACATGAAGTACGTGATCTGGAACGTCGCCCACAGCTACGGCAAGACCGCCACCTTCATGCCCAAGCCGATCAACGGCGACAACGGCTCGGGCATGCACGTGCACCAGTCGATCTGGAAAGACGGCAAGAACCTGTTTGCCGGCGACGGCTACGCCGGCCTGTCGGAAACCGCGCTGTTCTACATCGGCGGCATCATCAAGCACGCGCGCGCCCTGAACGCGATTACCAACCCGGGCACCAACTCGTACAAGCGCCTTGTGCCGGGCTACGAAGCCCCGGTCAAGCTGGCCTACTCGGCCAAGAACCGTTCGGCCTCGATCCGCATCCCGCACGTGGCCAACCCGAAGGGCCGCCGCATCGAGACCCGCTTCCCGGATCCGCTGGCCAACGTCTACCTGTGCTTCGCCGCGCTGCTGATGGCGGGCCTGGACGGCATCCAGAACAAGATCCACCCGGGCGAAGCCGCGACCAAGGACCTGTACCACCTGCCGCCGGAAGAAGACAAGCTGATCCCGACGGTGTGCGCCTCGCTGGAGGAAGCGCTGGAAGCCCTGGACAAGGACCGCGAGTTCCTGACCCGCGGCGGCGTGTTCTCGGACGCCATGATCGATGCCTACATCGAGCTGAAGATGAACGAAGTGCAGCGCATGCGCATGACCCCGCACCCGGTCGAATTCGACATGTACTACTCGTCGTAATCAGGCAGTCAACGGAACCGTTGCGCTCGTGCATCACGCTGCGTAAGGGTCTGTAACAAAGGCGGGGAAAGCGGAGGCTTTCCCCGCCTTTTTTCATCCTTCCTGTACACTCGCCCGGTCTACAATGCATGCACGTTTATTGTGCAGACTGATTTCTGATGGGAAAGACAACTCACTTCGTCAGCCGCTCCATGATTGTCCTGGCCGCCGCCATGGCGCTCCACAACGGGGCGCAGGCGCAGGGCGCCGTCTATAAATGCGTGGACGACCAGGGCCGCGTGGAATTCACCGACACCGCTCGCCGCGGCTGCAAGGCCCTCGACCTGCCGGGCTATGCACCGGCGCCGGCGCCGCGCGCTTCGGCGCCGATCCCGGCCGTGCGTCCGATGAACGGGGGGGCGGCGCCTGCCGTCAGCCCGGCCAGCTTCCCGCGCGTCGACACGGCCCAGCAGCGGGCGCGCGACGACGACCGCCGCGAGATCCTCAACGACGAGCTGCGCATCGAGCAGAAAAAGCTGCTTGATCTGCGCCGCGACTTCAACAACGGCGAGCCGGAGCGCCAGGGCAACGAGCGCAATTACGCCAAGTACCAGGAGCGGGTGGCCTCGATGCGCGACGAGATCGGCCGCACCGAGCGCAACATCGAAGCGCTGCAGCGCGAGATCAGCAATATCCGATGAGCGCTCCGGCTGCCGCGTCGCGTTTCGCCGGCCTCGACCTGCTGGCCTCGAGCGTGCTGCTGCTCGGACCCGCGGGCGAGGTGCGTTACGCGAACCCGGCCGCCGAGAACCTGCTCGAACTGTCGCTGAAATCGCTGCAGCGCGCGCCGCTGCCCGAACTGTTTACCAACGGCCAGGAGCTGGCCGCACTGTGCGGGCAGGCGCTGGCGCACCAGTACGCCGACCTGCGCCAGGACCTCGTCCTGCAGCGCAATGGGCGCGAGCCGCTGCACGTCAACAGCATCGTCAGCGCCCTGAGCGAGGACGAACTCCTGATCGAACTGCGCGAGAACGTCCAGCAGCTCAAGCTCGACCGCGAGGAACGCATCCTCGACCAGAGCCAGGCCAACAAGGAACTGATCCGCAACCTGGCGCACGAGATCAAGAACCCGCTGGGCGGCATCCGCGGCGCGGCCCAGCTGCTCGAGCTCGAGCTGCCGCCGCATCACCTTGCCGACCTGTCCGAATACACCCAGGTGATCATCAAGGAAGCCGACCGCCTGCAGACCCTGGTCGACCGCCTGCTGGCGCCGCACCGCAAGCCCCACATCGTCGGCGACGTCAACATCCACGAAGTGTGCGAGCGCGTGCGCAGCCTGATCCTGGCCGAGTTCCCCACCGGCCTTGCGATCCGCCGCGACTACGACGCCTCGATCCCCGAGTTCAGGGGCGATATGGAGCAGCTGATCCAGGTGGTGCTCAACATCGCCCACAACGCGGCCCAGGCCCTGCTCAAGCGCATCGCGGCGGGCGATGCCGAGATCGTGCTGCGCACCCGGGTGGCGCGCCAGGTCACCCTGGCCAAGGTCCGCTATGGGCTGGCATTAGATTTGCATATCATCGACAATGGACCGGGCATCGCGCCCGAGATCCGCGACCGCATCTTCTATCCGCTCGTCTCCGGGCGCGAAGGCGGCAGCGGCCTCGGGCTGACGCTGGCGCAGACCTTCGTGCAACAGCACCTGGGTGTGATCGAGTGCGAAAGCCGGCCTGGACTGACGGATTTCCGGATCCTGCTTCCCCTGCCATAAGCAGGCGCAGCAGCGTCCACCGTGAGTCCCCGAATTATCCATATTGCGGGAACCACGAACACATGAAACCAATCTGGATTGTCGACGACGACGCATCGATCCGCTGGGTACTGGAAAAAGCCCTGGCGCGCGAAAGCCTGGAGACCCGCAGCTTCGCCAATGCGCACGACGCGCTGGCCGCTTTCGAGACCGATACGCCGCAGGTGCTGGTGTCGGACATCCGCATGCCGGGCGAATCCGGCATCGAACTCCTCGGCGCCGTCAAGGCGCGCCATCCCGGCCTGCCGGTCATCATCATCACCGCGTTTTCCGACCTCGATTCGGCGGTGGCGTCCTTCCAGGGCGGCGCCTTCGATTATCTGGCGAAGCCCTTCGACATCGACAAGGCGGTGGCCCTGATCCGCCGCGCGCTGGAAGAAAGCCTGCGCGAAGCCAGCGTGGAAGCGGCTCCCGCCGAGACCCCCGAGATCCTCGGCCATGCGCCGGCCATGCAGGAAGTGTTCCGCGCCATCGGCCGCCTGTCGCAGTCGAACGTGACGGTGTTGATCACGGGCGAGAGCGGCACCGGCAAGGAGCTGGTGGCGCGCGCCCTGCACAAGCACAGTCCGCGCGCCCAGCAACCCTTCATCGCGCTGAACACGGCCGCGATCCCCAAGGACCTGCTGGAGTCGGAACTGTTCGGCCACGAGCGCGGCGCCTTCACCGGCGCCCAGGCGATGCGGCGCGGCCGCTTCGAGCAGGCCGAGAACGGCACCCTGTTCCTGGACGAGATCGGCGACATGCCCTTCGATTTGCAGACGCGTCTCCTGCGCGTGCTGTCGGACGGCCACTTCTACCGCGTCGGCGGGCACCAGCCGGTCAAGGCCAATGTGCGCGTGATCGCCGCCACCCACCAGAACCTGGAACAGCGCGTGCGCGATGGCCTGTTCCGCGAAGACCTGTATCACCGCCTCAACGTGATCCGCCTGCGCCTGCCTTCGCTGCGCGAGCGCAGCGAGGACATCCCGGTCCTGGCGCGCCACTTCCTGGTGCAGAGCGCACGGCAACTGGGCGTCGAGCCGAAGCGCCTGTCCGAACAGGCGATGCGCTTCCTGGCCGGACTGGAGTTGCCCGGCAACGTGCGCCAGCTGGAAAACCTGTGCAACTGGATCACCGTGATGGCCCCGGGCCAGACCGTCGAGGTCAAGGACCTGCCGCGCGACCTGACGCAAGTTGCGCCGATCGTGTCGCCGCTGCAGGAGTCGGGGCCGGCCGGGACCGCGCAGGCGCCGGCGCCGGCCGCGGCGGCGGCCACACCAGGCGCGCCGATGTCGCCCGAAGGCTGGATCGCGCTGCTCGAACAGCAGGCCGCCGGCATGCTCAGCGCCGGCCAGACCGACGTGATGGACACGCTCGGACGCCAGTTCGAATCGGCCCTGATCAAGACCGCCCTCAAGCACACGCACGGGCGCAAGAACGACGCCGCGATGCGGCTCGGGATCGGGCGCAATACCATCACGCGCAAGATCGTCGAGCTAGGGATAGATGGCGCACGTGACGAATAGCGCGCCTCACAAAACCCCGATGGCTGCGTTGCATCGTCTCGCCGTACTGGCGTACTGTCTTCGACGATGCGCCTTGCCCTCGGGGTGTTGTGAGGCGCGCAACGGTTGCAATGGTGTAAGCTGCGGCATCATGCACTTACACCATTGCCATGCTGATTAACTGTGTCGCCTACCAGGAAGGCAAGAAGCTCTCCGACATCCCGGTCGAGGACATCAGCGAATACCTGAAGCTGCCCGAGACCTTCGTCTGGGTCGCCCTGCGCGACCCGGATGCCGCGGAAATCGCCACCATGCAGGAGGAGTTCAAGCTGCATGAACTGGCGGTGGAAGACGTCATGCGCGGCCACCAGCGTCCCAAGATGGAGGAGTACGGCGACAGCGTGTTCGTCATCGCCCACATCGTCGAACTGGCCGGCGACGAACTGAACGCCGGCGAGCTGGCCATCTTCGCCGGTCCCAACTACGTGCTGTCGGTGCGGCGCGACGCCAACCAGGGTTTCCTCGGGGTGCGCGCCCGCGCCGAGCGCGAGCCGCACCAGCTCAGGAAGGGCGCCGGTTTCGTGCTGTATGCGCTGGTCGACGCGGTGGTCGACCGTTATTTTCCCGTGGTCGACGCCCTCGAATCCGAGCTCGAATCGATCGAGGAGCATATCTTCGGCCAGCAGGGCGGGCAGCGCGGCAACGTCGAGCGCCTGTATGCGCTCAAGCGCAAGTCGCAGGTGCTGCGCCACGCGGTGATTCCCCTGATGGATGCGGTCGGCCGCCTGCACGGCGGGCGCGTGCCGCCCGTGGTGCGCGAGACCCAGGACTACTTCCGCGACGTCCACGACCACCTGCTGCGCATCCTCGGACGGCTGGACGCGGTGCGCGACACCATCAATACCGCGATCCAGGTGACGCTGTCGATGGTGGCGATCGACGAAAACGACGTCAGCAAGAAGCTCGCGTCCTACGCGGCGATCTTCGCCGTGTTCACGGCCTTTGCCGGCATCTGGGGCATGAACTTCGAATGGATGCCCGAGCTGAAGTGGAAGTACGGCTACCCGGCGGCGCTGTGCGTGATGGCCGGGGTGTGCTTCTATCTGTACCGGCGCTTCAGGAAAGCCGGCTGGCTGTAGGGTGGTCGGCTCTGCCGACCGCGCGTTCAACTCTCGAATGATTTGCTTCGACGCATCCACTGTCTGGACGCGCGGTCGGCGAAGCGTGGTCCAGTCCACTGGACTGGACCACCCCTACGACTTACGCGCGGTGGCCGCGGCCCCGCCGCAGGCCAGGATCACCAGCAGAATCGCGAGCCACTGCATGCCGGTGAGGCGCTCGCCCAGCACTACCCAGCCGGCCAGCGCCGCGAAGGCCGGCCCGGCGCTGACCAGGATGCCGAACACGCGCCGGGGCAGGCGCGCCAGCGCCGCCATCTCGAGCGAATAGGGCAGGGCGCTCGACAGCACCGCCACCGCCAGGCCGCCGGCCAGCACGGTGGGCAGCAGCAGGCTCGCGCCCGCATGGGCGACGCCCACCGGCACCGTGAACAGCGCCGCCGCCAGCATGCCCCAGGCCACGGCGTGCCCGCCGTTCAGGGTCGATACACGCTTGCCGAACACGATGTACATCGCCCAGCAGAAGGCCGCGCCCAGCGCATAGGCCACCCCGGCGGGATCGAGCGGGGCAACGCCCTCGTGCACCGGCGCCAGCAGCCACAGGCCGAATGCGGCCAGCAGCACCCAGGCGACATCGCGCGCGCGGCGCGAGGACAGCACCACCACGGCGAGCGGGCCGACCACTTCGATGGCGACCGCGATGCCGATCGGGATGCGGGCAAAGGCGCCGTAGATCAACAGGTTCATGCAGCCCAGCATCAGGCCGTAGACGAGCAGGTTCAGCGCGTCGCGGCGCGCTGGCAGGCTGCGCCAGGGGCGCACCACGGCCAGCATGATGATCGCCGCCAGGCCGACGCGCACCGCGGTCACGCCCTGGCTGCCGACCAGCGGGAACAGGTGCTTGGCCCAGGCGGCGCCGGCGTTCACCGACACCATCGAGGCCAGGATCGCCAGGCTGGGCCCGAGCGTCCCGCCGCCCGCCTGCGCGCCGGCGCCGCCGTTCACGCGGCCATCGCCAGCGCCACGGCTTCCGCTACGCGGATGCCGTCCACCGCCGCCGACATGATGCCGCCGGCGTAGCCCGCGCCTTCGCCGGCCGGGAACAGGCCGCGCGTGTTCAGGCTTTGCAGGTCGCCGTCGTTGCGCTTGATCCGGATCGGCGACGAGGTGCGGGTCTCGACGCCGGTCAGCACCGCGTCTTCCTTGTAGTAGCCCTTGATCTGCTTGTCGAACGCCACGAAGGCTTCGCGCAGGGCGACAATCGCGTAGTCCGGCAGCGAAGGGGCCAGGTCGGTCAGGTGCACCGCCGGCCTGAAGGACGGGACCACCGCGCCGAATTCTTTCGAAGGGATGCCGCGCACGAAGTCGCCCATCAGCTGGCCCGGCGCGTCATAGTTGCTGCCGCCCAGGACGTAGGCGCGCGATTCCAGTTCGCGCTGGAAGGCGATGCCGGCCAGCGGGTGGCCCGGATAGTCATCGGGCGTGATGCCGACCACGATGGCGCTGTTGGCGTTGCGTTCGTTGCGCGAGTACTGGCTCATGCCGTTGGTGACCACGCGTCCTTCTTCGCTCGACGCCGCCACCACCGTGCCGCCCGGGCACATGCAGAAGCTGTAGACGGAACGGCCGTTGGAGGCGTGGTGCACGATCTTGTAGTCGGCCGCGCCCAGCAGCTTGTTGCCGGCGTTCGGGCCGAAGCGGCAGACGTCGATCAGGGACTGCGGGTGCTCGACGCGGAAGCCGATCGAGAAGGGCTTGGCTTCGACGTAGACGCCGCGCTGGTACAGCAGCTCGAAGGTGTCGCGCGCGCTGTGGCCGATCGCCATCACCAGGTGGCGGGTCGGGATCTCCTCCCCGCTCGACAGGCGCACGCCCTGGACCTGGCGCACGCCGGCCTCGTTGCTGACGTAGATGTCGTCGACCCGGGTCTCGAAGCGGATTTCGCCGCCCAGCGCAATGATCTCCGCGCGGATCTGCTCGACCATCTTCACCAGGCGGAAGGTGCCGATGTGGGGCTTGCTGACATACAGGATCTCTTCGGGCGCGCCGGCCTTGACGAATTCGGTCAGCACCTTGCGGCCGTAGTGCTTCGGGTCCTTGATCTGGCTGTACAGCTTACCGTCCGAAAAGGTGCCGGCACCGCCTTCGCCGAACTGCACGTTCGACTCGGTATTGAGCTTGCGCTTGCGCCAGAAGCCGAAGGTGTCCACGGTGCGCTCGCGCACGACTTTTCCGCGCTCGAGCACCAGGGGATTGAGGCCCATCTGGGCCAGGATCAGGGCCACGAACATGCCGCAGGGCCCCATGCCGACCACGACCGGACGCGGCGTGCCCGGCGCCGGCTTGGCGGCCGGGACGAACTTGTAGCCGGTGTCGGGCGAGGGGAAGACCTGCTGGTCCTTGGCGAGGCGCGCCAGCACGGCGGCCTCGCCGCGCACTTCGGCGTCGATCTGGTAGATCAGCACGATGGCCGATTTCTTGCGCGCGTCGTAGCTGCGCTTGAAGACCGTGAAATCGACCAGGTCGGCGGATGGGATGCCAAGGCGGGCAAGGATGGCTTCGCGCAGGGCGGATTCGGGATGGTCGAGGGGGAGCTTGAGTTCGCTGATTCGGAGCATAGGAGTCGAGAACGTGGTTGCTGGCAATGCAACAATGAAAAGGGAGGGGCCGGGCGCCGGCCAATCCGCTATTTTACCCAAGAGCCGCTCCGCATGAGGGGCCGAGCGATGCTGCCTGATGTTGCATAAAACAAACACTGATCTGCCCTGTCCCCGTCTCTTCAATTCCAGGGCGAATGCACGGTCCGCAAGCTGACGCCGTCCAATCCATGCCCTCAAACGGGGCCCTATCAAAGGGCAGCACCATGAGGATCGCTTAATTGCAGAAGCATACAGCGCTTTAATGAATGAATGATTGACGCACTACCGCAGTGCATAGATGAATTTTTCGTCAGTAGGCTATTCCAGAAAAAATCATTTCATCATTCTCGGACCAAATCCATACCAATTTACATAAATTTCCTGTGGGAATAATTGCTGCGTCTAAAGTTCATAAAATTTGGTATCGCTGCGTTGTCAAGGAGATCATTCTGTAATGACAGTATTTTCCATGCTTTTATCCGGATTTGGTGCTTTTCTTCGCATAATCTATGCTGCAATGCCACATGGGTGGCATTTTCATGCGTCAGGCATAAGGTCTCTACGTGAGTGTTGTAAGTATGCACATTTCCAACAGTTATTATTGACGCCACAACTTTGCCTATGATTCTATGTGGAAGTTGATCTGGCACAACCAGTGAAACGAGGAATGATTATTCTTCTTTTGCCTAATCGGGAGAAGAACTCAGCGAGTCAGGATGCGTGAAGCCAGCGGCAAGCAATGATGTGACTGGCAGCTTGTGACTTGCTGTCGGAGGTGCTCCCCTGTAACAACAATATTTAGGAATAACATGTTGAGAAAAACTGTAGTAGCACGTGCGTTGTCCATCGCTTTCAGTACTGCTGCGCTGACTGTCGCAGTTGTTCCGCCGGCGATGGCGCAGTCGAACGCAACCGGCGTGATCGCTGGCCGCGTGGATGCGGGAGCGGGCGCATCGGTCGTCGTTACCAACGTCGAGACCGGCCTGCGTCGTACCGTGACGGTGGAGACCGGGGGCACCTACCGCGCTACCGCTCTGCCGCCGGGGCGTTACCGCGTCGATCTGGTCCGCGGCGGCAACGTGGCAAACACCTCCGAAGTCGATGTACTCCTGGGCCAGACCGTTGATGCCTCGTTCGGCGGCGTGACCACCGTCCAGGTGACCGGCCGCCGTTCCCGCATCGACGTGACCAACGCCACCAACAGCACCGTGTTCACCGCCAAGGAACTGGCACAACTGCCGGTCCAGCAGAACCTGACCGCAGTCGTCCTGCTCGCACCGAACACCACCCAGGGCGATTCCGCATTCGGCAATACAGCCTCGTTCGGCGGCTCGGGCGTGTCGGAAAACTCGTTCTACCTGAACGGCTTCCCGATCACCAACCCGCTGAGCCAGCTCGGCTCGATGGAACTGCCATTCGGCTCGATCCAGCAGGCATCGGTCATGACCGGCGGCTTCGGCGCTGAATTCGGCCGTTCGATCGGCGGCGTGATGAGCATCACCTCGAAGAGCGGTACCAACACCTGGGAAGCGGGCGCGCTGTACAGCATCACCCCGTCCGAGCTGCGCGAAGACTACCGCAACTCGGTCTATCCGGTCACCGGCTCGAAGGCCAACGCCGGTACCGACGGCAAGCTGCGTATCCGCTACGATAACCGCAGCGTCGAAACCCACCAGTACGGCGCCTACGTCGGCGGCCCGATCATCAAGGACAAGCTGTTCATGTTCCTGTCGGCCGAACGCTATACCACCCGCGACGCCTATGCCGGCATGACCACCGCCGCCAACCCGGTCAACGTCAACCAGAGCGGCTGGAACGTCAACAAGGGCATGGATAACCGCTGGCTGGGCAAGATTGACTGGAACATCACCGACAACCATCGCCTCGAGTTCACGTCGGCCGGCAACGAAAACCGCAAGCGTTACCAGACCTACGGCTATGTGCTGAACCCGAACAATCCGAATGCGCTGGCGCAGATGGACGGCGTCCCGAACAGCCAGATCTACACCTCGGCGCTGACTCGCAACCTGGGCCCGACCGACCCGTCGTACACCGGCACTCCGGGCGCCAAGCTCAACATGGCGCGCTACGTCGGCAACATCACCGACGACCTGACCGTCACCGCCATGTACGGCGAGATGAAGACCGAGCGCGGCACCACCTACGAGAACCTGGGTGCGAACGCGGGCGGCATGGGCGGCCTGCCGGCAGGCGTGGCGTGGACGACCACTGGCCGCTGGCCGGCGATCAACCAGTCCCTGTACCGCCAGTACAACTTCTTCTCGGGCGGCCGCAGCCTGAGCGATGCGTCCGACACGGTGCGTGCCGGCCGTCTGGACATCGAGTACAAGCTGGGTGCCCATACCATCCGTGCCGGTGTCGACTCGGCCGAGCTGGACAGCACCGGCGCGGGCTATTCGACCAGTGGCGGTTCGAGCTGGACCTATCGTAACGTCAACAATCCGAACATCGCGAACCCGCTGTCGGGCGGCCGTACCGCGATCGTCGGGAACTACGGCGGTTCGGGCGCGGCTGGCTACTACGTGCGTCAGCGCGTGTTCAGCTCGATCACCGATGCATCGTCGACCCAGGACGCGGCGTACATCGAAGACCGCTGGCAGGCAACCAAGAACCTGCTGCTGACCATCGGCGTGCGTAGCGATTCCTACACCAACTCGAACGGCGACGGCGAGAAGTTCATCGACATGAACGACCAGATCGCTCCGCGCTTCTCGGCGGCCTGGGACGTGAACGGCGACGCCTCGTTCAAGGTGTTCGGTAGCGCCGGCCGCTACTACCTGCAGCTGCCGACCCAGGTGGCGGCACGCGCGGCTTCGCGCTCGACCTTCACCGACCAGGACTTCACCTACACCGGCGTCGATCCGACCAACGGTTCGCCGCTGGGCCTGCGCGCGATCAACACGCCGTACTCGGCAAACGGCGAATACGGCCAGAAGAAGAACCCGCTGTCGGTGGTGTCCCAGAACCTGAAGCCGAACTACCAGGATGAAATCACCCTGGGCTTCGAACGCGCATGGAGCGCCGACCTGAACTTCGGTGGCCGCCTGACCTATCGCAAACTGGGCGCCGGTATCGACGACAGCTGCGACTGGCGTGTCCTGTATGACCATGCTCGCAGGAACGGCATCCCCGTCGGCGACATGTACGCCATGGGCTGCTTTATCTATAATCCGGGCAAGGATGCTGTCGTCTTTATTGACGGCAATGATGAGTTCGCTCAACCGGTCGTGACCGGCAAGGGTCGCACTGTGACCATCACCGCTGCTGAACTCATGCAGCCGAAAGCCAAGCGTACCTACAAGGCACTCGACCTGTTCCTGGAGCACCCGATGCGCAACGGCTGGTATGGCCGCGTCAACTACACCTGGTCGCGCAGCGAAGGCAACATGGAAGGCCAGACCCGTTCGGATACCGGCCAGTCGGACGTCGGTACCTCGGCAGGTTGGGACTTCCCGGAATTTTCGGTGGGCGCCGACGGCCTGCTGCCGAACGACCGCGAGCACCAGCTCAAGGCATTCGGCTTCTATCAGCTGACTCCGGAAATCACCCTAGGTGCGAACGCGCTGGTCCAGTCCGGCCGTCCGAAGAGCTGCCTGGGCACCAACAATGCCTGGAACGAGGGCACGGATCCGGCATGGCCGCTGGGTTACGAGCTGGGTGGCCCGGGCTATGGTCCTGAGTTCTTCTTCTGCGGTGGCAAGTTCACGCCGCGTGGCTCGCTCGGCCGC
This sequence comes from Massilia varians, assembly GCF_027923905.1. Lineage (NCBI taxonomy): Bacteria > Pseudomonadati > Pseudomonadota > Betaproteobacteria > Burkholderiales > Oxalobacteraceae > Massilia > Massilia varians. Next base: position 1,519,024 of record NZ_AP026966.1, read on the forward strand.
ATGCCGACCGAGAAACGCCTGGACCTGTCGGCAGCGTACTCGCCGGCACTGCTCAAGGGCCTGCAGATGAAGGTGGACGTGTACAACGTCTTCAACTCGCAGACCCCGCGTTCGCAGACCGCCACCTATGACGCCGGCGATCAGAACCAGGTGTCGCCAACCTACGACATGCTGGGCCAGTTCATGGCGCCGCGTTCGGTGCGCTTCACGGTCGAGTACAACCGCCGCTTCTGATCGGTTCCTGGACCGCCAATCACCGCCTTCAGGCAATGCCAGTCAGTTGAGGCATTGACCTGTCGGCGGCCTGGATGAAACGGATTCACGTTTTGCGTGAATCCGTTTTTTTATTGTCCGTACCAGCTCGACCGGCACGGCGCCAGCGCCTCTCTCTGTATATAACGTCGTCCTTCTTATTTATTGGAGAAAAATTGAACCGATCGCGGATCGTAGATGAATTTTTCGTCAATAAGCGATTGCTGGAAAAATCCATTTGAGGCCTTGCGGCCTCATTCAAACATATTCTTAACTATTTTCTATAGTCAGCATTGACGCGTTATAGCTTCATAAAATTCGGCGGCTCACTATTTTCTCACAAGAAATTTTGTAATTACAAATATTTCCGTATTTTATGTGGTTTCTACCTATTTTGTCGGATAATCTATGTTGAACTGCCATAGAAACTGCAATTTCATGCGGCGTCATGGAAAAGAGCGCAGCAGTGTTGTAAGTGTGCACACCCTCGGAAGTTATTATTGACGCCACAACTTTGCGTATGATTCTATGTGGAAGTTGAGCTGGTTAAACCAGTGAAACGAGGAATATATATTCCTCTTTTGCCAGTCGGGAGAGAAGTCCGATTCCGGGACAGGCAAACGCCGGCCGTGCATGCAACAACGTGGCTGGTGCGTCGGGGCGCTGCGCTTTTACATTGCTCTAATTTTAAAAAATTAGTTTCTATAGGAATGGGAGAGTTATGTTGCATACGGTAAAACAAACCTCGAAGGCGACCATGTTGCGTCGTTCGGCGATTTCGGTGGCGATCGGCATGTGCTTCATGGGCGCCGCCCTGGCAGCTGAAACCGGCGGCCTGCGTATTGCCATTACCGGCGCTGGCGGCAAGCCGGTCGCTGGCGCAACGGTGCGCGTGAGTTCGCCGAGCAGCCTGGTGACCAAGACCGGCACGACCGAAGCGGACGGTACCGTCCGTATCGCCGGCCTCGACCCGGCCACCGACTACAAGGTCGAAGTCGTCGCACCTGGCTATTCGAACTTCTCCGCCACCGGCGTCGCCGTGGTCTCGAACCAGAATCCGCTGGTGAGCTACGCGATCGGCGCAGATGCGGCCACGCAACAGGTCGTCGTGACCGGCTCGCGCCTGGTACAGGTCGACACCACCTCGGCTACCGTGGGCACCATCCTCAACCTGGGCGTCGTGGAATCGCTGCCGACCGGCCGCAGCTACCAGAGCTACCTGCAGCTGGTCCCGGGCGTCAAGCCTTCGGCAGGCGGCAACCCGTCCTCGAAATCCGGCGTGAACTATTCGGACATCGACGGCGCCACCGGCTCCTCGTCCGACAACGTGTACATCCTGGACGGCGTCGACGTCACCGACCCGAGCACCGGCACCTTCGGTTCCAACATCAACTCGGAAATCATCCAGGAACAGCAGATCCTGACCGGTGGCATTCCGGCCGAGTTCGCCGGCGGTTCGGGCCTGGTCTCGAAGGTGATCACCAAGTCGGGCGGTAACGAGTTCCACGGCTCGGTCAACTATTACTTCCAGAACGACAACCTGGTCGCCGACTACAAGAACACCATTGCCTCCGGCTTCTCGACCTATGACGCGGCCGTGACCCTGGGCGGCCCGATCATCAAGGACAAGCTGTGGTTCTTCGGTTCCTACCAGAAGAAGGCGCGCGAGACCGACGTGGTCAACTCCGATACCGGCGACTTCATGCGTACCGTCAACCGCGACGACCGCCTCGGCTTTCTGAAACTGACCTGGCAGGCGACCGAGAACGACCGACTGGTCGCCTCCTTCTTCAACGACCCGACCAAGACCACCGGCAGCACGGACCCGAGCATCCTGAACAACCGCGACCGTCGTCGCAAGCAGGGCGGCGACAACTACAACATCCAGTACTCGCGCGACATGGATAACCTGCGCGTGACCGCGTACGCTTTCCGCCACATCGGTGAAGTGTCGGATTTCGCGACCAGCCCGGAATCCCCGAACACCGTCATCTTCCAGGGCATGAGTCCCACCCTGGCGCAGGTCCAGCTGGGGGGCTATGGCACTGCCTTCATCTCGGAACGCAACCGTGACGAAATCGGCCTGAGCGCGGAGTACTTCCTCGAGACCGCCACCGCCGGCACCCACACCTTCAAGGGCGGCTTCCTGACCTCGAAGAACGAATATTTCGAGGACTCGCGCTACGTCGGTTCGGACAAGTCGCAGTACACCTCGATCAACATCGGCCAGCGCAACGCCACCTACGCCCAGGCCGCCGGCTCGGGCTGGACCAGCCGCCCGATCGTGGCCGGCGACATCCCGCGCGTGATCGACGCCATGAACGCCGCTCCGGCCGCCGACCGCGCCTACTTCTACAACCTGCTCGACACCGACCGCAACGGCGTCATCACCGATCCGGAAGTGCGCGCGCTGCGCTTCAACAGCACCGCCGGCAACCCGGGCGGCCAGATCAACCTGTACCGCGCGCTCGAAACCGTGGTCGCGCCCTACAGCGTGGAAGCCACCGGCAAGGCGGCCTACCTGCAGGACACCTGGACCAAGGACAAGCTGACCATCAATGCCGGTATCCGTGCCGAAGAGTGGGTGCACAAGGATTCGAAGGGCGGCGAGTCGGCCAGGTTCGACTGGAAGATCGCGCCGCGCCTGAGCGTGGTGTACGACCCGACGGGCGAAGGCCGCAGCAAGGTCTGGGGCTTCCTGGGCCGTTACTACGACCCGATCCGCACCAACATGTCCGACTTCGCCGGCAACCTGACCGGTCCGGTGCAGGAAGAGCAGATCTTCGTCGGCGACCGCTGGCTGACCTTCCGTACCCGCGGTGGCGAAAAGACCCCGGATGCGATCTTCTCGCCGTCGACCAAGACGCCGTACACCGACGAGTTCATGCTCGGCTACGCGACCAACATCGGCCGCGACTGGACCGCGTCGATCGCCTACACCAAGCGCCGCACCCGCGACATCCTGGAAGACTACGACCTGCACCTGTACTCGGATCCGAGCAACACGGTTGCCGATGAAGGCTACGCCTCGCCGGGTTCCGCCTTCTACCTGCCGTACTCGTACTTCGGCTTCTCGTCGGCGCCGAACGCCAACTACGTGCTGGGCACGCTGGCCGGCGGCAAGCGCGACTACCAGGGCGTGGAAGTCAGCCTGACCAAGGCCAAGCGCGACAACTGGATGGCGTCGGCGTCGTATACCTGGAACGAAGCCAAGGGCAACACCAACTCGGATAGTAACGCCGACTTCCAGGGCGACTGGATCGCGCTGGATCCGCGTGCGCCGAACGCCTATGGCCCGCAGCCAGGCAACATCAAGCACCAGTTCAAGGGCTACGGCACCTACTACTTCGATAACGGCCTTGAGCTGAGCGGCGTGTTCAACTGGAACAGCGGCCTGCTGTATACCCGTGCGCAGCTGGTCCAGCGCCGCTACCTGCCGGTGATGGACGAGGCCTACGTGTACGGCGGCGTACTGGATACCTGGATCAAGCCGGGCACCATCGGCAGCCAGACCGGTCCGTCGTACTACACCCTGGACATGCGCCTGAAGTACACCTACAAGCTGGCCGGCAGCCAGAAGCTGGAATTCTTCGTCGACCTGTTCAACGTGCTGGACAAGCAGTCGGGTACCGTGGCGCAGGCGCTGGTGGAAACCCCCGGCAAGTACAAGTTCGGCCAGGCCAAGGAGTTCGTCGAGCCACGCCGCCTGTACCTGGGCGCACGCTACTCGTTCTGATCCAGCGAGATTTAAGCGCATGAAACCGGCCCCGCAAGGGGCTAATGCCGTTCAGTTAAGCGTAGGGTGGCCGGGTTTCCCGGCCACGCGTTCAACTCCATTTTGCTCTGCCACAGTGCATTGGTGACTTGGACGCGCGGTCGGCGAAGCCGACCACCCTACATTTTTACGCTAACTGAACGGTATTACCCGCAAGGGGCTGGTTTTTTTTATCTCTCTCTATATAGGTGAGAAAGGCTTTTTTTTACCAAACGGTAAAAACTACATGCCGTTCCAGAGCCCGTTCAGCATCGCCACCGCCGCCAGCGCCGCGGTCTCGGTGCGCAGCACGCGCGGGCCGACCGACAGGGCGATCGCCCCGGCCGCGATGGCCGCGTCTTCCTCCTCGGCGGTGAATCCGCCTTCCGGACCGACCATCAGGGTGAGCGCCTGCGGACCCTGGGCGCGGGCCCAGTCGGCCAGCGAGCCGCCGGCGCGCGGGCTGAGCAGGATGCGCGGCGCGGGGCAGGGCGTGGCGATCCAGCGCCCGACGTCGGTGACCGGCGCCAGCTGCGCCAGCCGGTTGCGCCCGCACTGCTCGGAGGCGGCCACGATCACGCCTTCCCAGTGCAGGTGCCGTTTTTCGGCGCGTTCTCCTTGCAGGCGCACCACGCTGCGGCGCGCGGCCAGCGGTTCGATGCGCGCCACGCCCAGCTCCACCGCCTTCTCGATGATCCAGTCCATTTTCGCGCCTTCCGGCAGGCCCTGGGCCAGGGTGAGGGCATAGGGCAGCTCGACGTCGAGCGGGTCGTGCTCGCCCAGCAGCGCGCTGGCGCGCCGCTTGCCGATGTCGGCCAGGGTGGCGGCATACTGGCCGCCGCGGCCGTCGAACAGGGTGAGGGCGTCGCCCGGCTGCATGCGCAGCACGTGCAGGTGGTGGGCGACGGTCTCGGGCAGGTCGATGCTGGCGCCGGTCGCGAGCGGGGCGGGGCAATAAAAGCGGGGCATGCGGCTCTTTACGGAGAGGGAAAACCTGCATTTTAATTCGGCAGCCCCCTGGTCTGCTAAAATACAGGGTTACGGCCTAGCTGCACGCCACCGCTTTCCAATCCAGACCACCGTAAGCTCATGAAATCTACGCAAACCACCACCCTGATGGCCAACGCGATCCGCGCGCTGGCGATGGACGCTGTCCAGAAAGCCAACTCCGGCCACCCGGGCATGCCGATGGGCATGGCCGAGATCGGCGTCGCGCTGTGGGACAAGCACTACCGCCACAATCCGGCCAATCCGGGCTGGTTCAACCGCGACCGTTTCCTGCTCTCGAACGGCCACGGCTCGATGCTGCACTACGCGATGCTGCACCTGGCCGGCTACGACCTGACGATGGACGACCTGCGCGATTTCCGCCAGCTGCACTCGAAGACCGCCGGCCACCCGGAAGTGGGCATCACCCCGGGCGTGGAAACCACCACCGGCCCGCTGGGCCAGGGCATCGCCAACTCGGTTGGCATGGCGCTGGCCGAATGGCTGCTGGGCTATGAATTCAACCGCCCTGGCTACGACGTGGTCGACCACTACACCTACGCCTTCCTGGGCGACGGCTGCCTGATGGAAGGCATCTCGCACGAAGTGGCCTCGCTGGCCGGCACCCTGCGCCTGAACAAACTGATCTGGCTGTACGACGACAACGGCATCTCGATCGACGGCCGGGTGGAAGGCTGGTTCACCGACGACACCCGCAAGCGCTTCGAAGCCTACGGCTGGAACGTGATCGGCCAGATCGACGGCCACAGCGTCGCCGACGTGTCCGCCGCCATCGAGCAGGCCAAAGGCTCGGACCGTCCGACCCTGATCATGTGCAAGACCATCATCGGCAAGGGCGCCCCGAACCTGGAAGGCGGCGACAAGGTCCACGGCGCCCCGCTGGGCGACAAGGAAATCGCGGCCGTGCGCCAGCACCTGCTGTGGGATCCGATCCCGTTCGACATCCCGGGCGAGATCTACGAAGCCTGGGACGCGAAAGCGCGCGGCGCACAGATGGAAGCCGAATGGAACGCCAAGTTCGCCGAATATCGCGGCGCGCACCCGGAGCTGGCCGCCGAATTCGAGCGCCGCATGCAGGGTGAGCTGCCAGGCAACTTCCAGCAAACCCTGGATGCCGCCATCGCATCCTGCGTGGAAAAGAAGGAAACCATCGCCACCCGCAAGGCCTCGCAGAACGCGATCCAGGCCCTGGCGCCAAGCATGCCGGAATTCCTGGGCGGCTCGGCCGACCTGACCGGCTCGAACCTGACCAACTGGAAGGAATCGGTGGCGGTGCGCTCGGGCATCCCGGGCAACCACATCAACTACGGCGTGCGCGAATTCGGCATGGCCGCGATCCAGAACGGCGTCGCCCTGCACGGCGGCTTCATCCCGTTCGGCGCGACCTTCCTGACCTTCTCGGACTACAGCCGCAACGCCCTGCGCATGGCCGCGCTGATGAAGATCCGTTCGCTGTTCGTGTTCACCCACGACTCGATCGGCCTGGGCGAAGACGGCCCGACCCACCAGTCGATCGAGCACGTCTCGTCGCTGCGCCTGATCCCGAACCTGGACAACTGGCGTCCGTGCGACACCGTCGAATCGATGGTGGCCTGGGGCGCGGCAGTGCAGCGCAAGGACGGCCCGAGCACCCTGATCTTCTCGCGCCAGAACCTGCCGTTCATGGAGCGTGACGGCGCCGCCGTCGCCAACGTCGCCAAGGGCGGCTACGTGCTGCGCGACGCGCTTGAGCCGAAAGTCGTGCTGATCGCCACCGGTTCGGAAGTCGAACTGGCGGTGAAAGCGGCCGACGCGCTGGCCGGCGAGGGCATTGCCGCGCGCGTGGTCTCGATGCCGTCGACCGACGTGTTCGAGCGCCAGGAAGCGAGCTACAAGGCAAGTGTGCTCCCGCGCGGCATCCCGCGCGTGGCCATCGAAGCCGGCGTGACCGACTTCTGGTACAAGTACGTGGGCCTGGAAGGCGCTGTGGTCGGCATCGACACCTTCGGCGAATCGGCGCCGGCGCCGGTGCTGTTCAAGCATTTCGGCTTCACCGTCGAGAACGTCGTGGCCAAGGCCAAGGGCGTCATCGCGGCGTAAAGCGTTCCAGCGGGCTGCCTCTTGGCGGCCCGTTGTCCATCTGCGGTACGAAAAAAGTTTTTTTCTATAATCAGGAGCAAAGCAATGACGATCAAAGTTGCAATCAACGGTTATGGCCGCATCGGCCGCAACATCCTGCGCGCCTTCTACGAAGGTGGCAAGAAGCAAGACATCCAGATCGTGGCGATCAACGACCTCGGCAACGCCGAATCGAACGCCCACCTGACCCGCTACGACACCGCTCACGGCAAGTTCCCGGGCACCGTCACGGTCGAAGGCGACAACATGATCGTCAACGGCGACAAGATCCGCGTGTTCGCGCAGCGTAATCCGGCCGAGATCCCATGGGGCGAGCTGGGCGTGGACGTGGTGCTCGAGTGCACCGGCTTCTTCACCACCAAGGAAAAAGCCTCGGCCCACCTGAAGGGCGGCGCCAAGAAGGTCATCATCTCGGCGCCGGGCGGCAAGGACGTCGACGCCACCATCGTGTTCGGCGTGAACCAGGACGTGCTGAAGTCGACCGACACCGTGATCTCGAACGCATCCTGCACCACCAACTGCCTGGCCCCGCTGGTCAAGCCGCTGCACGATGCCATCGGCCTGGAAACCGGCCTGATGACCACCGTGCACGCCTACACCAACGACCAGGTGCTGACCGACGTGATGCACGAAGACCTGCGCCGCGCCCGTTCGGCCACCCAGTCGATGATCCCGACCAAGACCGGCGCCGCCGCCGCGGTCGGCCTGGTGCTGCCGGAACTGAACGGCAAGCTGGACGGCTTCGCGATCCGCGTGCCGACCATCAACGTGTCCATCGTCGACCTGTCCTTCATCGCCAAGCGCGACACCACCGTCGATGAAGTCAACCAGATCATGAAGTCGGCCTCGGAAGGCGCCCTGAAAGGCATCCTGACCTACAACACCGACCCGCTGGTCTCGGTGGACTTCAACCACAACCCGGCATCGTCGAACTTCGACGCGACGCTCACCAAAGTCTCGGGCCGCCTGGTCAAGGTCTCGTCCTGGTACGACAACGAGTGGGGCTTCTCGAACCGCATGCTGGACACCACCGTCGCCCTGATGAACGCCAAGTAATTCCTGGCGCAGCAGCACGAAAAAAAACCGGCCTCGGCCGGTTTTTTTATGGGGGTCAGGTCTGACATTCAGACACGAACTCGACCGTTATCCGCTTGTATTGCTCAGCTCGTGTCCAGATGTCAGACCTGACCCCGGTCGTGGTGTTCAGGCGTCTGGCCAGGGCGTCAGGATCTCGAAGCCGTTCTTCGTCACCACCACCATGTGCTCCCACTGGGCCGACAGCGAGCCGTCGGCGGTGACCACGGTCCAGCCGTCTTCCAGTTGGTCGACGTCGGCGCCGCCCAGGTTGATCATCGGCTCGACGGTGAAGGTCATGCCTTCCTTGAGCAGCAGGCCGGTGTTCGGACGGCCGTAGTGCAGCACCTGCGGCTCTTCGTGGTAGACGCGGCCGATGCCGTGGCCGCAGTATTCGCGTACCACCGAGAAGCCCGCGCCTTCGGCCAGCTTCTGGATCGCATGCCCGACGTCGCCCAGGCGCGCGCCCGGGGCCACCTTGCGGATGCCGGCCATCATGGCCTGGTAGGTGGTGTCGACCAGCTTCTTCGCCTGCGGCGAGGGCTCGCCCACGAAGTACATGCGGCTGGTGTCGCCGTGCCAGCCGTCCTTGATCACGGTGACGTCGATGTTGACGATGTCGCCTTCCTTCAATACTTCCTTGTCGCTCGGGATGCCGTGGCAGACCACGCCGTTCACCGAGGTGCACAGGGTCTTGGGAAAGCCGTGGTAGCCGACGTTGGCCGGGGTCGCTTTCTGCACCTTGCGGATGTATTCGTTGCAGCGGCGGTCGAGCTCCTCGGTGGAGACGCCCGGCACCACGTATTCCTTGATCATCGCCAGCACTTCGGCGGCGAGGCGGCCGGACACGCGCATCTTGGCGATGTCCTTGTCGTTCTTGAGTTTGATTGCCATCGTATGGTTCTGCTGTCTGGGTAATCCGCCATGATACCCGATGAAGAAACGTCCGCCAGGCGAGCCTGCCGGAGGACGAAAAAATGCCCGCCAGGCTAGCCTGGCGGGCATTGTCGTCACGGGAACCCTTACGGGTTCCGCGCGTTACCCCATCAGAAGTTCTGGGTGTAACGGACGTAGATGAAGCGGTCCAGCAGCTGGTCGACGTCGACCGACGCGCCGCTAGCCTGGGTGCTGTAGGCGATGCGCGGCTTCTTGTCGAAGACGTTGTTCACGCCCAGCAGGATGCGGCCGTCCCACGCGGTCTTGTAGCCGACGCTCAGGTCATGGATGGTGACCGAGCCCAGCTTGTTGGCGCCGGTGCCGAAGGAAGCGGTTTCGACGTTAGGCATGTTGCACTCGACGGTCGGAGTGAAGCACTGGTCCTTGACCGGGCTGAAGTAACGGAAGCCCCAGGTGGCGCTCCAGTTGCCCATTGCCCAGTCAACCGAGTTGTTCGACTTCACGCGGTTGTAGAAGTAGTCGCCGGCGTACTCGTTCCACTCGTTGGCCGAGCTGCTGCGGGTGCGGAACTTGTCGACGTACGAGGTTTCGCTGCGCAGGCCGAACTGGCCGTAGGCGCTACGCGGGAAGCGGTAGTTGATCGCCAGGTCCAGGCCTTCGGTTTCCATCTGGCCCAGGTTGGCGTTGCCGCGCGACAGCTGGTTGATCTGGCCGGTGACCGGGTCACGCTGGATCACGCTGCAGTAGTTGGCATCGCCCTGGATGTAGCACTGGTTGGCCACGTAGGATGCGCCGATCGCGGTGATGCGGTTGGCGACCTTGATGTTGTACCAGTCCAGGCCCACGCTGAAGCCGCTCAGGTACGACGGGCTGTACACGAAGCCGGCGGTCTTGGTAACCGCGGTTTCCGGGGTCAGGAACGCGTTGCCTGCGCCCGAAGCGAACGCGACCAGCGACTGGTCGCCACCGGAGCTGGTGATCGGGGTGCCTGCCTGGCGCAGCTGGCGGAAGCCGGCCGGGGTCGGACGCACGCCGGCGAAGCCGCTGACGCAGCGCGCTGCCACTGCCGAGTTACGCGCGGCTTCGCCGAAGCTGGTGTCGCACGGATCCAGGAAGGTGTCGAAGGACTGCGAACCGCCGCCCGACAGGTCGTCCAGGGTCGGTGCACGGAAGCCTTCTGCCCAGGTGCCGCGGACCAGCAGGTCCTTGACCGGCTTGTACATGAAGCTGGCCTTGCTGTTGTTGGTGACGCCGAAGTTGCTGTAGTCCGAGTGGCGGGTGGCCAGGTTGAAGCTCAGCAGCTCAGCGAAAGGCTGGGCCTTGAGCACCGGAATGTTCACTTCAGCATACGCTTCGCGCACGGTGTAGCGGCCGTAGGTCGGCAGGCCCGACAGGTTGGTCGAGTAGCCCGACTGCGAGAACTGGTCAGGCACGTCCGAGCCCTTGACTTCGCGGTGCTCGACGCCGACTGCCACGCCCAGGGCGCCGGCAGGCAGCTGCCAGATTTCGCCGCCGATGTTGGCGGTGGCGCTGTTGATGGTCGAGCCGTAGGTCTTGGCGCCCGAGGTGTTGACGTAGGCCAGAGCCTGCGGGGTCGATGCCGACGGGCCGCCCAGGATGTTGAACGGGACGCAATCAGCCAGCGGGATCGGCGAGTTTGGGGTGCCGCACTGGACCACGCCCGAGGCGTTCATGAACGACGGGCCCAGGGCTTTCTTGAGCGTCAGCAGGTTGATGTTGCCGCTGTCGCGCGAGGTGCCCGAGACCTTGTTGTGGTTGTAGCCGACGTCCCAGTTCCAGGCGGTGTCACGGAAGTTGAATTCGCCTTCCAGGGTCGCATCGATGTGCAGGGTGCGGTTTTCGTTCTCGGTGACGCGCTTGAGCTCGATCGTGCGACGGGCGAAGAACAGGTCCTGGCCACGGCCGGCGCCGGCAACCTGGTTGCCGTACGGGTTGTAGTAGCTGTCCTTGTCGATGTAGACCGGGTACTTGGCCTGGCTGGTCGAGCTCAGCGGATAACCGGCGATGGTGCGGGTCGACTCGCGCTGGGAGTACATCGCGGTGGTCTTGAAGCGCATGTCTTTCGGCAGCGCGACTTCACCCTTGATGAACAGGGTGTCGAGCTTGTTCGGCGACAGCAGGTCCATGTCCTGCGACGAGTTGTACTTGTCCTCGTTCAGGCCGGTGTAGGCGTGGTAGCTGTTCGGGTCGCGCGAGTTGGCGCCGACACCCTTGCCGTCCCAGTTGCCGGTGTGGTTCAGGATGCGGTTGAAGCCGCCGTTGGCTGCGCTGGTGTTCGAGCCGCCCGATGCGCTGACCGGGGTGATGCGGCCCCAGGGAGCGGCGCCGAAGCCGTCGCCGAAGTGGCCCGGGCCGTAGGAAGTCGCGGTGATCTCGCGGGTCTGGGTGTCGACGCGGCCCTGGGTGGTGTGCGCCAGGCCGAACATCAGCGACGCCTTGTCGTTGCCGGCGCCGTAGGTCAGCGAGAAGTCCTTGTTACGGCCATCGCCTTCTTCGAAGGCGCCGGTGTACAGGTTCAGCTGGCCGCCTTCCATGTTCTTCTTCAGGATGATGTTCACCACGCCTGCGATCGCGTCCGAGCCGTAGATCGACGAAGCGCCATCCTTCAGGATTTCCATGCGCTCGATCATGGCCGACGGGATGGTCGACAGGTCGGTGTAGCCGGCAACGGTCTGGGTCCAGCGCTTGCCGTCCACCAGCACCAGCAGGCGGTTCGAACCGAGGTTGCGCAGGCTGACGTACTGGCCGCCGGCTTCGGTGTTCGAGATCAGCGAGCCGCTGCGGCTGAAGTCAGGCGCGCCGGCCGACGACAGGTTGTTCAGGATGTCGCCGACGGTAACGAGGCCGGTTTTCTGAATCTGTTCCTGGTTCAGGATCTGGACCGGCTGTGCCGTTTCCAGGTCAACCTGGCGGATGCGGGAACCAGTCACTTCAACGCGCTGCAGCGGCTGCGAAGCTTCCTGTGCGATTGCGGCGGTCATGCCGAGGGTCATGCCGCCCAGGCAGATCACGCGGATCGACTGGGACAAGATTTTTTCCATCATGTTGCCAAACTCCTTGGGTGAAAACGCAGCCGTGCCGTTTTGCAGCAAAGCCACCGGGAAGGTCTATCGACCACCTGAAAGTAGTCAATGTTTTAACTGGAATTACTTTCAAGTCAGCAATCAAAGCATTCGATATGCATCACTGTCAACGGAATCTGGGTTGTTAATACCTCAATTGTTGCTAAATTGTGTACTTACGCGCACGATTGAATTTACTATTGACACGTTCTTATCACTTGTTCAAATGCAAAAAAGCCCGCCCGGCTTGCGCCGGGCGGGCTCGCTACGCAATTAAATTGCGCTGATACCGCTAACTACGTGATCAGAACGACTGGTTGTAGCGCACGTAGATGAAGCGGTCGATCGGCAGGTCGGCGTCCACATAGGTCGAGGACGCTGCGCCGAGGACGGTGAAGCGTGGCTTCTTGTCGAAGGCGTTGTTCACGCCGACGCGCACGTTGCCGTTCCAGGCGAACTTGTAGCCGACGCTGATGTCATGGAAGGTCAGCGACGACAGGCGGTTCGCGCCATCCGAGGTTGCGCCAGGGCGACGGGTAGTCAGTTCGTTGCACTGCCAGCGATTCGGGATGCTCAGGCAGGTGTCGGTGACGTCGCTCAGGAAGCGGACGCCCCAGGTCGCGCTCCAGTTGCCCAGCGACCAGTCGGTGGTGAAGTTCGACTTCCAGCGGTGGAAGTCGTAGTCACCCGAATAGTCGATCCACTGGGCGGTCGGGCCGCTCTTGGTCGAGTATTCGTCCAGGTAGGTGGTTTCGCTGCGCAGGTTGATCTGGCCCCACGAGAAGCGCGGCAGGCGGTAGCGCAGTTCGACGTCCACGCCTTCGGTCTTGATCTGGCCCAGGTTGGCATTGCCGCGGCGCAGGTCGACGACCATGCCGGTTGCGTCACGCGTGATCAGCGAGCAGAAATTCGCCTGGCCCTGATTGTAGCATTCGCCGAGAATGTAGTTCGACGACACGCCCACGATACGGTTGCTGATCTGGATGCTGTACCAGTCGATCGCGGCCGAGAAGCCCGGGACGAACGACGGGTTGAATACCGTGCCGAGGGTGCGGGTGACTGCGGTTTCCGGCTGCAGGGTGGCATTGCCTGCGCCCACGTTGAACGGCACCGAGCTTTGCACGCTCGAGCTCGAGGTGATGTTCGCGCCGGTCTGGGTACGCTGGCGGAAGCCCGCCGGCGTGCCGACGACGCCGCCGAAACCGCTGTTGCAACGGCCCAGCACCGTGGTATTGCGCGCTGCGTCGCCGTAGACGGTATCGCATGGGTCGAGGTAGCTGTCGAAGCTCTGCTGGCCGCCACCGAAGCTGTCGCCCACGGTCGGGGCGCGGAAGCCCTCGGCCCAGGTACCGCGGAACATCAGGTCCTTGGTCGGGCGGTAGGTAAAGCTGAACTTGCTGTTATTGGTCGAACCGAAGTTGCTGTAGTCCGAATAACGGGTGGCCAGGTTGAAGGCCAGCGATTCGACGAACGGCAGGTTCTTCAGCACTGGGATGTTCAGCTCGGCATATGCTTCGCGCACGGTGTAGCGGCCGCTGGTCGGGTTGCCGGCCAAGTCGGTCGAGTAGCCGGAACGGTTGAACTGGCCCGGCAGGTCCTTGCCTTCCACGGTGCGGTGTTCGATACCGGCCGCCATGCCCAGGGCTCCTGCCGGCAGCTGGAACAGTTCACCACTGATGTCGGCGGTGGCGCTGTCGACCTTGCTGCTGTAGTTATAGCCACCAACCGACATGACGTAGTTCAGCGCTGCCGGGGTTGCCGCCGTCGGGCCGCCGAGGATATCCCATGGGACGCAATCGGCCAGCGGGATCGGGTTCGCCGCGGTGCCGCACTGGATCGTGCCTGCTGCGTTGCGGAAGGACGGGCCAAGGGCGCGCTTGAGGTTCAGCAGGTTGAGGTTGCCGGTATTTTGGGTATCGCCGTCGACCTTGCTGTGGTTGTAGCCCACGCTCCAGTTCCACGGCAACGAGCGCAGTTCGAAGCTGCCTTCGAGCGTCGCGTCGATGTGGAGGGTGCGGTTGCTGTTGCGGGTTTCGCGTGGCACCTCAATGGTGCGACGATAGAAGAACAGGTCCTGGCCGAGACCGGCGCCGGCCACCTGGTTGCCGTACGGGTTATAGTAGCTGTCCTTGTCGATATAGACCGGGTACTTGCTCTGCGAGGTCGAGCTCAGCGGATAGCCGGCCACGGTCGACAGGCTCTTGCGCTGCGCGTACATCGCCGTGCTCACGAAGCGCATGTCGTAAGGCAACTGCAGTTCGCCCTTGGTAAAGATGGTGTCGAGCTTGGACGGCATCGCGAACATCATCTGGCTGGTGGTGTTGAAGTTGTCGGCCGCGATCGGCGCGCCGCCAACGACATTGTGGTAGTTGGCCGGATTGCGCGAATCTTGGCCGATACCGGGATTGTTCTGGTCGCCGGTATGGTTCAGGATGCGGTCGAAGCCGGTGGCGCCGCCGCTAGCGCTGACCTGGCGGATGCGGCCCCATGGACCGCCGCCCAGGCCTTCCAGCGGAAATTCATTGGTGCGCGAGTAGGCGGTGAACTCGCGGTCACGCGACCAGACCGCGCCGGACTCGGTGTGCGACAGGCCGAACATCAGCGAAGCCTTGTCGTTCCCGGCGCCATAGCTCAACGAGAAATCCTTGTTGCGGCCGTCGGCGACGGACTCGTTGCGGCCGGTGTACAGACTCAACTGGCCGCCTTCCATCGACTTCTTCAGGATGATGTTGACCACCCCTGCGATCGCGTCGGAACCGTAGATCGACGAAGCGCCGTCCTTCAGGATTTCCATGCGCTCGATCATCGACGACGGAATGGTCGACATGTCAGTGAAGCCGGCCACGGTCTGGGTCCAACGCTTGCCGTTGACCAGCACCAGCAGGCGCTGCGAACCAAGGTTCCGCAAGTTGGCATACTGGCCGCCATTTTCGCGGTTCGAGGTCAGGGTGCCGCCCTTGCTGAAGGCCGGGGAGCCGGCCGAGGACATGTTGGCGATGATGTCGCCCACG
The DNA here is from genome assembly GCF_027923905.1 of Massilia varians. Classification (NCBI taxonomy): domain Bacteria; kingdom Pseudomonadati; phylum Pseudomonadota; class Betaproteobacteria; order Burkholderiales; family Oxalobacteraceae; genus Massilia; species Massilia varians. Next base: position 1,534,221 of record NZ_AP026966.1, read on the forward strand.
GTGACGAGGCCGGTCTTCTGGATCTGTTCCTGGGTCATCACCTGGACCGGCTGCGACGTTTCCAGGTCAACCTGGCGGATACGCGAGCCGGTGACTTCCACGCGCTGCAGGACCTCTTGAGCCTGAGCGACGGAAACCATGGACTGGAGGGCGACGGCGACTGCCAACGCGATCTTGGTTCGTTGTTGCATGTGTTCTCCATCTTTGCGTTTTGGACGAAACGCGATTTATGTTTTCAAAAGTTGCAACTTGTGTGGCGCGGCATGCCACGGGTAGGCAGCAATGCCGATGTGCATACACACCTGTATCAAAGCATTGTATGTTGATCAATGTCAATATACGGGGCGGTCACATCTGAACAAAAAACAACAATTACTCCATGTAAATCTCTGACTCGAAAGTCAATAGAGAAATGGCGCACGATGACTGTGCGCCATGGGTAAAAATTGCATGGGGATGGAGCGCCTGCACCAGTCTGGCGCAGGCATGCGAGAGGGCATTTAGTCGCCGAAACAGGCCTGCCACAGGCGCCGCACCGCATCCGGGTGGCCGCCCAGCAGCTGGGGATCGACGCGCGCCTTTTCCTGCCCCTGCAGGCGCACCTGGTGCTGCAGGCGCCGCATTGCGCGATAGGCGCTTGCCGCCTCCGCGGCCAGGCCGGGGTCGATCAGGCCGAGCTCGCCGGAAAGCTTCAGCAGTGCGATGTTGCCGGAGTTCGCCGTCAATTGCGGATACTGGGAGGCATGACGCAGCACCAGGTACTGGACGATGAACTCGATGTCGATCATCCCGCCTTCGTCCTGCTTGAGGTCGAACAGGGCGCCGGGATTGACGTTGGCGTCGCGCATGCGCTTGCGCATCGCGCGCACCTCGTCCTTGAGCTGCTGTTCCTGGCCGCTCCTGTCCTTGCGCAGCACCGCGTCGCGGATGCGCTCGAAGCGGGCGCCGATGGCGGCGTCGCCGGCGCAGAAGCGGGCCCGGGTCAGGGCCTGGTGTTCCCAGATCCAGGCCGATTCGTGCTGGTAGCGCTCGAAGGCGGCCACGGTGGACACCAGCATGCCGCTGGCGCCGTCCGGGCGCAGCGCGGTGTCGATGTCGAACAGGATGCCGGCCGCCGTGTGGGCGGTGTTCCAGGTGATGAAGCGTTGCGCCAGCTTGGCGTAGTTGGACGGCGCCATCTCGTCCTCGTCGTCGAACAGGAAGATGACGTCGAGGTCGGACACATAGCCCAGCTCCTTGCCGCCCAGCTTGCCGTAGGCGATGACGGCGAAGCGCGGTTCCTCGCGGTGGCGGCTGGCCACCGTGCGCCAGGCGTGGCGGACGGTGGCGCCGACGATGGTGTCGGCCAGCAGGGACAGGTGGTCGGCCAGGCGCTCGACCGAGAGTTCGCCGGCCAGGTCCAGGGCCAGCAGCCGGAACAGCTGGGCATGGTGGGCTTCGCGCAGGATGTCGAGCTGGCGCTCGGTGTCGCCGGCGGCGGCATTCAACTGCTCGTCGAGCTCAGTTGCCAGCACGGCGAGCTGGCCCATGTCGCCAACGCCCGAGTTGCGGTCGTCCAGCAGTTCATCGAGCAGGATCGGGTGTTGGGTCAGGAAGGTGGCGGCCCAGCCGCTGGCGTTCATCATCCGGATCACGCGCTCGAGCGTGTGCGGGTATTCGGTCAGCAGCGACAGGTAAGCCGAGCGGCGCGCGATCGCCTCGAAGAAGTCGAGCAGGCGCCCGAGCGTGGCGGCGTGGCTGCCGACCCCGGCCTCAACCACCACGGTGGCGATCTGGCCGAGGGCGGCGTCGCCCAGCGCCAGCAGCCTGGCGCGGCTGGCTTCGGGCAGGCTGGTCAGGCGCGGACCCTGGAGGGTGGCGACCAGGCGTGCGGCCGCCCCCGGCGGGTCGTCGTAGCCGAGCTCGAGCAGGCGGGCGGCGATCGCCTCGCGGTTTTCCGGATCGTCCGCCAGCAGGCTGGCCTCGGAATCGGCGGGCTCGGCCTTGTCAGCGAAGATCGCGTCGAACTGGGCGGCCACGTAGGTACGCTGTTCCTCCATCCGCCCCAGCAGGGCCGCCACGTCGGGCAGGCCCATCATCTGCGCCACCAGCAGGCGGTCTTCCTCGCTGGCCGGCAGGGTGTGGGTCTGGGCGTCGTCGAGGTACTGCAGTCGGTGTTCCAGGTTGCGCAAGAAGGTATAGGCCTCGAGCAGGCGCGCTACCGTGTCCTCGGGCAGCAGCTCGCGCTCGGCCAGCAGGCGCAAGGTAGCCCGCGTAGAGCGCTCGCGCAGCGCCGGGTCGCGCCCGCCGCGGATCAGCTGGAAGACCTGGGCCAGGAACTCGATCTCGCGGATCCCGCCGCGGCCCAGCTTGACGTTGTGGCTGCGCTCGGGGTGCAGGCGCTCCTGGCGCTTGACCTCGGCGCGGATCTGGGCGTGCATGTTGCGGATCGCATCGATCACGCCGAAGTCGAGATAGCGCCGGAACACGAAGGGACGCACGATCGCGTCCAGCGCCGCGATGTCTTCCGGGTCGCCGGTGACCGCGCGCGCCTTGACCCAGGCATAACGCTCCCATTCGCGGCCCTGCACAATGAGGTATTCCTCGACCATCGCCAGGCTGGCCGCCAGCGGGCCCGAATTGCCGTTGGGACGCAGCGCCATGTCGACGCGGAAGGTGAAGCCATCCTCGATGATTTCCGACAGGGTGGCAATCAGGCGGCGGCCGAGGCGCACGAAGAATTCGTGGTTGGACAGCTGGCGCTGGCCAGGGCCGGCAGCAGTCTCGCCATCCTCGGGGTAGACGAAGATCAGGTCGATGTCGGAGGAAACGTTCAGCTCGCCGCCGCCGCCCTTGCCCATGGACAGCACCATGAGCTGCTGGGGCCGGCCCGATTCATCGCCCATGGGCATGCCGTGGGCGGCGACCAGTTCCGCGCCCAGGGCCTCGGTATGGGTCCGGATGGCGAAGTCGGCGAAGCGGGTCATGGCCGTGACCACCTCGTCCAGGTCGGCCAGGCCTTCCAGGTCGCGCCGGATCAGGCCGCACACCAGCAGGTTGCGCAGGCGCCGCATGGCGCGCGGCAGCGGCAGGCCAGCGTCCAGTTCGCGTGCCAACAAGGCGCCGAGGTCGACGCTGGACAGGGATAATCGGCAGGCCTCGTCGAGCAGGGCGGGGCGGGCAGGGTCGGCGCCGAGCCAGCGCTGGAGGAAGCGGGAACGTACAGACGGCGAAGCTGGGTGCATGGTGTCGATCCGGTGTGGTTTTTGCCGTCCGGCAGGCGTCGTGCGGTAGAATTGCCCGCCGTGCTGCTGGGAGACGAGAGGTCAGTACGATGGTAAGGTAGACGCCGCGACTGTTGCAACTATCTGTTATTAGAGAATCAAATTTACGGCGAGCCTTTTTGAGCAGCTTGATGGACAACCAGGACCTGCAGGCGACGGCCGTGCACCGGCCGGCGATCGAGGAAGCACGCGTGCGCTGGCATCGGCTGCGCGCGTGCTATCGCTATGCAAACCTGGCCTCGCACCATTTCCTCGGCTTTGCCATCAAGCTGGTGCTGCTGCTGTATTTCGGGCTAGCGCTGCTGTTCCTGGCGCTGCGCTACGCCATCCTGCCCAATATCGACCTGTATAAAGGCGACATCGAAGCCGCCGCCGGGCGCGCGCTCGGCAACCGCGTCAGCATCGCGCAGCTGGAAGCCGGCTGGCAGGGCATCCATCCCGTACTGACGCTCGGCGACGTGCGCCTGATCGACCGCGGCGGGCGCCAGCTGCTGACCCTGCCGAAGGTCACGGCCTCCCTGTCCTGGTGGAGCCTGGTCGCCCTGGAGCCGCGCCTGCAGGCGCTCGAAGTGAACGGTCCGCAGCTGGACGTGCGGCGCGGCCGCGACGGCATCATCAGCGTGGCCGGGGTGCGGCTCGACCCGAATAAAAAGGACGACGGGCGCGGCGCCGACTGGCTGCTGCGCCAGCGCGAGATCGTGATCCGCGGCGGCCGGGTCGACTGGACCGACGAGCTGCGCGGCAGGCCGACCCTGGTCCTGAACGACGTGACCCTGGCGCTGCTGAACCGCTTCGGCGGCGGCCACCGCTTCGCGCTGCGCGCCACCCCGCCGCGCGCGCTCGGCCGGCCGCTCGACGTGCGCGCGCGCTTCCGCCACCGTTTCGGCGCGCGTCCCTCGGACATCGCGCGCTGGAAGGGCGAGCTGTATGCCGACCTGCGCGATGCCGACCTGGTGGCCTGGGAGCGCCACATCGACCTGCCGATCCGGATGGCCAGCGGACGCGGTTCGGTGCGCGCCTGGCTGAATGTCGACCAGGCCAGGGTCGCCGGCTTCACCGCCGACCTGGCCCTGGCCGACGTCAATGCGCGCCTGGGCGCGACCCTGGCGCCGCTCGAGCTGGCGCGCATCTCCGGACGCCTGGCAGCACGCGAGGAAATGTTGCCGGGTAAGGACGAAGGCAAGCCGACCTTCGGCGCCCACGGCCACACCATCAGCCTGACCGATTTCTCCGTCACCACCCGCGACGGCCACACGCTGCCGCCCGCCACGCTCGCACAGACCTGGCGCCCGGCGCGCGAGGGCAAGCCGGAATACGGCGAGCTGAGCGCGCGCCAGCTCGACATCGGCGCGCTGGCCGCCCTGGCCGGCTACCTGCCGCTGCCGCCCCAGCAGCGCCAGATGCTGCTCGACTACGCCCCGCGCGGCCGCCTGCTCGACGTGGCGGCCGAATGGGAAGGACGCTATCCGGCGCTGCGCAGCTACCGCCTGCGCGGCATTGTTGCCGGCCTGGCCATCAATGCGCAGCCGGCGCGTCCGGCTCAGCCGGCGCGGGACGGCCAGCCGGCCATGCCGCCCCGCCCGGCCACGCCCGGTTTCCAGAACCTGAGCGGCAGCATCGACGCCAGCCAGAACGGCGGCAGCCTGACGGTCGATTCGACCGCGCTGGTCCTGCACATGCCGGCCTGGTTCGCGCAAAGCGCGATGCCGCTCGACCGGCTCGACCTGAAGGCGCGCTGGAATTTCGACCCGGGCAAGCAGCTGCTGGTCGAGGTCGAACGCCTGGCCTTCGCGCAGGGGGCGCTGTCCGGCACGCTGTCCGGACGCCACAGCCTGCCGCTGCTGCCCGATGGCGGCCGGGCAGGGCCGGGCACGTCCGACATCAGCGCCACGCTGGACGGCTTCGCGATCGGCTCGGTGGGGCGCTTCCTGCCGCTGGCCACCCCCGAGCACCTGGGCCACTGGCTGACCGACGCGCTGCAGGGCGGCACCCTGCGCGATGCGCGCCTGCGCCTGCGCGGCGACCTGGCCGCTTTCCCGTTCCGCGCCAATAATGTGCTGGAGCGCGCCCGCGGCGAATTCCACGTCGCCGGCCGCCTCGAGAATGCGCGCCTCGAATACGCACCCGGCCACCGCCACCCCGACGGCACCCCGCAATGGCCGCTGGCCGAGAACATCAACGGCCGCATCGAGTTCGACCGCGCGCGCATGGAAATCCGCGGCGACACCCTGCGCACCATGGGCGTGGCGCTGTCCAACGTCAAGGCGGTGATTCCGGACCTGGGTGCGCACGAGAAGATGATGCTCGAGATCGACGGCGTTGCTGCCGCGCCGATGCAGGAATTCCTGCGCTACGTGGCGGCCAGCCCGGTGCCGGAATGGATCGGCCACTTCACCGACGAGACCCGCGCCGGCGGCAATGCGCGCCTGGGCCTGCGCCTGCGCATGCCGCTGGCGCACCTGCCGGAAACCCGCGTGCAGGGCAGCCTGCAACTGCTGGGCAACGACATCAGCCTGTTCCCGGAACTGCCCCCATTGCAGGCCGCGGAAGGGAAGATCGAATTCTGGGAGCGCGGCGTCGCCCTGAACGGCGTGGGCGCCAGCTTCCTGGGCGGGCCGCTGGGTCTGTCCGGCGGCACCCAGAAGGACGGCAGCATCGCGATTCGCCTGCACGGCACCCTGGACGCCGAGGGCATGCGCCGCACCGCGCCGGCGCCGGCGCTGGGCCGGCTGGCGCAGCGCCTCTCGGGCAGCACGCCCTATACCGGCAGCGTGGTGGTGCGCGAAGGCCGGCGCACCGTCACCCTCGATTCGAACCTGGCCGGCCTGGGCCTGGAACTGCCGGCGCCGCTCAACAAGCCGGAGGCGGACAGCCTGCCGCTGCGCTTCGTGCTGGCGGGCGAACCGACGCTGGGCGGGGTGGCGCGCGACGAGATCCGCGTCGCGCTGGGCGAGGGCGTGGCGGCGCGCTACGTGCGCGAAAAGACCGGACGCGCGCCCTGGACCGTGCTGCGCGGCGGGATCGGCGTCAACGTGCCGGCGCCGGCGCCGGACCGCGGCATGATGATCCACGTGAACATGCGCGCGCTGAACGCGGACGGCTGGATCGCGGCCGGCAAGGCGATCGCGGGCGAGGACAGCGGCGCCGCCGAGGGGAGCAGCGGCGCCGGCTTTGCCCAGTACGTGATGCCGACCCTGATCGGCGGCCGGGTGGGCGAACTGACCATCGGCGAGCGGCGCCTGGCCGACGTGGTGCTGGGCGCCACCCACCTGCGTGACACCTGGCAGGCCAACCTGCATTCGCGCCATGCGAGCGGCTACGTGACCTGGGCCGAAGCAAGCGGGAGCCAGGGGGGGGGCAAGGTTACGGCGCGCCTGGCCTCGCTGGTGATCCCGGAGTCGAGCGAAGCCGAGGTCAAGCATTTGCTGGAATCGAACCGCGGCGCCAGCGCCACCATCCCCTCGCTTGACATCGTCGCCGAACAGTTCCAGTTGGCCGACAAGCGCCTCGGCCGCCTGGAACTGCAGGCCAGCAATGTGCAGGCGCTGGCCGGCCGCGAATGGCGCATCAACCGTCTCAGCCTCGACAACCCGGACGGCCAACTGAAGGCCAACGGACGCTGGTTGTTCAAGGATGGGCGCAGCAACACCAGCCTGAATTTCATGCTCGACATCATTGACGCCGGCAAGCTGCTCGACCGGCTCGGCTTCCCCGAGACCCTGCGCCGCGGCAAGGGCAAGATGTCGGGCGATATCTCCTGGAGCGGACTGCCCTACGACCTGGACATCCCGAGCCTGTCGGGCCAGATCGAGATGAACGTGGAATCGGGCCAGTTCCTGAAGCAGGACCCGGGCGCGGCCAAGCTGCTCGGGGTGCTCAGCCTGCAGGCCTTGCCGCGCCTGCTCAAACTCGATTTCCACGACGTGTTCTCGGAAGGACTGGCCTTCGACGGCATTAGCGCCAACGCCCTGATCCAGCGCGGCGTGGTGCGCACCGACAACCTCAAGATGCACGGGGTGGCGGCGACCATCCTGATGGACGGCACTGCCGACATCGCCCACGAGACGACCAACCTGCGGGTGGTGGTGATCCCGGAGTTCAACCTCGGCACCGGTCCGCTGGTGTACGGCCTGGCGGTCAACCCGATCGTCGGCATCGGCAGCTACCTGGCGCAGCTGTTCCTGCGCGCGCCGGTGATGAAGGCGCTGACTTACCAGATGCAGATTTCGGGACCGTGGCGGTCCCCGACCATCACCAAGATCGACAATCCCACGCCGGCGCCAGATCAGGCCAAGGCACAGGCCCAGGCCCAGGCTGGCGGGCGCCCCAATGCGAAGAAGGAGTGACAAGGACATGAGCAAGGTAGCCGCAGTGCAGATGGTGTCCACCCCGCGGGTGGAAGACAACCTGGCGACCGCGCGCCGGCTGGTGGCGCAAGCCGCGAGCGAGGGCGCCCAGCTGGTGGCGCTGCCGGAATACTGGCCGATCATGGGCATGAGCGACAGCGACAAGGTGGCCCATGCCGAACCGCAAGGCAGTGGCCCGATCCAGGACTGCATGGCGCAACTGGCGCGCGAGCACGGCATCTGGCTGGTGGGCGGCACGCTGCCGCTGGTGTCGCAGGTGGACGGCAAGGTGCTCAATACCACCCTGGTCTACGACCCGCAGGGCAGGCCGGCCAGCCGCTACGACAAGATCCACCTGTTCGGCTTCAACAAGGACAGCGAATCCTATGACGAGGCGCGCACCATCGTGCCGGGGGAAAGCGTGGGCAGCTTCCAGGCGCCGTTCGGCCGGGTCGGCCTGTCGGTCTGCTACGACCTGCGTTTTCCGGAGCTGTTCCGGGCGATGGGCGAGTGCGCCCTGATCATCGTGCCGGCCGCCTTCACCCATACCACCGGGCTGGCGCACTGGGAAATCCTGCTGCGCGCGCGCGCGATCGAGAACCAGTGCTACGTGCTGGCCTCGGCGCAAGGAGGCCTGCACGCGAACGGCCGCCGTACCTTCGGGCACAGCATGCTGGTCGACCCATGGGGTGAAATCAAGGCGGTGCTGCGCGAGGGCGAGGGCGTCGTCAGTGGCACTCTCGACGAGGAGTTCCTGGCTAGCGTGCGCGAGAGCCTGCCGGCGCTGAAGCACCGCAAGATGTAGGCATTCGCCGGCATGTCCGCTCCGGCCTGCGATGCCGGGGCGGGGCCGACCTGAACGTGTGCAACGGGCTCACAGCCGCCATTGCTGGCTATTGTAGAAAATCCGCTCGGGAATCCAGCACGACTTCCTGAAAACTTTCCAGGATGGCGGCGTTCATGCGTTCGCGTGCTTCGGCGTCGACAGGGCCTTGTGCGAATGCCTGTTGACGAACTTCGGCCGACGGCCATTGGGCATAGCTATACCAAATGCCATCGCTACCGAGATGCAGGCGCGAACCCAGCGAACCGCGCTCCTTCAGCAATAAATCCGACACGCGTGACCATGCCTCGACAAACGCATTTTCATGCCCGGGGCGAAGTTTCCATCTGTAAAGCACGACAAACATTTCTTTTTCCTATGAAGACTTGCCGCAATAGCTGGAGCACGCATTGGTGTCTCCGCTTGCGGCCGGTTGCGGAGCTTCGTTAGAGGGCAGTGTACGGGGCATGTTGTTCTGCCGGCAAGCAGGTTTTTGCCGGATGCACCGAGCCCCCTGTTGGGCTGGATCGCGTCCGATACGAAGTGGGCAGATATGGCACAATGATCTTTCCACACGAACGACCGAACGCAAAATGAAACCATTCGAACCGAACCTTTCCTCCCTGGCTGTCGCGCGCGACGTGCTGCTGACGCCATTCGGCCTCGACGAGGGCAAGCTGCTCAATGCGCTGGGCTCGATGTTCACGCACAAGGTCGATTACGCCGACCTGTATTTCCAGTTCACCAAGAGCGAAGGCTGGAGCCTGGAAGAGGGCATCGTCAAGACCGGCAGCTTCTCGATCGACCAGGGCGTTGGCGTGCGCGCCGTGTCGGGTGACCGGACGGCCTTTTCGTATTCCGACGACATTTCCGAAGCGGCGCTGCTGGATGCGGCGGCCGCCACCCGCACCATTGCCCGCGCAGGCGCCGGCAAGGTGAAGATCGCCAGCGCGGCGCGCCCGACCGGCGGCCGCTCGCTCTACCTGCCGCACGATCCGCTCGCCTCGCTCGACGCGACGGCGAAAGTGAAGCTGCTCGAGCGCGTCGAAAAAATGGCGCGCGCCAAGGATCCGCGCGTAGTGCAGGTGATGGCCGGCCTAGCCGGCGAATACGACGTGGTGCTGGTGGTGCGCAGTGACGGCGTGCTGGCGGCCGACATCCGCCCGCTGGTGCGCGTGTCCGTCACCGTCATCGCCGAGCAGAACGGCCGCCGTGAAGTCGGCTCCTCGGGCGGCGGCGGGCGTTACGACTATGGCTATTTCAGCGACGAGCTGCTCGACAAGTACGCGACCGAAGCGGTGAAGTCGGCTTGCGTCAACCTGGAAGCGCGTCCGGCCCCGGCCGGCCCGATGACCATCGTGCTCGGCCCGGGCTGGCCCGGCGTGCTGCTGCACGAGGCGGTGGGCCACGGCTTGGAAGGCGACTTCAACCGCAAGGGTTCCTCGGCCTACGCCGGCCGCATCGGTGAACGCGTCGCGGCCAAGGGCGTGACCGTGGTCGACGACGGCACCTTGCAGGACCGCCGCGGCTCGCTCAACATGGACGACGAAGGCAACCCGACCCAGTGCACCACCCTGATCGAGGACGGCATCCTGAAGGGCTATATCCAGGACACGATGAACGCGCGCCTGATGAAGATGCCGGTCACCGGCAATGCGCGCCGCGAGTCTTTTGCCCACCTGCCGATGCCGCGCATGACGAATACCTACATGCTGGCCGGCGACAAGGATCCGGAAGAAATCCTGGCCTCGGTGAAGAACGGCCTGTATGCGGTCAACTTCGGCGGCGGCCAGGTCGACATCACCAACGGCAAGTTCGTGTTCTCGGCCAGCGAAGCCTACATGATCGAGAACGGCAAGATCAGCTATCCGGTGAAGGGCGCGACCCTGATCGGCAATGGCCCGGAAGTGATGAACAATATCTCGATGATCGGCAACGACATGCGCCTCGATTCGGGCGTGGGCGTGTGCGGCAAGGAAGGCCAGAGCGTGCCGGTCGGCGTCGGCCAGCCGACCCTGCGTATCGAGGGCGTCACCGTCGGCGGCACCGCCTGACGCGCAGCGCCCGCAAGAACAGGCCGGCCCGCGGATAGCGCGGGCCGGCTTTTTTTTCGTCCATGCGCCTGCGCCGTCAGAAGCGATAGGTCACTCGCGCGTAGACCGTGAAGCCGAGCGGGTCCGTGTAGCGCGGGTCGTAGCCCAGCTGGAAGTTGGTGACCTGGTTGGTGAAGGGCGGCTCTTCGTCGAACAGGTTCTTGATGCCGGCCGTCAGCTCGGCCTTCTTGTTGCCGGTGTAGGTGGCCGAGAGCGACCAGATCGAGTAGTGCCCGACCTTGTTGAAGAACTCCGGCGCCACTGCCGTGTTCTGGTCGGTGTAGTGCGACATGAAGCGGTTGGCCAGGTTGAAGCTCCAGTCGCCGCGCGCCAGGGTGAACAGCAGGTTATGGCGCCAGCGGAAGACCGGGGTGGCGTCGGCATAGCGCCCCGCATTCTCGGTGAACGGTCCGCCCGGCTCGTTCTGGTAGTCGTACTTGTTGACGTAGGTGCCGTCCAGGTTGACGCTGAAGTTGCCGAAGCGCGTGCGCGGCATGCGGTAGGCCACCGACAGGTCGAGGCCGCGGGTCTTGACTTCGCCGAGGTTGTCGGTGATGTCCAGCACGTACAGCAGGCTGGTGCCGGCCGCGTTGTAGACGAACAGGTTGCGGTACTTCTCGTAGTTGCCGAAGATGGTCTGCTCGGCAAGCTCGCTGATCTGGTCCTTCAGGCGGATGTTCCAGTAGTCGAGCGAGAGCGTGAGGTTTGGCAGCGGCTCGACCACGATGCCGGCGCTGTAGGTGCGCGAACGTTCCGGCGACAGGTCGGGATTGCCGCCGCCGCGCACGAACTGCTGCTGGCCGCAGGCGATGTTCGGGTTGGCGCCGGGCGCCGGCACACCGTTCGGGCACAGCACCGGATCGTCATAGGTGTCCGAGCTGTTGGTGGTGGTCTGCGGGCCGAACAGGTCGAACAGCGTCGGCGCGCGGAAGCCCTTGTTGAAGGAGCCGCGCAGCAGCAGTTGCGGGGTCGGCTGCCAGCGCAGCGCCACCTTGGGGTTGAAGCTGCCGCCGACGTCGCTGTAGTGGTCGTAGCGGGCCGCCACGTTGAGTTCGAGGTCCTTGACGATCGGTACGTTCACCTCGCTGAACAGGGCCCAGATGCTGCGCGCGCCGGACTGGTCCTGCGCGTCGGCCGAGCCCGAGCTGGAGGCCTGCGAGGCCAGTTCGCGGTTGACGAAATACTTGGCGCGGTCGCGCCGGAATTCGGCGCCGATGGCGAAGCCGAGCGGGCCGCCGGGAAGCGTCATCAGCTCGCGGCTGGCGCGCGCGTCCACCGCCGCGCTGTGGATGCGCGCATGCAGGTATTCGCCGGACAGGATCGCGTTGCGCAGGTACTCGGCCCCTTGCGCGTTCTGCGGGCCGAAGGGATTCAGGATGCCGGCGGCGACGCCGTCGATGATGCGCTGGTCGATGACGTAGCCGCCGTTGAAGATGCTCTTGGCCTTGCCCAGCGAGTAGGAAACCGCCGTGTTGTAGTCCCAGCCGGCCAGCGAGCCCTCGAGGCTGGCCAGCAGGCGGTCGGTGATGCTGGAATCAACATTGTTGCGCCGGCCGGTCTCGAGCGGCCGCCAGGAGATGTCGAGCGCTTCGCCCGTCAGGCCGGGGGAAGGCCGGCACGATGCCGTTGCCGGGATAGAAGGGGCTGTCGCCCGTCATGATCACGCCGATGCCCGACAGCGGCGGCGGCGCGACCTGGGCCTCGTTGGTGCTGCGGCCGTGCACGAATTCCAGGCCGGCCGTGTGCGCGCCGAATTTCTTGTTGAGCCGGGCCATGGCGCTGAACTGGCGCGTCTTGGGGATGTTGTCGACGAAGCGCGTGTAGTCGAAGGCACACAGGGGCTCGCCCGGCAGCGCCACCGAGTCGGGCGGCTGGCAGGCCGGGGCGTAAGGGTTGCCGGTCACGCCGAGGTCGGAAAAGAAATTGGCGGGGAAGGTCGTGCCGCTGACCTCGAACATGCCGCGTTCGGGCCGGATGCCGGTGCTGGAGAAGCGGCGGTCGGTGGCGCGCAGCGCGCTTTGCTGGTGCCAGTCGACTACGCCCCACATGCTCAGGCCGTCGCGCTCGAGCTCGCCCCAGCCGCCCGACAGGTTGATGCGCTGCTCGTTGCCGCCGCCCTGGGCGTAGGGTTCATAGGCCTCGACCACCAGCGCCGTCCCTTCCACCGAGCGCTTGGTGATGAAGTTGATCACGCCGCCGATGGCGTCGGTGCCGTAGACCGCGGAGGCGCCGTCGCGCAGCACCTCGACCCGCTCCAGCGCGGCCACCGGGATGATGTTGAGGTCGACCGAATCGGCGAAGTAGGGGTGGTTCGCCAGGCGGCGCCCGTTGAGGAGCACCAGGGTCTTGTCGCCGCCCAGGCCGCGCAGGTCGGCGGTGGCGCGCCCGCCGGTGCCGGACCCGACCGCCGCCGTCGAGCCCTCCGAGGACTGGTTCATCGGGATCGCGTTCAGCACCTCCTGTGCCGTGGACAGGCCCTGCTTGGCGAAATCGGATGCGCGGATCGTCGTGATCGGTAGCGAGGTCTCGGTGGCCAGGCGCCGGATCGACGACCCGGTGATCTCGACGCGCTGCATCGGCGCCGCCGTCGGGGTCGGGGGTGGCTGCAGGGCAGGGGGCGAAGTCTGGGCCAGCAGGGGCGGCGCGCACAGCGCGAGGCCGGCCGCCGAGCCGCAGGCGAACAGCCGGCGCAGGGCGCGGGACAGGATGGTTTCGGTCATCTTGGGCTCCGGATCGGGAATGGCGCGCAGCAGCGCCCGGGCAGGGCGCGATCGCGCGCCCTGCCGCTGGCCGCCGCCGCTTGCCGCGGGTTTAGAGCGCCGAACAATTCCCCCGATGGCTGCGTTGCATCGTCTCGCCGTACTAGCGTACTGTCTTCGACGATGCGCCTTGCCCTCGGGGTTTTGTTAGGCGCTCTTAGAAGGTGTAGCGCGCTCCCAGGGTGAACAGACGGCCGACCGCGCCGGCGTAGTCCAGCGGGTTGTACGACACGGCGCCGTAGGTCAGGGGATCGAGCGGCGCGATCTTGTCGAACACGTTCTGGACCGAACCGAACACTTCCCATTTCTGCTGCGGCTTCCAGCGGAACACCAGGTCGACGGTGGTGAACGAGGCCAGTTCGCAGTCGCTCGGGGCGTCGTTGCCATTGGCAAAGTGGCTGGCGCAACCTTCCGGATCGTCCTTGAACAGGGTGTTGTCGATCTTGCCGCGGTAGTTCACGTTGGCCGACAGGCGGAAGTTGCTGCGCTCCCAGGTGGCGCGCAGGTTGACGCGGTTGTCGGGCGTGCCGATGCAGTTGGTCACGTCGCAGTTGCCGTGGGTGCCGGCGAAGTCCTGCGAGGTGCCGTCGCGCTCGGTGCGTACCCACTTGAACAGGTGGGTCCACTTGGCGTCGAACACCAGGTTGCCGTAGTCGCGCGGCAGGGGCATGCTGTGGCGCGCGTCGAGGTCGAGACCACGCACCTTGGTCTGGGCCGAGTTGACGTAGCTGGCCAGCACCGCCGTGATGGCGCCGGGATCGCCCGGAATGCCGGCCTGGGCGGTCGTGGGATCGCGCGAGACGCGCCCGGCAAGGATGGCCGCAGGGATCTGCTCCTGGTTGATCTCGTTCTTGCGCTTGATCTGCCAGTAGTCGAGCGAGAAGCTGGTGCGCGGCAGCGGATCCCAGATCACGCCCACGTTATAGCTCTTCGAGCGCTCGGGATCGAGGTCCGGGTTGGGCGAGGTGATCAGCGCGATGTTGGCCGGGTTGCAGGCCACCTGCACGCCCAGTGCGCAGCGCACCGGGTCGGAGGCATTGGTGAAGGCGGCCAGGCCGCCGACCCCGTTCTCCGCCGGGCTCGGCGCACGAAAGCCGCGCGCCCAGGTGGCGCGCAGGGCGAGCTGGCGCGCCGGGGTCCACTTCACGCCGAGTTTCGGCGTATAGGCATTGCCCACGTCGGTGAAATGGTCCCAGCGCATGGCACCGGTCACTTCGACGCCGGGCCAGACCGGCGCCAGCACTTCGCCGTACATGGCGAACACGTTACGCTGGCCGTCGTAGGCTGAATAGCCGAGGCCGATGATGTTGCCGCGTTCGGTGCCGGTGGTGGGCTCAAGCCTGGCCATTTCGTGGCGGAATTCGGCGCCGACCGCCACCCCGAGCGGGCCGCCGGCCAGCCGGCCGAATTCGCGCGTGGCCTTGAAGTCGATCTGGGCGATCTCGGTCTTGGCGTCGTTCGAGATTTCGGGCGACAGCGCGGCATACACGGCCGGGGAATTCAGGGAGGCGTTCTCGCCGATGCGCCATACGGTGCCGACCGGCAGCGCGCGGTAGCCGGGGTTGTTGGCGATGGCGGTGGCGATGTTGGCCGGCGTGGGGTTGAGCAGGGCGAAGGTGACGTCGCGCTGGAGGAAGCCGTTGCGATCGTTGCCGACCCGGCTGCTGGAATAGAGCAGCGAGCTGTCCCAGTCCCAGCCGATATGGCTGCCGCGCACGCCGACCAGTGCCCGGGTGAAGGTCGATTCGATGTCCGAACGGCGCGGGCCGACGTCGCCTGCCAGGTAGCGCAGGCGTGCCTCGCGCCCGAAATACGGGTTGTCGGGGTGGGTCGGCCCGAAGGCGGCGCCGGCGCCGCTGACCGGACCGCCCGGATAGCCCTGGTTGGCGCTGATGGTCGAGGGCGTGGTCGCGGTCCGGGTCAGGCTGTTGTAGAGGTTGATTTCGGTATACGCCTCGACCTCGTTGTTCAGCTTGAAGGTGCCGCGCCCGAACAGGGAACCGTATTCCTGGTCGGGCTGGATCTGGTTGTACAGGAAGGGGGCATCGATCAGGCAGCCGCCGCCCGGATCGCCCTGCGGGTGGTTGGTGAAGTTGCTGCAGGCCGCCGCCGGGAAGAAGCGGGTGAAGCCGACCCCGGCCGGGTTGCCGCGGTTGTAGTAATCGAGCGTGTCGGGGTTGCGCACGTTGCCGTTGATGGCGCTGCCGGAGGCGTTGTTGCCGGTGATGGCGCCGGTGCCGCCCAGCCCCTCCTGGGCCGAGTAGCCCCATGGCCGCAGGTCGGCCTTGCCGACCCAGTCGCGGTTGCCGCGCTCGCGGTTCCAGATCTGGTCGGTCTTCTTGTATTCGAAGTTGAGCAGCACGTTGTAGCGGTCGGTGTCGAGATCGCCCTTGCCCCAGGTGACAGCGACATTGTATTGCTGGCCGTCGCCGCCGGTGGCGGTGCCGGCCAAGGCGCGCACGGTGCTGCCCGTGAAGTCGCGCCGCAGGATGATGTTGACTACGCCGGCGATGGCGTCGGAACCGTAGATGGCCGAGGCGCCGTCCTTGAGGATCTCGACCCGCTCGACGGCGTCGGTGGGGATGACGTTGAGGTCGGCGAACACCTTCTGGCCGTCGTCGGCGAGCCCGTAGGGCGCCATGCGCCGGCCGTTGAGCAGCACCAGGGTCGAGGCGGTACCGAGGCCGCGCAGCGAAATGCCGGACGCACCGGCGGCGAAGCCGTTGCCGAAGCTGGTGGGGACCGAGCCCGAATTGTCGACCGCCAGCGTCTGCAGCAGCTCGGCGACCGTGGTCTTGCCCGAACGTTCGATGTCGGCCCGGTTCACGGTCTGCACCGAGGAGGCGGTTTCGGCCTGGGCGCGGCGGATGTTCGAACCGGTGATCTCGACGCGGGCAATCGGTTTTGGCGCCACTTCCTGTGCCGCCACGTGCGGCGCCGCCGCGAGCAAGGGAAAGCCGACTGACAACAGGCCGACGGCGCCGCCGCCGGCAAAAATGCGCCGCAGGGCGCGCGAAAGCAGGGTTTCAGTCATGTCCAGACTCCAGTGGTTGGGATTGTTCCCGCCGCCTTCGCGCCTTCCTTGAGTGCAATCAAGTTCCTAAATGACTTTTCTTGCGGGAACGCAAGAACGGCGCGAAGCGATCGGGGGCTTGAACCGACTTTTGCACCGCTGGATGAACGGCGACTGATCCGAATCAAGGTGTGCGGAAAGGCAGGGAACAGCTGTAGGATTCCCGCAACCAGTCGACAAATCCGCTGATCCCAGCCGGCAGGCCGGGCCGCAGCAGCGGCGCAGGGACGCAATCAAGCCTCCCGGAAAAGGCTTGCCAAGCGTTACACAATGGCGTTATAGTCACTCGACCAGGTCTCCGGACCATCACGGATTTTCCATGCGCCAGCACGTTTTCTTTACCTGCTACTTTTACTTTAGCCATTCCAGCCCCTTGGCGGTGGAGTAGCGGCAGGTTCACGCGATTCAAGAACAGTCCGACGCAAATCCAGACAAACCGCCATCGATGGCGGTTTTTTTTATTTCTGAAACATCACGGAGTACAGCATGCCTCGCACCGACGATTTACGCATTCGCGAAATGAAGGAACTGACACCGCCCGCGCACTTGATCCGCGAGTTCCCGGTCACCCCCGCGGCCGAGCAGACCGCGGCCAGCGCGCGGGTCGCCCTGCACCGCATCCTGCACGGCCAGGACGACCGCGTCATGGTGGTGGTCGGCCCGTGCTCGATCCACGACCCCAAGGCGGCGCTCGAGTATGCGCGCGGCCTGGCCGAGCAGCGTTTGCGCTTTGCCGGCGAACTCGAGATCATCATGCGGGTGTATTTCGAGAAGCCGCGCACCACGGTCGGCTGGAAGGGCATGATCAACGATCCCTACATGGACAATAGCTTCCGCATCAACGACGGCCTGCGCATGGCGCGCGAGCTGCTGCGCGACGTCAACGAGATGGGGCTGCCGGCCGGCACCGAATTCCTGGACGTGATCAGCCCGCAGTACATCGCCGACCTGATCAGCTGGGGCGCGATCGGCGCCCGCACCACCGAATCGCAGGTGCACCGCGAACTGGCCTCGGGCCTGTCCTGTCCGGTCGGCTTCAAGAATGGCACCGACGGCAACATCAAGATCGCGGCCGACGCGATCAAGGCGGCCTCGCAGCCGCACCATTTCCTGTCCGTGACCAAGGGCGGGCATTCGGCGATCGTGTCGACCGCCGGCAACGAGGATTGCCACATCATCCTGCGCGGCGGCAAGACGCCGAACTACGACGCGGCCAGCGTGGACGACGCGTGCAGGAAGCTGGCGGCCAACGGCCTGGCCGGCCGCCTGATGATCGATGCCTCGCATGCCAACAGCAGCAAGAACCCGCAGAACCAGGTGCCGGTGTGCGCCGACATCGCGTCCCAGATCGCGGCCGGCGACGACCGCATCGTCGGCGTGATGATCGAGTCGCACCTGGTGGGCGGCCGCCAGGACCTGGTGCCGGGCAAGGAACTGACCTATGGCCAGTCGGTCACCGACGGCTGCATCGACTGGGACACCAGCGTCAAGGTGCTGGAAGGATTGGCCGCGGCCGTGAAGCAGCGCCGCCTGCGCCGGGAATGAATCGTTGCCAGGTTATGACGAGGCAATGAAAAGGAATGGCCGGTCCCCGACATGGCAAGCCGACATGACGGCAAAATAGACGGATTCAACCATCCAGGAGTCACATGCTGAGTTTTATCGTCCGCCGGCTGTGGCAGATGCTGCCGACCATGCTCGGGGTGGTGGTGCTGGTGTTCTTGCTGTTCAACTGGGTCGGCGGCGACCCGGCCTACCTGCTGGCGGGCAAGATGGCCGATACCGCCGCCATTGAGAACATCCGGCGCCAGCTCGGCACCGACCAGCCCTGGCCGGTGCAGCTGTGGATCTTTATCAAGCAGATCCTGACTTTTGACTTCGGCAATGCGTGGAGCACGGGCGAACCGGTCTCGCACATCATTTCCAGCCGGCTGGGACCTTCGCTGACCGTGCTGGTGCCGCTCACCATTCTGGAGACCGTGCTGGGCATCGCCCTGGCCCTGGGCATCGCCTTTGTGCGCGGCTCGCTCACCGACCGCGCGGTGATGGTGGCCTGCACGGTCGGCATGTCGATCTCGATCCTGGTCTACATCATCGTGTTCCAGTACCTGTTCGCCTACAAGCTCGGGCTGTTCCCGGTGCAGGGCTGGGGCAACAGCCTGGGGGAAAACCTGCTGCATTACGCGCTGCTGCCCATCTTCATCGGCCTCGCTGTGTCGATCGCGCCGACCTTACGCTTGTATCGTAGTTTTGTGCTCGACGAAGTGGGGCAGGACTACGTGCGCACCGCGCGCGCCAAGGGACTGAGCGAGCGGCGCGTGGTCTGGGTGCACGTGCTGCGCAATGCGGCGATCCCGATCATCACCCACGTCATGGCCAACCTGCCGGCCTTGCTCATCGGCGCCTTTCTCCTGGAACGCTTCTTCGGCATCCCGGGCATCGGGCGTGAAGTCATCCTGGCGGTCGAGCGCAGCGATTTCCCGGTGATCAAGGCGATCACGGTCTACGTGGCCGCCGCCACCATGGTGTTCAACCTGCTGGCCGACCTGCTGTACCAGGCCGTCGATCCGCGGGTGCAACTGACATGAACGCGACCATGCAATCGCCTGGCCTGTGGGCCCTGGCCTGGCGCCGCCTGCGCGCCGACCGCGTCGCCATGGGCGCGCTGGCGGTGGTGCTGGCTTTTCTCCTGATGCTGGTGCTGTCCGGCGCCGGCCTGATCGCCGCCGACTGGGAAGAGGAGGTGGCGGTCAACTACGCACCGCCGAGCTTCATCGGCGCCGACGCGGGCGCGCGCGCGCTGGCCGCGGCCCAGCTGCCGCGCGAGACGCCGCCGAACGCCTTCGACCCGCTGGCGCAGGAGCTGGCCGAGCTCAAGGCGCAAGTCCGCGCCAGCCATCCGCCGGTGGAAAAAGCGACCACGCTGCCCTTCGGGGCCGACAAGTGGGGCCACGACGTCCTCAAGAAGACCATCAAGGGCGGCGAGACCTCGATCGTGGTGGGCCTGGTGGCGGCTTTCGTGGCGGTGGCGCTGGGCACCCTGTTCGGGGCGCTGTCGGGTTTCTACGGCGGCGTCGTGGACGACCTGTTCAACTGGTTCTACAGCATCTTCACCTCGATCCCCTCGATCCTGATGATCCTGACCGTGGCCGCGGTGCTGCAGCAGAAGGGGGTGATGACCATCGTCCTGATCCTCGGCCTGACCGGCTGGACCGGGCCCTACCGCCTGATGCGCGCCGAGTACATCAAGCACAAGGCGCGTGAATACGTGATGGCGGCCGACGCCATCGGCGCATCCGCCTGGTCGCGGATGTTCGGCCACATCCTGCCGAACGTCTCGCACGTGGCCCTGGTGCAGATGTCGATCCTGGTGGTCGGCTTCATCAAGGCCGAGGTGATCCTGTCCTTCCTCGGCTTCGGCGTGCCGGTCGGCGTGGTGTCCTGGGGCAGCATGTTGAACGAGGCGCAGAACGAACTCATCCTCGGCAAATGGTGGCAGCTGGCCGCCAGCGCGAGCGCGATGGCGCTCCTGGTGACGGCCTTTTCCCTGTTCGCGGACGCCCTGCGCGACGCCCTCGACCCCAAGCTCAAATGATGGACGACCACGATCCCCTGTTGCGGGTGCGCGACCTGCGCATCGCCTTCCGCGTCGACAAGAACAACACGGTCGAGGCGGTCAAGGGCATTTCCTTCGACGTGCCGCGCAACAGCACGGTGGCGCTGGTGGGCGAATCCGGCAGCGGCAAGTCGGTCAGTTCGCTGGCCGTGATGGGCCTGCTGCCGCCAAACACCACCGTTATCGGCCCCGGCTCGCGCGCGCACTTCGACGGCCGCGAGCTGCTTGCGCTCGCGCCTGCGGAGCGCCGGGCGCTATGCGGCAAGGACATCGCGATGATCTTCCAGGAGCCGATGTCCTCGCTCAACCCGGTGTTCACGGTGGGCTACCAGATCGGCGAAGTGCTGCGCCGGCACCTGGGCATGAACGCGAAGCAGGCGCGCGCCCGCACGCTCGCCTTGCTGGAAGAGGTCGGCATTCCCGACCATGCGGTCAAGATCGATGCCTACCCGAGCCAGATGTCGGGCGGCCAGCAGCAGCGCGTGATGATCGCGATGGCGATCGCCTGCGAGCCCAGGCTCCTGATCGCGGACGAGCCGACCACGGCGCTCGACGTGACCATCCAGAAGCAGATCATCGATCTGATCCGGCGCCTGCAAAAGAAACACCAGATGTCGGTGCTGTTCATTACCCACGACCTTGCTCTGGTGGGCGAGATCGCCGACCGCGTGATCGTCATGCGCCACGGCGAGGTGCGCGAAGAAGGGCAGGCGGCCCAGGTGTTCGGCGCCCCGCGCGACGCTTATACGCGCGCGCTCCTGCATTGCCGGCCGAAGCTGGACGAGCGTCCGCTGCGCCTGCCGGTCATCGACGACTATCTGAGCGGCCGGACCAGCCCGGAACAAGCACTGCCCCAGCGTACGCGCGGCACGGCGCCGGACGACGCGCCGGTGCTGGTGGTGAAGAACCTCGCCAAGAGCTTCTGGCTGCGCGACGGCCTGTTCAGGAAGCGCGAGTTCAAGGCGGTCAAGGATGTGTCGTTCACCCTGGCGCGCGGCAAGACCCTGGGCGTGGTGGGCGAATCCGGCTCGGGCAAGACCACGGTCGGCCTGACCCTGCTGCGCCTGCACCGCGCCACCGGCGGCAGCGCCATGTTCGACGGCCAGGACCTGTTCAGCATGCCGGAGCGCGACTACCAGGCCTACAAGCGGCGCATCCAGATCATCTTCCAGAATCCGTATGCCTCGCTGAATCCGCGCTTCACGGTGGGGCAGATTCTGCTGGAACCGATGCGCATCCACCGGATCGGCCTGGACGACGGCGAGCGGATCGGCATGGCGCATGAGCTCCTGAGGCGGGTGGGCCTGCCGGAACAGGCCTTCCACCGCTACCCGCACGAGTTCTCCGGCGGCCAGCGCCAGCGCATCGCCATCGCGCGCTGCCTGACCATGAAGCCGGAGATCGTGGTGTGCGACGAATCGGTGTCAGCGCTCGACGTGTCGGTGCAGGCCCAGGTGCTGAATCTGCTGCAGGACCTGCAGGACGAGTACGGCATGAGCTACATCTTCATCTCGCACGATTTGTCGGTGGTGAAGTACATTGCCGACCAGGTGATGGTGATGCACCACGGCAGCGTGGTCGAGATGGCGGATTCGGACGCTTTGTACCGCAATCCGCAGCACGACTACACGCGCAGCCTGCTGGCGGCGATTCCACGGGGTACGTAGGGTGGGCGGGTCTCCCGCCCACGCGGTGATGGCCAGTGGCTCCGCTGTCGTGCCGGATGATCTTGCTGCCAACTCTCACCGCGTGGGCGGCATTGACGTCGCGGTTTGGCACCTTGGCAGGTAGAGCCGCCCACCCTACGAAAAACAACAGTGGTAATCAGCGACGCTTACTAAACTCGGCTACACTAGCGCGATGTCCCAACTCGTCGAACTGCTCCAGGTTTAAGGTGTGCTGATCGTGTTCGGCATCGTCCTTGTCGAGCAGTTCGGCCTGCCCATTCCCGCCTTCCCGATCCTGGTCGTGGCCGGCGCGCTCTCGGTCGACGGCGAGCTCAGCTGGCAGCTGTGCCTGCTGTCCGCGGTCGTTGCCTGCCTCATCTGCGACATGTTCTGGTTCCGCGCCGGGCGCTTCTATGGCAAGCGGGTCCTGCGCCTGCTCTGCAAGATCTCGCTGTCGCCCGATTCCTGCGTCAACCAGACCGAGGACCGGTTCCGCCGCTTCGGCGCCAAGTCGCTGCTGGTGTCGAAGTTCGTCCCCGGCTTCAATACCATCGCCGCGCCGCTGTCGGGCGCCATCGGCACCCGTACCCGCCAGTTCCTCGGCTATTCCGTGACCGGGGCGGCCTTGTGGAGCGGCACCGGCATCCTGATGGGCATACTGTTCCACGACGGCGTCGAAGAGCTGCTCGGCTGGCTCGAGACCATGGGCGGCACCGCGCTCATGGTGCTGGCTACCTTGCTGGTCCTGTTCATCGCCGTCAAGTACCTCGAGCGGCGCCGCCACCGCGCCCGCATTGGCATGGCGCGCATCGAGATCGGCGAACTCCTGGCGCTGATCGACGGCGGCCACGACCCGCTCATCGTCGATGCCCGCAGCCTCACGGCACTGGCGCTGGAAGCGCCGATTCCCGGCGCGCTGGTATTCCAGGCCTGCGCCCCGGACCAGCTGATGGCCACCATCGACAAGGACCGCCACGTCGTCGTTTATTGCAGCTGCCCGAACGACGTCACGGCCGCCGAGGTCGCCAAGCAGTTCCTGGCCAACGGCTTCCACCGTGCCCGGCCGCTGCGCGGCGGCCTGGATGCCTGGAATGCCCGCCGCGGCGCCGAGCCGGAGCTGCGTCCGGCAGCATGCTGAGGTAGCTCGACTACTTCGCGTTGCTCGTATTGTCGTGCGCATGTAGCAGTAGGGGTCCTATGCTGTACCTAAACTACAGAATCTACTTGTAAGAACACTACAAAGTTGTGTAAGCTTGGTCATCGCTCTTCTATTAGCTGCAATGACCGCCTTTCCCTCCAGCCTCGATTCCGCCTCCCTGACCCTTGCTGGCAGCGCTCGCCTGCTTGCCGACGTCGGCGGCACCAATGCCCGTTTTGCGCTGGAGACCGGGCCTGGCCGCTTCGAAGCGATCGAGGTGTTGTCCTGCCAGCAGCATGCGAGCCTGGGCGAGGCCATCCGCGCTTATCTGGCGCTGCCGCAGCTGGCCGGCCTCGGCGCCGGCATCCGCCATGCAGCGATCGCGATCGCCAATCCGGTCACCGGCGACCAGGTGCGCATGACCAACCACCACTGGGCCTTTTCGATCGAGGCGCTGCGCCAGGAGTGCGGTTTCGATACCCTGGTGGTCGTCAACGATTTTTCGGCGCTGGCGCGTTCGCTGCCGCACCTGGGCGGCCAGAAGCGCCAGGTGGGTGGCGGCACGCCCGTGCCTGACGCCCCGCTCGGCCTGCTGGGCGCCGGCACCGGTCTCGGCGTGTCCGGACTGATCCCCTGCGGGAACAGCTGGACCGCCCTGCGCAGCGAAGGCGGCCACGTCGGCTTTTCCCCGGTCGACGAGCGTGAAGTCGCCATCCTCCAGTACGCCTGGCGCGAATTCGCGCACGTCTCCAGCGAGCGCCTGCTGTCCGGCGCCGGCGTGGAACTGATCTACCGCGCCCTGAGCGAGCGTGCCGGCCGTCCCGACAGCCTGCCCGCGCCCGAGATCTCGCGCCGCGCCCTGGACGGCGAATGCGCGCTGTGCGACGAGGTGCTGGAAGCCTTCTGCGGCATGCTCGGCACCGCCGCCGGCAACCTCGCCATCACCCTCGGCGCCCAGGGTGGCGTCTACATCGGCGGCGGCATCGTGCCGCGCCTGGGCGAGCGCTTCGACCGGTCCTCGTTCCGCCGCCGGTTCGAGCAGAAGGGCCGGTTCAGCGGCTATCTGGCCCAGGTCCCGACCTACGTGATCACGGCGGACTACCCGGCCTTCCTGGGTGTGTCGGCGATTTTGTCGGAAAAACTGGCTGCGGCTTGATCAAATAAGGCCTTCCTGCACCTTCGACCCTGCCGGCTTGTCCGTTCCCGGGTTTTATCGGTTACAATGGCCGTCAGTTGTCGGAAACGATGTCGTCAGTTCGCGCCTTGCGCAGCCCCGCGTTTCCCCTGAAAGACCAACGTTGATCGCCCGCCTGGCACGCGGGCAGCAGTGACCGGCGCCAAGCCAGCCACTTAGTCAGCCCGGCGCATTGTCGGCCCGGGCCCCACGGATTCCAGAGTATTGCGCAGCACCTTCGCACCGCGGCCGGTCTCGGCCCCGCGGCTGGCATCCGTTAAACCAGTTTTGTTTGATCTGTGCATTCGAAGCGTGACGACACCGCGATATGAATACTGACGAGGCCAAGCGCGTCCTCGAGACCGCCTTGCTGTGCGCGCGCGAGCCGCTGACGATCCACGGCATGAAGAAGCTGTTTGCCGAGGCCGACGCGGGCGGGCGCCAACTGGTTGCCGGTGTCGGTAGCGACACGATCAAGATTCTGCTGGAAGAATTGCGCCAGGACTGGCAGGGGCGCGGCATCGAGATCGTCAGCCTGGCTTCCGGCTGGCGCTTCCAGAGCCGGCCCGAGATGAAGCCTTACCTCGACCGCCTGGCGCCCGAGAAGCCGCCGAAGTATTCGCGCGCGACGCTGGAGACGCTGGCGATCATCGCCTACCGCCAGCCGGTCACGCGCGGCGACATCGAGGAGATCCGCGGCGTCGCCGTGAACTCGCAGACCATCAAGCTGCTCGAAGACCGCGGCTGGATCGATGTGGTCGGCCACCGCGAAGTGGTGGGGCGCCCGGCGCTGCTGGGCACCACCAAGGCTTTTCTCGACGACCTTGGCCTCGCCTCGCTGTCGCAACTGCCGCCGCTGCAGGCGGTCAGCGAAGGGCCGGACAGCCGCAGCCTCGAGGCGCTGGAGGCGGCACTGAAGGACAATTTTGACAGGGCGGACGCTGCGGCGCCGGCCGACGAGACAGACACCGAAGCGGACGCCACGTCCGTCGAAGTCCCCATTCTTGACCAGGAGACGGCGGCCGCCGCTGGGCCGGGTCAGCACAATAAAGATACGAACGATGAACCCAACTGAACCGAACGAAAAGCCCGTCGAGGCCGAAGGCACGCCCGCCGCCAAACCTAAGCGCACCCGCA
Source organism: Massilia varians (assembly GCF_027923905.1). Classification (NCBI taxonomy): domain Bacteria; kingdom Pseudomonadati; phylum Pseudomonadota; class Betaproteobacteria; order Burkholderiales; family Oxalobacteraceae; genus Massilia; species Massilia varians. The sequence continues at coordinate 1,559,310 of NZ_AP026966.1, forward strand.
AGACCGCGGCTGCGAGCGAAGCCGCCACCGAGGCGGCGCCCGTGAGCGGCGCCGAACAGCCGGCCGCCGCCAAGCCGAAGCGTACCCGCAAGGCGGCCGGCGCAGGCGCGACCGAGGCGCCGGTGGAAGGCGCAGGCGCAGGTTCGGCGGCCGAAGCGGCCGACAAGCCGGCCGCCAAGTCACGCAAGCCGCGCGCCGCCAAGGCGCTTGCCGCGGAGGCCCCGGCCGCAGCGCCGGCGCCGGAAGCAGCGCCGGCCGAAGCTGCGTCGGTCCCAACCAACGCCGAGCAGCGCAAGCCGCGCGGCCCGCGCCAGATGCGTGAGAAGCGCCAGGAACGCGAAGCGCGCCAGCACGAGCAGGCGGCCGCCGCCGCTGCCGCGGCGCCCGAGTCCGCGCCCGCCGAGGCGGCGCCGGCCGAGTCCGCGCCAGCCGAGGCTGCGCCACAGCCGCAGGCCGATGGCAAGCGCGAACAGCGTGGCCGCAACCAGAAGGGGCGCGGCCAGCAGAGCCAGCGCGGCCAGCAGGGCCAGGCGGGCCAGGCGGGCCAGCAGGGCGGCCAGCCTGCGGCCAAGCAGCAGGGTAAACAGCAGGGCAGGCAGCAACAGAAGCAACAACAGCAGGGCAAGGGCGGCAAGGCCAATGACGCCGACGCCGTGTTCTCCTTCGTCACGTCAAGCGACTTCGATGCCAACGAAGGCGGCCGTGGCAAGGGGCAGGCCAAACCGGTGCGCCGCGACCTGACCGCGGACGACGACGCGCCGAAGCTGCACAAGGTGCTGGCCGAGGCCGGCCTGGGCTCGCGCCGCGACATGGAAGAGCTGATCATCGCCGGCCGCGTGTCGGTCAATGGCGAGCCGGCCCATATCGGCCAGCGCATCCTGCCGACCGACGCGGTGCGCATCAACGGCAAGCTGATCCAGCGTCGCGTCAATAACAGCAAGCCGCCGCGCGTGCTGGTGTACCACAAGCCGGCCGGCGAGATCGTCAGTCACGACGATCCGGAAGGCCGTCCGTCGGTGTTCGACCGCCTGCCGGCCATGAAGACCGGCAAATGGCTGGCCGTGGGCCGCCTCGACTTCAACACCGAGGGCCTGCTGCTGTTCACGACCTCGGGCGACCTGGCCAACCGCCTGATGCACCCGCGTTACAACATCGACCGCGAATACGCGGTGCGCACCCTGGGCGAGCTGGAAGAAGGCATGCGCCAGAAGCTGCTGGCCGGCGTCGAGCTCGATGACGGCGTGGCCTCGTTCTCGAAGGTGCAGGACGGCGGCGGCGAAGGCATCAACAAGTGGTACCGCGTGGTCATCGGCGAAGGCCGCAACCGCGAGGTGCGCCGCATGTTCGAGGCGGTCGGCCTGACCGTCTCGCGCCTGATCCGTACCCGCTACGGCGCCATGACCCTGCCGACCGGCCTCAAGCGCGGCCGCTGGGAAGAGCTGCAGGAAAACGACGTGCGCGCCCTGATGGCCGCCTTCGGCGTCGACAAGAAGGGCGGCGGCGAGGCGCCCAAGGGCAAGGGCGGCGCCAAGGGCCAGGGGCGCGACGAGGCGCGCCGTGCCGACGGTAACCGCATCGACCGCGCCGACGCCAACCGCAACGTCGATCCGTTCGGCCCGCCGGTGGTGCGCGCCGGCGCTGCGCGCCAGCAGGGTCCCGGCGGTTTCGCCGGCGGCCGTCCGCAGGGACAGGGGGCGAAGGGTGGCAAGGGCCGTGGCGGCAACAGTGCCAGCCCGTTCGGCGGCGGCAAGACCAGCAACCGTCCGAAGCAGCCGGACCCGCTGCAGACGACCTTCGGCTTTGCCGGCACCGGTGGCGGCCGCCGTGGCGGCCAGGGTCCGCGCGGATCGGAGCACGGCCTGCCGCGCCGCGGCCGCCGCGGCTAGGTCGCCGTCGCCGGCCGCGAACATCCGCTTGAAAGCCCGCTTTTCGGACCAACATCGGATAAATTCGCGCGCCGCCGGGCACGCAATGCTGCAATGCCGTAGAATGCGGCCCATGCCCCGCTATGGCCATCCTGCCAACTGTTGCTTTTCTCGCTAGTCGCCCGCCATTTTTGCCCCGGCGATTGCGAGAGAGGCGGGATGGCTGTATAATTTGCAGCCTAATCAAAGTTCTTCCCAGTATTTTCTTGGTGCAAGTGCTTTCATCTGGTTGGGTTGTGAATACAAAAAGATGGGCAGATGCCCATTTTTTTTTTGGTAAATCGTTTATTAAAGCCTCGGAGAAGCGCCGTGCAGCAGTTTGAACTCATCTCGAAAACAGTCGGTGGCCTCGGCTACGAACTCGTGGACGTCGAACGGGGCGAGCGCGGGATCCTGCGCGTGTATATCGATTTCCCCGCCGACGTCGTGGAAGAGAAGGGCCCGATCACGGTCGAGGACTGCGCCACGGTCAGCCACCAGTTGTCGCACGTGCTCACCGTCGAGAATGTGGATTACGAACGGCTTGAGATATCGTCGCCGGGCCTCGATCGCCCGGTGCGGACCCTGGCCGACTTTGCGCGCTTTGCCGGACACGAATGCACGGTGAAGCTGCGCGTCGCCATGCCGGGCACCGCGAACCGGAAAACCTTTACCGGTATCCTGCGCGGCGTCGAGGGCGAGAAGGTCGGTCTGGAATTTGAAAATAAAGATGGCGCAGCGTTGTTGGAATTTACGCTGGCCGAATTGGACAAGGCACGCTTGGTGCCACAGGTGGATTTTAGGAGTCGCAAAGCATGAGTCGCGAAATTTTATTGCTGGTGGATGCGCTCGCGCGCGAAAAGAACGTCGATAAGGAAGTGGTTTTCGGGGCGCTCGAATTCGCGCTCGCGCAAGCCACGAAAAAACGCTATGAAGGCGATGTCGACATTCGCGTGAGCATCGATCGCGACTCTGGCGAATTCGAGACCTTCCGCCGCTGGCACGTCGTTCCCGACGAAGCCGGCCTGCAGCTGCCCGACCAGGAAATCCTGCACTTCGAAGCCAAGGAACAAATTCCTGACATCGAAGTGGACGAATACATCGAAGACCCGATCGAATCGGTCGAGTTCGGCCGCCGCTTCGCCCAGGACACCAAGCAGGTCGTGCTGCAGCGCGTGCGCGATGCCGAGCGCGAGCAGATCCTGCAGGACTTCCTCGAGCGCGGCGATTCGCTGGTCACCGGCACCATCAAGCGCATGGAGCGCGGCGACGCCATCGTGGAATCGGGCAAGATCGAAGCGCGCCTGCCGCGCGACCAGATGATCCCGAAGGAAAACCTGCGTATCGGCGACCGCGTCCGCGCCTACATCCTGCGCGTGGACCGCAACATGCGCGGCCCGCAGGTGATCCTGTCGCGCACCGCGCCGGAGTTCATCATGAAGCTGTTCGAGCTGGAAGTGCCGGAAATCGAACAGGGCCTGCTGCAGATTAAATCGGCTGCCCGTGACGCCGGCGTGCGCGCCAAGATCGCGGTGTTCACCGCCGACAAGCGCATCGACCCGATCGGCACCTGCGTCGGCATGCGCGGTTCGCGCGTGCAGGCCGTGACCGGCGAGCTGGGCGGCGAGCGCGTGGACATCGTGCTGTGGTCGGACGATCCGGCCCAGTTCGTGATCGGCGCCCTGGCTCCGGCTAATGTCTCCTCGATCATGGTCGACGAAGACAAGCACGCCATGGACGTGGTGGTCGACGAAGAGAACCTGGCGATCGCAATCGGCCGTTCGGGCCAGAACGTGCGCCTGGCCTCCGAGCTGACCGGCTGGAAGATCAACATCATGACGGCCGAGGAATCGGCCAACAAGGTGGCCCAGGAAACCGCCGCGATCCGCGCGCTGTTCATGGAAAAACTGGACGTCGACCAGGAAGTGGCCGACATCCTGGTGGATGAAGGCTTCTCGAGCCTTGAAGAAATCGCGTACGTCCCGATCTCCGAAATGCTGGAAATCGAGTCGTTCGACGAAGATACCGTCAACGAACTGCGCACCCGCGCCCGTGACGCGCTGGTGACTGAAGCGATCGCTTCCGAAGAAGGCCTCGAAGGGATGGAAGAAGCCCTCGTGACCCTGGAAGGCATGGACCGCAGCACCGCCGGCAAGCTCGGCCTGGCTGGCATCAAGACGGTCGAAGCATTCGCTGGTCTCGCTTACGACGAATTCGGCGCCATCCTGGCGTTGTCGTCGGACCGTGCCCGCGACCTGATCAAGAATGAATTTAGTGATGTGACCGACGAAGAGATGAAGCTGGTCGACAGCAAATACGATGACCGCGCCAAGGCGCTGCAGGCGAAGGCCTGGAGCCTGGCAGAAACGGCCAAGGCGTAATTTGCAAATCTTTATCATCTCAGCGACACATAGAAAAGAGGACTGAATGGCGAGTAACAACGTAGCCCAATTTGCCACCGAACTGAAGATGCCTGCAGACCTGCTGCTGACACAGCTGCGCTCGGCCGGCGTCGAAAAAAGTTCGACGTCAGATCCCTTGTCGAAAGATGATAAGGACAAGCTGCTGAACCATCTCCGCCGTACCCACGGTGCGACCGAAACCGGCGAGAAGAAGAAGATCACGGTGACCCGCAAGGAGACCACCGAGATCAAGCAGGCTGACGCTAGTGGCAAGTCGCGTACCATCCAGGTCGAAGTGCGCAAGAAGCGTACCTTCGTGCAGCGTGACGACCTGGTCACCCCGAAAGCCGCCGAAGCCGCCGCCCCGGTCGTCGACGCAGCCGAGCAGGCGCGCCGCGACGAAGAGGCGCGCCGCCAGGCCGAGCTGATCGCCCGCCAGGAAGCGGACCTGCGTGAAAAGCAGGAACGCCTGGCCAAGCTCGAGGCGGAAGAGGCCGCCCAGGCCAAGGCCGCCGAAGAGCAGGCCAAGCGTGACGCGGCCGAGAAGGCCAAGCGCGAAGCCGCCGAGGCTGCCGCAGCGGCGAAGGCCGCCGCGAGCGCCCCTGCGCCTGCGGCCCCGGTCTCCGCCGCCGCGGAAGAAGCTGCCCAGGCTGCTGCTCTTGAAGCCAAGAAGCGCGCCGAGGAAGCTGCCAAGGAAGCGGCCGAACGCGCTGCCGCCACCGAGCGTGCACGCAAGGCCGTGGCCGACGAAGTGGCCCAGATCAAGGCCATGATGAGCCAGCCGCGTCGCGTCATCAAGGCGCCGGAACCGGCACCGAAGCCGGCTGCTCCCGCAGCGCCGGCGGGCACCCTGCACAAGCCTGCCGCCAGCGCCGACAAGAAGCCGGGCGAGGCCAGGCCGGGCGACAAGAAGCCGGGCGACAAGAAGTCGATCAAGTCGGCCAATGTCTCCTCGACCTGGTCGGACGACGCCAAGAAGCGCGGCGCACCGAGCGGCCCGAAAGGCCGTGGCGGTCCGGGCGGCGGCACCGGCCGTGACGGCTGGCGCGCCGGCGGCCGCAGCGGTGGCCGTCGTTCGCACAGCGACGACCGCGAATCCAATTTCCAGGCCCCGACCGAGGCGATCGTGCGCGAAGTGCACGTGCCGGAAACCATCACCGTGGCCGAACTGGCCCACAAGATGTCGGTAAAGGCATCGGAAGTCATCAAGCAGCTGATGAAGCTGGGCCAGATGTGCACCATCAACCAGGTGCTGGACCAGGAAACCGCGATGATCCTGGTGGAAGAGATGGGCCACAAGGCCTTCCCGGCCGCCGTGGACGATCCGGAAGCGCTGCTGGCCGACCAGGGCGAGCACGCCGAGTTCGAAGCGACCTCGCGCGCCCCGGTGGTTACCGTCATGGGCCACGTCGACCACGGCAAGACCTCGCTGCTGGACTATATCCGCCGCGCCAAGGTGGCGTCGGGCGAAGCCGGCGGCATTACCCAGCACATCGGCGCATACCACGTGGACACCCCGCGCGGCATGATCACCTTCCTGGATACCCCGGGCCACGAGGCGTTCACCGCCATGCGTGCCCGCGGCGCCAAGGCCACCGACATCGTCATCCTGGTGGTGGCGGCGGACGACGGCGTGATGCCGCAGACCAAGGAAGCGATTGCCCACGCGAAAGCTGCCGGCGTGCCGCTGGTGGTGGCGATCAACAAGATCGACAAGCCGAGCGCGAATACCGACCGCGTCACCCAGGAACTGGTGGCCGAGGGCGTGGTGCCGGAAGAATACGGCGGCGATTCGCCGTTCGTCCCGGTGTCGGCCAAGATCGGTACCGGTATCGACGACCTGCTGGAGCAGGTGCTGCTGCAGGCCGAAGTGCTGGAACTGAAGGCGCCGGCTGAAGCACCGGCCCGTGGCCTGGTGGTCGAAGCCCGTCTGGACAAGGGCCGCGGCCCGGTCGCGACCATCCTGGTGCAGTCGGGTACCCTGAAGCGCGGCGACGTCGTGCTGGCGGGTTCCTCCTTCGGCCGCGTCCGTGCGATGCTCGACGAGAACGGCAAGCCGGTGGCAACCGCCGGCCCGTCGATCCCGGTCGAGATCCAGGGCCTGACCGAAGTGCCGAGCGCCGGTGAAGAAGTGATGGTGATGGCCGACGAGCGCAAGGCGCGCGAAATCGCCCTGTTCCGTCAAGGCAAGTTCCGCGACGTCAAACTGGCGAAGCAGCAGGCCGCCAAGCTGGAGAACATGTTCGACCAGATGGCCGAAGGCGAAGTCAAGAACCTGCCGCTCATCGTCAAGACCGACGTGCAGGGTTCGCAGGAAGCGCTGGTCGGTTCGCTGCAGAAGCTGTCGACCTCGGAAGTGCGCGTGCAGATCGTCCATGCGGCGGTCGGCGGCATCACCGAATCCGACGTCAACCTGGCAGTGGCCTCGAAGGCGGTCATCATCGGCTTCAACGCCCGTGCCGACGCCTCCGCACGCAAGCTGGCCGAAGCCAACGGCGTCGACATCCGTTATTACAGCATCATTTACGATGCGATCGACGAGATCAAGACGGCACTGTCGGGCATGCTGGCACCGGAGAAGCGCGAGACCATCACCGGCCAGGTGGAAATCCGCCAGGTCATCCTGGTGTCGAAGGTCGGCGCGATCGCGGGCTGCCTGGTCACCGACGGCGTCGTCAAGCGTACCTCCTCGGTCCGCCTGCTGCGCAACAACATTGTCGTGTGGACCGGCGAGATCGACTCGCTCAAGCGCTTCAAGGACGACGCGAAGGAAGTCCGTGCCGGTCTCGAGTGCGGTCTGTCGCTGAAGAACATGAACGAAATCCAGGTCGGCGACGTCCTGGAGGTGTTCGAAGTAACCGAAGTGGCACGTACGCTGTAATTTCGACATTGGGCGTACCATGAGGGCCAGGACGCTTCGCGGCGATGCCGCGAGGGGCCTGGCCCTTGTTTTTTGGCCCGACATTCACAAGAACAAGATAGCAACATCATGGCAAAACACAGCAAAAGCATTCCCCAGCGCGGCCTGCGGGTCGCCGACCAGATCCAGAAAGACTTGTCGGAACTGATCGCCTTCGAACTCAAGGATCCGCGCGTCGGCATGGTCACCATCAGCGAAGTCAAGCTGACCCCCGACTATGCCCACGCCAAAATCTACTTCACCCTGCTGAAGGACAGCCCGGAGGAAGTCAAGCAGACCCTGGAAGGCCTGTCGAAAGCTGCCGGCTACCTGCGCAACCTGCTCGGCAAGCGCCTGCACATCCACACGCTGCCGCAGCTGCACTTCGTGCACGACACCTCGACCACGCGCGGCCTGGCCATGTCGGCCCTGATCGACCAGGCCAACGCGACCCGCGCCGCCGATTTCGGCCAGGACGACAATTCGGACAGCGAGTAAGCGCACGTGGCAGCCCGTCCTCCCAAAAAACCGCGCGACCTCGTCGACGGCGTCCTCCTGCTCGACAAGCCGGTCGGCCTGTCCTCGAACGACGCCCTGATGAAGGCCAAGCGCGTCTTCAATGCCAAAAAGGCCGGCCATACCGGCACCCTGGACCCGTTCGCCACCGGCTTGCTGCCGCTGTGCTTCGGCGAAGCGACCAAGTTCTCGCAAGACCTGCTCGAAGCCGACAAGACCTATGAGGCGACGGTTCACCTGGGCATCATGACCACCACTGGCGACACCGAAGGGGAGCTCATCGAGCAGCGCGAGGTGGATGTCACGCGCGAGCAGGTCGAAGCCGCCTTGGCGCGCTTTCGCGGTCCCATCTTCCAGGTCCCGCCCATGTATTCCGCGCTCAAGCGCGACGGCAAGGCGCTGTACGAGTACGCGCGCGAAGGCATCACGCTCGAGCGCGAAGCGCGGCCGGTGACCATCCACGCCTTGTCCCTGGTCGAGTATACGGCGCCGCTCCTGAAGATCCTGGTCACCTGCAGCAAGGGCACGTATGTGCGCGTGCTGGGCGAGGACATCGGCGCCGCGCTCGGCTGCGGCGCGCACCTGAACGCGCTGCGCCGGGTGCAGGTGGGGGCGCTCTCCACCGAGCGCATGATCACGCTGGAGGACCTGCAGGCGCACGCCGATCCGCTCTCGCTGCTGGCCCCGGTCGATGCATTGCTGTCGAGCTTCCCGTCGGTCGAGCTCACGGCGGAGCTGGCAAAGCGTTTCCTGAACGGCCAGCGCCTGGCGCTCGGCAAGGAATCGGTCGTCGTCCCCAGCGAATTGGGCCGGGTGCGGGTCTACCATGACGGCAAGCTGCTCGGCACCGCCAGCTTGCAGGAATACGCCATCCTGGCGCCGGAGCGCCTGATCGCGGCGCAGCAGTAAGCGCCCGCTTACCGTTGCTGGCGCGCTACGGCGCGCCGGCGGCGCTTGGGCGTCATCTTCCTGCAATCGATCGGCGCTATCATCGACGGCAGTTTTTCGTCGAAATTCCCGCTCGCTGCAGCGCAGCAAGCCACATAGCGTGCTATAGTAGCGGGCTACGGTAAACGGTAATGATCATCGCCGCCTCCGACCATCACGCAACATTCACTGTTGAAAACACACATGTCAGACACCAAACGCGCGATTCGTAATATCGCAATCATCGCCCACGTTGACCACGGCAAGACCACCCTGGTGGACCAGCTGCTGCGCCAATCCGGCACTTTCCGTGAAAACCAGGCGGTGGACACCCGCGTGATGGACTCCGGCGACATCGAAAAAGAACGCGGTATCACGATTCTCTCGAAGAACTGCGCGGTCGAGTACGAAGGCACCCACATCAACATCGTCGACACCCCGGGCCACGCCGACTTCGGCGGCGAGGTCGAGCGCGTGCTGTCGATGGTGGACTCGGTGCTGCTGCTGGTCGACGCCCAGGAAGGCCCGATGCCGCAGACTCGCTTCGTGACCCGCAAGGCGCTGGCCCTGGGCCTCAAGCCGATCGTCGTGGTCAACAAGGTCGACCGTCCGGGCGCACGTCCGGACTGGGCGATCAACCAGACCTTCGAACTGTTCGACAAGCTCGGCGCCACCGACGAGCAGCTGGACTTCCCGATCGTCTACGCCTCGGGCCTGAACGGCTACGCCGGCCTGGACGAGAGCGTGCGCGGCGGCGACATGAAGCCGCTGTTCGATGCCATCCTGAAATACGTGCCGGTGCGTGACGACAATCCGGACGGCCCGCTGCAGATGCAGATCACCTCGCTGGACTACTCCTCGTACGTCGGCAAGATCGGCATCGGCCGCATCAACCGCGGCCGCATCAAGCCGGGCATGGACGTGCTGGTGCTGAACGGCCAGGACGACAAGAACCCGGTCAAGGGCCGCATCAATCAGGTGCTGAACTTCAAGGGCCTGGAGCGCGTGCAGGTGGAAGAAGCCGTCGCCGGCGACATCGTCCTGATCAACGGTATCGAAGACATCGGCATCGGCGTGACCGTGACCGCCGTGGATACTCCGGAAGCGCTGCCGATGCTGACCGTCGACGAGCCGACCCTGACCATGAACTTCATGGTGAACACCTCGCCGCTGGCCGGCCGCGAAGGCAAGTTCGTTACCAGCCGCCAGCTGCGCGACCGCCTCGAGCGCGAACTGAAGTCGAACGTGGCGCTGCGCGTGCTGCCGACCGACGACGACACCATCTTCGAAGTCTCGGGCCGTGGCGAACTGCACCTGACCATTCTGCTGGAAAACATGCGCCGTGAAGGCTTCGAGCTGGCCGTGTCGCGTCCGCGCGTGGTGTTCAAGGAAATCGACGGCGTCAAGTGCGAGCCCTACGAAAACCTGACCGTCGACGTGGAAGAAGTGAACCAGGGCGGGGTGATGGAAGAGCTGGGCCGCCGCCGTGGCGACCTGCAGAACATGGAATCGGATGGCAAGGGCCGTGTCCGTCTGGAATACCTGATCCCGGCCCGTGGCCTGATCGGCTTCCAGGGCGAGTTCATGACCCTGACCCGCGGCACTGGCCTGATGAGCCACGTGTTCCACGAATACGCACCGGTCGACACCAGCAAGGGTGACCTGGCCGGCCGCCGCAACGGCGTGCTGATCTCGCAGGACGACGGCGCCGCCGTCGCCTACGCGATCTGGAAGCTGCAGGACCGCGGCCGCATGTTCGTCGAGCACAACACCCCGGTGTACGAAGGCATGATCATCGGCATCCACTCGCGCGACAACGACCTGGTCGTCAACCCGATCAAGGGCAAGCAGCTGACCAACGTGCGTTCCTCGGGTACCGACGAAGCCGTGCGCCTGGTGCCGCCGATCCAGATGTCGCTGGAATATGCCGTCGAGTTCATCGAAGACGACGAACTGGTCGAGATCACCCCGAAATCGATCCGCCTGCGCAAGCGTTTCCTGAAGGAACACGAGCGCAAGAAGGCGAGCCGCGAAGGCGCGTAATCGCCTCCAAGCTGTCTCAGAGAAACCCGCTGCTTGCAGCGGGTTTTTTTATTCCTCAGCCGGGGTCAGGTCTGACATTCGGACACGGACTGGGCAATACAAGCATGTCATGCTTGAGTTCGTGTCCAGATGTCAGACCTGACCCTCAAGTGAGGTTAATCTTTTCGCGCACTGTCGCCCCCGACTCACTTCACGACATCATCCGTCATCTGGCGCACATAAGTGCTGATCTGGTCTCAATTTTGCATCTTGTTACAGTTCTTACCAGGTTTGGACTGGACTCAGCCGGCTGGGTTTGCTATTGTGTATACAACGCGATTCATTGTGAATTGCGAGCCAGATGAAGATTATTGAAGGGAGTTCGCATGAAAAAGCTGATGATTGCACTGATCGCCACTGCCGCCGTTGCCGGTACCGCTCAGGCCCAGACCAACGCCGGGCGCGGCTATGTCGGCGCCAGCGCCGTGACTGCCAAGAACAGCACCGTTGACGCCCACAAGGCCGACGGCAAGCTGTTCGCCGGCTACCAGTTCGACGAGCGCATGGGTGTCGAGGCCGGCTGGACCAACCACCACAAGACCGACTTCGCCAGTGGCGGCATGCGCGGCAACACCGAAGGCTACGGTACCTATGTCGCTGCGAAATACACCATGCCGGTCAACGAACAGGTGTCGGCCTACGGCAAGCTGGGCATCTCGCACAGCGAGCGCAAGCTGAACACCAACGTGGGCAACTTCAAGCAGGATGACACCAGCGGCTACGCCGGCGTCGGCGTGGAGTACAAGCTGAACCAGAACACGGCACTGGTGGCGGAATATGAGCGCTACGGCAAGTCCAAGGACTTCGGCGCCCGCGCCAACGTCTGGAGCGCCGGCCTGAAGTACGGCTTCTAAACGCTTCAACAGCACGCAAGTAACAAAAAAGGTTCATCGCGTTTTGCCGGGAAACGCATCCTTGATTTTCAGGAAGAAGTAGGATGCATCCCGAAATCCGTAGGCCATGCGCTTGATGACTTTGATGCGGTTGTTGACGCCTTCCAGGATCGATGAGTTCATCGGATAGATGGCCGAAGCCAGAATGCCGCGCCGGTACTTGGCCAGCCGTTTGGCAAACTGGATCAGCGGTGTGATATGGCTTTCCAAGGCGAGTTTGAGCCAAGCCTTCCATCGACGAGCACCTTCCCGGACCGATGGCGCATACCAGATCTCTTTCAATTCGGTCTTGAGCAGGTAGACCGTTGCCAGCGGCTGATTGGCGGCGAGCAGTTCTTCGAGCTTGACGGCCTGTTCGGCCTTGAGGTTGTCGCGGTTGCGTAGTAACAGCCAGCGGCTACGCTTGATGACCTGGCGCGCTTTTGGTTCGGCCCGTAACGTATTGGCTTGATCGACGCGCACCCGGTCGACGACTTCGCGGCCGAAGCGGGCCACGACATGAAACAAATCGTAGACCACCTCCGCGTTTGGACATTGCTGACGCACTTCAAGGTCCATGGCCGTGTTCATATCCATGGCCACCGCCTCGATTCGCTGGCAGCCTTGCTCGCCCAGCAGCTCAAAGAATGGCCGGATCGCTTCCCGGCTGTTGCCTTCCCCAACCCACAAGACGCGCATACGCTCGGCATCCATGGCCACGGTAGCGTAGCGATGGCCCTTGTGCAGGGCAAATTCGTCCATGACCAAGCGGCGTACGCCCACCGCCGAGAAGTCGCCGTGCAGCTGCTTTAGTCGCCGATGATCAATCTCTTTGATGGTATGCCAGTGCAGCCCGGTCAACCGGGCTATATGGGCTATGGGCAGCAACTGCGCCAGCGCCTCGACCCACAGACGCACGCGGTGCGTGATGCGCGCCCGGCGGTCGAGCCAAACAATGTGCTCGGCCACTCGTGCATTGCAGTGATGGCAGTCCAGCCGCCGTACCGGCACATCGAGCCAGACGCGCTTGTCCAGAACGTCGCGATCGCGCACCTTACGCCTTCGGCGCTCATGCACCAGGGCGCAAGGCTGGTGGCACGCTCCGCACACAGCATCCCTTGCCGGGCAGGTATCGAGAACGATTAACAGTGATCCGTCTTCTTGTTCTTGGACGGTGTCGACAATATGGCCTTCCCAAAACGAGACAGACGACATAGCATTGAGCATGGCGGTGGTTTGATAGACTGATTTGTTTGGCGACTATCAATCTACCAACATCAGGCCACCGCCACCACCTCCCGATTAGATCGTCAACCCCGTCTTCCCCCATTCCCCGCGAAGAACCACAAAAAAGCCCTCCGGCGCCTGGCGCCGGAGGGCTTTTTCATGAGCGGGACCGATCAGCGCAGTCCGAGCAGCGCCTGCACCCGTTCGCGGCTCACGCCGACCAGGGCCGAGGTGATCGCCAGCAGCGACTGGTAATCGTGGCTGGCCGCGGTGGCTGCGAAGTCGCCGCTGATGGCCGCCAGCTCCGCTTCCGGAATGGCTGGTTGTTCGACACGCGCCATGGCCGCACTCAGTGCGGCGCTGGCCGCTTCCTGCGAACGGCGCACCCGTGCCAGGGCCTGCACCACTTCGCGCAGGCTCTGGCGCAGCGCGTCCGGGGTGCCGACATTCCACTGTTCCGGCGCGAGGCCGGCCGGGTCTTCGGCCACGTCGACACGGCCGCGGCCCGAGATCGCGATCGCATCCTTCATGCCGACCCACTCGGATTCCGGCGCGCTGAACACCAGCTGCTGCTGCCTGTCCAGCGACACGCGGACTTTCACCGGCGACAGGGTGCGGTCGAGGCGGGCGGCGATCTCTTCCGGCGTCATGCCGGGCTCGATGGTGGCGCTCAGCTGCGGGCCGCCGGCGCTGCCCACCGAGAAGGCATAGGTGGTGGGCGGTATCGCCATCGGCGCCCTGATGCACGGCCTGCCGCTGGGCGAAGCCTTCAAGGTCTATGCGCTGCTCACCATCGGTGACGGCCTGGTGGCGCAGATCCCGGCGCTGCTGCTGTCGGCGGCGGCGGCGATCCTGGTGACCCGCATCGGCGAATCCGGCGACCTGGAAAAGCAGGTGGGCAGCCAGATGCTGGCTCAGCCGGCGGTGCTGTTCTCGGTGGCGGGCGTCATGATCGTGCTCGGCCTGGTGCCGGGCATGCCGATGTTCACCTTCTTCATCTTCGCGGCGGTGGTCGGTTTCGTCGGCTGGAAGCTCACCAGGCGCGTGCAGGCGCCCGACAATCTAGGGGTGGCCGCGATCGAAGCGGCGCTGCGCGACGAGCGCGCGCCCGAGCTCGACTGGCAGGCGCTGCCGGTGGTGCAGCAGGTAGGGGGTGGCGGTGGGCTACAAGCTGGTCGGCATGATCGACAAGGCCCAGGGCGAGCCGCTCACCAAGCGCATCAAGGGCCTGCGCCAGAGCCTGTCGGAGCAGATGGGCATGGTGCTGCCCGCGATCGGCGTGCGCGACGACCTGGCGCTGCGTCCTTCCCAGTATGCGATCAGCCTGTCGGGCATCGTGGTGGCCGAAGCCGAAGTGATGGCCGGATCACCTGATGGCGATCCCGTCGCCCAACGTGTACGGCGAGATCGACGGCATCCCCGGCATCGAGCCGGCCTACGGCATGGCGATCACCTGGATCACGCCCGAGCAGAAGGCCGATGCGCTGGGCCTGGGCACCAGGTGGTCGAGGTGGCGAGCGCGATCGCCACCCATACCTCGAAGGTGGTGCGCGAATACCTGCACGAGCTGTTCCGCCACGAGGACGTGCCGGCGATCCTGGAGCGCCTGCAGGCGCTGTCGCCGAAGCTGGCCGGGGCGCTGGAAAAGGCGCTCACCCACACCCAGCTGCTGCGCGTGTTCCGCGTGCTCCTGGCCGAAGGCGTGTCGCTGAAGGACATCGTGGTGATCGCCACCACGCTGCTGGACAGCTCGGAAACCACCAAGGCCCCGATCCTGCTGGCGGCCGAGGTGCGCTGCGCGCTGCGGCGCCAGATCGTGTCCGGCCTGTTCGGCAAGAAGAAGGACATGCCGGCGTTTAACCCGTCGGCCGAACTGGAAAACATGCTGCTCGGCTCCCTGAACCAGGCGCGCCAGAACAATGGCGGCAAGGTCGCGCTGGACAACTACCCGATCGACCCGCAGCTGCTGTCTCAGCTGCAGATCAATATGCCGGTGGCGCGCGAGCAGATGAAGCAGCGGCACACGCCGCCGCTGCTGCTGGTGCTGCCGCAGGTGCGCCCGCTGCTGGCGCGCTACGCCAAGCTGTTCGCGCCGGGGCTGCACGTGCTGTCGTATAACGAGATTCCCGAGAACCGGGACGTGTCGATCGTCGGTACCGTCGGCTGGCCCCCGCGGCAACTGATGAAATATTATTGCACAAATAGAGTCTTGGTGAAATAATATTTCATACTTCGCGCGCCTGCGTCTCCGCCGCGTCGAGGCGCGGCAGCACCAGGGCCAGTTCGGCCACCGCGCGGAACACGGGCAGCGTGAGCACCTGCACCGACAGGTGAGTCATCGAGGTCGACAGCGAGGACTGGGTGCGGGTCAGCGAATTTTGCGCGGCCAGCGAGGCGTTGTTGGTGTGAAGGCTCAGCATGGGAACTCCTGTTGGGTTAGCGTTTCAGAGCTGGGTTTATTGCGCTCTCAGGAGTACAAGACGACCGTCCTCAGGCGTTTATTAAATGCCGTATGGAAATTTTTTTGATAGGACAGCAGGCGAAGGACGGCGGCACGGGTTTAGCGCTATGATGTCGCCCTCGTTTCGCAACCGCATATATATAAGAAGCCGCCGTGACCACCGCCACTTCCCCTTACCGCAGCCGCCGCCTGTCGGTCGCCCCCATGATGGACTGGACCGACCGCCACTGCCGCGTCTTCCATCGCCAGATCACCCGCCACACCTGGCTGTATACAGAAATGGTCACCACGGGGGCCCTGGTCTACGGCGACGTCGAGCGCCACCTGCGCTATGACGAGGTGGAGCACCCGATCGCCCTGCAGCTGGGCGGCAGCGATCCGACCGACCTGGCGAAAAGCGCGAAGCTGGGCGAGCAGTGGGGCTACGACGAAATCAACCTGAATTGCGGCTGCCCGTCCGAGCGGGTGCAGAAGGGCGCCTTCGGGGCCTGCCTGATGGGCGAGCCGCAGCTGGTGGCCGACTGCGTCAAGGCGATGCGCGACGCGGTGACGATCGACGTCACGGTCAAGCACCGGATCGGCATCGACTACAACGAGGAATACGGCTTCGTGCGCGACTTCATCGGCACCATCGCTGATGCCGGCTGCCGCACCTTCATCGTGCACGCCCGCAATGCCGTGCTCAAGGGGCTGTCGCCGAAGGAAAACCGCGAGATTCCGCCGCTGCGCTACGACGTGGCCTACCAGCTCAAGCGCGAATTTCCGGAGCTGGAAATCATCATCAACGGCGGCATCAAGACGGATCAGGAGATCGCCCTGCACCTGGAGCACGTGGACGGGGTCATGCTGGGCCGCGAGGCCTATCACAACCCCTGGGTCATGGCGAGCTGGGACCGCCTGTTCTACGGCGACCTCGAGGCGCCGATGAAAACCCGGGTCGAGGTGCTGGAAGCCATGATTCCCTACATCGCCGAGCAGCTGCGCCTGTACGGCCAGCATGGCCTGAAGCTGAACAGCATCACGCGCCACATGCTGGGCATCATGACCGGCCTGCCGGGCGCCCGTGCCTTCCGCCAGCTGCTGTCCGATCCGAAGAAGCTGGCGGGCGCCGATCCGGCCCTGTTGCTGGAAGCGGCCGCACGCATGCCGCTTGCCGCCTGACCCCCGCTTGTACTCTGCCACAGGGCGTACTTCGGTACGCCCTTTTCGTTGTGCGCCCAGCATGGGCGCACTCTTGCGGGTGCAAGTCCCGCCGCGAGCTGACCACAGCGAGCGAAGCGAAGCACAACTGCATAAGGGCGACCGAGTGTGGGGAGGAAGCGTGGAGCGAAACTGTGAGCCTGGACAAGAACCGAATAGAAGGCGGTGCCGAGCAGGGCGAGCGGGCAACATTCCGCGAAGCTCTTGTGGTCAAAGCGAGGCGGCGTAAATTCGGCGGTTGTGCAGGGAAGGAGTGCGTTCTTACCCAATGGGATGGACGCCCCCACTCTACGGCATCAAATGTGCCAAAGTGGTAGTGTCGAACACCACCTGAATGAGAGGGAGCGTCATCATGCAGATTACCGCAATTGGCATCGATCTGGCAAAGAACGTGTTCCAGATCCACGGCGTCGATACGGCAGGCAAGACGTGCCTGCGCAAGCAGGTGAAACGCGACCAGATGGCAAACTTCTTCGCCAACCTGTCGCCCTGCCTGATCGGCATGGAGGCATGCGGCAGTGCGCACCTCTGGGCGCGCAAGCTCGAGACAATGGGTCACACGGTAAAACTGATGGCTCCAGGTGAGAGCAGGCATGGTGCGCCGGGTTTCGGCACTATGACCTCAACCGTTCCAACCGCCCGGCGCGGACCCGCATGCCGGGTAGTGTGGGAGGGGCTGGCCAGATTTGGCCGCCCCTATCCCGATTCCTGTCGGCAAAACACTACAGTTTGTTGTTCGCAATGTATACATAACTTGTGAAAAGCTTGCCGTGTGGAAAGTCTCGTCGCATAATTCCCTTTGCTCCCTATGAGTTGATGATTATCAACTCTGTTGTTGAGCTGAAACAGTTCGGATGTTACAGTCGATTTCCATCTTTCCGGGCGGAACTTTTGATTTATCCTCTTGGAAATACCATAGGCGCATGAACGGCTTGTGACACGCGTCGCACGGCGCAGGAATCCGGGCGAATTTCGATCAATAGATACAGGGATGAACAGGAAAAATGGCTTTTTTGAATAACTTGAAGGTCGGTACCCGCCTCGCGCTCGGTTTCGCACTGGTGCTGGTGCTGCTGATCGCCGTGACCGTGGTCGGCATCCTGCGCATGGCGCAGATCCAGGACCGCCTCGACAAGGTCGTCAGCGTGAGCAATGTCTCGACCGGCCTGGTCATCGAGATGCGCAACAACGTGAGCGACCGCATCGCGTCGCTGCGCGTGCTGACCCTGATGACCGATCCGGCCGACATGGAACCGGAAATGGTCAAGTTCAAGGAACAGACCCGCAAGTACGAGGAAGCCCAGAAGAAGCTGTCGGCACTGTTCGCCGCCCACGCCAGCGACAAGGAAAAAGCCCTGCTGGCCCAGATCAAGGAATCCGAAGGCCTGGCCATGCCGGCCATCGCCAAGGCGTCCGAACTGTACCTGTCGAATAACGCGATGGACGCCACCCGCGTCATGATCCGCGAAGTGCGTCCGGTGCAGAAGAAGTGGACCGACGCGCTGGACCAGCTGGCCGCCCTGGAAGAAAAGCAGAACGCCCAGAGCAAGGCCGACGCCGAATCGGAATTCGTCAACGCCCGTAACTTCATGATCGGCATGCTGGTCGCCGCCGTCGCCATGGGCATCGCGGCAGCCTGGGTCATCTCGCGCAGCCTGCGCAAGCAGCTGGGCGGCGAGCCGGCCTACACCGCGCAGATCGCCGCCAGCATCGCCCACGGCGACCTGGCCGTGGCAATCGAGACCGAAGAATCGGACCGCGGCAGCCTGCTGGTGGAAATGAAGGAAATGCGCAACAGCCTGGTCGGCATCGTCCAGCAGGTCCGCCGCGGCACCGAAACCATCGGCACCGCTTCGCGTGAAATCGCGGCCGGCAACATCGACCTGTCCTCGCGTACCGAACTGCAGGCCAGCTCGCTGGAAAAGACCGCCTCGGCAATGGAAGAGCTGACCTCGACCGTCAAGCAGAACGCCGACAACGCCCGTCAGGCCAACGCCCTGGCCGCGACCGCCTCGGACGTGGCGCGCAAGGGTGGCGAAGTGGTGTCGCAGGTGGTGGGCACCATGGGCGAGATCAACAGCTCGGCCAGCAAGATCTCGGACATCATCGGCGTGATCGACGGCATCGCCTTCCAGACCAACATCCTGGCGCTGAACGCCGCGGTGGAAGCGGCCCGTGCCGGCGAGCAGGGACGCGGCTTCGCGGTCGTGGCATCGGAAGTGCGCAACCTGGCCCAGCGTTCGGCCGCGGCGGCGAAAGAAATTAAGACCCTGATCGGTGACTCGGTCGAGAAGGTCGAGCGCGGCAGCAAGCTGGTCGGCCAGGCCGGCGTGACGATGGATGAAGTGGTGACGAGCGTGAAGCGCGTGACCGACATCATGAGCGAAATCGCCAACGCCAGCGCCGAGCAGAGCGCCGGCATCGAACAGGTGAACCTGTCGATCATCGAGATGGACAGCATGACCCAGCAGAACGCCGCCTTGGTGGAAGAGGCCGCTGCCGCCGCGCAGAGCCTGCAGGACCAGGCAAGCGAACTGGCCCGCGTCGTCAGCATCTTCAAGCTGAGCGAGGGCGAGCAATACCAGGCCGAGGCAGCACCAGCTGCCGTGGCCACCAGCACCGCGGTAGTGGTGCGCCCGGCCGCCGCCAAGCGTCCGGCTCCGGCCCTCAAAAAGCCGGCAGTGAAAAAGCCTGCCGCAGCCCCGGCTGCGGCGAAGGAAGATGCACCGGCCGCACCGGCTCCTAAAGCCAAGAAAGCCGCCACCGTCGCCAGCGACGAGTGGGAAGAATTCTAAGAGAGAAGAGCGCCGGTCCCCGGACCGGCGCAGCTTAAACAAAAACCTTTTGGGGAAACCATGAAAAACCTGACCGTGAAACTGATCGCTGCAATGACCCTCGCCTCCGCCGCCGGCGCAACCTTCGCTGCCGAAGTGCCGGCTTCGTTCGACCCGAAGAAGTGCGCGGTCGAATACCCGAAGGCGTCGCTGATGAACGAAGAGCAGGGCACCACTTCGGCATCGTTCCTGGTCAGCGCCGACGGCACCGTGACCGAGTCGAAACTGGAAAAGTCGAGCGGTTTCAAGAACCTGGACAAGGCTGCCCTGAAAGGCCTGTCGGCATGCAAGTTCAAGCCGGGCACCAAGGACGGCGCACCGGCCGCGACCTGGACCAAGGTCGACTACGCCTGGAAACTGGACTGATCAGATTTTCATCCCATGACGAACAGCCGGCCTCGCGCCGGCTGTTTGCTTTCATCCCCCTCGGTTACATTTTCGTCGCAGCATGTTTCGAGTGTAAGAAGGTTTTTCATTTCTCCCGTGCGCGGTTGAGGCTGGCTATAGTGCTTCCAACACCAACCGAAAGGAGAAGTACCATGAAAACGATTCTTGCCGCTTCCGCAGCTGTCCTGATCAGTGCCGCAGCCTTCGCGCCGGTCCAGGCGCAAGCCCAGGGCCGCACCGAAGTGATCGTGGTGCACAAGGCGCCGCCGCCGCTGCGCCACGAGAGCATCCCCGCCGCCCGCCGCGGCTACGAATGGGTGCCGGGCTACTGGAACTGGAACGGCCGCCGCTACGTGTGGGAACGCGGTCACTACGAGCGGGTGCGTGCCGGCTACGTCTACCAGCAGCCGGTGTGGCGCCAGGACCGCAACGGCTGGTACATGGACCGCGGCGGCTGGGTCCGCGACAACCACCGCATGGCGCGCCGCGACCGTGACGGCGACGGCGTCCCGAACCGCTACGATGCCCGCCCGAACAACCCGAACCGCTACTAAGCCTCACCGGCTCGGCCAAGAAACCGCCTGCACCGCAGGCGGTTTTTTATATGGAGAACTCGGACGGCGCGGTGCCGGTAGTGTCGGAATCGGCCGCGACCCGGTTGCGGCCTTCGGCCTTGGCGCGGTAGAGCAGGGCGTCGGCCTGGCGCACGAAGGCCTCCGGATCGTCGTCCTCGCACGGCTTGCCGTGGAAGGTGCAGGTCCCCGCGCTGATGCTCACCAGGCCGGGAGGATTGGCGGCATGCGCGATGCCGAGATCGAGGACCGCCAGGCGCAGGCGCTCGGCCACGTAGCGCGCGCCGGACTGGCCGGTGGCGGGCAGGACGACCGCGAACTCCTCGCCGCCATAGCGGGCCGCCAGGTCGGTCGGACGGGTCAGGCCGCCGCGCAGGGCCGCCGCCACCTGCCGCAGGCAGTCGTCGCCGGCCACGTGGCCGTAATGGTCGTTGACGTCCAGCAGCACCAGCGACAGCGGCGCCCCGGTACGACCGGCGCGATTGAGCTCGAGGCGCAGCGTGTCCTCGAAATGGCGGCGGTTGGCCAGGCCGGTCAGGCCGTCGCGGGTCGCCAGCACGGTCAGCTCCTGGTTGCGCTCCTGCAGGTGCTCCTCCGCGATGCGCAGCTCGGCCTCGAGCTGGTCGCGGATCATGATCTGGCGCACCAGGCGCGCGCCGACGCCGGCCAGCAGCAGCACCACCAGCACGGTGGCGCCGGACATGAAGAGGGTCGACTGCTGCCACTCGGCCAGGATCTCCTTCCTGGACTGCGCGGTCGCGACGATCAGGGGCAGGGCGTTCAGGTGGCGGTAGCTGTACAGGCGCACGACGCCATCGATCTTGGAGCGCAGCATGGCGGTGCCGACCGGGCCCGAAGAGCGGTACATCGTGAACACCGGCCCATCGGCAATGCTGGTGCCGATCAGCTTCTCGTTGAAGGGCCGGCGGTAGATCAGGGTGCCGTCGTCGCGCGCCAGCATGACCACGCCTTCCTGGCCGACGTCGAAGCTTTCGTACAGTTCGGCGAAGTAGGCGATCTGGATGGTGCCCAGCGCCACCCCGGCAAAGCTGCCGTCGGGATGGTCGAGGCGGCGCGACACCGGCAGCAGCCACACGCCGGTCAAGCTGCTGCGAAACGGTTTGCCGATATAGGCGTTGCGGCTGCGGTTATTCAGGTGGAACTGGAAATAGTCGTGCTCGGCGTAGCTGCCGGGAAGCAGACGTTCGGCCGAGGTGACCAGCCACCTGCCGTCCGCGTCATATATGGACAGGCTGTGCAGTTCCTTCACCTGCAGCGCCATGTTGCGCATGTGGGAGCGCAGGCGCTCGCTCGCGGCCAGCGTCACACCGTCATGCTCGACCCGCTCGACCACGCCGGCCAGCACCGTGTCGACGATCCGCACCGTGCTCTCGGCCTGGGCCGCGAGGGCCTTGGCCATGTTCGAGGTCGCGGCCGCATGCTCGTCCAGTCGGCTCTGGCGCGCGCTCCAGGCGCTCCAGACCTGGGCGGCGGCCAGCAGCGCGCAGAACAGCAGCATCAGGCGGATTGCGTACAGGACGGCCGGCCGCTTCTTGGCCGTGAGGCTGGTGATGGGAGTCGGGGCCGGGTGCGCTAGGATCATCAGGGGCGCCACTTGCGTGACAGGGTTGCCAGAGCACTGAGGATAGCCACGGTGCAAGGAAATGTCGAGCAGCAAAGGACTTGTAACCAGATCTGCTCATCCTGGCGGGGCAGAAAACAAAAAAGGCATACATGGTGAACATGTAAGCCTTCTTGTCGCATTCTTTGGGGTGGCTGATGGGACTCGAACCCACGACAACAGGAATCACAATCCTGGACTCTACCAACTGAGCTACAGCCACCACTGTCTTACTGCCTGTCTCGCTGTTTCCGAGACAGAACAAGATTATACAAAGCGCTTCCCGAACTGGCAAGTCTAAATGTGTGTTCCTGCCGGGTTCGATGGCGTGGCGCCGATCGCGACCTCGTGCACGGGCGGATTTTGCCCCAGCAGGCTGGCGAAGGCGGCGCACAGGGCGGTGCCGCTGGCGCTGGTGAAACCTTCCAGCTGCGCGCCAGCGTCCCCGGCCGGGCGCAGCAGCCCCGCGGCCTCGAGCAGACGCGCCAGCTGGCGCGCCACAGCGTCGCCGGTGTCGATCAGCGTCACCCCGGCATCGGTATGGCGCCGGATCACGCGCTCGATCGAGGCCTGCACCAGCGGATAGTGGGTGCAGCCGAGCACCAGGGTGTCGGCGCCCTGCGCCAGCAGCGGGGCGATGTAACGCTCCAGCATGGCGTCGAGCGCCGGGCTGCCCGGTTCGCCGAACTCGATCTGGTCGGCCAGGCCGACGCAGGGCTGGAGCAGGAAGCGCGCGCCGGTCGCGGCGGCGATCTGGTCGCGCAGCAGCAGGAATTTTTCGCCGGCGAGGGTGCGCTCGGTGGCCAGCACGCCGACCGTGCCCTGGCGGGTGCTGGCCGCGCCGGGTTTCAGGCCCGGCTCGACGCCGATGATGGGCATGTCGGGATAGTGCTCGCGCAGGATGCGCACGGCGGCGACGGTGGCAGTGTTGCAGGCCACGACCAGGGCTTTGACGCCACGCGCTACCAGGAAGGCGGCGATGCCGAGCACGCGCTCGATGACGACGTGTTCCGGCTTGTCGCCGTAGGGGGCAAAGCCGGAGTCGGCGAAATACAGGAGAGCTTCGTGCGGCAGCTGCGCCTGGATGTGGCGCAGTACCGAAAAGCCGCCGACGCCCGAGTCGAAGATGCCGACCGGGGCGCCAGGGGAGAGGGTGGGTGTGGTCATGGTTGAAAACGCGGGCGTATCCATCGATCCGCCCGCGCGATTCAATCAGGCGGTGGTGACCGGGATGCCCTTCAGCGACTCGATCTTGGCCGACCACTCCTTCGGACCGGTGGTGTGCACCGAGGTGCCGGTCGAATCGACGGCCACCGTGACCGGCATGTCGGTCACGTCGAACTCGTAGATCGCTTCCATGCCCAGGTCCTCGAAGCCGACCACCTTGGCCGACTTGATCGCCTTCGAGACCAGGTAGGCCGAGCCGCCGACCGCCATCAGGTAGGCCGACTTGTGCTTCTGGATCGATTCGATCGCCGCGGGGCCGCGCTCGGCCTTGCCGATCATCGAGATCAGGCCGGTCTTCTCCAGCATCATGTCGGTGAACTTGTCCATGCGGGTCGCGGTGGTCGGGCCTGCCGGGCCGACGACTTCGCTGCCGACCGGGTCGACCGGGCCGACGTAGTAGATCACGCGGTTGGTGAAGTCCACCGGCAGCTGTTCGCCCTTGGACAGCATGTCCTGGATGCGCTTGTGCGCGGCGTCGCGGCCAGTCAGCATCTTGCCGTTCAGCAGCAGGGTCTGGCCCGGCTTCCAGGAAGCGACTTCTTCCTTGGTCAGGGTGTTCAGGTCGACGCGCTTGGATTTTTCGGTGTCCGGGGTCCAGTGCACTTCCGGCCACGTGGACAGCGCCGGCGGTTCGATGTAGGCCGGGCCCGAGCCGTCCAGCACGAAGTGGGCGTGGCGGGTGGCGGCGCAGTTCGGGATCATCGCCACCGGCTTGGAGGCCGCGTGGGTCGGGTACATGTTGATCTTCACGTCCAGCACGGTGGTCAGGCCGCCCAGGCCCTGGGCGCCGATGCCCAGTGCGTTGATCTTGTCGCACAGTTCGATACGCAGTTCTTCCAGTTTGTTCTGCGGGCCGCGCTGCTTCAGTTCGTACATGTCGATGTCGTCCATCAGCGACTCCTTCGCCATCAGCATCGCCTTCTCGGCGGTGCCGCCGATGCCGATGCCCAGCATGCCCGGCGGGCACCAGCCGGCGCCCATCAGCGGCACGGTTTTCATGACCCAGTCGACCAGCGAGTCGGACGGGTTCAGCATGACGAACTTGGTCTTGTTCTCCGAGCCGCCGCCCTTGGCCGCCACTTTCACGTCGACCGTGTCGCCTTCGACCAGCTCCATGTGGACCACCGCCGGGGTGTTGTCCTTGGTGTTCTTGCGCTCGAAGTGCGGGTCGGCCACGATCGAGGCGCGCAGCTTGTTGTCTTCAAACGCGTAGGCGCGGCGCACGCCTTCGTTGACGGCGTCGGTCACGGTGCCGGTGAAGCCTTCGAAGCGCACGCCCATGCCGATCTTCAGGAACACGTTGACGATGCCGGTGTCCTGGCAGATCGGACGCTTGCCTTCGGCGCACATGCGCGAATTGGTCAGGATCTGGGCGATCGCGTCCTTCGCGGCCGGGCTTTGCTCGGTCTCATACGCGCGCGCCAGGTGCTGGATATAGTCGGCCGGGTGGTAGTAGCTGATGTACTGGAGGGCTGCCGCGACCGATTCGATGAGGTCGCTCTGGGTGATAACGGTTGCCATGGAGTTCTCGATCAGGAGTAATGAATGTTTCGCTCAGTGCTTGGAGTGCGTGGTCATGACGATGCGGTCGGTATAGGCGATGGCCATGGCCGACAGCAGGAAGGCGATGTGGATGATGGTCTGCCACATCATGGTTTCGGTCTTGTAGTTCGCCGCGTTGATGAAGGTCTTCAACAGGTGGATCGACGAGATGCCGATGATCGCCATCGCCAGTTTCGTCTTGAGTACCGAGGCGTTCACGTGGGACAGCCATTCGGGCTGGTCCGGGTGACCTTCGAGGTGCATGCGCGAGACGAAGGTTTCGTAGCCGCCGACGATAACCATGATCAAGAGGTTGGAGATCATGACCACGTCGATCAGGCCGAGCACCACCAGCATGATGGTGGTTTCGGTCAGCTTGGTCGGGCGGGTTGCGCCCGGCACGGTGACGACATCGAGGATGTGTTCCAGCGATGCGGCATTGCCCAGCGCGGCGCCGATCAGGTCCTTGAGTTCGACCCAGAAGTGGAACACGTAGACGCACTGCGCCAGGATCAGGCCGAGGTACAGCGGCAGCTGCAGCCAGCGGCTGGCGAAGATCAGGTTGTTAAGCGGACTGAGCTTTTTTGCTTCGTGTGGAGGAATTAACTGCGCCATCGGGATCTGGGTTCCTGGAGTGCTGGACAAATTACAGCCGAGCATTCTACACCTGCCGGCACGGCTATGCGGGTTCTTCGCCGCTTTGCAGCCAGGTTGGTAGAATGGCATTCCAGCAGAAGGCATGCTTGCGGAGCCATGTAAGGGCTCAGTAAGCGAGCGCCCCTAAGGTGTTCGGTAAAACACTTACTAAACTATGGAGACCAGCATGGCCGAGAACGAGACCCAGCAAGAAGAATTCACCCTCCAGGAAAACCGCGTGTTCCCGCCACCTGGCGAGTTCGCCGCCAAGGCCGCCATTTCCGGCATGGAAGCCTACGAAAAGCTGTGCGCGGAAGCCGCCAGCGACTACGAAGGTTTCTGGGCCCGCCTGGCGCGCGAGAACATCGACTGGCAGAAACCATTCACCAGCACCCTCGACGAATCGAATGCGCCGTTCTACAAATGGTTCGCCGACGGCCAGCTGAACGCGTCCTACAACTGCCTCGACCGCAACCTCACGAACGGCAACGCGGAGAAGACCGCGATCATCTTCGAGGCGGACGACGGCGCCAATACCCGCGTCACTTACCGTGAACTGCACGAGCGCGTCTGCAAGTTCGCCAACGGCCTCAAGTCGCGCGGCATCAAGAAGGGCGACCGCGTCATCATCTACATGTCGATGTCGATCGAAGGCATCACCGCGATGCAGGCCTGCGCCCGCATCGGCGCCACCCACTCGGTGGTGTTCGGCGGCTTCTCGGCCAAATCGCTGCAGGAACGCATCATCGACGCCGGCGCCGTGGCCGTCATCACCGCCGACGAGCAGCAGCGCGGCGGCAAGTCGCTGCCGCTGAAGGCCATCGTCGACGAGGCCCTGGCAATGGGCGGCTGCGACAGCATCCGCGACGTCATCGTCTACAAGCGCACCGGCGGCAACATCCATTTCCAGGAAGGCCGCGATCTCTGGCTGCACGAGCTGGTGAATGACCAGTCGGCCGAGTGCGAGCCGGAATGGGTGGATGCCGAGCACCCGCTGTTCATCCTCTACACCTCGGGCTCGACCGGCACCCCGAAGGGCGTCCAGCATTCCACCGGCGGCTTCCTGCTGTGGGCCGCGCTGACGATGAAGTGGACCTTCGACATCAAGCCGGACGACGTGTTCTGGTGCACCGCCGACATCGGCTGGGTCACCGGCCACACCTACATCACCTACGGCCCGACCGCGGTGGGCGCGACCCAGATCGTGTTCGAGGGCGTGCCGACCTTCCCGCATGCCGGCCGCTTCTGGGAAACCATCGCCAAGCACAAGGTCTCGATCTTCTACACGGCGCCGACCGCGATCCGCTCGCTCATCAAGGCCTCGGACGTGGACCAGAAGGTGAACCCGAAGAACTTCGACCTGTCGAGCCTGCGCCTGCTGGGTTCGGTCGGCGAGCCGATCAATCCGGAAGCCTGGATGTGGTACTACAAGAACGTCGGCTTGGCCCGCTGCCCGATCGTCGACACTTTCTGGCAGACCGAGACCGGCGGCCACATGATCACCCCGCTGCCGGGCGCCACTCCGCTGGTGCCGGGTTCGTGCACGCTGCCGCTGCCGGGCATCATGACCGCGATCGTGGACGAAGCCGGCAACGACGTGCCGAACGGGCAGGGCGGCATCCTGGTCGTGAAGCGTCCGTGGCCGTCGATGATCCGCACCATCTGGAACAACCCGGACCGCTTCCGCACCAGCTACTTCCCAGACGAACTGGGCGGCAAGTACTACCTGGCCGGCGACGGCGCGGTGCGCAACAAGGACACGGGCTACTTCACGATCACCGGCCGTATCGACGACGTGCTGAACGTGTCGGGCCACCGCATGGGCACGATGGAAATCGAGTCGGCCCTGGTGGCGCACCCGATGGTGGCGGAAGCCGCGGTGGTGGGTAAACCGGACGAGACCACCGGCGAGGCGATCTGCGCCTTCGTCGTGCTCAAGCAGGCACGCCCGAGCGGCGACGAGGCCAAGAAGCTGGCGACCGAGCTGCGCAACTGGGTGGGCAAGGAAATCGGCCCGATCGCCAAGCCGAAAGAGATCCGCTTTGGCGACAACCTGCCGAAGACCCGCTCCGGCAAGATCATGCGCCGCCTGCTGCGCGTGCTGGCCAAGGGCGAGAACATCACCCAGGACGTGTCGACGCTGGAAAACCCGGCCATCCTGGAGCAGCTGAAGGAAAGCGCCTGATGACCGACGCGTCCGCCTGAGCAGGCGGACGCGGAAGGATTCCGGAAAGCGCCGCCCCGTGTCGACGGGGCGGCGCTTTTTTATCAAGTCTCGTCCGGGGTGCCGCCAAAGGCTTTCATCAGGGCTTCGCGGTCGAGCCCCTTCTTGTCCGGATTCGTGCCGGCGCGGCCGCGGCGGCCGCTGAACTCTTCCTCGATGTTGTCGCGGTAATAACTCCAGGGCGAGCCCGAGCCCGACAGCTTGCGCCATACTTCCAGGCCGACAGCCTCGTAGTCGATGGCGCTGCCGTCGTCGAATTCCACGCGCAGGATGCGTTCGCGCGCATCGTAGCCGATGGCGCGCAGCTTGCCGGCGTTGATTCTCTTCATTTCCATGATGTTCTCCTGTCCGTCCTTGCCCTGAAGATCAGAGCTTCTCGAGCTGTTGTTTCGCGTAAGAAGCGCCCGAGCCCGTCGGCGCCAGCTCCAGGTAGGTCTTGTAGGCGCTCTTGGCCTTGTCCTTGTCTCCGCCGCGCGCATACGCATCGCCCAGGTTCATGTAGGCAATCGCCCGCGACGGATCCATTTTCACCGCATTCTCGAACCAGCGCGCCGCCTCCGCAAACCTGTCCTGCTTGTAGAACACGAAGCCCAGGTTGTTCGCTGCCAGCGCAAAATTGGGCCGCAGCTTGAGCGCCTCGGTGAACTGCGCCTCCGCCTGCGCATACTGCTTCTCCTTGTACAGCAGCAGCCCCTGGTCGTTTGCCCGCTGCGCCTTCTGGCGCGCAGACACCGGCACCGCGGCCGGCGCCACGATCCTGGTTTCGCCGCCCTGCAGGTCCTTGACCACCACCGCCGCGGCCGGCGCCGAGGCCTGGGCATCCAGCCTGGTATTCAGGGCGATCGCGTCGTTCGACAGCTGCGCCGTGCCGGTATTCAGAAATTCGCTTTCTTCCGGCAGTTCGAACACGAACTCGCCGCCCTCCGAGCCCGGCAGGCTGCCGAAAGCCGGCGTCTGCTGTGACACGCTCGACACCGCCGGCGCCACATAGGCCGCCAGCTCGGTGCCGGTGATCAGGCTGTCGCCGTTCAGGTCGGCCTTGCCGCCCAGGCCCTGCAGCAGGGTCCAGGTGAACACCGAGTGTCCGTTCGGCCCGCCGTCCGACACCAGCTGGTCTGCGCCGCCGGCGGTCAGCATCTGCCGGCCCAGGCGCTTGGCGTTATCGCGCAGGAAGGAGGCGTTGGCCGCGCCGCGCGTCAGGCCCAGGCCGCTGTAGCAGGCGTCCATCACGAACAGGGCATGCTTGGCCGGCAGGCTCTCGGCGATGTTCTGGATCTCGGTCATCGGAATCGCATCCGTGGCCAGCTTGTCCGGATCGGCATCGACCGGCACGATGTAGCCCAGGTCGCGTCCGGAACTGAGCTTGCGCGTGGCGCCGTGGCCGGCGAAGAAGACGAAGATGCGGTCGTTCGGCTGCAGGTTGCCGTGGGCGAGCTTGTCGTGGAAAGCGGCCAGGATGCCGGTGCGGGTCGCCTGCTCGTTCTTGAGGGTGATCACGCGCTCGGGCGCGAAGCCGAACTTCTGCACCAGGAGCTGGCCGACGCCTTCGGCGTCGCGCACCGCGTATTGCAGCTGCGGCCATTTCTGGTACTTGTCGATGCCGACCACGATCGCCCACGAATTGGCGTAGCCGGTGGCGGCGCTGCGCTGCACCGGCGCCGGCGCGCCGGTACCGGACAGCTTGAAACCCTCGCCGTCCCAGCCGGCGAACTGGTAACCCTCGGCCGTGAGCCGGTCGAGGATGGCCGGCAGGGCCTTCACGGTGCGCTCGTGGATGTCGTGGAACAGGATGATGCCGCGGCCTTCCTTGTCGACGCTGCGCAGCACGCGGTCGGCGATGGAGGAGGGCACCGGGTCGGCCCAGTCGAGCGAATCGATATTCCACATCATCGACTTCAGGCGGGCGTTCTCGAGCGCCTGCATGCCCTCGCGGTTGCGGGCGCCGTAGGGGAAGCGGAACAGGCTCGATCGCTGCGGGTCCACGGCCTTGAGCAGGGTATCGGTGTTGAGGATCTCCGCTTTCAGGCTGTCGCCGGTCTGTTTCGAGAGCTGGGCGTGCGAGAAGCTGTGGTTGGCCAGCACGTAGCCGGACTGCTTCAGCCTGCGCATGACTTCCGCGCCGCCGCCCAGCTTCGCCTTGCCCTGGGCGTCGAGCGAACCGATGTTGCGGCCGACGCTGAAGAAGATCGCCGGGGCGTTGTACTGCTTCAGGATGGCGGCGATTTCCTCGCTGTAGCGGCGGTGCGGCCCGTCGTCGAAGGTCAGCACGACGGTCTTCTTGGGCAGGGTCTTGCCGA
The DNA here is from genome assembly GCF_027923905.1 of Massilia varians. Lineage (NCBI taxonomy): Bacteria > Pseudomonadati > Pseudomonadota > Betaproteobacteria > Burkholderiales > Oxalobacteraceae > Massilia > Massilia varians. Next base: position 1,589,140 of record NZ_AP026966.1, read on the forward strand.
AGATTTCTCCTTCTTCCGTGCCCACCTGCGATGGCGTCGAGGGCGCCGGCGCTTCCGGCTTGCCCGGGTAGGGAAGCACCACCCCGTATTCCTTGAGGATGCTGTCGCGCTGGTAGATGGTGTTCAGGTAGGCGACGTAGTTCTCCCACTTTTCGCGCTTCAGCTGGATCGAGCGCGACTCGAAGCGGCCGAAGACGGCGCGGATTTCCTTCTCATAGTTGCGCTCGATCTCCGCCAGCGCATCGAGGTCTTCCGAGATGCGCTTGTGCAGCTTGATTGCAGGAAGCGAGGAATCCTCCGCGACCTGCGCCAGCAGCGACTGCATCAGTTCGCGGAAGGCCAGGCGGTCGGCGTCGTACAGGCCTTCGCCGGATTCTACATAGTCGAGCAGGATGCCGAGCGCATCGAAGCGGGCGGGGTTGCGCGACGCGAGCAGATGGGCCAGGGCGGCGTCGACCTTGCCGCTGCGTTCCTGGTTCTCGTGGAACAGTTGCTGGCCGACGCGATTGGCCTGGGCACGCGCGTCACGCGACAGCGTCGCTTCGTCCTGGGTCAGCACGATGATCTTGCGGTAGGAAGCCAGCATGGTCTTCATGTCGGACGAGATGGCGCTGACGTCCATTGCCGGGCTGGCCGGTGCGTTGGCGGCCGGTGCGGAGGGCGACTTGAGGCTGGCGATCCAGCTGCCGGCAGCGGCACCGGCGGCTGCGACAGTGAAGACAAGGTAATACAGGGCTTTGCGTTTCACGGCGTGCGGTTTGGAGAGTGAAATTCGGGCAACAATACCACCGGGACGCCGGTGGCGCTTGGGTAAAACCACTCAGCGCACAGCCGAAAACGGCAATGCCGCCCTGGGGCGGCATTTTTATGCCGGGCGGATACCCGGATGTCTTAGGAAGACGACAGCACGAAGGTATTCCCGTCCGGATCCTTGAACTTGGCGAACGAGCCCCAGGGCTGCACGGTCGGCGGCTCGACGAACTCGACGCCGCGCCCGCTCAGCTGGCGGTGGTGGCTTCCACGTTGTCGCAGGCGAAGGCGCCGTTGAAGAAGGTGCCGATGCGGTCTTCCTGGCCGTCCATCGTAAACAGCACGACGCGGGTACTGGAGGCAGCGATGCGCAGCTCGATCCAGCGCTTGCCCGGGCCCATCGGCTGGTCGGTCGAAATCTCGAAGCCGAGTTTTTCGGTATAGAAGGCGAGGGCGCGGTCCTGGTCCGAGACGGGGATGCTGACGAATTTCAGTTGGGTGATCATGGCGGCTCGTTGTCGTTGTTGTGACATGGATTATCGTGGCAGAATCGCGGCTGAGTATGCTTTCCATTACTATAGTATTCATGACTACCCGCCAATCCTCGCTTGATGCGTATGTGTTCGAGGTCCTGATGCCTGACCTGGTCGGGCATGACCGCCGGCCTGCCGCCTTTGTCGTGTATCTGTATCTGCTCCACAGTGCCGAGGCGCTGGGGCGCGACCAGGTGCCGGCGAGCCTGCAGACGATCGCGGTCAAGACCGGCTTGTCGAAGTCGGCGGTGCAGGTAGCGCTGCGGCACCTGAAGCGGCGCGGGCTGGTGGGGGAGACGGATGTCGGGACGCAGGTGAACCCGGTGCGGCAGGTGCTGCGGCCGTGGCGCCGGCGCTTGCCGGCTGAGCTTGCGGCATGACTGTTGTCGGAACAGTCTTGTATAGCAGAGAAACCTTGTTATAATAGGCGGCTTCGTGGACACACGAGACCCCATCAGGAGAGATGGATGAGTGGTTTAAGTCGCACGCCTGGAAAGCGTGTATAGGTTCATAGCCTATCGGGGGTTCGAATCCCCCTCTCTCCGCCAGGAACACAAATGGAAAATGGCCACCCTCGGGTGGCCATTTTTTATTTGTTTCATGGCGGAGAGAAGCAGGGGTTGCAGGGCGTGGGGCGCCCTGCAACGCGGGCTCTGCGTGGGGGATTCGAAGCCTTGCGCGTACTCGCGCAAGGGCGGCCCGCGGAACGTGGGCGAATCCCTGCTTGCTCTGCCGTGAACGGAATCGAAGTCGGCCACACTGGGGTGGCTTTTTTTGTTGTTGCCTGGCGGAGAGAAGCAAGGCGCCTGCGCGCCTTCAAAGCAACCGCCCCCATCCCTGACTAGATTGTCTGGATAAGTCACTCCTTACTTACCAGTCACTCAAGCAGAGGTTCAGATGCTCAAGCGATACAACATCACACTGGGAGCCACCACCACGGCAGGCGGCAAGGTTATCTCGGCCTGTACAGACAACACCATCAACGGGGTTGGTGCCGCTCGGGAAGGCGACGAGGTGCAGTGCCCGAAGTGCAATTCGGTCGGCATCATTGAAATCGATGGACCCCGCCTCAGCGAGACGGACAATGGCCGGGAGTTGGCCTTGAGCGACGACCTGTGCATCTGCAAATGTACTCCACCGCCCCGGCTTGTCGCAATTCAAGACTATATGTTTCAGTACGTCGACACAGACTACTTTGCCGCGCAAACCGCAGCCATGGTCGCTCGCCTGTCCACAAATGCGCAAGCAGAGTTGGACAATGCCGCTAAGGATGATGGGGTGCCGATTCGCTTGCTGCACCCGGAGACCAGAGAGCCATTCAAGCGCCGTCCCTACACGCTCCAGCTCGGCGACAAAGCCGTTTCAGGAATGACCGACGCGGAAGGCTGCACACGCCCCATTAGCGCGGCTGATCGTGCATCTATCGTGTCCTGGCACGTCGATGGCGTAAGCGGCACCTGAGCCGCCAAACAGTCCGTTACGCAGTTCACTCTCCCGCGCCGCATTCATCCGGCTTGCAAGGATCACACATGGCTAATCGCTACGTTCCCGGTGCGCCCAATCCCTATTTCCCCAAACATCAATACTTCGGCGTCAAGCTGGGCGGGAACATGTATCCGCTCTCGCAAGCCAAGGTCGCTTTCCACGTGGACTCCGCAGCGAGGGCCAAGAAAGCCATCGAGACCGAGATGCTGACCGCAGAGCATCTGTGGGTGACATTTCAAAAGGAAGCCGAAGCGATTGTCTTAGTGAATGGCCAGCCAATCAGCGATGTCGAGGAGCGGAACCGGCGCATCAATGCGGCCCACGCCAGATTGTGGCTTGCGGACAATCGCTTCCAATGGGCAGGGTTGGCCGCATTTGCTTCCAAGCAGACTGGATGCGGGCTGCTGCATGCTGGCAATCTCGGCAAAAGGCAGAAAGACGAACTGCAATATTCAGCTCGTTCTGCTGGAAACAGCTCGGAAGCGGCAGCGATCAGCGCCATGCCCACAGTGATCCGCAATGGGGCAGACTTTATGTTTGAGCGTCTCGGTTACGGAAACCTGCACCTGTTCCTCGACATCTACCCCCTTCACCGCTTTTACATGGAGCGAGGATTGCAGGAATTTGAAAAATGCCTCGAACGAAGAAAGAAGATTGCCAACAAGGTATATTGGGACGACCCGAGGAAGCTCCTCGAGTTCGGGCAGTCCTTTGCGGAAATCCGGAAAGGCTTTGAATTGATTGAAGCCGGAGGCATCGCTAACAGTGTCGACACGCTTGCGCGGCACGAACAAGTCAACGTGCTACAAGCGATCATGTATGACGACGAACGAATGCAAAGGGCGCTAGCTGCAAACCAGTTCGCGTTCGCAACGAAATTTCCATCTGGTGTTTACAACGAAATTCAGCTTACTCTTTCCGCAGAGTGCAGGGTGAAACCGGCCTTGGCTTCGGTCTTCACGGCTTTCTTTTCTGGAGAACGGAACGCAAAACTATGGGTTGCCGATGAGCGCATGGCGTTCGTGAGACGGGCTGCAAGCAAGTTCGATCAACTCCTGCGTGGCTCCCAGCGTTCGCATCTGGAAGCTTCAATCCTCGCAATCTCGGCCGGCGGAGGTGTCAGTTGTCAGCAGCGGTTGTAAACTGATACAGGCAGCGATTGAAAACTGATACACCATTTTGAGAAGATGGCCGCTTTGCGGAGCGGCCTTGAAATCCAAAGAGGTGTACGTGGAAATCCAACTCCTGAAGAAGCATGGGTTAAGCCTTCGGCAGATCGCCGCCGAGGTAGGCTGCGCAGTGAACACGGTGCGCCGGCATCTGGCCCTGGAGGCTGTGCCGAAGTACGAACGCAAAGTGAAGCGCAAGACGAAGCTGGCGCAATTCGAGCAGTACCTGAAGGATCGGCAGCAAGCTGCTCAGCCCGACGTGATACCGGCCACCGTGCTGTACCGCGAGATCGCCGCGCGCGGCTACGAGGGCGGCATGAGCCAGTTGCGCGCCTTCGTGCGCACCTTGCGCCCGGCGCCTCCGGCCGACCCGGTGGTGCGCTTCGAGACGGCGATGGGCGAGCAGCTGCAGGTGGACTGGGTTGAATTCCGCAAAGGCAGCGCGCCGTTACATGCGTTCTGCGCGACGCTCGGTTTTAGCCGGGCCAGCTACGTGGAGTTCGTCAGCAACATGAAGGTGGAAACCCTGATCGCCTGCCATGAGCGCGCTTTTGCGGCGTTTGGGGGCGTGACGCGGCGGGTCCTGTACGACAACATGAAAACAGTGGTGCTGGAGCGCGATGCGTACGGCGAAGGCGAGCACCGCTTCCACGCCGGCTTCCTGGACTTTGCCAGGCATAGCGGTTTCGTGATCAAGCTGTGCCAGCCGTACCGGGCCAAGACCAAGGGAAAAGTCGAACGCTTCAATGGCTACCTGCGCCGCTCGTTCTATGTGCCGCTGGCGAGCCGGCTGGCGCAAAGCGGCCAGAAGCTCGACGTCGTAACGGCCAATGTGGAAGTGGCCCACTGGCTGCGCGAGGTGGCCAATGCGCGCATCCACGGTACGACTGGCGAGCCACCAGCTGAAGCATTGAAGCGGGAAGTGGAGCATCTGCAAGCGCTGCCGGCACCGTGGCGTGCGGACATCGCGGCAGCCAGGCCGCAACCGACCGCCGCAGCACCTACGGTGCCGCGGCCGGCGGCAGTGGTGGAGCGGATCGCCCAGCCATCTCCAGTACAGCATCCGTTGCAGGTGTATGACGCGCTGCTGGTACGGGTAACGGAAGGAGTGGCGGCATGAACCTGCAGCACGAGCGTATCGCGGCGTTGTGCGAGAGCCTGAACCTGCCGTTCGTGGCCCAGGGCTACGGCGCTGCAACGCAGAAGGCAGCGAAGCAGGAAATGGCCTACAGCGACTTCCTGGAGGGCCTGCTGAGGGAGGAAGTCGCCGGGCGCAACGTGCGCAAGCAAAGCACGATGACCCGACTGGCAGGATTCCCAGCGGTGAAGACGCTGGACGAGTTTAACTATGACTTCGCCAAAGGCGTGAAACGCAGTCAGGTCGAGGAGCTGGCTGGCCTGGGCTTCGTTGAGCGACATGAGAACGTGGTGCTGGTCGGCCCCAGCGGCGTGGGCAAGACGCACCTGGCGATGGCACTCGGTTACAAGGCCACCCAGGCCGGCATCAAGACGCGCTTCACCACGGCGGCCGACCTGATGCTGGCGTTGACGACGGCGCATACCCAGAACAATTTGAAAGCGGTGATGCATCGCGCGATCAAAGCATACCGGCTCTTGATCATCGACGAGATCGGCTACTTGCCGATGAACCGGGAGCAGGCGAACCTGTTCTTCCAAGTGATCGCGGCCCTGTACGAACGCAGCAGCCTGATCGTGACCAGCAACCTGCCGTTTGGGCAATGGGACACGACCTTTGCGCAGGATACGACGCTGACCGCGGCCCTGCTCGATAGGCTACTGCACCATGCGCACATCGTGCCGATTGCCGGCGAAAGCTACCGGCTGAAGCACCAGCGACAGGCCGGGATGATGAGGGGGAATGATGTTGCAGAAATGGGCTGAACACGGACCGTGTTCGGCGACGGCGGTGTATCAGTTTTAAATCGCTGGCACGACGATATCTGTATCAGTTTTCAATCGCCGTTGACATCAGTTGAGGCGCCGCCTGTTTATTATCCCGATAATTGCGGTCGCTATCGCATTTGGCCTCTGGCAAAACGCCCGCGTCCCAGAGCCGACAGTCCTTTCGTTCGGCGTTGGACAGACCTTCGACGAGGTGGTGAAGAACTCGACCTATCCCGTGATGGATAAACCCGGCGTATCCAAGAAAACCCTTCGTGAGTCGGGAGGAATATGGGTAACGGAACCTGCCGTCATCATCCGTTTCAACGATCCGCAACACGGCTTTACATTACCGCCGACTAAGTTTGCGTCCTTGTTGTTCCTGGATGATCGGGTTGCGACCTTGGCGACATCGCCGATGCTCGACAAACTTCCTTTTGACCAGGCTGTGGAGGTGCTGGAGAACCTTCAGAACCAGTTCAAGGCTGGAGGTTGGGAACCTTGGCGCGCCAACGACCACGAGTGGTTCGACTTCAGCCCGGAAGGCCGGAAGCGGCTTCATGAGGAGATGTTTGCGCCGGGGTGGAGCAGGACCGAAATCCTGCGGGTGCCGAACAAGTACTCGATGACGTTCCGCTTCAAGTGCGCAGCCGGTTTCAACAGGCGGGAGCCACCCTATCTGTTCCTGATCGACATCGGGCTGGCTCACGACTTCTATGCTGACAATGCGCGAATTCATCCCGTGAACTGATGGCGGCTCAACCTATAACCGCACCGGGTGGACCGATCAGGTCAAACGTCCATCACAAATCGTACCGCCCCTCCACCACCCAAGTCCGCTGCGAATACGGATGAAAATTCCAGTACCGGTAGTTATTCAGATTATCCACCCCAAGCGCCACCGTCCAGTGCGTCACCGACTTCCAGGTCACCCGCCCATCCACCGTGAAATACCTGCTCGCCCCCTGATACGCAAACCCGTTCGGATCCGAATTGTCCAGCGTCGAAAACTGCCGCCCCGAATAGCGCGCCGCCAGCGAATACGCCAAGCGCTCACCAACACGGTAAGTCGCCACCCCGGTCGCGCGCCAGCGCGGAATCCGTGGCTGCCACTTGCCCACGCTGGCTGGGAACTTGTCGTTGCGTGTGATCCTTGAGTCCGTCCAGGTCACGCTCGACTGCAGGTCGAGCCCATCCACCCCCACGTCGTCCGCATCGTAGGCCAGCTCCAGCCCCTTGGTCTCGATCCGTCCCACGTTCTGCACATTGCTGACATTCGGCGTCACCAGCACATTGGTTTGCGAATACAGCGCATCCGAGGTCCGCTCCGCGAACCCGGTCAGGCGCAGCAGCCCCTTCTCGAGCTGGCGCTCCGCACTTAATTCTCCCGTCCATGAGCGCTCCGGCCGCAGGTCCGGATCGTTGTTGATCAAGGTCCCGCTGCCGCTGATGCCGCCCTGGTAAAGCTCCGACACCGTCGGCATCCGCACCGCGCGCCCGGCCGATGCCTTCAGCACCCAGGAAGGCGCCACCTGCCAGGCCAGCGCCGCCTTCGGCGACACGTAGGTGCCCGCGCGTTCGCCGTGCGCGACCGTGGTAGCCGCATTCGACGTCCGTCCATCCTGCGCCCGCCAGCGTTCCAGCCGCACACCCAGCACCGTCTTCCAGTCGGGTGCAAACTTCTAGGTATCCTGTCCCCACAAGGCCTGCGTCGTGGTCCGTCCCGAGAACGCCTGCCTACGCGCGCGCGCCGCGCCACCCATCCAGTCATCCGTCGCGTGCTCGATGCTGGCCAGCGTGTAGGCTTCGCGCTGGTAGCCAATTTCCACGATATGCGCGCCGGCCAATCCGTATGGCCGCCAGATGCCCTTGGCCGCAAGGGTATTCCAGCCGGTCCCCGACATGTCCACGATCCGGCCCGCGCCGCCGTTCAGCGCGGCCGGCAAGGCGGTGGTCGGCGCGCGCAACGTGTCCCGGTCATAGTCGTACAGGCTCGCCGCCAGCTCCCAGTCGAACACGCCTTTGCTGTGACTCTTCACCGACAGCCCATGCATCAGGTGGCGCAGCTCCTCGTTCGAGGCATTGAAATCGGCGGCGCCGAGGGTATAGCCGCGCCCATCGATATCGATCGGGCCGCTGTACACGGGCGCTCCCAGACCGTCGCGCAGGTAGGACGCCGGCCGGCCTTCCGAATCGTTCTGCCACACCCCCAGCGTATAGCTGGCCCGTACGGTCGGTGTGACGTCATAGGCGAGCTTCACCTTCAGGTGGTCCTGCACCGTGTCGTACTGGGTGCCGGCGCCCAGCAGGTACCAGGCGCGATTGGTGCGGTCCTGGCCGAGGACAGCCCCGCTGACGGGCGTGCCGCCCGGCGCCGCGCCGGCGCTCAGGTAGCGCGTCGGGAAGGTCAGCGGTTGCCCTTCGTTGCTGCTCCGGTTCACGTCGACGAACCAGGACCAGCGCCCATCCCGGTTGCCCAGCGAGGCGCTGGCCTGGCGTCCGTTGTAGCGCGCGTGCGTGCCGTACAGGCTGAAGGGCTGGTGGGTGAAGCCGAATTTCGCATGCGCTTCGAATTTCGTCGGCATGCGCGTCACGTAGTCGACCACGGCGCCCACCGAATTGCCGCCGTAGGCGGCCGAGAAGGGGCCGTACAGCACGTCGACGCGCTCGATTTCCTCGGGCGTGACCATGCCCCAGCGCGGCGCGAAGTTGGCGCCGTTGCCGAGGTAGTTCGACAGCAGGATGCCGTCCGCGTACACCATCGAGCGCGCGCTGTTGCCGGTGCCGGAGGCGCGTGTCGACAGCACGGCGTGGTTGTAGTCGCCGATGTAGCGCTTGCGCACCAGCAGGCTGGGGAGGTATTTCAGGGCGTCTTCCGCATCAAGGGCGTTGATCGTGCGCTCGATCTCGGCGCGGGTGATGCCTTCGATGGTGGTCGGGATCTGCGTCGGCAGCGAGGTCGGGCGCGCGCCCGTGATGGTGACGGTGCCCAGTTGCTTGACGGGTCCATCCTGGTCCTGCGCGAGCGCGGCGTGCGAGACGGCCGCCAGCAGGGTGAGTGCGAGCTTCTTCATGGCGTTTCCTTGGCGTGTGGGGGCGCCGATGCGGCGTATCACACGCGATAGCGAGTCTTCCGGTCGTCAAGACCGGTACGAGGAGAGAGCGATCAGGAGAAGCTGGCGGGCGGCGCGCGCGACTGCGCCGGCGTCCATGCGAACTGCGGGGAAGGAGACTGGTAGAACAGGCGCGGATAGGTGTCGCGCGTGAGGACGGCAAGCGGCGGCAGGTCGGGCGGCGCAGGCAGCGCCACCGGCGCATGGTGCGAGCAGCACAGGTCGCAGTGCGTCATGTCCGGCTTGGCGCCGGGCGACGTGTCCGGGCTGTCGGCTATCGGCATCATGACCATGCCGGCCGCGGTACAGATTTCGCTGACATGGGCAGGATACTGCGGCGTCACGAACGCATGCGACAAAGCCGGCGCGAACAGGCTGAACACGAAGGCCGCGAGGGCGATCCATGCGCGCAGGAGCTGGCTTGTCGATGAGCGGGGCATGCGCGGATTATAACCAGCGTCCGTGGGCTGCGCGCGCCGGCGATTGTTATAATCGCGGATCACCATTGCAGGATTACGAACAAGGCCCCATGTCGCGCACGCTTGTCATCTCTCCCAACTGGATCGGCGACGCCGTCATGGCGCAGCCGCTGCTGCGCCGCCTGCGCGAAAAGCATCCCGAGCGGCCGATCGACGTGCTGGCGCCGACCTGGGTCGCGCCGGTCTGGCGCGCGATGCGCGAGGTCGACGAGGTCATCGAATCGCCCTTCAAGCACGGCTCGCTGCAGTGGAAGGAACGCAAGGCCTTTGCCAGGATGCTCAAGACGCGCGGCTATGCCGACTCCTACGTGCTGCCCAACACGCTCAAGTTCGCCTTGATCCCGTGGCTGGCGGGGATCCGGAAGCGGGTCGGCTACAAGGGCGAGATGCGCTACGGCCTGGTCAACGTCATGCACCACGACGACAAGGCCGCGCCGCGCCCGATGGCGCAGTTCTACCAGGCGCTGGCCGACGAGCCGGTGCGCCACCTGCCGCGCCCAAGCACGTTGCCGGAGCCGGAAATGACGGTCGGCGCAGGCCAGGCCGATGTCGCCATCGCGCGTCTCGGCCTGCCGCCCGGCACTTACGTGGCCTTCGCACCCGGGGCCGAGTTCGGCCCGGCCAAGCGCTGGCCGGCGCCGTACTTCGCCGAGCTGGCCCAGACTATCCGCGCGAACGTGCCGGACGCCCAGATCCTGTTGCTCGGCTCGCCCAAGGACCGCGCCGTCTGCGACGAGATCACCGCCATCGTGCCGCAGGCGCACAACCTGGCCGGCTCCACCGCGCTGAGCGAGGCGATCGCGCTGATCTCGGTGGCCGCCGCGGTGGTGACCAACGACTCCGGCCTGATGCACATCGGCGCCGCGCTGGGCCGTCCAGTGGTGGCGATCTACGGCCCGACCGATCCGCGCCACACGCCGCCGCTGTCGCAATTGGCGAAGATCCTGTGGCTGCACATCGAATGCTCGCCCTGCCAGCAGCGCGAGTGCCCGCTGGGGCACCAGAACTGCATGAAGCAGATCCTGCCGCAGGACGTGTGGCAACCGCTGCAGCCCATGCTCGCAGCCTGAACGATGATTGAAACGAGGTAGAAAATGATACTGGTTACTGGCGCAGCAGGCTTCATCGGAGCCAACCTGGTCCACGCACTCTCGCAGCGCAAGCCCTTCAGCGTGTTCGCGGTCGATAACATGGCGCGTCCGGAAAAATTCCTGAACATCGTCGACGCCGAAGTGGCCGACTATGCCGACAAGGAAGACTTCCTGGTGCGCCTGAAGGCCGGCGAATTCAACGGCAAGTTCTCCGCCGTGCTGCACCAGGGCGCCTGCTCCAACACCATGGAGAGCGATGGCCGCTACATGATGAAGAATAACTACGAGTACACCATCGCGCTGTTCGAGTTCTGCCAGCGCGAACGTATTCCCTTCATCTACGCCTCGTCGGCCGCGGTGTACGGCAGCGGCAGCGTGTTCCGGGAAGAGCGCCAGCACGAGCGTCCATTGAACGTCTACGGCTATTCGAAATTCCTGTTCGACCAGTACATGCGCCGCTACTGGCAGCAGCACGGCATGAGCAAGGGCAGCCAGGTGGTCGGCCTGCGCTACTTCAACGTGTACGGCCCGCTGGAAGGGCACAAGGGCACGATGGCCTCGGTCCCGTTCCACCAATTCCACCAGTTCCGGAACGAGGGCAAGGTCAAGCTGTTCGGCGCCAACGATGGCTATGAGGCCGGCACCCAGAAGCGCGACTTCATCTACGTGGAAGACGTGGTGAAGGTGAACCTGTTCTTCCTGGATCACCCCGACAAGCGCGGCATTTTCAACCTCGGCACCGGCCGCGCCCAGCCCTTCAACGACCTGGCGGTGGCCACGGTCAATGCGCTCGCCAACGAGGGTAATGCGCCGCTCACGCTGGCGCAGATCGTGGACCAGGGCCTGCTCGAGTACATTCCCTTCCCCGACAAACTGAAAGGCAAGTATCAGAGCTTCACCCAGGCCGATATCGGCGCGCTGCGCGCCGCCGGCTACCATGAGCCCTTCACCGATGTGGCCACGGGCGTCGCCAAGTACATGGAATACCTGAAATCGGGCCGCTGAAGCATTCAGAAGCTTTGCTTATAAAGCATCATCATCTATAAGATGAGCTGATGAATCCGCCGGGCGGCATTCACGCGCCGCCCGTAAAGACCGTCGTGTAGACTGAGATCACGTTCCACTCTGACAACGCGACCGTTTTCCCGATGAGCGCCAAGCTGACCGGACATCTGTCCCCGGACGATCCCGATTTGTCGCCCGTGACGCGGGCGATGCTGGCGCTGCGCGGCCCCATCATCGATGCCTGGTTGGTGGAAGTGCACGCCGCGGTGCCGCAGGCGCGGGAACTGGCGCCTCCGATCGCCGAGAACACGCTGCCGGCCTATTTCGACACCCTGGCGGCGCTGCTCACCCCGAAGCGTTCGGCGCGCCTGCTTACCGACCTCGGCGCGCTGGCCAGCGAGCATGGCGGGGAGCGGGCGCGCATGACGAGCTACGACGCCACCGCCGTCATCCACGAGATGCAGATCTTCCGCAACGTCCTGTTCCGCGAGCTGGAGCGCCACGGCGTGCTGCTGGACGACGGACAGCGCGCCACGCTGTTCGCCCACATCGACGCCACCATCCGCGAGAGCGCGAACGCCTTCACGGTGGTGCAGGCGGCCCTGCGCGAGCAGTTCGTCGCCGCGATGGCGCACGACCTGCGCACGCCCCTGTCCACGGCCCAGATGGCGGCCGAGATGATCAACCATACCTCGCAGGATCCGAACGCGCGCCGCTTCGCCGACAAGATCGTGGCCAGCACCCAGCGCATCGACGGCATGACGCGCGAGCTGCTCGACCGCATCGCCTTCTGCAAGACCGGCAAGGTGAGGCTGCAGATCGACCGGGTCGACCTGGCGGGGCTGGTGCGCGAGGTGGCGCAGTCGGCCGAGGCCTTCCATCCGATCGCGCTGGCGATCGATGCCGAGCCGCTCGAAGGCTGGTGGTGTGCGGATGCGATCCGGCGCGCGGTCGAGAACCTGGTCAACAACGCGATCAAGTACGGCGACCGGATTGCGCCGATCCGGGTGACGGTCGCGAGCACGGCGACACGGGTGCAGTTGATGGTGCATAACCAGGGGCCGCCGATCGCGCTGGAAGACAGCGAGAGCATCTTCCAGCTCTACCGCCGCGCCGGCAGGCAGGGCCTGGCGGAGGGAAATGACGAAGGCTGGGGCGTGGGCCTGCCCTACGTGCGGCGGGTGGCCGAAGCCCATGGCGGCAGCGTGATGATGTCCAGTTCCCTCGAAGAGGGCACCGCCTTCGTGATCGACATCCCGCTTGACGCGCGGCCCTTCGCGGGCGCGCCCACCGCCGCCTGACGCTACACCGTTTTTTTGGACATCGTGGCGTGGCCGCCGACCGGCTCGGTCTCGAAGCGCTCGCCGAAGCCGGCGATCAGCGGACGCCCCTTGGCGATCGCCGCCTGCACCGCGGGCAGCGACAGCGAGGCCTTGTGGCTGTCCTGGTCGACCCAGGTCTCGGTGATCCACAGCGCGTCGGCATCCAGTTTGTCCTTGGCGATGCCGTAGCTGAGGCAGCCGGGCATGGCGCCCGTGCCTTCCAGCAGGATGGCGATGAGGGCGTCGCGCTGGCCCGGCTGGGCGCGCATTTTTCCGATCAATCCGTACATGGGGGCGGCTTCCTTCTTGTCAGGCCGGTTCCGGGCCTTGGTGGCGAGGGGCAGGGCGGCCAGGGCGACCAGTGCGGTAGCGGCGGTGCGGCGGGTGATGGTCATGGCGTGTCCCTGTTCGGTGAACGGCAAGTATAGGCGCGCGCGGGAGGGCGCCGCAAGGATTCAGGACGACTCGGCCGCCGCGCCCGCGAGGATCTTCTCCAGCGCCGCCATGTCCACCGGCTTGACCAGGTGGTGCTGGAAGCCGGCTTGCGCGCTGTTGCGCCGGTCCTGGTCCTGGCCGTAGCCGGTCACCGCCACCAGGGTGGCGTGGGCGGTGGCCGGGTGGCGGCGCAGGCGGCGCGCCAGCTCGTAGCCGTCCATCTCGGGCAGCCCGATGTCGAGCAGGCAGAGCTCGGGCGCGAAGCTGGCGGCCTGCGCCAGCGCCTCGAGCGAGTCGTGTTCCACCCGCACCTCGTGGCCCTGCGCGCTCACGTACAGCGACAGCATCTGGGCCGCGTCGACGTTGTCGTCCACCACCAGCACCCTCAGGCGCGCCCCCGGCGCCGCGGCGCTGCCGGCGCTGGTCGTGTCGCCGGCGCGTTCCTGGCAGCGCGGCAGGCGCACCGTGAAGCTGCTTCCCATGCCGTGGCCGCCGCTCGCCACATGGACGCTGCCGCCATGCAGCGCGACCAGGCTGCGCACCAGCGCCAGGCCTATCCCCAAGCCGCCGAGCGACCGGTCGGGCGTGCGCTCGCCCTGCACGAACATGTCGAAGGCGCGTTCCAGTTCAGTGGGCAGCATGCCGATGCCGTTGTCGCGCACCTCCACCAGCACGTTCTCGGCACCCTGAGCGCCGGCGCAGCTGACCGCGACCGCGATGCGGCCGCCGCGCTCGGTGAACTTGGCCGCGTTGTGCAGCAGGTTGCCCACCACCTGCACCAGGCGCTTGCGGTCGCCCAGCACGAAGCAGGGCTGGGGCAGCAGCTGCACCTCCAGGCGGTGCTCCTTGCCGTGCACCAGCGCCTGCACCTGTTCGGCGGCGTCCTGCACGACCGCATTGATGTCGACGCGCTCCTTGCTCAGGACCACCAGGCCGCGCGTGACGCGCGAGACGTCCAGCAGGTCGTCCACCAGGCCGGCCATGTGGCGCGCCTGGCGCGCGATGATGGCGCTGATCTGCTTGACCCGCGCCGGATCGAGGCTGTCCTGGCCGAGCAGCTGGGCGCCCGAGGAGATCGGCGCCAGCGGGTTGCGCAGCTCGTGCGCCAGCATCGCCAGGAATTCGTTCTTGCGCTGGTCGGCCTGGCGCAGGGCTTCCTCCGCGCGCACGCGTTCGGAAATGTCCTGCATGCTGCCGCGCAGCGCCGTCACCCGGCCGTCCGGCCCGTGCACGCTCTCGCAGCGGTAGTCGAGCCAGATGCGGTGGCCGTCGGCGTGGACCGCGTGCAGCTGCAGCTTGCCGCTGCCGCCCTGGCGCACCAGTTCTCCCGTGAGGCGCTGCACCTGCAGCCACGACGCTTCGCTCAGCACGGTGCCGCGCTGCTGCGCGAAAGGCGGCATCGGACGCCCGAAGATGTGGGACACCGAATCGGAGACTTCGATCTCTTCGCTGCCGAGCTGCCACTGCCAGGTGCCGAAGCGCGCCAGCATATGGGTTTCGCGCAGTGCCGATTCCTTGGCCGACAGCTGGCGCGAGCGCTCCGACAGCAGCGCGGCGGCATCGGCCATGGCGGCTGCCACTTCGGACGCCTCGCGCACGTGCACGTCCTCCAGGGGCGGCAGCGTGTGGCCCTTGCCAAGCGCCTGCGCCCGGCCCGTGAGGGCCTGCACCGAGCGCGCCAGGCGGCCGCCGATCAGCCATGCCAGGCACAGGCCGATCGCGAACAGGGCCGCGGCGACGCCCGCCATCAGGGCGAGCTGCCCCAGCAGCTCGGCGCGCAGGGTCTCGCGCGGAACGCCGATGACCACGCCCCAGCCGCTCAGGGAGGAATGGGCGAAAGTGCTCACCAGGGGCACGCCTTCACGCGAGATCGAAGCGATCGTGCCTTCCGGCTGGCGCGCCGCGGCGCTGCGCAACAGGGGATTGACCGGCTGGCCGATCGACGTGTCGCGGTTGAGGTTGCGGTTGAAGATGGTGCCCTTGCGGTCGAACAGCGAGGCGACTGCGCCTTCCGGCACCGAGGCCGGGCCCAGCAGGCTGTCGAATTCTTCCGGGCCCAGGCCGATGCTCAGCACGTAGCGCAGCTGGCCGCGCACGCGCACCGGCACGTCGACGCTGGCCAGCGCGCCCTTGCGCAGTTCGCCCTGGAACACGTCCGACACCGCCGGCCGGCTGCTGGCGAAGACCTGCTCGATGCCAGGGGTGGGATGGCGCGGCAGCGGGGTGCCGTAGTCGACCGCGGTATTGATCAGCTGCTGGCCGCTGCGGTCGCGCAGCACCGCGTTCATGCGTCCGCCGGCCAGCGCCAGCGCTTCGCGCGCCTGGTGATGGGTGCGGGCGAAATCCTCGGCTTCGAGGGCGTCGATGGTGGACAGGGTCTGGGCGATCGAGCGCGCCTCGCGCAGCTTGTTGTCGGTGCTGTGCACCAGCGCGCGCACCGTCTGCAGCGTGTTCTTGTCGATCTGGGCTTGCGCCTTCCGATACTGGTGGACGAACAGGATCGATGCACCGATGAGGCCGGGCAGCAGGGTGGCCAGCACCAGCCAGAGCAGGTAGGCGCGCAGGGGCCTGCGGACGATGGAGGAGGTGGTGCCGGTCACGTTATCTTCTGGACACTTGGTAATCCCTGATTCTACGTGACATTTCGCCAAGGCACCGCGATTTGCGGTCCGATGGCGATCTCGAGCCGAGACGAACGCTCGTGCGATATGTTTTCTGAACAACAAGAGCTCAGCCGTGAACCGGGACAAAAGCGTTGCACTGAAGCCATACCATGCAAGGTTTTGGCAAAAAAATAGGTTCTTCGCGGGGAATGGGGGAAGACGGGGTTGACGATCTAATCGGGAGGTGGTGGCGGTGGCCTGATGTTGGTAGATTGATAGTCGCCAAACAAATCAGTCTATCAAACCACCGCCATGCTCAATGCTATGTCGTCTGTCCCGTTTTGGGAAGGCCATATTGTCGACACCGTCCAAGAACAAGAAGACGGATCACTGTTAATCGTTCTCGATACCTGCCCGGCAAGGGATGCTGTGTGCGGAGCGTGCCACCAGCCTTGCGCCCTGGTGCATGAGCGCCGAAGGCGTAAGGTGCGCGATCGCGACGTTCTGGACAAGCGCGTCTGGCTCGATGTGCCGGTACGGCGGCTGGACTGCCATCACTGCAATGCACGAGTGGCCGAGCACATTGTTTGGCTCGACCGCCGGGCGCGCATCACGCACCGCGTGCGTCTGTGGGTCGAGGCGCTGGCGCAGTTGCTGCCCATAGCCCATATAGCCCGGTTGACCGGGCTGCACTGGCATACCATCAAAGAGATTGATCATCGGCGACTAAAGCAGCTGCACGGCGACTTCTCGGCGGTGGGCGTACGCCGCTTGGTCATGGACGAATTTGCCCTGCACAAGGGCCATCGCTACGCTACCGTGGCCATGGATGCCGAGCGTATGCGCGTCTTGTGGGTTGGGGAAGGCAACAGCCGGGAAGCGATCCGGCCATTCTTTGAGCTGCTGGGCGAGCAAGGCTGCCAGCGAATCGAGGCGGTGGCCATGGATATGAACACGGCCATGGACCTTGAAGTGCGTCAGCAATGTCCAAACGCGGAGGTGGTCTACGATTTGTTTCATGTCGTGGCCCGCTTCGGCCGCGAAGTCGTCGACCGGGTGCGCGTCGATCAAGCCAATACGTTACGGGCCGAACCAAAAGCGCGCCAGGTCATCAAGCGTAGCCGCTGGCTGTTACTACGCAACCGCGACAACCTCAAGGCCGAACAGGCCGTCAAGCTCGAAGAACTGCTCGCCGCCAATCAGCCGCTGGCAACGGTCTACCTGCTCAAGACCGAATTGAAAGAGATCTGGTATGCGCCATCGGTCCGGGAAGGTGCTCGTCGATGGAAGGCTTGGCTCAAACTCGCCTTGGAAAGCCATATCACACCGCTGATCCAGTTTGCCAAACGGCTGGCCAAGTACCGGCGCGGCATTCTGGCTTCGGCCATCTATCCGATGAACTCATCGATCCTGGAAGGCGTCAACAACCGCATCAAAGTCATCAAGCGCATGGCCTACGGATTTCGGGATGCATCCTACTTCTTCCTGAAAATCAAGGATGCGTTTCCCGGCAAAACGCGATGAACCAAAAAATAGGCTGTATTGCTATTTCTCCATCGAATCCGTACCCGATTGGACGTAATGTATCTTGCGCATGGGCAATAAAACTACATGCAAGAAGACAGAAAGTGAAACGATGGATATCCACGAGACCAACCAAGACAAGGAAGTATTGTCCTTTCGCCTGGCGAAGGAAGAGTACGCGATCAGCATCCTGAAAGTGCAGGAGATCCGCGGCTACGAAGCGCCGACCATGCTGCCGGGCGCGCCGGCCTGCATCAAGGGCATCATGAACCTGCGCGGCGCGATCGTCCCGATCGTCGACATGCGCATCCTGTTCAATCTGGGAGAGCCGACCTATGACCAGTTCACCGTCGTCATCGTCCTGAACATCAAGAACCACGTGATCGGTATGGTGGTCGACAGCGTGTCGGACGTGGTCACCCTGACGGAGGAGCAGATGCGCCCGGCGCCCGAGATGGGCGCCAGTGCGGACGGTGACACCATCATCGGCCTGGGCACGGTCGGCGAGCGCATGCTGATCGTGCTGGACATCGACAAGCTGATGAGCTCCGAGCAGCTCGGCCTGATCGCCGACGTGCAGAAAGCCGCATAAACGGATATCACCCGGCGGGCAGGAAGCCCGGCCATAAGGAGAACCACATGAACCTCGCCAACCTGAAAATCGGCACGCGCCTCGGTCTCGGCTTCGGCCTGCTCTGCGTCTTGCTCGTGGGCATGATCGGGATCAGCACGACCATGCTGGGCCGCATCAATGCCGGCACCGATGAAATCGTCAACAACCGCATGCCGAAGCTCGAGACAAGCGGTCACCTGCTCGGCCAGGTCGACGCGATCGCGATCGCACTGCGCAACATGATGCTCAACCAGGAGCGCAGCGACCGCAGCAAGCAGCTCGAGGCGATCGCCGCCGCGCGCAAGGCGATCGACCACGACATGGCGGAACTGGACAAGAGCTTGCACATGCCGCAGGCGCGTGCGCTGCTGGAGCAAATGAAGCAGAAGATGGGCGGCTACATGCAGGGCCAGGAGCAGTTGATCAAGCTCGTCAACGACGGACTGGACGAGGAGGCGCGCCAATACCTGGCCGAGGAGATGCGTCCCAGGCTGGCGGCGCTGAAGAAGGACATCAACGAGCAGTCGGCCTTGCAGAAATCGATCGCCATGGACAAGGCCGCCGAAGCGCAGCGCACCTACGACGACACCGTCCGCATGATGTGGGCGCTGGGTGCGCTGGCCCTGGCGCTGGCGGCAAGCGTGGGATGGTGGATCACCCGCTCGATCACCGGTCCGGTGCAGCGCGCGCTGGAAGTGGCGAACACGGTCGCCGCCGGTGACCTGAGCAGCCGCATCGAGGTGAGGACCCGCGACGAAGCCGGCCTGCTGCTGCAGGCGCTGAAGACCATGAACGAGAATTTGGCGCGCACCGTCGGCACCGTGCGCAGCGGCACCGATGCCATCACCGTGGCCGCCTCGGAAGTGGCGGCCGGCAGCCAGGACCTTTCGAGCCGTACCGAGCAGCAGGCGTCCTCGCTGGAGGAAACCGCGTCCTCGATGGAAGAACTGACCTCGACCGTCAAGCAGAACGCCGACAATGCGCGCCAGGCCAACGTGCTGGCGGAAGCGGCGTCGCAGGTGGCGCAGCGCGGCGGCGCCGTGATCAAGCAGGTGGTGGGCACCATGTCCGATATCGATGCCTCGGCCGGCAAGATCAGCGACATCATCGGCGTCATCGACGGCATCGCCTTCCAGACCAACATCTTGGCGCTGAATGCGGCCGTCGAGGCGGCGCGTGCGGGCGAGCAGGGCCGCGGCTTCGCGGTGGTGGCGACCGAGGTGCGCAACCTGGCGCAGCGCTCGGCGGCGGCGGCCAAGGAAATCAAGGCCTTGATCAACGACTCGACCGGCAAGGTCGCGAACGGCAGCAAGCTGGTGGCCGAAGCCGGCGCCACCATGCAGGAGATCGTCGACAGCGTGCGCCGCGTGACCGACATCATGGGCGAGATCACCTCGGCCAGCCAGGAGCAGACCGCCGGCATCGAGCAGATCAACGGGGCGGTGGTGGAGATGGACCACGTGACGCAGCAGAACGCCGCGCTGGTGGAAGAAGCCGCGGCGGCGGCCGAAGCGATGAAGGAGCAGGCGGCCAAGCTGAACGCGGCGATGGCGGTCTTCCGCCTCGGCGCCGGCGAACAGGCGGCGCCGGAACCCGTGCGTGCGCCGCAGCGTGCGTTGAAGGCGCTGGCGGCGTAAGCAAGCCAGTGGCCCCATAAAAAAAACGGCAAGCCGCGAGGCTTGCCGTTCTTGTTGTGCGCCCAGCATGGGCGCACTCTTGCGGGTGCAAGTCCCGCCGTAAGCTGACCACAGCGAGCGAAGTGAAGCGCAACTGCGTAAGGGCGACCGAGCGTGGGGAGGAAGCGTGGAGCGAAACTGCGAGCCGATGGACAAGAACCGAATAGAAGGCGCTGCCGAGCAGGGCGAGCGGGCAACATTCCGCGAAGCTCTTGTGGTCAAAGCGAGGCGGCGTAAATTCGGCGGTTGTGCAGGGAAGGAGTGCGTTCTTACCTTGGGGAGATCTCGCCTCATGCCTGAAAGGGCGACGTGGCGACACGGAGCGAGAAGTCAGCAGAGGCCATAGTAGCTAAGTTTTTTTTTTAGCGAAGGGCCGAACGAGTAGGAGTGTCGAACAACTTGTCGATGAATCATGTACGGCATCAGATGCCCGCATCAGCGGGGCGGGTCGCGGCAAGGCGGGGTGAAGCCTCGTCCGATGCAACCAGCGATGAAACACGACTCCCGCGACAGGAACTGGAAGACACAGGGCGAGACTTGCTTGTGCAAGCGCTCGCGAGGGAGAACATGCAACGCGCGTGGAAACGCGTGAAGACGAACAAGGGAGCCGCAGGCGTCGATGGTCTGGACATTGCCCAGACCGGACAGCACCTGAAGCACGCTTGGCCTGCCATCAGGAAGCAACTGTTGGAAGGCACGTACCTGCCCATGCCGGTGCGGCGCGTCGGCATTCCAAAGCCGGACGGAAGCGAGCGTGAACTGGGAATACCCACCGTAAGCGACCGTTTGATTCAGCAGGCACTATTGCAGGTGCTGCAACCGCTGATCGATCCCACCTTTAGTGAACACAGCCACGGGTTCCGGCCCGGCCGGCGTGCGCGTGATGCCGTGCTTGCAGCACAGCAATACGTGCAACAAGGCTACCGCACCGTGGTCGACGTCGATCTGTCGAAGTTCTTTGATCGGGTCAACCACGACATCCTGATCGACCGCCTAAGGAAACGCGTGAACGACGCCGGAGTTATCCGGCTGGTACGCGCCTACCTGAACGCGGGGATCATGGATGGCGGCGTGGTGGTCGAGCGGGGAGAAGGGACGCCGCAAGGCGGACCGCTCTCGCCGCTTCTGGCCAACGTGCTTCTCGACGAGGTGGATCGGATGCTGGAACGACAGGGGCATCGCTTTGCCCGCTATGCCGATGACTGCAACGTGTACGTGCGCAGCCAGAAGGCAGGCGAGCGGGTAATGATCTTGCTCAAGCGCCGGTACGACAAGCTGCACCTGAAGATCAACGAATCGAAAAGTGCAGTGAGCCGGGCGTTTGGCCGCAAATTCCTGGGCTATGAGCTGTGGATGGGCCCTGAAGGCGAGGTGAAACGCGCGGTGTCGAAGAAGGCGCTGGAGGCATTCCGGCAGAAGATCAGGCAACTTACTCGTCGATCAGGTGGACGCAGCATTGCCGAGGTAATTGATGGGCTGCGTAGCTACGTATTGGGATGGAAAGCATATTTCGGACTGGCGCAAACCCCGACTGCCCTGCGAGAGCTGGACAAGTGGATGCGCCACCGTCTACGTGCAATTCACCTGAAACAGTGGCGATGTGGGCCTACCATCTATCGAGAGCTGCGAAAGTTGGGGGCAACGCCGAAAGTCGCTGCTCTGGTTGCGGGGAACAACCGCAGCTGGTGGCGCAACAGCAGGCTTGCCCTGAACAACGTCCTGACGATTGGCTACTTCGACCGCCTTGGCATGCCTCGCCTCACTTAACCTCAACTACTCGAACCGCCCGGTGCGGACCCGCATGCCGGGTGGTGTGGGAGGGGTCGGTCAGCATGCTGACTGCCCCTATCCCGATTGTGGACGCCCGTTTAGAACGAGTGACGCACACCCACGTTGAACACCGACGGATCGGCGCCGAGCGCGGTGGCCGGCGGTGCGAAGCTGCCGCCCGGAGAGACCAGGCCGAAGGCTGCGCGGCCGTTGTTGCGCAGGTGGGAGTAGGAGCTGTACAGGTTGGTGCGCTTGGACATGGCGTAGCTGTAGGCAACCGAGATGCCATTGCCCTTGGCGCCGGTTTCCAGCTTCTGCTGGTGGCCGGTCAGGTGGAACTTGTTCGGGCCTGCGGTGTAGGTGGCGCCCAGGGAGATGTACTTGAACTCGTTGTTCGCGCCGGTCGGGTCGGCTTCCATGTAGACCCCGCGCACGTCGATGACGCCGAAGTTGTAGCCGGCGCCGAAGGTGTATTCCTTGTCGTCGCCGGTGGCCAGGCGCTCGGTCTGCTGGTAGCCCGCGCCCAGGTACAGCGGGCCGTTCTTGTACTCGACCGCGGCGCCGACCAGGTTGCCCGACGGGTCATTGGTCTGGCGTTCGCCGGCGCTGTAGGCGGCCAGGAAGGTCAGGCCGCTCAGGTCGTTGCTCTTGTAGTTCACCGAGTTCGACAGGCGGCGGGTCAGGCGGCCGTTGCCGAAGCCGGTCAGGGCCGAGCCGTAATAGGCATGGCCGAGCGGGTCGGCCGACTGGGCCACCGCGGCGATCGGGCCGTATTCGCGGCCGATGGTGACGGTGCCGAAGGAACCCTGCAGGCCGACGACGGCGCGGCGCTGGAACAGGCCGGCGGCATCCTGGGCGCCGGTGTCGATGGCGTAACCTGCTTCGATGTTGAAGAGCGCCTTCAGGCCATTGCCCAGGTCCTCGGTGCCACGGAAGCCGATGCGGCTGGTGCCCTGGGTGCCCGAGCTGATCACGGTGCGGCTGTCTTCACCCGGCGCGTCGGTGTCTTCGATGCCGACCGAGGCGTCGGCGACGCCGTAGATCTGGACGCTCGTTTGCGCCTGGGCGGCTGCCAGCGGCAGGAGGGACAGCATGGCGATGGCCAGACTCTTCTTTTTCATTGATATCTCCAGTGTGGATGGATGAATGGTGTTTCCGAACGCCGTTCTCTTTGTCTTTTGAATATTTGACAGAAACGTACAGTTGCAAAAAGCTTACATTACCAGTGCAGTCGAAATGATGCCACGATTCATTAGCTCTTTGCTTATTCGGTTTTGTAGAAGCATGTGCGCGTGGCCAAAAAGCTGCACGATCCAGCACAAACTAAGTGGTTCTACTTAGCACAGTGTTGTAAATGCGTAACGAAACCACCGATCAGCAAGGGCGAGCTACGTTGCGCGGGCATGTCTGCACACCATGTTAGGATCGGCGCATCGACCCTCCCAAGGACAAGAACAACGTGCGTACCGGTATCACACAAGCCCCCTTCGGCACACTGCCGAACGGCGAAGCCATCACCCAGTTCACGCTCACCAATGCCGGCGGCATGGTGGCCAGGATCATCGACTTCGGCGGCATCATCACCGAGCTGCACGCGCCCGATCGCGACGGGCGGCTGGCCGACGTGGTGCTGGGTTTCGACACGCTCGCACCCTATGTGTCCGACAGCCCGTATTTCGGGGCCCTGATCGGGCGCTACGGCAACCGCATCGCCAAGGGCCGCTTCACGCTCGACGGCCGGGAAGTCGCACTGCCGGTCAACAACGGCAACAACCACCTGCACGGCGGCGTTCCCGGCTTCGACAAGGTGAAGTGGCAGGCCACGGTGGAAGGCGACAGCCTGCGCCTGGCCTACACCAGCCGCGACGGCGAGCAGGGCTATCCGGGCACGCTCCAGGTCACCGTGGTGTATGCGCTGCTCGATACCGGCGAACTGGTGGTGCGCTTCCATGCGGTGACCGATGCGCCCACGCCGGTCAACCTGACCCAGCACAGCTACTTCAACCTGGCCGGCGGCGGCGACATCCTCGGGCACGTCCTCGGCATCGATGCCGATGCGTTTGTCGCCATCGACGAGGAATCGATTCCGACCGGGGCGCTGGCGCCGGTCGAGGGCACGCCTTTCGATTTCCGCACGCCGCGTCCGATCGGTTCGCGCATCATGGATGACGACGTCCAGCTGCGCAACGGCCAGGGCTACGACCACTGCTTCGCGCTCAACAAGCCGCATGGCAAGGGCATGACGCTGGCCGCCCGCGCGCTCGAGCCGCATTCCGGCCGGGTGCTGGAGCTGTTCACCGAAGAACCGGGCGTGCAGTTCTACAGCGGGAACTTCCTGGACGGCTCGCTCACCGGCAAGGGGCAGACCTATGCCTACCGCAGCGGCTTCTGCCTGGAGCCGCAGCACTTCCCGGATTCGCCCAACCAGCCGCATTTCCCGAACGTGATCCTGCGTCCGGGCGAGGTGTACCAGACCGAGTCGCGCTTCCGCTTCTCTGTCGATTCCGCTGTCGATGCGAGCGCCCGCCAGGCTTGATCGACCATCACTCCAGCGAGATACCCAGGCGCTCGATCAGGCCGTCGCGGTCCTGGTGCAGCGCCATCAACGCTGTCTCGTTCTCGAACAGGAAGCGGTAGCGCGCCTGCTTGCCGCTTCCTTCGCTGCTGCGTGCCAGCACCTCCACCGTGCGCAGCGCACCGTAATCGCGGAACTCGGCCGCGATCTGCGTGACCCAGCGTTGGTTGTAGCGGCCGCGTTCGCTGGCCGACAGTCCCTCCGGGATGCGGCCGGCGAGCAGCGCTTCCATCGCCTTGCGCGCGCGGTCGGTGCCGGCCGGATCGCGGTCGGCGATGGCCGGCGGACGGGGCGTCGCCAGTGCCGGCACGTAGTGGGCGGCGGCCAGGTCGGCGATCTTGCCCTGGCGCGCCGCCGCCGAATTGGCCAGTACCACCACGGTCATGCGCTGGTCGGGATAACGCTGGAGGGCGGCCTTGAAGCCTTGCCAGGCGCCGCCATGCTGGACCACACGGTGGCCATTCTGGCTGCCCAGGTACCAGCCCAGGCCATAGGGTCCGCTGCTGCCGTCGTTCAGGCGCGCCGGCGTCCAGCTGGCCTCCTTGGCGCGGGCGTCCAGGACGGCCTCGCCATCCAGCGCCATGCTCCAGCGCGCCAGGTCGCGCGCGCTCAGCGCGATGGTGCCGTCCGCGGTCCGGTTCAGGCTGGGCGCCACCCAGCGCTGGTTCTGCAGCTTGCCGTCGATGCGCTCGTAGCCGGCGGCGCGTCCCGGCACGATGTCGGCTTCGCTGATCACGCCGGCGGTCTTCATACCGAGCGGGGCGAAGATGCGCTCCTCCAGCTGGTCGCCGAAGAACTTGCCGCCGACCCGCCTGGCGATGAAGCCGAGCAGGTGGTAGCCGGCGTTGCTGTACGCGAAGCGCTCGCCGGGGGCGGACAGCAGCGGCATCGATGCTTCGAGCGCGATCAGTTCCTCGTCCGTGTAGTCCTTGCGCAGGTCGATCTTCGTGTATGGATCGCCCAGGCCGGAGGTGTGCGTGAGCAGGTGGCGGATCGTGATGCCTTTCCATGCTGTCGGGGTGTTGTCCAGGTAGCGCGAGATCGGGTCGTCGAGTTTCAGCTTGCCGTCCTTCTCCAGCAGCAGGAACAGCGCGGCCGTGAAGGTCTTGCCGGTCGAGGCGACCTGGAACACGGTGTCGGGCGTGACCGGCACGCCGTGCTCCACGTTGGCCAGGCCATAGCCCTGTGCGCGGACGATCTTCCCGTCCTTGACCACCACCAGGGCCAGGCCCGGGACCTGGCGGCTCTGCATCATGCCTCGAATGGCATCGTCGAGCGCATTGCGATATTCTCCTGCATGAATGGAAACGGAGCGCATTGTAAGGGCCGGGACGTTGACATTCATGCCAATCATCGCGGAATATCTGCCACGATGAGCATTCCACCCGACACGCATACCGGTACCGGCGCCGGCGCCGGCACATCCGGCATCGACATCTGGCTGCTGGTGTTCCCGAACTTCATGCTGCTGGACGCGACCGGCCCGATCCAGGTCTTTTCCACCGCCAATGACGAAGCCCGGGATGCCGGACGTGCGCCGCCCTACCGGCTGCACCTGGTCGCCGACGGCGGCGGGCAGCTAGCGTCGTCGTCCGGCATCGCGGTCATGACCGCGCCGCTGCCGTCCGCACTGCCGGCCGGCGCCACCCTCGTCGTCTCCGGCGGAAAGCTCGCCGACTTGCCGGCCGAGGGCAGCGTTCTGCTTGACTGGGTCAGGCAGGCCGACAGTACGACGGCGCGTACCTGCGGCGTGTGCACCGGCGCCTTCGTGCTGGCCCGCGCCGGCCTGCTCGCCGGCCGCCGCGCCGCCACCCATTGGCAGGAAGTCCCCGATCTGCGGATCCAGCATCCGGACCTGGCGGTCCAGGACGACGCCTTCACCGTCAGGGACGGCAAGTACCATACCTCGGCCGGCATCAGCGCGGGCATGGACCTGGCGCTCGACCTGGTCGAGGAAGACCTGGGCCGCGCCGCGGCGCTGGCGGTGGCGCGGCGGGTGGTCATGTTCCTGAAGCGCCCCGGGGGCCAGCGCCAGTTCGGTTCCCGCATGCCGCCGCCTGGCGCAGAGCAGGGCACCTGCGCCATACTCACGGCCTGGCTGCGTCCGCGTCTGCAGCAGGACATCGAGGTGGAAGACATGGCCGCGGCCTGCGCGCTGTCGGTGCGCACCCTGCACCGGCGGCTGCGCCAGGAAGCCGGCATCACGCCCGCCCAGCTGCTGGCGCGCCTGCGCCTGGACGCCGCCTGCCGGCTGCTGGAGCGGCCGGGCATGACGGTCAAGCGGGCGGCGCGCGACAGCGGCCATGGCACGGAATACAACCTGCGCCGCGCGTTTTCGATGCAACTCGGGGTGCTGCCCAGCGAGTATCAGGCGCGTTTTGCATGACCCTGTCTATCGCGCGCGGCTCATCTGGATAGCTCGTTATAATCGTCCGATTACAAAAAAGTTGGCGGCGATACAACAAACCACGGCGACAGGTTTCCCACCCCTGCGACCGGACACCGCGTGGAATCGAACCGGGACTATCCTGATGAGTAACGAAAGCAGTCTTTCTCTTCTGCCCGAAGGCAGCGCGACGTTGCCCGGCCAGGCCATCGAACGTCCCTGGCCCATCTTCCCTTCCGTAAAACCCGACAGCTGGCCGGAAGGCATGCAGGCCATCGCCGACCTGATCGTCGCATCGCAGTTTCCGATGGCGATCGCCTGGGGTCCCGAGCTCAGGCTGTTCTATAACGACGCTTATGCCGCCCTGCTGGGCGACGAGCATCCGGGCGCCATGGGCCAGCCCTTGCCGCTGGTGCGTCCCGAGCTGTGGCCACGCCTGCAGCCTTTTGTCATGGAAGCCTTGTCGGGCCAGCCGGCGCAGTTCGAGAATGCGCTGCTGGAGTTCTACCGCAACGGCAAGCTGGAGCGGCGCTATTTTTCGTCCTCGATCACGCCGGTACGCCACGATGGCGAGATCATCGGCGTGTATTTCGTATTGTCCGACTGCACCTCGCGTGTGCTCGCCGAGCAGCGCCATGCCTTCCACCTGAAGCTGAGCGACACGCTGCGCGGCCTGGTCGACGCGGTGCACGTGATGCAGGCCGCCAGCCGGCTCACCGGCGAATACCTCGGCGTGGCGCGGGTCGGCTACGGCGAGGTCGACATCTCGGGCCGCCTGGTGAGTGTGGAGCGCGACTGGACCGACGCCGGCATCGCCAGCCTGGCGGGAGAATCGCGCGAACTCGACAGCTTCGGGCCGGCCATCATCGACCAGCTGCGCCGCGGGCGCACGCTGCGCCTGGACGACGTCGCCCTCGACGAACATGCGGCGCCCTATGCGGCCGGCTACGCCAGCATCGGCGCCCGGTCGATGATCATCGTGCCGCTGATCGAAGAGGGGCGCCTGGCGGCCATCTTCTACCTGCACGAGCAGCGCGCGCGCCACTGGAGCGACCAGGAGGCCGCGCTGGCTGAGGACGTGGCGCGCCATACCCGCGAGGTGGTGCGGCGCGCGCGCGTCGAGGAATCGCTGCGCGACGAGAAGCGCGTGCTCGAGATGGTCAACCGCACCGGCCAGGCGCTGGCCTCGACCCTCGACCTGGGCACGCTGCTGCAGGCGATCACCGACGCCGGCACCGAGCTGGCGGGGGCGCGCTTCGGCGCCTTCTTCTACAGCGCCGAAGACGAGCAGGGCGAACGGCTGCAGCTGTACACCTTGTCCGGCGCCCTGCGCGAGGACATGGAGCGCCTCGGCATGCCGCGCGCCGCCGGGATTTTCCGCCCCACCTTCAGGGGCGAAGGCGCGATCCGCAGCGACGATATCGGCCGCGATCCGCGCTTTGCGCAACTGGGCCCCGATCGGCTGGCGGAGGCCGGCCTGCCACCCGGCCACCCGGCGGTGCGCAGCTACCTGGCGGTGCCGGTGGTGTCGCGCGCGGGGCGGGTGCTGGGCGGGCTTCTCTTCGGCCACCCGGAACCGGGCGTGTTCACCGAGCGCACCGAGCGCATCATCGCCGGCGTGGCCGGCCAGGCCGCGATCGCGATGGACAACGCGCGCCTGTACGAGGTGGCGCAAAGGTCGGCGCAGGAACGCGATGCGCTGCTGCAGAGCGAGCGTGCGGCGCGCGTGCAGGCCGAGCGCCTCAGCCACACCAAGGACGAATTCCTGGCGATGCTGGCGCACGAGCTGCGCAATCCGCTGGCGCCGATCAGCAGTTCGGCCAGCCTGCTGTCGATGCAGTTCAAGGACGAACCGCGCATCCGCCAGACCAGCACCATCATCAGCCGCCAGGTGCGCCACATGAGCCGCCTGATCGACGACCTGCTGGACGTGTCGCGCGTCACCCGCGGCCTCGTCAAGCTCAAGCTGGACGTGGTCGACTTCCGCGACATCGTCTCGGGCGCGCTCGACCAGGCCCGCCCGCTGCTCGAAGAAAAGAGCCACGAAGTGCAGCTGGCCTTGCCGCCCGGTCCGGTGTACGTGCGCGGCGACCAGACCCGCCTGGTGCAGAGCGTGACCAATATTCTCAACAACGCGGCCAAGTACACCCAGAAGGGCGGACGCATCGCGCTGGCGCTCGACAGCGGCGATGGGCGCATGTGCCTGCACATCAGCGATAACGGTTCCGGCATGCCGCCCGAGCTGCTGCCGAACGTGTTCGACCTGTTCACGCAGGGCGCACGCACCCTGGCGCGTTCGCAGGGCGGGCTCGGGCTGGGCCTGACCCTGGTCAAGCGCCTGGTCGAGCTGCACGGCGGCGAGGTCGGCGCGCACAGCGAGGGCGTCGGCCTGGGCAGCCGTTTCACGCTGGCGCTGCCCTGCGCGGATGCGGCGCCCGGCGCCGGCGCGGCGGCGGGGCCGCTGCAGGAAGAGAGGGCAAGGCTGGACCGGCCGCTGCGCCTGGTGCTGGTGGACGACAACGCCGATGCGGCCGACAGCCTGTCGCAGCTGCTGGGCGTGCAGGGCTACCATACCGCGGTCGAGTACGACGCACGCTCGGCCCTGCGCCGCGCGCGCGCCGAGCGCCCGGACGCCATGCTGGTCGACATCGGCCTTCCCGATATCGACGGCTACCACCTGGCGCAGCAGCTGCGCGCGATGCCGGAAACGCGCGACACCGTGCTGGTGGCGATCACGGGCTACGGCCAGGCCCGGGACCGCGAGCGCGCCATCGAGGCCGGCTTCGCCCACCACCTGGTCAAGCCGGTGGACATGACGGCGCTGGGGCGCATCCTGGAGTCGGTCGGCGCCAGCGCGGCGCAGGCGGCGCTTCCCGCGACCGCGGCCTGAGGCAGTCCTGCGGCCGCGGCGGCGAGGCTTTATCATGGGCGTCCCGTCCCTGAAAGGATCAGCATGTCCAGTTATGTCATTACCGCTCCCGTCCAGCCCTCGCTGGCCGTGGCGGGCAGCGAGGAACGCTTCCCGATCCGCCGCGTGTTCTGCGTCGGCCGCAACTACGGCGCCCATGCGCGCGAGATGGGGAGCGACCCGGACCGCGAGCCGCCCTTCTTCTTCACCAAGCCGGCCGACGCCGTGCTGCCCGCCAGCGGCGCCGTGCCGTACCCGCCGGCCACGCGGGACCTGCACCACGAGGTCGAGCTGGTGGTGGCCCTGGGCGCCGCCGGGAGCGATATCGACCCGCTCGACGCCATGTCGCTCGTGTGGGGCTACGGGGTGGGCCTGGACCTGACCCGGCGCGACCTGCAGGCCGTGGCCAAGGATGCGGGCCGGCCCTGGGACATGGCGAAAGGCTTCGACGCCTCGGCACCGTGCAGCCCGCTCATTCCCGCGGCGCGGCTCGGCCATCCGCAGGATGCGCGCATCTGGCTGGAAGTGAACGGCGCGCTGCGCCAGGAGGGGAACCTGAACGAGATGATCTGGCCGATCGCGGACGTGATCGCCCATCTGTCGCGCCTAGTCACGCTGGCGCCCGGGGACCTGATCTATACCGGCACGCCGGCGGGCGTCGCGGCCTTGCAGCCGGGCGACCGGGTGCGCGGCGGCGTGGATGGGGTCACGGAGTTCGAATTATCTATAGCGTAGGGTGGACGGGTCTCCCGTCCGCGCGTTCGAATCACTTTCGAACGGATGTGCGGCTGACCTTCAACTGGTTGAACGCGCGGACGGCGAAGCCGTCCACCCTACGAAGGCCGGGCAGCGATCAGCGCTTCCATCTGCGCCAGCAGCCGCTCTCTCGCCGCATCGATCTGCGCCCCATTGGTCTTGCTAGAGAGCGCCGCGCGCTCCTTGCGGCCTAAAAAATACGCGACCCGCTCCGCATTCGCTCCCGACGGATGCGGCAACCCGTGCAGCACGCGCCCGGCGGCGATCACGCCTTCGCCGACCAGCCAGTCCAGCGTCTCGCTGACGCTGGCGCCCATCGGAATGTACAGCGCCTCCGGCAGCTGGCGCGCCTCCTCGGCGAACCAGCGCAGTACCTGCTCGCGCAGGAAGGCCTGGCGCAAGGGCGAGGGCGAGCCGCTGTAGTTCTTGCCGTCCACGAAGATCGGGTGGCGCAGGATCGCGCTCACCTGCACCAGGCCGGCATCCTCGCCGAACAGCGTGACGCAGCCGGCGATGCCGAGCCAGCGCTGCACGCCGATCGCATCGAGCAGGGCCACGAAGTTGGGCCGGATCGCGCCGCTGAAGGCGCCCGCCAGCCGCGCTGCGCGCAGCACCGTGGCGTCGTCGCTGCCGGCCGCCAGCTGGCGCTGCGCCTCGCGCATCGCGTTCTTCCATTGCGCGAAGCCGGGCGTGATGCCGGCGACCACGATGCGCGCCTGCGGGTGGATCGATTCGAAGGGAATGTAGTGGGCGCTGTAGCGTCCTTCGCGGCCCAGCAGGAAGGCCTCCGGGATCTGGGCGGGCGCCGCGACCTGCGCCAGGTCGAGGCTGCGGATCGCTTCGCGGTAGCGGGGAAAGAGCGGTTCTGGCATCGGGATCGGCGCTCGCTGAAAACCTTATGGTAGCGCAGGCCGGCACGGCAGCGCGAACGCATGCATGGCGGCGAAAACTGGTAGGCTATCTCCATCGATGGACGGCCGCACGACACATACAAACACGCGGCCCGGGACGGGGAGGATGCCATGGCCGACGTGGCGCTGATCACGGTGCACGGGATGGGGGAAACCCCGCCCACCTATGCCGACGCTCTGATGGACCGGCTGCGCGGGCAGTTGGGTAGCCTGGCGGGGCAGGTGGCGATGCGCTCCGTGTACTACCAGAAGATCCTGCAGGACAACCAGAACGCCATCTGGGAGATGACGCGGGAACGCGCCACGGTACGCTACCCGGACCTGCGCAAGTTCGTGCTGTTCGGCTTCGGCGACGCGGCCGGGCTCGAGAACCGCAAGGAGATTCCCGGCTCGGTCTACGAGCTGGCGCAGGGCGAGATCGCGCGCACCCTGCTGTCGGTGCACGCGCTGCGGCCCGGCATGCCGGTGGTGTTCGTGGCGCAGTCGCTCGGCTGTCAGGTCCTGTCGAGCTACATCTACGACGCCCAGAAGGCGGCCAGGGGCCAGCCGGTCGGCGCCGGGATCTGGCGCAACATCGATGCCTGGGCGGCTGCCAGCGTCGGGCGCGCCCTCACCGCGAGCGAAAAGACCTTCCTGGGGGCGGGCACCTGCGCGGCCCTGGTCACCACCGGCTGCAACATCCCGGTCTTCATCGCCGCCCACAAGATCATGCACATCATCCCGATCGAGCGCCCGACCTCGCTGTTCAAGTGGATCAATTTTTATGATCCGGACGACGTGCTGGGCTGGCCGCTGCAGCCGCTGCCGGGCGGCTACCGCGAACTGGTGGAAGACCGCGTCGTCAACGCCAGCGGCAGCGTGGCCAGCCTGCTGCTGCGCAGCTGGAACCCGCTCGCGCACAACAGCTACTGGGACGACGCCACGGTGATTACGGCCATCGCCGCCATGCTGCGCCGCTTGAGCGCTTAGGCCTGCGGCGTCAGCGAGAACAAGGTGCGGATGTCGCCCGCCACCGTGCCGCGTGCGTTGCGGATCGGCGGCTGGCGCAAGCCTTCCAGCTGCGCGCGCCGCTCGTCGTCGAGCAGGCCGAGCTGGTCGAGCACGGCGTACACCGCCGGGTGCAGGGCGCGGCTGTTGCCGTCCGCAATCTTGATCGCGATGCCCAGGCCCGCCGAGCGGATGCCGATCGCCTGCACCGCGTCGGCGCCGATCTTCGCCACCCAGTCGCCGCCGCCGGCGCTCATCCAGGCCAGGTCGGTGCGCGCCGTGCCCGAGACCATGTCGGGCCGCGCCGTCATCGCATCGAACAGCATGCCCATGGCGCCGCCCAGCTGCGCGTCGGCACTGCCTTGCGCGAGGCGCGCATACAGGTGCGCCAGGGTCGACAGGGGCATCGCATAGTTCGGCGCCGAGCAGCCATCGAGCCCCACCGGCATCCAGTCGGCCGGCATGCCGACCGCCTCGGCCAGCGTCGCGCGGATCGCCTGCTGCAGCGGATGGCTGCGCTCGACATAGCCGCGGGTGGGGGCGCCATGCAGGCGGCACCAGGCAAGGAAGCCGCTGTGCTTGCCCGAGCAATTGTGGTGCAGCGGGGTCCAGCTGCGGTCCTGGGGCAGCGGCTGGCCGGTGAATTCGTAGAACAGCGGCGTCGCGCAGCCGCATTCCAGATGGCCGGGATCGAGGCCGATCTTGGCGAGGATCGACTCCACGCCTTCCAGGTGCTTGTCTTCGCCCGAGTGGCTGGCGCACAGCAGCGCCAGTTCGTCGCGCGTCAATCCGAAGCGCGCGGGGCCGTCGGACAAGATGAAGGGCAGGGCCTGGAAGGGCTTGAGGGCCGAGCGCGTGAAGGTGGGATAGCGAGGGTCGCCGCTCGCGTAGAGCAGGCGGCCCTGCACGTCGACGACCGCGATCGAGCCGGCGTGGATGTTCTCGACGACGTAGCCGGAATCGGGGTAGCCGCGCGTGGTGGCGACGAGGGCGGTAGCTTGCATGCTGGTCTTGGCAGTGGGTGATGGAATGCGGTCGGAGCCCTACTGTAAGGCATTGCGCGACATGCTGCCGCACGTTCGCGCGTATGCATCGGAATAGCCCGTTTCGCCCGTCAAATAGGGCGTTCTTCGATATCTGCACGGCATGCGGACGTCGACGAGCGGCGCCGATATGCATGCCCCGTCTGGTATCGGTTTTCGGCATTTCGTCACGCGTTTTCGGCGTTCCGGCGCTTCCGGCTTGAGCCCCCATGGCGCGCCGCTACACTTCCCTCATCGCCAGACAAACCGAGACAGACGCTGGCGAAACCGAACGACGTGGACCGCGCGGCGCGAACGAAAGTAGCCCCTGCCGCACAGGTCCGAGCCCAATCAATTTCGACCTGAAAGGAAGTACATCATGCGCACCAAACTGCTGCTGGCCGCCGCCGCCACCTTCTTCACCCTGACCGCCAGCGCGGCACCGCAGGGCGCCGTCTCCGAGCGCGTCGACGTGGTCGGCGCCCAGCCGAAGCACGCGCAGATGACCGCCTTCATGTTCGACGGGGTGCAGGGCGACTACCAGCTCGACGATGGCCGCATCCTCACCGTGAGCGGCAAGCGCGACGGCCAGGCGCGCAAGCTGTACGCCGACTTTGGCGACGGTGCAAGCGAGATCGTCCACGTCGGCAAGAACCGCTTCGTTGCGGTGGGCAAGGACCTGCGCCTGTCCTTCGACCGTCCGAACGCGCGCCGCGTGGTGGACACCGTCCGCGTCAGCAACCAGGCCGGCCGCCACGTCGCGCTAGCCCAGCGCTGAGCCGAAACGCCCGGCCTGGTAGTCGTCGATGGCCTGCGCGATCTCCTCGCGCGTGTTCATCACGAAGGGGCCGTGCGCGACCACCGGTTCCCGGATCGGCTCGGCATGGCCGAACACCACCAGCGCGTCCTGGCCGGCACGGATCTCGACCGTGTCGCCGTTCTCGTCCAGCTCCACCAGGTGCATCGGGCTGACCAGGTCGGCATGGCTGCCCACCTGGATCACCCCGCGCGCGACGTAGAGGAACACGTTGCGTCCCTCCAGTCCGTCGAAGCGGATGGCGCCCCCTGGACGCATTTCCAGCGTGCTCATGAATACGCCGGTGAGCGAGCGCACCGGGCCCGTCCTGCCTTCCCATTCCCCTGCAATCAGGTTCAGCAGCACCTTGCCGCCATCGACCGGCAGGGCAGGGATGTCGGCGCGCTGCAGGCCCGTATACGCCGGCTCGCTCATCTTCAGGCGCGAGGGCAGGTTGACCCACAGCTGCAGGATCTCGATCGGGCCGCCCCGCTCAAGGAATTCGCGCGGCGAGACCTCGGCATGCACGATGCCGCGCCCGGCGGTCATCCACTGCACGCCGCCGGCGTGGATCACGCTTTCGTGGCCGGCACTGTCGCGGTGGGCCAGCATGCCCTCGAGGATGAAGGTGACGGTCTCGAAGCCGCGGTGCGGGTGCGGCCCGAAAGGCAGGCCGCGGTTGTGCGGCGGGTAGGTCTGCGGCCCGTGGTGGTTGAGGAAGAGGAAGGGATCGATCTGGTCGACGAGGCGGCCGGGCAGCGGACGCTGCGTGATGAGGTCGCCGATATCGTCGCGCACCGCGGGAAGGAGGCGGTGGACACTGCGGGCAGTCATGATGGGTCGCTCCTGTGATTCATCGGCCCTCACGATACTCCAAGGGCCGGTTCCGGGCGCACACGCCTGTGCTAGACTTCTTGCGCTTTTGCAACCATTGCTTTTGCTTGTGGAGACGGCATCCCATATGAGAAAAACACTGCTCGCCAGCCTGCTGCTGGCTTCCTTCACGCTGCCGGCAGGCGCGGCCCCGGCACCCGGCAAGGCGCCGAGCGAGGTCGCCGTCAAGACCGCCAAGTACGCGGCCAGCACCTATCGCAAGGACATCGTCGATACGCTGGCCAAGCTGGTGAGCTACAACACGGTGGCCGACAAGAACGTCCCGTCCGACAAGAACCCGGTCCACATCGCCTTCAAGGAAGCGCTGAAGGCCGAGGCCCAGCGCCTGGGCCTGGACTACGCCGACCACGGCTGGACCGTGATCATCGGCCTGGGCCAGGGCAGCGAACGCGTCGGCGTCATCACGCACGGCGACGTGCAGCCGGTCGACCCGAGCAAGTGGAAGAAATCGCCCTTCGTGCTGGACCGCACCAGCGAGCCGGGCAAGCTGCTGGCGCGCGGCGCCGAGGACGACAAGGGCCCGATCGCCACCGCGCTGTACGCGATGAAGTCGATCAAGGACCGGGGCCTGCCGCTGTCCAAGCGCATCGAACTCTATGTGTACATGGGCGAGGAGTCCGACTGGCAGCCGCTGGTGGAGTTCCTCAAGACCCACCAGCCGCCGCAGGTCAACATCACGCTCGATGCCGAATACCCGGCGGTGACGGCGGAAAAGGGATCGGGCCTGGTCGCCGTGACGATCCCGAAGGCGGGCGCGGCCGTGCCACCGGAGGGCGAAGCCTATGTGGCGCAATTCGGGGGTGGTTTCTTCATCACCCAGATCCCCGAAGATGCCAGCGCCGTGATCGCCAATGCGACGCCGGAGATCCAGCAGGCCATCCGTGCGCGCGCTGCAAGGCAGGAGGACATGCAGTACAGCTTCGACTGGGAAGGCAGCAATCTGACCGTGAAGGCGAAGGGGGGCTCGGCCCACTCGTCCAAGCCGGAAGACGGCGTCAACGCGGTCAGCATGCTGGCCGATGCGCTGGCCGTGCGTCCCTGGGCCAATACCACCGCCGGCGGCGCGGTGAACTACCTGAACGAGATGGTCGGTACCGGCATCTATGGCGAGAAGTTCGGCGCCATCGCCTACCGCGACAGCTTCATGGGACCGATGAGCTTTGCGCCCACCGTGATCAAGCAGAACGACGACGGCATCGAAGTGCAGATCAACCTGCGCCGCCCGCAGGGCAAGAGCAGCGAGCAGCTGACCAATGAAATCAATGCCGCGCTGGCGCAGTGGCAGGCACGCCGCCTGCCGCTGGCCAACGTCAAGGTCCGCATCGGCGAGCCGTGGGTGCAGAAGAACGCGCCGCACCTGCCGACCCTGATGAACGTGTTCTCGTACTTTACCGGCATGAAGGATCCGCAGCCGATCGCGATCGGCGGCGGCACCAATTCGCGCCTGTTCCCGGGCGCCGTGAGCTTCGGACCGGCGATGCCGGGCAAGGTCTATACCGGCCACTCCGAGCACGAATTCATCACCGAGAAGCAGCTGCTGCTGAATCTGCAGATGTACACGGCGGTGCTGGTCGAGCTGGCAAAGTAAGACGGCATCCACGCGCTCCAGTCCCCGGCCTGTCCGGGGATTTTTTTGCTTGCCTCCAAGCAGATGAGCGCTACCGTGTTCAGGTCGAGCTGCTAGGAGCCAGGCTCGCCAAAATGTGTAAATAATTCCAATCGTTTTGTAGGACTGTACTTACATAACCGGACGCTGCTGTAGAGGCAAAACTGCCCTTCTCTCGGAGTGACAGGGCAGGCTGCAAAGCTGGCTTTTTCCACCGGCGCCGCTCCCATTGATGGCCGGAAAATGTCACCGTGCTAGAGGGAAAATGTGGCGAAAACAGCATGGTAGGATCATCGTGACAGACCGCGAGGGCACCGGAATCCCCGGTGCCGGCTCGCGCTCCTTGCTTTACGAATGCCCGACATTTTTTGGATGCCATGCACAGCAAAGATCTCAAGAAGCCGGACGGACGCAACCTGACGCTGTACAGCAACCATCCGATCCCGGAAGGGATCGTCGCGCCCAGCCCTTTCCTTGAGCCCCAGCATGCCAATCCCCACCTGCGCTGGCACCCGCTGCGCGGCGAATGGGTGAGCTACGCCGCCTTCCGGCAGAACCGCACCTACCAGCCGCCGCCCCAGTACAACCCGCTGGCGCCGATGAGCGACCCGCAGCACCCGACCGAGATGCCGGCCGGCGACTACGAGATCGCGGTGTTCGACAACCGCTTCCCCTCGCTCGCGCTGGAGTCGCACGAGCCGCCCAGCGTGACGGTGCCGACCGCCCCGGCCAACGGCCACTGCGAGGTGGTGGTGTTCACGCAGGACCCGCAGTCCTCGCTGTCTTCGCTGCCGCTGTCGCGGATCGAGCTGCTGCTGTCGGTATGGGGCGACCGCACGACGCGCATCGGGCGCCGCCAGCACATCCACTACGTGCTGCCGTTCGA
Organism: Massilia varians; assembly: GCF_027923905.1. Classification (NCBI taxonomy): domain Bacteria; kingdom Pseudomonadati; phylum Pseudomonadota; class Betaproteobacteria; order Burkholderiales; family Oxalobacteraceae; genus Massilia; species Massilia varians. The sequence continues at coordinate 1,626,337 of NZ_AP026966.1, forward strand.
GAACCGCGGCGCCGAAGTCGGCGTGACCCTGCACCATCCGCACGGCCAGATCTACGCCTATCCCTTCGTGCCGGCGGTGCCGGCGCGCATGCTGGCGCAGGAGCGCGAGTACTTCCTGCAGCACGGCACCAGCCTGCTGTGCGACATGGCGCGCGTCGAGGCGGCGGACGGCAAGCGCGTGCTGTACCACGACGACTATGCGATCGCCTTCGTGCCGGCCTGCGCGCGCTATCCCTACGAGGTGTGGGTGATGCCGACCGCGCCCTGCCAGGATTTCGCCGCGCTCACGCCGCCGCAGCGCGAAAGCCTGGCCCGCGCGCTCAAGACCGTGCTGCTGAAGTTCGACACGCTGTGGAACCGTCCCTTCCCCTACCTGATGGCCTGGTACCAGGCCCCCACCGATGGCGCCGCGCATCCCGAAACCCAGCTGCACGCGCAGTTCTACCCGCCTTACCGCACCAGGGACCGCCTGAAGTACCTGGCCGGCACCGAGCTGGCGGCCGGGATGTTCGCGATGGACGTGCTGCCCGAGACCACCGCCTACGAACTGCAGCAGGTCGAGGTCAGCCTGGACGACAGCGGCGAACCGGCGGAGGTCCGCGCATGACCCCGGTCCGGCAGCGCGCCGCCGAGGTCGCGGACAAGCTGGCGCTGCTGCGCGCCCATCTGGCTGCGGCCGGCGCCGGCGCCATCCGCCTGCGCGGCGTCGACTGGTTCGCCTGGGTGACGGCGGGCGGCTCGAGCGCCGTGCTGCAGACCACCGACGAGGGCGTGGCCGAGGTGCTGGTGACGCTGGAGGAAGCCTGCATCCTGACCGATGACATCGAGGCCGAGCGCCTGCGCGCCGAGGAACTGCCGGATGGCTTCACCTTCCACATCGAACCCTGGACCGAGCCCGAACTGCGCGAACGCTACGTGCAGAATGCCGCCGCCGGCCGCACGGTCCTGTCCGACCGTCCCGCGAACGGCGAGCAGCCGCTGCCGAACGCGCTGCGCCAGCGCCGCATGGTGCTTGGCCCTGATGAGCGCGAACGCTACCGCCTGCTTGGCCGCGAGGCCGCCGAGGCGATGAGCGACTCCCTGCGCCGGGCGCGCCCCGACTGGACCGAGTTCGAGCTGGCGGGCGCGGGCGCCGAGGCGCTGTGGCGGCGCGGCATCCACCCGGCCCTGGTGCTGGCCGCCGGCGCGCGGCGCCTGCCGGCCTGGCGCCATCCGATCCCGACCGCCGAGCCGCTGGGGGCGCGCGCGATGCTGGTGTTCTGCGCGCGCCGCCACGGCCTGTATGCCAACCTGACCCGCTTCGTGAGTTTCGGTCCTGCGCCGCTGGACGAGCAGCGCGCCCTGATGGAGATCGAGGCCACCGGCCTGGCGGCGATCCAGCCGGGCAAGTCGCTTTCGGCCGTGTACCACGCGCTCGAGGCGGCCTACAAGCACGCCGACCGCGAGGCGGCGATCCGCGAGCACCACCAGGGTGGCATCACCGGCTACCGGGCGCGCGAGATCGTCACCGGTCCCACCACCGCGACCCTGCTGGAAGAGGGCATGGCATTCGCCTTCAACCCGAGCTTCGCGGGCGTGAAAATCGAAGAAACTTTCCTGCTCGGCCCCGACGGGCTCGAGAATCTCACGTTCGACCCCGGCTGGCCGGCGGCGGACGTACATGGCCGCAAACGGCCCCTTTGGCTGGAGACGCAAGCACCATCATGACCAACACCGACACCTTCTTCGGCGGCGCCCCCGAGGTGAACGCGTCGGCGCCCGGGCGCGTCAACCTGCTGGGCGAGCATACCGACTACAACGACGGCTTCATGCTGCCGGTGGCGACCCCGCAGCGCACCCTGGTGGCGATGAGCCGCAGCGGGGACGACCACTTCCACTTCTATTCGCCGACGTTCGACAACACCGTCACCTTCGCGCAGGGCGGCAGCGCGCCGCAGGGCTACGGCAGCTACATCGAGGGCTGCATCCGCCTGGTGCAGGCGCAAGGGGTGGAAGTGCCGCCGCTGCGCGTGTACATCACCACAAGCCTGCCGGTCGGCTCGGGCCTGTCCTCGTCCGCCGCGCTCGAGGTGGCGACCCTGCGCGCCATGCGCGCGCTGCTCGGCTTCGAGCTCGACGACGTCAAGCTGGCCCGCATCGCCCAGCGCGCCGAGATCGAATTCGCGCACGTGAACTGCGGGATCATGGACCAGATGGCGTCCAGCCTGGCCGACGAGACCAGCATGCTGTTCATCGACGCGCGCACGCTGGAGCACCGCCTGGTCAGGATGCCGCCCGATAGCGAGCTGATCGTGATCGACTCGGGCGTGGCGCGCAAGCTCGCCGCCAGCAAGTACAACGAGCGGCGCGCCGAATGCGAGGAGGCATCGCGCAAGCTGGGCGTGCCGGCGCTGCGCGACGTCAGCGACCCCGCCGCGGTCGAAAGCCTGCCGTCGCCGATGCGCGAGCGGGCCCGCCACGTGGTGCAGGAAAACCTGCGCGTGCTGGAAGCGGCGGGCGGCGTGAGCGCCGAGCGCTTCGGCGAACTGATGAACGCGTCGCACTTCAGCCTGCGCGACGACTACGAAGTTTCGATCCCCGAGCTGGACGAGCTGTGCGCGCACCTGCGTGCGGCGCCCGGCGTGCTCGGGGCACGCCTGACAGGCGCCGGCTTCGGCGGCGCCTGTGTGGCGCTGTGCCGTGCAGGACAGGCACAGGAAGCGGCCGCCGCCGCGCTGGCGGCCTACAACAAGAACGGACGACAGGGCCGGATCCTGATTCCGGTTCCGACTGAACAGAAAGGACAACAATGAATCAGTTTGAATATCCCCGTCCCCAATTGGTGCGCGACAACTGGATCAACCTCAACGGAAAATGGCGCTTCACCTTCGACGACGAGATGCGCTATGCGAAACCGGAAGACGTCGCCGAGTGGACCCATGACATCAACGTGCCGTTTGCGGTCGAGACCGAACTGAGCGGCATTCAGGACACCGGTTTCCATACCGCCGTCTGGTACCAGCGCGAGTTCGAGCTGACGCCGAACGACAAGCGCACCATCCTGCATTTCGGCGCGGTCGACTACGCGGCGCGGGTGTGGGTGAACGGGCGCCTGGTGGCCGAGCACGAGGGCGGCCATACGCCCTTCCAGGCCGACATCACCGACGTCATGAATGCCGACGGCAAGCAGGTGGTGACCGTGTTCGTCGAAGACGATCCGGCCGACCTGGCCAAGCCGCGCGGCAAGCAGGACTGGCTGCTGGAGCCGCACTCGATCTGGTATCCGCGCACCACCGGAATCTGGCAGACGGTCTGGGTCGAGCAGGTCGAGGACACCTACATCGCCTCGCTGCGCTGGACCCCGATCTTCGAGACCTACGAGATCGGCTGTGAGGTGTTCGCTGCCGGCCACACCCACCAGGAGCTGTTTGTCGAGGTCAAGATCTGGCATGGCGAGCAGCTGCTGGCGGACGACTACTACAAGCTGCTTGCCGGCGAGGCGAACCGCAAGATCGCGCTGTCCGACCCCGGCATCGATGACTCGCGCAACGAGATCCTCTGGAGCCCGGAACGTCCCACCCTGCTCGATGCCGAAGTGACCCTGCGCTGCGGCGACCGCGTGCTCGACCGCATCCGTTCGTACACGGCGCTGCGCTCGGTCTCGATCAACCGCGACCGCTTCATGCTCAACGGCCGTCCCTACCAGCTGCGCCTGGTGCTCGACCAGGGCTACTGGCCCGAGTCCTTCATGACGGCGCCGTCGGACCAGCACCTGAAGCGCGACGTCGAACTGGTCAAGCTGATGGGCTTTAACGGCGTGCGCAAGCACCAGAAGATCGAGGACCCGCGCTTCCTGTACTGGGCCGACAAGCTGGGCCTGCTGGTGTGGGAAGAAATGCCCTCGGCCTACCGCTTCAGCTCGCGCGCCATCAGCCGCATGGTGAGTGAATGGACCGAAGCGATCCAGCGCGACTACAGCCACCCCTGCATCATCGTGTGGGTCGCGTTCAACGAATCCTGGGGCGTGCCGAACCTGACCTTGACGCAGGCGCACCGCAACGCGGTCGAGGCCTTGTACCACCTGACCCGCACGCTCGACTCGACCCGGCCGGTGATCGGTAACGACGGCTGGGAAGCCTCGGCCACCGACATCCTCGGCATCCACGACTACGACTGCGACCCCGAGAAGCTGCAGGCGCGCTATGCCGTCACCGACCCGGTGCGCACCCTGTTCGACCAGCGGCGCCCGGGCGGCCGCATCCTGACCCTGGACGGCTTCCCGCACCGCGGCCAGCCGATCGTGCTGACCGAGTTCGGCGGCATCGCCTACGATCCGAGCCAGGATCCGGACGCGGACAAGACCACCTGGGGCTATTCGCGGGCGCACACGGCCGAGAGCTACCTGTCGCTGTACCGCGAGCTTCTGCGGGTAGTGAACGAGACCTTCATGTTCAGCGGCTTCTGCTACACGCAGTTCACCGACACCTTCCAGGAAGCCAACGGCCTGCTCAACGCGGACCGCACGCCGAAGCTGCCGCTGGAGGTGATCAGCGCCGCGACCCGCAACGTGGCGCTGCAGCGCAAGGAGGTCGAAGCCGAAGGCGACGGCATCCCGGGCGGAACCGGCATGCCGTAAGCGCACGCGCAGGCGATGAAGACGCGCACCGGTGACGGTGCGCGTTTTTTTGTGGGTGGCGTGGGGCGATGGGAACGCTGCAGCGGATGCCGCAGCGCGATCGAAACGCTTAGCGCTGGATGACGCCGCTGGTGACGTTCACGCGGTCGCCGCTGCGGAAATCGGGCGTGCTGGCATGGCTGACAACCTGGGTGCTGCCGTCGTCCATGCGCACCGTGACGCGGTAGCTGTTGGCGCCGCTGGCCCCGGCTGCGCCGCTCGATCCGGTGCTGCCGGCCGTGCCCGAGCTGCCCGCGCTCATGCTCTCGCTCGGGACGACCTCGATGGCGAGCACCGTGCTGTTGGGGGCAGCGCTGCCGGCGGTCGAGGTGCCGGTCGCTGCCGACAAGCCGGACGAGCCGGTGCTGCCCGATGCGCCGCTGCTGCCGGACTGGTCCCAGCCCGAGGAGCCGCTGCTGCCCGAGGTGCCCGAGGTGCCAGAGCTGCCAGAGCTGCCCGAGGTGCCGGTGCCGGTGCCCATGGTGCCCTGGCTGCTCGAGCTGCCGCTGCTGCCGGTGGGGTTGCCGGAGGCGTCGGTGGCGCTGCCGGAGCCGTAGCTGCTGGAGCCGCCGGTGCCGGTCGCACCGGAGGTGCCGCTCGAGCCGCCCGAGGTCGTGCCGCTGCTGCTGGTGCCGCTCGTGCCACTGGATGCGTCGCCGCCGCCGCGCATGCCGGCGCACCCGGTCAGGCCCAGCGATACAGCCAGCAAGCCCGCCAGGAGCATGCTCTGGTGTTTTTGCTTCATGGTCAACTCCTTATGGTGGATGTTCAATCGGATGCGTGACGATGCCTCGTGCCACTGGAGTGAGAGGGGAGAAGCGCGTTAGCGTTCCAGCTGACTCGGGTTGAGCCTGAGCTGTATCAAGCTGCCCACGAGGCTGGTGGATTTTTTTGCGGGGTGGAAGGTCAGGGCTGGCGCACGCTGCCGTGCTGCGGCACGATCACCGCCAGCAGGGTGCTGGTCAGCACCGCGGCGCTCACGTCGATCATCCAGTCGCGCACGTCGCCGCTGCGGTAGGGCAGGAAGCTTTGCACCAGCTCGTCGCCGGCGCCCATCAGGGCGATCGCCAGTACCGCCTTGCCTGCGCGCACGGGAGCGCTGCCGGTGCTGCCGAGGAACCACAGCAGGGTCAGGAAGGCATAGCTCAGGCCATGCAGCACGATGCCGGGCGCGAGTTCGCCCACTTCGGCGCGCGCCCCCGGGATCGATCCGGCAATGATGATGCCCGCGAACAGGACGAGGGCCGTCTTGATGCGGGCGGAGCGCAGGCGGGGATCGAGTAACAGGAAGGACAGGAAAGCGGGCATGGCGGTGGAACGCTGGCAAAAGCCAACGATATCACAGCACTTGTCTTTCCTGTCGCACCGCCCGGTCCAGCGCGCCGGCCTCCGGCAAGCCGGCGGACCGACTGTCAGATCGTCAGCGCGGGGACGCCGTTCGTATAGTGGGCGTCGAAGCAGCTTTCGCAGTCGGCGCAGAACAGGTGTGCCATGCGGACGCTGTTCTGTCGCAGCACGAGCTTGAGATGGGTATGCTGGCACTTGGGACAGATTTCGCGCACGCTGCCGAAGGTCAGCAGGTTCAGCGGGGCGCTGTCGCCGTCGAGCTGGTCGATGACGGCCAGGGGATTCAGTTCGCTCAGCACCAGATTGCCGTCGGTATGGTGGCGGCGGCAGGCGCTGGCTTCAGGCGGATGTGCGTAGTTCTCGGATACACGTAGATTCATAGGACAAGCTCCCATTATCGTATTGTCTCCGCAACCCTGCGAAGCAGGAAAACACAGGGCGGGAGCTTCATCATAGCGAAATCCTGCAGGGCTTCAAGCTCGGCGAGCGATTTTTATGATTGTGTTGCTGAGGTGAAGAAAAAAATGCCCGTCAGGAACTGACGGGCACAACCCAAGATCGGGCCAAGAGACGTAAATCGGTTGGTGTGTTGCACGCCTGGTGCAGCACACCTGCTGCCATCACGCATATCGGTTGCGTGTATCGCAGGTGATTCAAAGTATACGTGGCGAATGTGACCACGCCATGACAGTGATCAAACGTGAACCGTCACGACCGAACTGTTCAGCATGTCGGTGATCTCAACAATATCGCGCAGGACGCGCTGATCGGGTCGCATTTGCAACAGAAACGATGGGCAAAAAAAAGCCCGCTATTGGCGGGCTTAAAACTATTTTCTTGGAGGAGAATAGTGGAGACAGATGAGATTATGCTGCGTCGCCATATATACGTCCAATTTAGAATACAGATACCAGACATTGATATTTCGAATATCTCTTCTGCCAAGGCGGTTGTGCGGCGCGCTCATTCGCGCACCGGTACCGTGTAGTTCAGCGCCATGCGGCCACCGTCTGCGTACAGTGTCTGGCCCGTGATGTAGGACGCATCGTCGCTGGCCAGGAAGGCGCAGATGCCGGCGACTTCCTCGGGCTCCCCGCAGCGTCCGAGCGGCGTGCGCGACAGGATCGTCTGGCGCGCTTGCGGACTGCCGAGGACCGCTTTTTTCGCCAGTTCGGTCAGGATCGTGCCCGGGCCGATGGCGTTGACGCGAATGCCGTGCTCGGCCAGGCTGATCGCAGCCACACGCGTCAGCTGGTTGACGCCGCCTTTCGAAACCACATACGGCACCTGGTTCGGGATGGTCAGCTCGGCGTTCACGCTGGACATGTTGATGATGCAGCCTGTCTGGCGTTTCACCATCTCGCGCGCTGCTGCCTGGCTGCACAGGAACATCGATTTCAGGTTGATGCGCAGCACGCGGTCGAAGTCTTCTTCGGCCAGATCGAGGAAGTCCGCCGCATGCGTAACGCCGGCATTGTTGACGAGAATGTCGATCTGTCCGAATGCCTGCAGCGTGGCGGCGACCATTGCATCCACATCGGCCTTCAGGCTGACGTCGGCCCCGTGGAAGCGGGCGGCTTCGCCGAGCCCGGCTGCGGCATCCCGGCCTTCGGGGCGGACATCGACGAGCATGACGCGCGCGCCTTCCTGCACCAGGCGCGCGGCACAGGCCAGGCCGATGCCCTGGCTGGCGCCCGTCACGATGGCGGTCTTGTTGGCGAGTCTCATGGCGGCATCCTTGGTTGTAAAGCCGTCATTGTATCGAGCCCGCGGTGGGACGCCCGTTTTGCCGCCGCTGGCCTAAGCCCATTGCGGAACCAGCGGCATGATGACGAACAGGACCGTTCCGTTCTGCACCGCGTGTGCCGTCGCCGCAGCCAGGGCGGCGGGTGCGAAGCCGGCCCAGCGCATGCTCACATAGGCGCAGGCGAAGATCAGCCCGCCGGAGAAGGTCGTCACGCCATGGGCCAGTCCGCCATTCAGGTAATGGCCGCATGCGAACAGCAGTGCGCTCAGCAGGATACCGGCGATCGGCGGCGCGCCCAGGCGGTGTACGGCTTCCATCGGCAGGACCTGGCCGAGCGCGGTTTCAATGATGGGCGCGTAGATGACGGCTGCCAGGAAGACGCCGGCCGGCGTGAGGCGAGCGAGCCCGGCAGCAGCGGAATGTCCCCATGGCTCGGGCGGTAAGAACTGCAGCACGATGCCCGCCACCAGGAGCGCGCAGAGCGTTCCTGCGTTGCCCAGGCATGCACCCAGCGTTGCCGCGGCGCGGTAGGGGGCGTGTTCCAGGCTGGCGCGCCAACGGGCCAGTGGGGGCGGAATGCTCGTGATCCAGTGTGCCATGGGCGCCGCGTGAGGTAGGAGATACCGCCCATGATAGGCCTGCGCTGCCATCGCCGGCAGCGCTGCATCAGAGCATCAGTGGCTTGTCCGGCAACTCGTTGGCGCGGCTGCCGTTGGCCGGGAAATGCTGGCGCAGCAGTTCGTTGACCTGCCCGATGGCGGCCAGAGTCGCGTCGTGGAAGCGGCCCTGGCTGAAGCCCTCCGTCATGGTGCGGCATACCGTCTGCCAGGTGGCGCTGTCGATTCTCCGGTCGATGCCGCGGTCGGCCACGATGTCGACCTTGTGCTCGGCCAGGTTGATGTAGATGAGCACGCCGCAATTGTCCTCGGTATCCCACACGCCGTAGTCGGCGAACAGGGCCAGTGCGCGCTGGCGGTTGCTCACGCCGTCCCAGGCGTCCTCGAAGGGCAGGCCTTTTTCCACGATCAGCCGGACTTCACCGCGGTGGGTCTGCTCGCCGGCGGTAATCGCCTCGCTGATCGCGCTGAGCGTGGTTTCCGGGAAGGCGCGCTTGGCCTCGCCGCTGCTGCTGCGCAGGTGGCGCCAGGCGCGCCCGATGCGTTGCTTGAATCCCATCACCAGTCTCCCGAGGCGCCGCCGCCGTCGAAGCTGCCCCCGCCGCCGGAGAATCCGCCGCCGCCGAATCCGCCGCCACCGCCACCGCCACCGAAACCGCCGCCGCGTCCCATGCCGCTCATGATGTTGCCGAGAATGATGCCGGTCGCGACATCGCCCAGGCCGCTGCTACGACGGCCCCAGTGGTGCGGCGAGAGCCGGCTGCGGCGCGGACGGAAGATCGAACGCAGCACGAAAAAGCCGATCAGGAGAGGGATGATGCCGAACAGCGAAAACCCGCCGCCGGTGTCGACCTGCACTTGACGCTGCGGGACTTGCTGCTGTGCCGGGGCAGGGAAGCTTTCCTTGTTCAGCAGCGTGGCGATGGCGCCGACGCCGGCCACCAAGCCCTCGTAGTAATGGTTCTGGCGGAAGTGTGGGGCGATCACGTCTTGCAGGATGCGTTTTGACTGCGCATCCGTCAGCACGCCCTGCACGCCGCGCCCGGCCTCGATGCGCAGCCGACGCAGCGAACTCGGATTATCACGCGCCACCATCAGGAGCACGCCGTCGTCGATGCCCTTGCGGCCCAGTTTCCAGGCGTCGGTGACGCGGATGCTGAACTGCTCGATCGCCTCCGGCTCAGTCGATTTGACCAGCAGCACCGCGATCTGGCTCCCGGTGCGCGCCTCGTAGTCGGCCAGCACCGCGCTCAAGCGCTCGCGCTGGGCGGCGTCGAGCATGCCGGCTTCGTCGACCACGCGCCCGGTCAGCGCGGGCACCGGCTTGAGCTGGGCGAACGCCGGCGTGGCCAGGCCCGCTGCCAGCATGCAGGCCAGCAGCAGGACCCTCAGGTTACGCAGGAAGCTGCATCCAATTCGCATCGATTACTTACCGAAGTCGACCGTCGGCGCTGTCGAGATCGCCTTTTCGTTCTCGACCGTGAACGAGGGCTTGGTCTCGTAGCCGAACATCATCGCGGTCAGGTTGGTCGGGAACTTGCGCACGGTGACGTTATAGTCCTGCACCGAGGCGATATAGCGCTGGCGTGCGACCGTGATGCGGTTCTCGGTGCCTTCGAGCTGCGACTGCAGGTCGCGGAACTGGGTGTCGGCCTTCAGGTCCGGGTATTTCTCGGACACGGCCATCAGGCGCGACAATGCGCCGGACAGCTCGCCCTGCACCTGCTGGAACTTGTTGAATGCGGCCGGGTCGTTCAGGACTTCCGGCGTGATCTGGAAGCTGGTCGCGGCGGCGCGGGCCCGGGTGACGGCCTCGAGCGTCTCGCGCTCGTGCGAGGCATAGCCCTTGACGGTGTTGACCAGGTTCGGGATCAGGTCGGCGCGGCGCTGGTACTGGTTGACCACTTCGCCCCAGGCCGCAATGGTGGCCTCGTCCTTGGTCTGGAACTCATTGTAGCCGCAGCCGGACAGCAGCGTGCCGGTGAGGACGGCCACTGCCAGGGTTCGGGTCCAGCGTGAGAAGAGAGTGGATGTCATGTTCGTTCCATGGCTATTGTCGAATGGTTAAAATATACATGATGTAAAGATATTTTGGCGCATTTTCCGGCATCGCGGCCCGTCGCAGCCCCGGTCGCATGGGTGACGGTACAATATTGGGTTCGCAATCACTGACAGACAAGAGGCCCGGATGACATTCATCGACAAACTTTCCGCAGCATGGACCCGCAACGATTCCCTGCTGTGCGTCGGGCTGGACCCGGACCTGGCGCGCTTCCCGGCACAGCTGCAAGGGCAGCCGGACGCCATTGTGCAGTTCTGCAAGGCGATCATCGACGCCACCGCCGACCTGGCCTGCGCCTTCAAGCCGCAGATCGCCTATTTCGCGGCGCTCGGGGCCGAAGCCCAGCTGGAAGAAATCTGCCGCTACCTGCGCGAGCGCTATCCGCACATTCCGCTGGTGCTCGACGCCAAACGCGGCGACATCGGCGCCACCGCGCACCAGTACGCGCGCGAAGCCTTCGAGCGCTACGGCGCCGACGCCGTCACGGTCAGCCCCTACATGGGCTTCGATTCGGTCGAGCCTTACCTGGAATGGGCCGACCGCGGCGTGATCGTGCTGTGCCGCACCTCGAATGCGGGCGGCTCGGACCTGCAGTTCCTGGACGTGGGCGGGCGTCCGCTGTACCAGCACGTGGCCCAGCTGGTGGCCGAGAAATGGAACCGCAATGGCCAGCTGGCGCTGGTGGTGGGGGCGACTTTCCCGGAAGAGATCGCGCAGGTGCGCGCGCTGGTGGGCGACATGCCGCTCCTGATTCCGGGCGTGGGCGCGCAGGGTGGGGACGTGGACGCGACCGTGCGGGCAGGGCGTAGCGCGAACGGTACCGGGATGATGATCAATTCGTCGCGCGCGATCCTGTATGCGGCGCCGCAGGCGGGAGAAGATTTCGCCGCCGCCGCAAGGCGCGTCGCGATGGAGACGCGCGACGCGATCAACGCGGCGCGCTAAGGAGGCGCGTCAAGGAGGCGCCCGGCCTCAATACCTGCTCGGCGCGATCGTCTCCGCATAGTCGTACAGCGCGCCGAGGATGTCCTCCGCGCGCTCGTCCGCATGCTCGGACAGCGCATCGATCTCCATGAACAGCTGGTCGACCGTGCGCGCCCCGGCCGCGCCCTCGAACAGCCGCGCTGCCCGGTGCGCTTCCCACAGCTCGCTTTCGTCTTCCGACAGGGTGTCGGGGAAGTTGCGCGCCCGGTAGCGGAAGAACAGCTCGCCGAGGCGCTCGTCCTCGAACGAGGGCCGCATGGCGGCCAGCGCCGCGGGTTGTTCCTGGCGCAGCGACTCCAGCTTGCGGCGGTCGCCGTTGCCCACGAAACCGCCGTACAAGTCCTCGTCGACGTCGATCACGCCATCCGGCGCCGGCTTCTTGAACACCTCGGCCCAGATCGCGCTCATGTTGCGACCGCCCGCAGCCAGCGCCGCATGCGCGCGCGCCTGCTCGACGTCGATGTTCCAGCGCGCCGCCATGGCGGGCTGCAGGGTCTTGAGGTTCCCGACCAGCATCGGCGACTTGTTCAGGTGCACGCTCTTGATCGGCAGGCGCGTCATCCCTTCCGGCATCTCGGCGCTGCGGGTGAACAGGCGGGTGCGGATCGTCTCGACGTCGAGCTCGAACAGCTCGGACGGATCGTGGCGGCAGTCCCAGACCAGGATCTCGTTCTTGTTGGTCGGATGCTGGGCCAGCGGCCAGACCAGGCCCAGGCAGCCGTGTTCGACCGGGAACATGCCGGACACGTGCAGGAAGGGCTGGCGCTGGCCCGGGTCGAGGTGCAGGCCCATCTCGGCGGCCACGCGCTCCTTGCGGCGCAGTTCCAGACAGAAGTCGAACAGCTTGGGCTGCTTGCTCCTGATGAGGCGGGCGAGGGCGATGGTGGCGCGCACGTCCGACAGCGCATCGTGGGCCGCATCGTGCACCAGGCCGTTGGCTTTGGTCAGGTCTTCCAGGCGGAAGCTCGGCTTGCCGTCTTCCTTGCGCGGCCATTCGATGCCGTCCGGACGCAGCGCGTGGGTCATGCGCACCACGTCCAGCAGGTCCCAGCGGCCGCAGCCGTTCTGCCACTCGCGCGCGTACGGGTCGATCAGGTTGCGCCAGAACAGGTGGCGCGTGACCTCGTCGTCGAAACGGATCGTGTTGTAGCCGACGCCAATGGTGCCGGGCTCGCTGAAGGCGGCCTCGATCTGGCGCGCGAATGCGTGTTCCGGCACGCCATGTTCCAGGCAGTGCTGCGGAGTGATGCCGGTGATCAGGCAGGACTGCGGGTCGGGCAGGAAATCCGGCGCCGGCCGGCAGTACAGCATGATCGGCTCGCCGATCTCGTTGAGCTCGGCATCGGTACGGATGGCGGCGAACTGGGCCGGGCGGTCGCGGCGCGGGGTCGCGCCGAAGGTTTCATAGTCGTGCCAGAGGAAGGTATGCGTGCTCATGTATTGCTCGGGTATTTTTATTGTGTCGCCGTCGCGGCGGGCAGGCGCCATGGTGGCACAGAATCGGCGCGGCGTCAGCCAAAGGCGCGGATGCGTGACTAGATGCTGACGCGGTCGCGGCCTGCCTGCTTGGCACGATACAAGGCCGCGTCGGCCGCGGCCATCAGTCCATGCTCGTCGTCGCCGGGCGCCAGGCTGGCCACGCCAAACGATCCGGTGACGTGGGGCAGCGGCAGGCGCATGTCCGGGAACACCATGGTGGTGCGCAGGCGCTCGGCCAGGCGTTCGGCCACCATCTCGGCCAGGGCGGTCGGGGTGTCCGGCAGCACCGCCATCAGTTCCTCGCCGCCGTAGCGCACCGCGAAGTCCGAGGGCCGCAGCGATTCGCGGATCACGCCGGCCGCACTCGACAAGGCGGCATCCCCCGCCAGGTGGCCGTGGGTGTCGTTGAAGCGCTTGAAGTGGTCGAGGTCGATCATGATGACCGACAGCGGGCTGCCGTCCTGGCGCGCGCGCATCGCCAGCTTGGGCAGCATCTCGCCCAGCCAGGCGCGGTTGTACAGGCCGGTCAGGCCGTCGTTGAGCGAGAGCTGGCGGTAGAACTCGCCCAGTTTCTGGCGCCGCTTGAGCTGGGCGTTGGCCGCCCGCACCCGGAAGGACAGCAGGCGCAGCAGGTTGCGGGCGAGCACGTTCGAGCGGTCGATCAACTGCCACACCAGCTCCGGCTCGATGACCAGCAGTTCGCAGTCTTCCAGCGCCGTCATCGCGGCCAGGTTGACGGCATCGTCCAGCACGGCCTGCTCACCCACGCTCTCGCCGGGCAGCACACGCGTGACGCCGCCGTCCTCGCTGCCGCTATGGGCATCCGGCGCCACCTCCAGCGTGCCCGACAGCACGATGTACAGGCGGGCGCGCAATCCGTCCTCGACCCGGCGGCCGGCGGCCACCCGGATCACCGCGCACGGGGCGAGCGCGGCCGTCACGGCCGGATCGTCGGCGTCGCGGAACAGTTGCAGGTCGTGCGTGGTATAGGGGGAAGCACCAAAGGTGCCGATCGGGTCCAAGGCTTGCTCGAGCGGAAAAGGAACTGGCGGTTAATGTCATTACCTTACGGCATGATAACTCATTGCAACTCCGGCGCATGGGCTGGCGTTCCAGAAACAACAGTGGTCAAATGGCGGCCATGACGAATCCTGCCCACCTGGTCGACGCGCTCGGCCACCAACACCATCCCGCACCCGGTGCCCGCATCGTGTCGCTGGTGCCTTCGATTACCGAACTCCTGTGCGAGCTCGGCCTGGCCGGGCAGCTGGTCGGCCGCACCGGCTTTTGCATCCATCCGCGCGCGACGGTGGAGGCGATTCCGAAAATCGGCGGCACCAAGGACGTGAACATCGAGAAGATCCGCAAGCTGGCGCCGACCCACCTGGTGGTCAACATCGACGAGAACGAAAAGCCGACCGTGGACACATTGGCGCAGTTCGTGCCGCACATCGTCGTCACCCATCCGGTGAAGCCGGGTGACAACCTGGCGCTGGCGCGCCTGATGGGCGGCATCTTCGGGGCGGAAGCGGCGGCTGAACGCTGGTGCGCCGCTTTTGAACAGGAATACGCGGCCTTGCGGGCGCTGCCGCCGGCGCCGCCGCGCACCGTGCTGTACTGTATCTGGCAGGACCCGTGGATGAGCGTGTCGAACGACACGTATATCGCCGCCATGCTGGCCGAGATCGGCTGGAGGGTGCCTGCGCTGGGGGAGGCGCGCTACCCGCGCTTCGACTGGTCGCCGCAACTGGTGGACGGGCTCGACGCCGTGCTGCTGTCCACCGAGCCCTACCGGTTTACCGAGGCGCATGCGGATGCGCTCGAGAAGCAGCTCGGCATTCCGGTGTTCCTGGTGGATGGGGAAATGATGTCGTGGTACGGCAGCCGCGCGCTGGCCGGCCTGCGCTACCTGCGCGAACTGCGGGGAATGCTGGAAGGCGCGGCCTGAAGCGATTGAAGGAACAAGCGCGCGCCCAGGAGCAGGGCGCGCGTGCGCACCACTTAGGAATCGGTCAGGTGCTTGTCCGCGAGCGCATCGATTGCCGGCGCGGCGTGGCCGTGGCGGTCCTTGTCCTGCAGGCGGCCCAGGGCGCTGTCGAGGGCGCGCGCCAGCTTGCCGCCGGCGTTCTTGATCGACTGGCGCAGGTCGTCCGAATGCTCGTGCACCACGATCGGCTGGTAGCCGCGCACGCGTGCTTCCATCATGCACGAGTTGCCGCCATCGGCGCCTTTCTGCCGGTTCTCGTTACTCAGGTGTACTTCGACGCTGGTGATGTGGTCGCCGAAACGGTCGATCGAGCTGCGGACCACCGATTCCACGTGTTCGTCCAGGCCCTGGTGGTTGGCAATGGTGCGGTCGGTATTGACATTGATTTGCATAGGTTTGCTCCTGTTGTCATAACGGCTTGATCTTACCCGCGGCCGCGTTTTGCCCGCGTCCCGTTATGACAGGTGGGGCCGGCATGGCAAGTTGCAAGGCCGACCACAACCGAAACTCAGCGGCGGTGCTGCGCGAAGAATTGCCAGATGAGTTCGTTCGCATCGACATCCCGCGTAGTCTTGCCGATCGGTAAGCCAACATTGAAGGCATCGGCGCCGGGCCAGGTATGGCCGCCTTCCTGCACCGTCACCAGGGCAACGCGCAGGCCGGCGTCGCCTTGCTCGCGGTAGCTGACCTCGGTCCCGTCACCGGCGTCGCCATTGAAGCTGCGCAGCCGTTCGGGAGCTCGCTCGAGCCCGTTGCGCTTGATCCAGTAGCGGTGGCTTTCCATGGCCGACAGGTAGCCGCTTGCCTTGCCGTCGTAGGCGACGACCTGATCGGCCGTGCCATGGATCAGCATCACGCCGACCTTGCCCGGCCTGGTGTGGTGCTGGACCACCGGTTCCGGCATCGGGCCGCCCACCGAGGCCACGGCGGCGAATGCCTGCGGCAGCTCGGCCGCCAGGCGCAGGGCGAAGAAGCCGCCGCGCGACAGCCCGGTCGCATACACCCGCGAGGTGTCGACACGGTAGTCCTTCTTGAGTTTCTCGAGCAGGGCCTCGGTGAAGCCGACATCGTCGCTGCCGCCCAGGTAGGGCATGTCGAAGCCGACGTTCCAGTCGTGCTTGATGCCCAGCGGGTAGACCACAATGAAGCGGTGGCGGTCGGCGGCCCGGTTCATGCCGGTGTAGAGCATCTGCTCGGCCATCGTCATGCCGCTGCCGTGGAAGTTGAACACGACCGGGTAGGACTGCTGCGCGTCGGCATGGTAGGAGGCAGGGGTGTAGACGATGTAGCGGCGTTTTTCTTCCTTGTGGACCAGCGTGCTCCTCTGGGCCAGGGCGGTGCCGCACATGCTGGAGAGGACCAGCAGGGCGATCAGGATTTTTTTCATTGGATGCTCCCGAGTGAATGGAGCACCCAGCCTAAGGGGGAGGCGGTGAAATCGCGGTGAAATCCGCCGGCTTTTTCAGGGCGCGGGCAAGGGAAGGATCTCGACCCGGTAGCACATGTCGCCCGGCTGGAACGCGATCTCCCAGCCCATGCTGCGGGCGGCCCGTTGCAAGAGATTCTGCCCGTGCGCGAAGCCCTGCACCCGGCCGGCGTGCGCCGCGTCCACGGTATTGGCGATGAACAGCCGCCCGTTCTCATGAGCGATGGCGAGCCGGGTATGCGGCCCGCCATGGAACAAGGCATTGCCCAGGCAATTGGTGACGAGCAGGTGGGCGAGGTGCTGGTTGCCCTGTACCTGCAGCCGTTCCGGAAGCGTGAGCGCCAGCCGCTCCTCGTCCCAGGCCTGCGCGCCCGGCAGGCGCAGCAGCGCCGCCTCGATGCAGGCACGCAGGTCGAAGTTCTCCAGCCCGACGTGTTCGGCCCGCGCCAACGCGAACAGGACCTCGGTGGTGGCGCGCAGTTCGTCGACGCCGGCCTGCAACTGCCCGAGCTCGTGCAGGCCCAGCGGACGCGTGCTGGCGAGCGCCAGGGTGTTGTTCATGACGGTGAGCGGGGTGCGCAGTTCGTGCCCGACGTCGCGCGTGAAATCGCGCTCGCGGCGCAGGGCCGCCTGCAGCGCGCTGAACCCGGTTTCCAGGCGCTCCGCGAGGATGCCGATCTCGTCCGGCCGTCCGCGCGCGCTGAAGCTGGCCGTGCCGCCGGGACGCAGGGCCTGGGCTTCGTGCGCCAGGAGCCGCAGCGGCCGGACCAGGCGCCGCGCCAGCAGCCAGGCCAGCAGCAGGGCCAGCCCGATCAGTGCCATGGCAACAAAGATCAGCACCCCGCCCACGTCCTGCACCACCTTCGACACCACCAGCACGGGAGCGACGTCGGCCAGCAGGTACATGCGCCGTGTGCCCGCGCCATCGGGCAGTTCGCGCACCATCAGGTGATAGTGCTGGCCGGTCCGGGTAAACACCTCGGCGCGCAGGTCGCCGGGCGCGGCGGCTAGCCGCACCACGGCCGGCAGCGTGTCGCGGCTGGTGTGAACGGTGACCAGGTCGCTGGCGGGGCGGGGCGGGCCGCCGCCGCGGGCGGCCTGCGCTTCGATGGCGGCCGCTTCGCGCTCCAGCAAGCGCTCCACCAGCACGTCTTCGGTGACGTAGGCGATCACCACCGCCAGGCCCGTATAGCACAGGCAGATCAGGATGGTGAAGCCGGCCAGGGCGGCGAACAGGCTGCGGCGGATCGACCCGGGCATGGTCCTAGTCCTCCAGGTCGAGCCGGTAGCCCAGCTGCAGGATGGTGGCAAGCATCCTGCGCCCGCACGCCCCTTCCAGCGTCTTGCGCAAGGTGTAGATGTGCGACTTGAGCGCATCGCTGTCGGGGGGATTGGCGCCCCACAGGTGCTGGACCAGGGCCGAGCGCGACACCGGATGCGGATGCTCCCTGCACAGCAGCTGCAGGATGCTGAAGCCGGCCTGGGTCAGGACCAGGGGCCGGTCCTCGTAGAACGCGCGCTTTTCCCGCGCCAGCAGGGTCAAGGGGCCGACCCGCATCTCCTGCTGCCGGTGCAGCGTCCCGCGGCGCGCCAGCGCCTCGCAGCGCAGGGCCACCTCGCGCAGGTCGAAGGGCTTGGCCAGGTAGTCGTCGGCGCCTTCGCGAAAGCCCTGGGCCTTGTCCTCGAAGGCGTCGCGCGCGGTCAGCATCAGCACCGGCACGTTGCTCGGCGCCTGCGCCTTGATCGCGCGGCAGACCTGCAGGCCGTCCATGTCGGGCAGGTTGAGGTCGAGCAGCACCACGTCGTAAGAATGCTGGGTGGCCAGCCGCACGGCCAGGCTGCCGGTTGCGGCATGGTCAAGCTGCCAGCCCAGGCCGTCGAGGAAATCGACCAGCTGGCGGGCGATGGTCGGGTGGTCTTCGACCACCAGCACACTGAGCGCCTCGCGCTTCATGCGCGCATCCTTTCGCCGTTGTCGTCCTTGTGGTGGGGGAAGCGGTCCATCCGCGACAGCACCGGGAACAGCCACGCCCACAGGCCGGCGACGGCAAGCGTGGCGGCGCCGCCCAGCAGGATGGCGCGCACCAGGCCCAGCCAGCCGGCGGTGACGCCCGATTCGAATTCGCCCAGCTCGTTGGAGGCGCCGATGAACACCGAGTTGACGGCGCTGACGCGTCCGCGGATGTCGTCCGGCGTTTCGTACTGCACCAGGAGGTGGCGGATGTAGACGCTGACCATGTCGCCGGCGCCGAGGAGGAACAGGGCGCCCAGGGCGACCGGGAAGCTGCGGGTCCAGCCCATCAGCAGGGTGGAGAGGCCGAACACGGCGACGCCGCCGAACATCCACAGGCCGACGCGGCGCGTAATCGGGAAGAAGGCCAGCGCGATCGAGCACAGGGCCGCCCCCAGGCCTGGCGCGCTGCGCAGCCAGCCCAGTTCGGACGGGCCCACCTGCAGCACGTCGTGCGCATAGGCGGGCAGCAGGGCGGTGGCGCCGCCGAACAGCACCGCGAACAGGTCGAGCGAGATCGCGCCCAGCACGATCGGACGCGACCACACGAAGCGCAGGCCCTCCATCAGCGAATGCCAGCTGACCGGTCCCTGGCTGCGCGCCTGCCGGGCCGCACGGGTGCGCGACATGCACAGCACCGCGATGCTCAAGAGGCTGGCCGCCACCATGTGCACGGTCATCGGGCCGAAGACGTACAGCAGGCCGCCGACGATCGGGCCGGCGATCACGGCCACGTGGAAGGTCGAGGAACTCAGGGCCACGGCCTGGCTGAAGTCGCGATCCGGCACCAGGTTCTTCAGCACCGCCTGCGAGGCCGGCATCATGAAGGCGCGCGCGGAGCCGAACAGCACCAGGATCGCGAACACCGGCCACACGATGCTGCTGGCGCTTGCCGTGAAGCCCACCAGGAGCAGGCTGCACAGCAGTTGCGTGGCCATGCACAGCAGGACGATGTTGCGGCGGTTGTAGCGGTCGGCCACGTGCCCGGCCCACAGGATCAGCACTAGGAAGGGCGCGAACTGCGCCAGCCCGATCAGGCCGAGGTCGAACAGGCTCTTGGTGATCTGGTAGACCTGCCAGCCGATGGCGACGCTCTGCATCTGCACCGCCAGGGTGCCGAGGAAGCGGCTGGACAGGTAGAAGGCGAGGTTGGGGTTGCGCAGGACGGCCAGGCCGCTGGACGGGGACAGCAGGGACATGAAGGGCTTTCGGGACAATGCTTGGGCTCGTTAACCCTGCATTGTGCCCGAATTGCCGCCTTGCGGTTCCTTATTGCGCCAGGTCCGCTTCGCTGGTGAAGGCGTCGGCGAAGAACTCGTCTTCCGGCAGTGCGCATTGGGCCACGTAGTCGCGCCGCGCCGACTCCACCATGATGGGTGCGCCGCAGGCATAGACCTGGTGGCCGGAAAGGTCGGGGAGGTCCTGCATCACGGCCGCGTGCACGTAGCCGGTGCGGCCCTGCCAGGCGTCTTCCGGCAGCGCGTCCGAGATCACCGGGATGTACTGGAAATCCGGCAGCGTGGTTTCCCATGCGCGGCACAGCTCGTCCATGTACAGGTCCTGGGGACGGCGCCCGCCCCAGTACAGGCGTACCGGGCGCGTCGACTTCAGGTGCATCAGGTGCTCGACCAGGGCCTTCACCGGCGCGAAGCCGGTGCCGGAAGCGAGCAGCACGATCGGCTTGTCGGACTCTTCGCGCAGGAAGAAGGTGCCGAGCGGGCCTTCGAAGCGCAGGATGTCGCGCTCCTTCATGGCGCCGAAGACGTGGTCGGTGAACAGGCCGCCTGGCAGGTGCCGGATGTGCAGCTCGAGCGGGCCGCTGAACGAAGGCGCGCAGGCGATGCTGTAGGCGCGGCGCTTGCCGTCCTTGAGCAGGAATTCGATGTACTGGCCGGCGCGGTAGGCCAGCGCTTCGTTGGCCGGCAGCTGCAGCGTGACGATGGCGACGTCCGGCGCGGCCCGGCGGATCGAGGCGATCCGGGTCGGCATCTTGCGCACCGGGTACTCCGAACTGCCGCCGACCTCGCGCGCTTCGATCACCAGGTCCTGCTGCGGCACCGCGCAGCAGAACAGCGACATGCCCTGGGTCTTCTCGATGTCGCTCAGGGCGCGCTGCTGGTGCGGCTTGTGGGTCAGCTCGCCATCGAGGACCTTGCCCTTGCAGGAACCGCAGGCGCCGTTCTTGCAGCCGTAGGGCAGGCCGATGCCGGCGCGGATGGCGGCGGAGAGGACGGTTTCATCGGCTTCGCAGGTGAACTGGTGGCCGCTGGGTTGGACGGTGATCTGGAAAGTCATGCGGGATCTGGAGTTGGTGGCCGCGCGTGGCAAGCCGTTGATTCGACGGTGTTGAATGCGCGGTATTCTACACCGGGGCCAGCGCGGCCGGGAAACGCCAGGACGGCGCTGTGCTAGAGTGGCAGGCTTCCCAATCCGCCCCCCCCTCGTCATGATCCAGCCTATTGCCTTCCACCGCCCGCGCCTGCTCATCGTCGGCTGCGGCGACGTCGGCATGCGCCTGCTGCCGCTGCTCGGCGGGCGCTTCCGGGTGTTCGCCCTGACCAGCCGGCGCGAACGCTGCGCCGAGCTGCGCGGCGCGGGCGCGGTGCCGATCGTCGCCGACCTGGACCGGCCCGGCACCTTGCGCCGCCTGCGCGGACTGGCCGACTGGGTGCTGCACCTGGCGCCGCCGCAGCCGGACGGCGCCATCGACCGCCGCACCCGCCACCTGGCGGCCGCACTGGGCAGGACGGCGCGCCTGGTCTACGTGAGCACCAGCGGCGTGTACGGCGATTGCGGCGGCGAACTGGTGCGCGAAACACGCCCGGTGGCGCCGCGCAATGCGCGCGCGCAGCGGCGCGTCGATGCCGAGCGGGTGCTGCGCGCCTGGGCGCTTGCGGGCGGCACGCGGCTGTCCATCCTGCGCGTGCCCGGCATTTATGCCGCCGAGCGGCTGCCGCTCAAGCGCCTGGAGCAGGGCACCCCGGCCCTGCGGCCGGAAGACGACGTGTACACCAACCACATCCATGCCGACGACCTGGCGCGCATCGCCCTGCTGGCGCTGCTCCGGGCGCGTGGCGCCGGTCGGGTGGTGCACGCGGTGGACGACACGCGCATGAAGATGGGCGACTATTTCGACGCCGTGGCCGATGCCTTCCATCTGGCGCGGCCGCCGCGCCTGGCGCGCGCCGAACTGCGGAAGGCAGTCACGCCGATGCTGCTGTCCTTCATGTCCGAGTCGCGCCGCCTGGACAATACGCGCCTCAAGCGCGAGCTGCGGGTGCGGCTGCGCTATCCGGACGTGGCGGCGGCGCTGGCGCAACTTGCCGCGGCTCCCGTACAATCGGGCACCCAGAACGAGAGGCCAGCATGACTTATGAAGAATACCTCGACGAGGTGACCACCCTGATCGTCGAAAAATACGGCATCGCGGACGCCGCCGCGATCAAGATCGTCGTCGACGCGCAGGACAAGGAATACTTCGTCGCCCACGACGACAAGCCCGAGATGCGCACCGTCGAACGTGCGCACGCCGACGCCAGGACCCTGTACCAGGCGAGCGGCCTGGCGCAAAAGGCCGCTCCCGGCAAGAAAAAGTAACGCCTTCCGCCGCCCTGCTCACGGGGCGGCAACTCCCCATTCCATCGATGCTTCCGCCCGGCCGGAGGCATGCCCCTGCGCCGTGTGCAAGCGCCTGGCCGAATGTGTATCATTTCGTCCCTAGCGAAAAATGCAATACAAACGATGCCATATCGGGCTCGCATGCAAAGAATTCGCATTAGATCACACAAAGTGACAAATATTTAACAATCCTGAAAGAAGCCATGCCCATCAGACGCCTTCCGCCCGGTGCGGAATACGACCCCAACCGGCTCCTCGACGCCATCATTGCCAGGCTGCGCCTGAAGAACGACGCCGCACTGTCGCGCGTGCTCGAAGTGGCGCCGCCGGTGATCAGCAAGATCCGCCACAGCACGCTGCCGATCGGCGCCACGCTCCTGCTGCGCATGCATGAAGAGAGCGAGTTCAGCATTCGTGAGCTGCGCGAGTTGATGGTCAAGTCGAAAGAGGACGGGCACGCGCTCGCGGTTTAAATGAAAAACGGCCGGCGGGACGCAAGCGTCGTCGGCCGGCCGTCGAGGGGAGGGATCAGGCCGCGTGTGCCAGCTTCTTGCCCGATGCGCCGCAACGTTCAGCGGTCTCCGGCTGTGCATGGGATGGCTTTCCCGGCGCGGCGCAGAAAGCGGTCGCAGCGCTGGGGGCTTCGCGCGGCTTGCCAGGCGCGGCGCAGAATGCCATCGCAGCGCTGGCGGCTTGGCGCGGCTTGCCAGGCGCGGCGCAGAATGCCATCGCAGCGTTGGCAGCTTGGCGTGGCTTGCCTGGCCCGGCGCAGAATGCGGTCGCGGCATGGGGGACAGGTCCGGTACCGAATTCTGCTTCGTAAATCTCACGCATGCGTTCGCCTGCCTGCTCGTGTTCGCCTTCATCGGCGGTGCCAATACCGACGTAGGGATAGTGGTGCAGGAAGTAGCCGAACAAGGCTGCGCAGTCGCGCGCATACTTCATCGTGTCGAGGATGTGGTAGTGCCAGAAGATGTCCACGTCGACGGTCGGCGATGCCTCCGCGTCAGGGTATTTCTTCATCAGGAACAGGAAGCGGCGGTATTCCGTTTCCACTGCATCGGTCCGCAACGCGGACCAGCCTTCGCCGGATTCCACATGCATCAGTTTCATTTTGATCGGGGCAAGATCAAGCGTTTCAAATGCTGCGAATTCGTTGGTCGACATAGTTATCACCTTTTGTTGTAGATCTGTTTGTCAAGGCATTCTTTTTTATCCCTAGTGTTGAAGCGGTACGTCAGAGAATCCTCCTCGAAGAACATGGCGCAATTAATCGGAAGTCAGGAACTGCGTGTTGAGCGGTGGCAGTGGTGACAATTGTCCTGCGACCCGTCAGGCTTAATGTTGAGTTCTGTCAACCGATAAACTGCTGTGCTGAAACGAGACAGCCTGGCCGCAACACTCGGCCAATGTTCATGCGATGGCCGGCAGCACGGCATCGCTGTCGTATTTTGGGGTAGCGGGCGTTTCGGATGGATACCCGGTCACGGGAATGGTAACAACGATGGTGGTGCCGGTATCCGGGCCGCTGCTGATCGAGAAGCTGCCGCCCAGGATGTTGACGCGCTCCTCGATGCCCACCAACCCAAAGGAACCGTTGCGGTTGCGGCTGCCCGGCTGCATGCCGATGCCGTTGTCGCGGATCGTCATGGTCAACATGTCGGCATGCTGGTGCAGGTCGATCCGTACCCTGGTCGCGCGCGCGTGCCGGGCCACGTTGTTGAGCGACTCCTGCAGAATGCGAAAGAAGGCGGTGGCGCATTGGTCGTCGAGGTGGTGTTCGGTTTCGTCCTCGACCAGTTCGCATTCGATCCCGGTACGGCGCGCGAAATCAGTCACCTGCCAGTCCACCGCCGCGTTCAGGCCGAGGTCGAGCACATTCGGCCGTAGGTCGTTGATGATCTGGCGCACACTGCGGATGGTGAGGTCAATCTGGCGTACGGTCGCGTTGGCGCGTTCGTACAGGCGGCCATGGCGGTCGCGCGTGCGGTTGGCGAGGATCTCGGCCTCGATCTTCAGCGCCAGCAGATTCTGCCCGAGTTCGTCGTGGATTTCGCGCGCGATGCGCTTGCGCTCGCCCTCCTTGATCTGCTCCGCGTGCGCGGCCAGTTGGCGCAGCTTTTCATTAGTGGCCTGCAGTTTGGCCTGGCTGGCGCGCAGTTCCCGGGTCATGTCCTCGGCCATGCGCAACGCGCTGCGACGCGAGGAAGCCATCGTCTGGAACAGCGCGAAGAGCAGCGCGGTGCTGAGCGCACCGGCGAGGGCTGCCAGCCAGGGATAGTAGAAGTCGAAGCGGGTGTACAGTGCGGACCTTGCGATGCTGAAATCGGCGCGCCACACCCGGTGGTTGAAGTGGATCGGCAGGTCGGCGTGCAGCATGTTGCCCTTGTCTGTGATGGCCGGCGGGAGCGGCTGCGCTGCCGTCGCATGGCTGTCATAAAGGATTGCGCTGTGCTGAGGCTCACCCGGCTCGAGCGGTACCTCGTTCAGGTCGGTGAGTATCAGGCGCACCCCGTCGGCCGGGAATCCCTCGAGCACCCCGTTGACCATGCGGTTGACGCCGAAACCGATGCCGACAGAGCCGAGGTAAGCGGCGCGGCGTCTGGCGACGGTGTCGACCGGCATGTCGTTGCGGTACACCGGCAAGCGCATCGCGAGTACGTTCTGGATGGGACCGGGCAGTATCTTGACGCGGAAGCCCGAGGCGGTCATGGTATTGTTGTCGCGCGACTCTGCCACTGTGTGGCGGATGTAGCTGCGCGCCTCCAGGTCGAGGCCGAGTGTGCCGAGGGTTTGCGGAGTAGCGGGTTCCATGTAGACAATGACCGTGTAGCTGTCGCGGCCGGGCACGGGACGCAGTGGCGTCGCAGGCTCGGGCATGCCGTACTGCCGCAGACGGCGACGTACGTCGGCCTCGATCGCCGGCAGTCCAGTCGGGCCGACGGTACGCGCATAATTCATGGCCTCGATGCCAGGAAAGTTGCGGGGCGTGTCGAGCTGCTCGACGTAGTAGCGAAATTCGTCGGCGCTAGCATTCGGTTTGGCATGGAACAGCCCGGCCATGCCGCGCAGCACGTCGGTATAGCTTTTGATACGGGCCTCGATCGCAAACTGGGCGGTGCGTGCCATGGCGCGAAAGCGCGTCTGGGCATCGGTTTCGATTGCCTTGGCGGTCGCCAGGTAGAGAGCAGCGCCGACCGTTACGGACAGCACGGCCCCTGTCAGCACCGCCGTCGGCATGACGACATGATGAGTGGAGTGGCTGCGGTGAGACATGGTCCGTAAACTCGCTTAGAAGGTGAACTCGTCGCGTTAATGCGACATACATTCATACGCTAAGCCTCTTTACTGAACGAAGAACCTATCAGACTTACTAGCTATAGCAAATATGCAACAAAGTGAGCGGAATGGAAAGCTCGCCGACTGGTAAAAAACAAAGGGAGTAATGCCTTCCAGCATTACTCCCCCTTGAACTGCCTCCTCAGCAGGATGACATAAGAGAAATTATTTCCCCCAGCTATCCTTCAAGGTCGTGACGCGGTTGAACACCGGCTTGCCCGGCTGCGAATCCACGCGGTCGGCCACAAAATAGCCGTGGCGCTCGAACTGGAAGCGCTGGTCGGCCACCGCGTCCTTCATGCCCGGCTCCAGGTAGGCGGTCACGGTCTCGAGCGCGTTCGGGTTGAGCGCGGCCTTGAAGTCCTTGCCGCCGGCGTCCGGCTGCGGTTCAAGGAACAGGCGGTCGTACAGGCGCACCTCGGCCTCGAGCGCGGTGGCCGCGCTGACCCAGGTGATGTTGCCCTTGACCTTGTAGTTGTCCGCGCCCGGCGTGCCCGACTTCGAATCCTCGAAGTACTTCACGTGCACGGCCGTCACCTTGCCGTTCTCGTCCTTGTCGTAGCCGGTGCACTCGACCACGAAGCCGTACTTCAGGCGCACGCGCGAACCCGGCTGGTCGCCGCTAGGTGGGGTGAAGCGGTGGTAGCCCTTGGTCGGGGTTTCCATGAAGTCTTCCTGCTCGATCCACAGCTCGCGCGTGAACGGGAAGCTGCGCACGCCCATCTCCGGGTGGTGCGGATGGACCGGCGACGAGCACGCGACCGACTCGCCTTCCGGGAAGTTGTCGACGATGAGCTTGAGCGGACGCAGCACGGCGATGGCGCGCGGCGCCTTCGGATCGAGGTCGTCGCGCAGCGCGCCTTCCAGCGTGCTCATGTCGATCCAGCCGTCGGCCTTGGACACCCCGATGCGCTCGCAGAACAGCTGGATCGATTCCGGCGTATAGCCGCGGCGGCGCAGGCCGACGATGGTCGGCATGCGCGGATCGTCCCAGCCGGTCACCACGCCGGTATCGACCAGCTCGCGCAGTTTGCGCTTGGAGGTCACGACGTAGGTCAGGTTCAGGCGCGCCATCTCGTACTGGCGCGGCACCGGGCGCTGGAAGAAGCCGCCGTCGGCCAGGGTGTCGACCAGCCAGTCGTACATCGGGCGGTGGTCCTGGAACTCGAGCGTGCAGATCGAATGGGTGATGTTTTCCAGTGCGTCCGAGATCGGGTGCGTGTAGTCGTACATCGGGTAGATGCACCAGGCGTCGCCCGTGCGGTGGTGGTGCGCATGGCGGATGCGGTACAGGGCCGGATCGCGGTTGGTCATGTTGGGCGAGGACATCGCGTCTTCCGACATCTTGGCGCGCAGGATGTGCTCGCCATCCTTGTACTTGCCGGCCTTCATGTCGCGGAAGAGCTGCAGCGATTCTTCCACCGGACGGTTGCGGAAGGGCGAGTTGGTGCCCGGCGTGCTGAAATTGCCGCGGTTCTTCGCCATCTCTTCGGGGCTCTGGCTGTCCACGTAGGCCTTGCCTTCGCGGATCAGGTATTCCGCCATCTCGTACAGCTTGTCGAAATAGTCGCTGGCGTAGTGCAGGTACTCGCCGTCGCCCTGTTCCCAGGTAAAGCCGAGCCATTTCACGGAATCCATGATGGTGTCGACGTATTCCTGGTCTTCCTTCTCCGGATTGGTGTCGTCGAAGCGCAGGTGGCAGCGGCCGTCATAGTCGCGCGCCAGGCCGAAGTTCAGGCAGATCGACTTGGCATGGCCCACGTGCAGATAGCCGTTCGGCTCCGGCGGAAAACGGGTGATCACGGGCGGCATGCCCTCGCGCTTGTGGGTGCCGGCTGCCAGGTCGTTTTCGATGATGGCGCGCAGGAAGTTCGACGATGGGGGATTGCCCGCAGCCGCCGGGGTATTTTTGTCGTTGCTCATGAAAAAGGATTTGAATAGGTTATTCCGGGCATTTTACCGTAACGCAGGGGCCAGCCTCCCCAGTATGTGGTGAAGCGCACGGTACGCCCTGTTTGGCAGAGACATACTTGGGGGTAGCGTCGGCCATTCGCAAGCTTCCACCATGATCGGCCGCCGCCGAGACCCGCTCTCGCCAACTTGTCGTTTTCTATAGGATAATCTCGTCCTTGCCGTTTTGCGGCCTCAGCTTTATGGCCCAGACCGTGGCCCATTCCCGGGAGAGTTCCAATTGGAAAATTTATACGCGATCCTCGGCGTTGCCCCGAATGCCGGCGACGACGAGATCAAGAAGGTCTATCGTTCGCTCGCGATGCGTTATCACCCGGACCGCAACCAGGCGCCGGGCGCCGAAGCGCGTTTCAAGGCCGTCACCAAGGCCTATGAAGTGCTGTCGGATCCGGTCAAGCGTGCCGAATACAACCAGAGCGTCAACCACCGCATCGTGCTCGATGCCGAGGCCGAAGCCTTCGAGCTGTGGCGCTCGCTGTTCGCGCTGAATGGCGTGAATCTACAGCAATGAACCAACAGGACACACAATGAAAAACGTACATCCCGAATTCTCGTTCCAGTCGCGCGAACTGGACGGCCAGATCGAGGGCACGCTGGGCGACCCGCCCAACAAGAAGAACTATGACATGATGGTCGACGCCCTGGTCTCGGAATACGCGGGCGGATCCGGCCTGGACGACGTCAACCTGATGGCCTTCGCGCTCGTTGACTGTATCAAGTTCAAGGATCCGAAGGGTTTGCTGCGTGAAGCCGCCGACTACGAAAGCGACGATCCTTCGCGCGTGTTCGCGATGGCCGAGTGCGCGGGGGAGCAGGGCAGCGCCATGTATGAGGCGATGACGGCGAACTATCCCGAGCTGGCGCGCCAGGCCATCATCACGGCCTTCCTGTACAAGAACCAGGGACGCTGGGAAGACGAGGACCGCGACTTCGCGCGCCTCGGCGAAGGCGACGAAGGCGACGACGACGTCGAAGACACGGCCGCCACCGACGACTTCACCCAGCTGTTCGATGCAGACGGAGAGCGCGAATGAGCGACGAGAACAAAGCCAACCTGCCGGCACTGACGAAGCAGGTCAGCGAACTGGTGCTGGCCGGCTCGCTCGAGCACGCCGAAGAGGCGTTCTCGCAGGCGGCTGACGAGCACGGCGACTATGCCGTGGTCGAAGTGCTGTCGACCCTGCCGCCGCAGGTCACCGCGCTGCACCTGTCCGGCTTCGACGGCGCCAAGACCTCGCTGGCCACCATGCTGGTGCCGCCCAAGGCCTGGGCCGACAGCCTGGCCTACATCGCCGCCACCTGGCCGGACAACCTGATCGAGGATGATCCGGAACGCATCGCCGAGAACCTGTTCAACCACGTGCATGGCATCGTCTACGCGAACGACGACGAAGACCGCCGCCACGAACTGCTCCAGGAAGCGTCCGCCACCGACCACGGCGCCACCGTGTTCGCCATCCTGTGGTCGCTGGCCCCGAAGGAGATCCTCGAGCTCGCCGGCGAAATCCTGTCGAAGGGCCGCTACGTCACCGCCCAGACCAGCGGCGACAGCGACATCGCGCCGCTGGCGGTCGACCTGGCCAAGGCCAGCGAGGATGGCTGGGAGCGTTCGCTGCTCGAGCTGTTCCCGGAATTCCGCCACAGCGCCGAGATGGCCGACGTCGAGCTGCCGGACGACCCGGACGAAGAGTCGCCCTTCATGCAGCGCAGCACGCGCGAACTGCTGTACCGCCTGCGCAAGCAGGTGCCGTCGGTGCGCAGCATGCCGCGCCGCGGCAGCCGCCGCAGCATGGGCACGGACATCTTCTCGTGAGCGGAGCGCCAGGAACCATGCTGCCCGCAATCGTCATCGAGAAGCCGCCGCGCCTGGTGCGCGCGATCAAGCTGCTGTCCACCGAGGCCACGCCCGACGAGGCCTCCCTGCTGGCGGAGGAGCTTGCCGGCATCACCGCCATGGTGGCCGAGAAGTTCACCAACGACCGCACCGCCGAGGGCATCCAGCGCGCGCTGCTGCTCACCGTGGGCGGGGTCTCGCTCGGCCTCGAGCATCTGGTCGACAGCGACGACGACCTCGACGCGCTCGATATCCTGATCGAGGAGGGCGCCGAGCTGGTGTTCCAGCAGGGCTTCCGTCTCGTCAAGGACTTGTCCGCGCTGCCCGAGGACAGCCTGGTGGGCGAATACGACCTCGATCCGATCTATTCCCAGCGCCGCCTGAAGGAACTGTTCGTCGACCTGTGCACGGCCGACCCGGGCGAGAGCTGGTCCGGCTACGAGCGCTACATCGGCCAGCTGAAGCAGCGCCAGGGCGTGCAGGCGATCGTGCGTGCGGCCCAGTGGATCCGCCGCCACCATTACGAAGGCCCGGTCAACGACCCGGACCTGAACGCCGAAGGCGTGATCGCGCTGGCGATCATCTTCGCGGTCGAGGGCGGCGGGCGCATCACGGCGCGCACCGGGCAGAAGGAGTTCGAACGCCTGGTGAAGTCGGTGCGCAAGAACGATCCGGACTTCGAAGCCGGCTGGGCCGCGCTGATGGCGCAGGTCCCGGCGCAGCACCAGCCCATCATCGCCGAGCGCATCGCCACCTACCGCGAGCACTGCACGGTGCTGCAGCACATCAAGACCAAGGCCACCATGAAGCAGCTCTTTACCGAGCTGGAAAACTACGCCGGGTCCGAACTCGACCCGGACCTGCCGTAACGGGTCCGCCGTGACGGATGCACGCAGTCCGATCGCGGCGGGAAGTCCGGCTTTCCGCCGCATCAACCGCGCCATGGCCTTCGGCGGCTTCTCCGTCTTCGCGCTGCTCTACTGCGTCCAGCCGCTGATGCCGCTGCTGGCGCGCGACTTTTCCCTCACACCCGCACAATCGAGCCTGGCCTTGTCGGTCTCCACCGCCACGCTGGCGGTGGCGCTGCTGCTGTCGGGCAGCGTGGCCGAGCGCATCGGCCGCAAGCAGCTGATGGTGGCCTCGATGGTCGGCGGGGCGCTGCTCACCTTGCTGTCCGCCTTCGCGTTCGATTACACCCAGCTGGTGGGTGCACGCATGCTGCTCGGCCTGGTGCTGGGCGGCCTGCCGGCGGTGGCGATGGCCTACCTGAGCGACGAAGTCGAAGGGGGCTCGCTCGGCCTGTCGATGGGAATGTACATCAGCGGCAGCGCCTTCGGCGGCATGAGCGGGCGGGTGCTGTCCTCGGTGATCAGCGACTTCGTCTCGTGGCGCATCGCGGTCGGGCTGCTGGGCGTGGCCGGGCTGGTCGCGGCCTGGGAGTTCTCGCGCAGCCTGCCGCCATCGCGCCATGGGACATCGAAGCGGGCGCGGGGGCCGGGCTTTGTCGATGGCCTGCGCACGCACCTGGCGGACGAAGGCCTGCCCTGGCTGTTCGTGCTGCCGTTTCTCCTGATGGGCTGTTTCGTCAGCCTGTACAACTACATCAGCTACCGATTGCTGGCGCCGCCCTTTGGCCTGAGCCAGAGCGCGGTGGGCGCGGTGTCGCTGCTCTACCTGCTCGGCATGTTCAGTTCGATGTGGGCGGGCAAGCTGGCCGACCGGCTGGGGCGGCGCAACGTGCTGTGGCTGGTAATTAGCGTGATGATCGCTGGACTTCTCGTGACGCTGCACGATTCGGTGCCCGCCATCGTGCTCGGCGTCGGCCTGGCCACCTTCGGCTTCTTCGCCTCGCATTCGGTGGCCAGCAGCTGGGTCGGACGGCGCGCCCGTCCGCCGCAGGCGCTGGCTTCCGGCATCTACCTGTTCTGCTACTACCTGGGGTCGAGCGTGGTGGGCTGGTTCACCGGCTATGTGTGGGAACACCGGGGCTGGCCGGGCGTGGTGGGCGTGCTCGGGGCGCTGCTCGGGGTGGGGATGCTGATTGCCTTGCGGCTGCGCCGGCTGGCGCCGGTGGCTGGCGTCCGTTCGTCGTGATACGGGGCGGGCTAGGCGTAGCCGTGATAGTCGAAACGGCCGAGACGTTTTTCCAGCGGATCGTATTCGGCATCGAAATAGCACTGACCGCCATCGTTCACGTTGAAAAAGGTCTCCGACAGCCGCCATCGGGGCGTGTCGCGGACATTGCAGGCGCCGGCCAGCCGCACAACATACCTGTCGTCGCGGGACTCGCCGCGGAACTGGATGGCGTATGTCGTGATGCGGGCCTTGTCGCCAAATAGCTTGTTGGCGCCGATCCTGGCCTCGACCAGCGCTTGTATTTGCCGCACGGTTTCCAGCGGCACCTGCCACGCGCCGCCGCGCACTTCATGCCAATTCGGCAACGGGCTGATGGGCGCAAGGTATGCCGCTGCGCCGGGAGGCCTGACGGCCCAGTCCGGCGCTGCGATCCTGATGTCCTGGACGCCAGGCGCCGCGTGTGCCGGACCGGCAAGCAGGAAGGCTGCAAGCAGCAGTGGATGGGCTGGGCTGGGCATGATCAGTCAAGGAGGAAGGGAGAATTGCATGACTCTACCGTATTTCGCCTTGCGCCACGCGCCCCAGCATTGACGCGCGCACGCCAGAAACGCGTGCTTGATATCCCTGCTGGGAGGACTAAAGTGATTGATCCGAGCGGTTTCACCGCCTTACTTTCAGGAGGTCAATCATGTTGCAAGCTGCCGAAATCCAACAACGCTTCAGCCAGATCCAGCAGACCATCAACCAGGCCGAAGAAGTCACCCGGAACGACCAGGGCGCGCCGAGCGAGATCCGCGACTGCATCCAGAAGATCGCCCACGAAATGCCGGAAGCCCAACGCGTGATGCAGTCGAACGACCAGATGCGGATGGTGCAATGCATCGACCGGCTGGAAGAGATGGGCGACGAAGCCAAGCGCATGTGCCGCAGCGCCCAGCCTTCGCCCCAGGTCGCCTCGGTGGTGACGCGGGTGCATGACGTCCTGTCGGACCTCAAGCACCAGCTGCATTGATCACACCACCCCTTTGCCGCGCAAGGCGGCAATCTCCGCCTCGCCGAGGCCCAGCACCTCGCCGAGTACCTCGTCGGTGTGCTGGCCCAGCAGGGGCGGGGCCTTGTCGCTGGTGGCGGGCGTGGCCGACATCCGGATCGGATTGCGCACCAGTTTCACCTTGCCCGCGCGCGGATGCGGCAGTTCGATCGCGACTTCACGCGCCCGCACCTGCTCGTTGGCGAACACCTCGCCGATGTCGTTGATCGGCCCGCAGGGCACACCGACCGCTTCCAGCAGGGCGATCCACTCGTCGCGCCGCTTCTCCTTGACCATCCCGGCCAGGATCGGCACGAGAAGGTCGCGGTTCTGCACGCGCAGCGGGTTGGTGGCGAAACGCGGATCGCTCCCCAGCTCGGGACGGCCGCCCGCTTCGACGAATTTCTGGTACTGCCCGTCGTTGCCGGTGGCGACGATGATGTGGCCATCGAGGCAGGCGAAGGTCTGGTAGGGCACGATGTTGGCATGCGCATTGCCCCAGCGCTTGGGCGGCTTGCCGCTGTTGAGGTAATTGCTGCCCACGTTGGCCAGCATCGCCACCTGGGTGTCGAGCAGGGCCATGTCGATGTGCTGCCCCTCGCCGGTACGGTCACGGTGGGTCAGGGCGGCCAGCACCGCCACGGTCGCGTACATGCCGGTCATCAGGTCGGTGAGGGCCACGCCCACTTTCTGCGGGCCGCCGCCCGGCAGGTCGTCGCGTTCGCCGGTGACCGACATTAGGCCGCCCATGCCCTGGATCAGGAAATCGTAGCCGGCGCGGTGGGCGTAGGGGCCGTCCTGGCCGAAGCCGGTGATCGAGCAGTAGACCAGGTCGGGCTTGATGGCCCTCAGGCTGTCGTAGTCGAGGCGGTAGCGTTTGAGGTGGCCGACCTTGAAGTTTTCCAGCACCACGTCGCAATGCTTGACCAGTTCGTGCAGCAGGGCCTGGCCTTCGCCGCTGGCGATGTCCACCGTCACCGAGCGCTTGCCGCGGTTCGCGGTCAGGTAATAGGCGGCTTCGCTGGTGTCCTGCCCTTGCGCATCCTTGGCGTAGGGCGGGCCCCAGGCGCGGGTGTCGTCGCCGTTGCCGGGGCGTTCGATCTTGATCACGTCGGCGCCGAGGTCGGCCAGGTTTTGCGAGCACCACGGGCCGGCGAGCACGCGCGACAGGTCGAGCACGCGGATGTGGCCGAGCGCCTTCGGCAGCGCGGCGGAAGGGGAAGCAGCTTGCGTCATTCTGTTCCTGTGGGGTTGTTCTTGCCAAGCCCGGATTATAGCTGTCCGCACGCGCCTTCCGGCTCCAGCAGCTTGGCCGTGAGCAGCTCGCGCTCATGGTCGACGATGCCGTCGACCAGACGCCCGTCCAGCCCCATCGCCTCCAGCACGAAGGCCGACAGCTGCAGGCTCGCTTCCAGCGTTTCCGGCACCACCACGCTGGCGCCGGCCAGGCGCAGGGCGCGCGCATGCTTCTCGTCGCGCGAGCGCACGAACAGGCGCGCGTGCGGGAACTCGCGGCGGATGCCGCGCACCGCCTGCATGCTCGATGCCGGATGGTCCATGGTCAGTACGATCGCCGGCGCTTCGTCGGCGTGAACCCTGCGCAGCAGCTCGGGGCGCGAGGCATTGCCGAAGTAGACCGGCTTGCCCTCGGCATGCAGCTTCGAAACCAGCTTGGCGTCGCACTCGAAGGCCACGAAGGGGATGTTCTGCTCGGCGAGCAGCTTGCCCAGCTGCTGGCCCACGCGGCCGAAGCCGGCGATGATCACGCGCCCGCGCGCCGGGTCCAGGGCCGCGTCGTCGCCGGCCGCGGCACGTTCGGCGCGCGCGTGTTCGCCGCGCTCGCCGATGGCGCGTCCCAGGCGCGCCAGCAGGGGCGTGACGAACAACGACAGTCCGACCACCAGCATCACCTGTCCGCCCAGGCTTGGGTCGAGCACCCGCGCGCTGACCGCGTAGCCGATCGCGACGAACGCGAATTCGCCGCCCTGGCCCAGCAGCAGGCCGCCTTCGATCGCGCGGCTCCAGGGCTGGCCGCCGATGCGCAGCAGGCTTGCCGTCACCAGGGTTTTCAGCAGCACCAGCCCGGCCAGCGAGGCCGCCAGGAGCAGGGGCGCGGCCAGGATCTGGCGGGTGTCGATGCTCATCCCGACGGTCATGAAGAACAGGCCCATGAGCAGACCCTTGAAGGGCTCGACCATCAGCTCGACTTCGTGCTTGAACTCGGTCTCGGCCAGCAGCAGGCCGGCGATCATCGCCCCCAGCGCCATCGACAGGCCGGCCGCGGCCGACAAGCCGGCGATGCCGAAGGTGCTCAGCAGGATCAGCGCCATGAACACGTCCGGCTGGCGGTGCTCGGTGAACGCGCGGAACAGCTTGTGGACGACGCGCCCTCCGACCAGGTAGATGAGGGTGATGGCGATGCCGGCCTTGAGCAGGGTGGTGAGCGCCAGGACGGCGACGCTGCCCCCGTCGCTGCCGCCGCCGCCGAGGGCGCCGATCAGGAGCAGGATCGGCACCACGGCGAGGTCTTGCAGCATCAGGATGGCGAAGGCCGCCTGGCCCAGCGGGGTGCCGGTGGTCCCCTGCTGGGCCAGCAACTGCAGCACGACCGCGGTGGAGGACAGCGACAGCACCAGGCCGATCACCACGGCGGACTGCGCATCGAGGCCGTAGGCCAGCAGCAGGACGCCGCCGACCAGCGCCGCGCTGGCCAGCACCTGCGCGGTGCCGGCGCCGAACACCCAGCGCCGCATCGCCCACAGGCGCGCCGCGGACAGCTCCAGGCCGATCATGAACATCAGGAACAGCACGCCGATCTCGGCCAGCGCCGCGATGCCCTGGTCGCGCGGGAAGGTGAGGAAGGCCAGCCAGGGGACCTCGCCGGCCAGCAGGCCCAGGCCGAAGGGGCCGACCAGAGTGCCGACGGCGAGGAAGCCGAGCACCTGGTTGATGCGCAAGCGCTGCAGGATGGGAATCAGGATGCCGGAGAGGATCAGGAAGAGGAGGATCTCCCGCAGGAAGGGAAAAGCGTGTTGTTCTTGCACGGTAGCGGCCAGGGAGTGTTCTTGGCCAAATTGTAACCGGAGCGTATGTACGGTGTGCGCGATGGCGGAACCATGCTGCAGGCATGGTTCCGCCCCTGCTTGCCGAGGCGCCCTTAGTGCCTCAGCAATTGCCGGCCTGGATCGCTTCCGGCGGCGTCTCTTCCTGCTGCCGGTGCCCGCTGGCCACCGGCTGGCGGCTTTCGGCGGTGTGCTGGAGTTCCTCGATTTCCGGATCGTGCACGTTGCGCAGTTCCAGGTAGCGGTCGAGGGCCTGGTCGAGGCGCGGCAGCAGGATGCCGCGCTCGCTGCTCAGGGCGCAGTAGGCGGGGCGCGCCGCCGGATAGGCAATGGCGCGCGCTTCCAGCCGGCTGGCATCGATGCCGGCCCGCTCGGCCGCCTTCAGGGCCAGTTCCGCCCAGGTGAGTTCGCCGCCATTGGCCAGGTGCCAGATGCCGGCTTCGCGGTCGATCGCCAGGTCGAGGCAGGCGTGCACCAGGTCCGGCACGTAGGTCGGCGTGATGGTCAGGTCGTTCGAGGCCGTGAAGGACTCGCCGCGCTCGAGGGCGTTCAGCGCCAGGGTGACGAAGTTGTACTGGTCCCAGGGGCCGAAGAAGGCGCTGGTGCGCACCACCAGCGCGCCCGGATGCGCTTCCAGCACCGCCGCCTCGGCCTCGGCCTTGCTGCGGCCGTAGACGTTCAGCGGCGCCACCGGGTCCGACTCCACGTAGGGACGGCTTTGCTTGCCGTCGAACACCAGGTCGCTCGAGAAGCTGGTCAGGTGGATGCCGTGGCGCGCGCAGGCCGCGGCCAGTGTCGCCGCACCCAGCGTGTTTTCGCGCAGGCAGCGCTCGGCGTCCTGCTCGGCGTCGTCCACCCGCACGTAGCCGCAGGTATTGATGACCGCCCACGGCTGGTGCTCGGCCAGGGCACGCTCGACCGAGCCGGCGTCGGCGATGTCCATTTCCTTGCGCGACAGCAGGCGGTAGGACAGGTTGCGCTTGCGGCACACGCGGGCAAAGGCGCGGCCCAGGGTGCCGGTGGCGCCCAGGATCAGGATCGGGGCGGCAGCCGTGCCCACCAGGCGGTGGCCGTCGGCCGAGATGGAGGTGAGCGCGGCGGGCGTGGCCACCGGCGGGTGGCACAGGAAGCGGCCCTGGCGGCGCCACCAGCCCTGGCCGCGCAGCACCGGATGCGACAGCGGAGTGCCCGAGGAAAGTTCCTTCATCATCCGTGCCAGCGCGGTCGGGCGCGGCATGGGCGAGCGCACGTCGAAGGGGCCCGGCTCGTAGTAGCCCCTGTTCTGCGTGACCAGGCTGTTCCAGTCGAAGGAACCGAGCAGCGACCAGACCGTGACGGCGCGCACGTCGATGCCGTTTTGCTGCGACTGCTGGGCCGCTTCCCAGATCTCGAGCAGCCAGCGCAGCTGGTCTTCGCGGTTGGCGTCGATGTGGGCTTCGGTGATGGCCAGCGGGATGCCGTAGCGGTCCCAGATCTCCGACAGCAGCGGGGCGATGCCCGGCGTCGGCGTGGCCAGCACGCGCGAAGCCTCGATGTCGGCGCAGGGGATGCCGTCGGCCACGCCGCGGTGGTGTTCGGGGAAGCGCTCCGGACGGTGGTCGAGCCAGCGCTCGGACGTGACGTAGTAGTTGACGCCGATGATGTCGGGCGGGCAGGGGTTGTC
Source organism: Massilia varians (assembly GCF_027923905.1). NCBI lineage: Bacteria > Pseudomonadati > Pseudomonadota > Betaproteobacteria > Burkholderiales > Oxalobacteraceae > Massilia > Massilia varians. The sequence goes on from NZ_AP026966.1 coordinate 1,663,244, forward strand.
GCGGAACCATAGGAATTCTTCGGCCGCGATGCCGGTCTTGATCAGGTAGTTCCACAGCCTGTGTTGCTGGTCGACCATGCCGCACAGCAGGTCCCAGGCCAGCCAGCGGCGCTCGTTGTAGAACTCGGCCACGTGGGCGAGTTCGGGCGTGCCGTAGGTCTTGCCGAGGTCGTCGGTCTGGACCAGCTTGGCGTTCGGGTTGACGGCGCGGATGGCGCGCATCGCCAGCACCACGGCGCGGCACTGGACCAGCAGGGCTTCGATGAAGGTGCGGTCGTCGCGGCCGTGCGGGTACCAGACGCCGTACAGGCCGGCGAAGCGCGCGGTGGTGCAGGGCTCGTTGACCGGGGTGTAGTACTCGATCCAGGGATAGCGCGCGGCCACCGCGCCGGCATACTCGGCCAGGCGTTCGGCAAAGGCCGGGTCGACCAGGCTGGTGTCGCGCGGGCCGCTGCCGTGGTGGACCAGGCCGGCGATCGGCGTCACGCCGGCCTCGCGCAAGGCGTTCAGGCGCTCGTCGGCCCAGCGCCAGTCGGCGCTGGCCAGTCCGTCGGGCGCGGTGCGTTCCCATAGCACGGGATAGCGGATTGCGCGGATGCCGGTGGACGCGAAACGTTCGATGTCGCAGGCGCGGCCGTGGTGGCCGTTGCGCTCGAGCTGGCTGAAATACTCGTCGCGGACACGGTTGACCGTGCATTCGAGGCCGCCCCAGAGTTCGAGGGGACGGATTTGGCTGTTCGTGCTCTTTTGTGGATTCATCAGTTTCACCAATTATTAATTTTCTAACAACAAATTCCCTACAGCTCGGCGTCCCAGGCAAGAAATCGTCGAAAGGGGAGAACCGGCCACAGGCCAGGGACCCGGAAGCGGTTGACATCCTTGCGCCAACCTGCAACCATGCGGTCCATGAATTTTCCGAAAGCACATCACTTTTTGTCGACCTGGTGGCGCCGCTCCTAACGTGCGGCCACAGGAATGATGTGCATTTCGACTAACGCCGCCTCGATCCGGGCGGCGTTTTCGCATTCGGCGCAGGAGGATCGGGGCAATAACCAGGAAACCCGATGAGCTCCCCAACCCCAAACGCTTCCACGCCAATCATCCTGACCGGCGACCGTCCTACCGGTCCGCTGCACCTCGGCCACTTCGTCGGCAGCCTGCGCAACCGCGTCGAGTACCAGAATACGTATCGCCAATTCGTCATGCTCGCAGACGCCCAGGCGCTGACCGACAACATGGATGACATCGGTAAGGTACACCGGAACGTGGTCGAAGTGGCGCTCGATTACCTCGCCTGCGGCATCGATCCGGCCCGCACCACCATCCTGATCCAGTCGCAGATTCCGGAACTGACCGAGCTCACCTTCTACTACCTGAACCTGGTGACCGTGGCGCGCCTCGAGCGCAACCCGACCGTGAAGCAGGAAATCATCCTGCGCGGCTTCGAGCGCGACATCCCGGCCGGCTTCCTGACCTACCCGGCCAGCCAGGCTGCCGACATCACCGCCTTCAAGGCCAGCGTGGTGCCGGTGGGCGAGGACCAGATCCCGATGATCGAGCAGTGCAACGAAATCGTGCGCAGGTTCAACCGTACCTACAGCCCTGACAAGGACATCCTGGTCGAGTGCAAGGCGATCGTGCCGGAAGTCGGCCGCCTGCCGGGCATCGACGGCCGCGCCAAGATGAGCAAGTCGCTGGGCAACACCATCAACCTGGGCGCCAGCGCCGACGAGATCCGCGCCGCGGTCAAGCAGGTGTACACCGACCCGCTGCACCTGAAGGTGTCCGATCCGGGCCACCTGGAAGGCAACGTCGCCTTCATCTACCTGGACGCTTTCGATACCGACAAGGAAGGCCTGGCCGAGATGAAGGCCCACTACACCCGCGGCGGCCTGGGCGACAGCGTGGTGAAGAAGCGCCTGGAGGGCATCCTGCAGGAGCTGCTGGCGCCGATCCGCGCCCGCCGCGAAGAGTTTGCCAAGGACCGCGGCCAGGTGCTGCAGATCCTCAAGGAAGGCACCATGCGGGCGCGTGAAGTGGCGGCCCAGACCACCGACGAAGTGAAGAAGGCCTTGGGTCTGTCGTACTTCTGATTTCCCGCGGTATCGTGTGCCGGTACTCGTGGTATCGGCACGGATCTCCCTCGCGGCCGACGCTGGCCCGCGGCTCCCTCCAGTGGCAATCTTGCGCCATCAATGTCACTGGAGGACCATTTCATGAGCAAAGGCCTGCGCCTGACCGAACAATGGATGCAACGCGCCCTGTGGCTGGTCGCGTTCGCGTTCGCCTCCTTCCTGATCGGCCTGGGCGGCAAAGTCGTCGATAACTTGTGGGATGTCGAGCGGCCCCTGGGCATCGAGCAGTTCATGGACCGCAATCAGGTCGATGCCCTGCGCGCCGGCGAGCAAGCGGCACAGGCGCGGCGCGAGACGGCGCAGCTCGAGCTGGAGCAGGCGACCCAGCAGCACGAGGTGGCGCGCGCGAACACCCGTTCGGCGCGCGAGACGTTTGACAACTGGCTGGCCACGCGCCGCGCGACCGCGCGGCCCGACCAGGACCCCGCGCTGCTCGAACGTACTCGTGGACTGGACAAGCTGGAGAGCGAGGAACGGCGCGCGCTGGCGGCCGTCCAGGCCCAGCAGCAGGCCCTGCTGGATGCCGACCAGGCCCTGCAGCGTGCCCGGATGCGCTGGGAGCGCATGGAAACGCCGGCGCGCGCCGCCTATGAAAAGGCCGCCAACGCCAAGGAGCTGCGCGTCTTCCTGTACCGCCTGGCGCTGACCCTGCCGCTCCTGGTGCTGGCCGGCTGGCTGTTCGCGCGCAAGCGCCGCAGCCCCTACTGGCCCTTCGTGTGGGGATTCATCTTCTTCGCACTGTTCGCCTTTTTCTTCGAACTCGTGCCTTACCTGCCGAGCTACGGCGGCTACGTGCGCTACCTGGTCGGCATCGCCGTCACCGTGCTGGTGGGGCGCTATGCGATCGTCTCGCTGCAGCACTACCTGGCGCGCCAGCGGCAGGCCGAGGCGCTGCCGGACGTGCAGCGCCGCCAGACCCTGCGCTACGACGCCGCCCTTGCCCGGCTGGGCAAGGGCGTGTGCCCGGGATGCGAGCGGCCGGTCGACCTGCAGGATGCGGGCGTCGACTTCTGCCCGCACTGCGGCATCGGCCTGTTCGACCGCTGCGGCTGCTGCAACAGCCGCAAGAACGCCTTCGCCCGCTTCTGCTTCGCGTGCGGGACGGCGGCCAACACCTCGCTGGCCGACTAGACCATCAATCGCGCAGGTCGGCCGGCACCTTGCCGCCGTTGGCCGCCAGCTTGTTCATGACCTGGCGGTGCAACCAGATGTTCATCGAGGCCGAATCGCTGGTGTCGCCGGTGTAGTGCAGCTCGGCGGCCAGTTCCTTGCGCGCCTGCAGGCTGCTGTCCAGGCCAAGCAGCTTGAGCAGGTCGACGATCGAGCTGCGCCAGTTCAGCTGCTGGCCCGAGGACTTCTGCATATTGGTCAGGATTGCCTCGACGTCGACCTGCTCCATCATGGCCGGCGCGGCCTGGGGCTGGACCTGTGGCTGGGCTTGCGGCTGGGCCTGGGGAGCAGCCTGCGGCTGGGCCTGTGGCGCCGGCGCCTGGGGCTGTGCCTGCGGGCCCTTGTTGGCGGCGTGCGCCTTCGGGAAGATCTTGCCGAAAATATTGCTCAGGATGCCCATGTCATCTCCTTGGTGAATGGTGGATTGGGAACGCATGCGTTGTGCTACGTGGCCAAGCGCGAGCGCCAGTGCGGCGCCGCCGATCGCCTTGACCAGGGTCGGGTGTTCGGCATAGAAGGCGCTCATGCGGTCGACGATGCCGGGATTTTGCTGCTCTGCCTGCTCGGCCAGCTCGCGCACCTGCTCGGGGGAGACCTGCGACGCCTGTTCCGGCGTGACCTTGCCGGCGCCGAACAACTTGCCGAACACGCCGCCTGCCACCGAGGACAGCTGTGCCGGGTTCAGGGAACCCAGCAGCTGGTTCAGCATGCCGGCGCGGCCGTTCGCATCGCTTTGCCCGAACAGCTGGCTGACCACTTGCGGGAAGGGCGGGGTCTGGTCGGAACGCAAGGCATTGGCGACACCTTCGGCGACCGTGGTGCGCGGCGCGCTCTGGGTCACGCGGTCGAAGTCGTCCGCCGCGCGGTCCTGGTTGCCGCCGCCAAGGTATTGCGATAACAGATTGCCCAAATCAAATGCCATATTCGTTCTCCTGACTACATACGGTTGAATAGCTAGCGTAGGCGTTTTGCCAATGCCTGCTCTGTACGCTATTCAACGCTGAAGCCCGATGGATCACTGGCGGCGCATGTTCTGCGCCATATGGCCGAGGGCGATGGCAAGGGCGGCGCCGCCGATTGCCTTCACCAGGGTCGGGTTCTGGGCATAGAAGTCGCCCATGCGGTCGACGATGCCCGGGTTTTCCTGCTCGGCTTTTTCGGCCAGTTCGCGCACCTCGTCGGGCGATACCTGCGCGGCCTGTTCGGGCGTGACCTCGCTTGGCGCACGGCCGCCGCCGAACAGGCTGCCCAGGCCCCCGAGGCCCCCGGACCGGCTGGCAAGCTGGGCCAGCACGGCAGGCCCGACGGTGGCCAGCAACTGGTTGAGCATGCCGGCGCGCTGGTTCGGATTGCTCTGGCCGAACATCTGGCTCACCATGTTGGCGAAGGGCGGGGTCTGGTCGGAGCGCAGTGCGCCGCTCACGCCGCGCGCTAGCACCTCGGGCGGCGCGTTCGAGGCCACCCGGTCGAAATCGTCGTTGGCCTGCTGGTCCTTGCCGGCGCCGGCAGCGCCGCCCAGGTACTGGTTCAGAAGATTGCCGAGATCGAAAGCCATTTCGCACTCCCTGTATTGACGCGATAGAAGGAGGAGGGTAGCGCCTTCGACATGGCATGCTCTGTTCGTTATCCAACGGAGGCTGGTCGAAAGCAGTATTTTCTTTCCATGTAGACATCCAGGCCGTGGCGGGAGTAAGCTTTCCGTATGCCTTACCTGCCCCTATTGCTGTTCCTTGTCCTGTACGCCGCCGCCACCTGGAAGTGGGGCCTGCCGCTGCAGGTGGGCGCTGCCTACCTGGCGATGAGCCTGAGCTGCTTCGTGGCCTATGCGATCGACAAGTCGGCGGCGCGCAAGGGCAACTGGCGCACGCCGGAATCGACCCTGCTGCTGCTCGGCCTGGTCGGCGGCTGGCCAGGCGCCGTGCTGGCGCAGCAGTGGCTGCGGCACAAGACCTCGAAGACCTCGTTCCAATGGAAGTTTTACCTGACCGTGGTGCTGAACCTCGTACTCTTCCTGTACCTGTCACGGCAGCTCGGCGCATCGGCGGTTTCCTGATTCCTGTGAAAGGAGGTGGGCATGTGGCGATATCCGCGGATCCTGGCGCATCGCGGCGGCGGCACCCTGGCGCCCGAGAACACCTTCGCCGGTGTGCGGCGCGGCATGGACTTCGGTTTCCGCGCCCTCGAGTTCGACGTGATGCTGGCGCGCGACGGCGTGCCGGTGGTCATCCACGACCCCTACCTCGGCCGCACCGTGAGCGGCGCCGGCCATGTGTTCGACTACGATGCGCATGAGCTGGCCCGGATGGATGCCGGCAGCTGGTTCGGCGCCGATTTCGGCGGCGAGCCGGTGCCGCTGTTCGTCGAGTTCGCCCAGTACTGCAAGGCGCACGGCATCTGGATGAACATCGAACTCAAGCCGGCGCGCGGCTTCGACCGCGAAACCGGCCAGACCGTGGCGCGCATCGCCCGCGCCCTGTTCGCGGACGAGATCGCAGCCGGCGACCTGGCGCGGGTGCCGCTGCTGTCCTCATTCAGCCTGGCGGCCCTGGAAAGCGCGCGCGCCGCCGCCCCGGACCTGCCGCGCGCCTTCCTGATGAGCGAGCTGCCGCCCGGCTGGGAGCCGCTGGCGCGCTCGGTCGACGCCGTCGCGATCCATGCCAACCACAAGCACCTGAGCCCGGCGCTGGCAAAGGCCGTGCGCGACGCCGGCTTCGGCCTGTTCTGCTACACCGTCAACGAGCCGGAGAGGGCGCGCGAACTGCTGGACTGGGGCGTCGAGGCCTTTTGTACCGACCGCATCGATCTGATCGGACCTGACACGTCTAGGCTATAATCGTTTTTTTATAGCGCATGCTCCCTCATTCCGCCCTTACGACATGAAATCCTCCGAAATCCGCGAAAAGTTCCTCAAGTTCTTCGAGTCCAAAGGCCATACCATCGTCCGTTCCAGCCCTCTGGTTCCGGGGAACGACCCAACCATGTTGTTGACCAACAGCGGAATGGTGCAGTTCAAGGATGTGTTCCTGGGCCTGGATACGCGCCCGTACTCGCGCGCCACCACCGTGCAGCGCTGCGTGCGCGCCGGCGGCAAGCACAATGACCTGGAAAACGTCGGCTACACCGCGCGCCACCACACCTTCTTCGAAATGCTGGGTAACTTCAGCTTCGGCGACTATTTCAAGCGCGACGCCATCCACTACTGCTGGGAGCTGCTGACCAAGGTCTACATGCTGCCGGCCGAGAAGCTCACCGTCACCGTCTACTTCGAGGACGACGAGGCCTATGACATCTGGGCCAACGAGATCGGCGTGCCGAAAGAGCGCATCATCCGCATCGGCGACAACAAGGGCGCGCGCTACGCATCCGACAACTTCTGGCAGATGGCCGACACCGGCCCCTGCGGTCCGTGCACCGAGGTGTTCTACGACCACGGCGCCGACATCTGGGGCGGTCCTCCGGGCTCGCCTGAAGAAGACGGCGACCGCTTCATCGAGATCTGGAACCTGGTGTTCATGCAGTTCAACCGCGACGAAGCGGGCGTCTTGAGCCCGCTGCCGAAGCCGTCGATCGACACCGGCATGGGCATGGAGCGCCTGGCCGCCGTGCTGCAGCACGTGCACAGCAACTACGAGATCGACCTGTTCCAGAACCTGATCAAGGCGGCGGCCCGCGAAACCGGCGCGCTTGATCTGGAAAACAACTCGCTGAAGGTCATCGCCGACCACATCCGCGCTGCGTCCTTCCTGATCGTCGACGGCATCATTCCGAGCAGCGAAGGCCATGGCTACGTCCTGCGCCGCATCATCCGCCGCGCGCTGCGCCACGGCCACAAACTGGGCCAGACGAAACCGTTCTTCCACAAGCTGGTGGCGGACCTCGACATCGAGATGGGCGAGGCCTATCCGGAACTGCGCGAAGCGAAAGAGCGCGTGGTCCAGGTGCTGAAGACCGAGGAAGAGCGTTTCGGCGAAACCCTCGAAAACGGCATGAAGATCCTGGAAGCTCAACTCTCCAAGGATGCCAGGAACCTGGACGGCGCCACCGCCTTCACCCTGTACGACACCTACGGCTTCCCGCTCGACCTCACCGCGGACATCTGCCGCGAGCGCGGCGTGACGCTGGACGAGGAGGGCTTTGCCGCCGCCATGGAGCAGCAGAAGAAGACCGCGCGCGCCGCCGGCAAGTTCAAGATGGCCGCCAAGGTCGAGTATGCGGGCGAGAAGACCAAGTTCGTCGGCTACGAATCGCTGGCCCACAACACCCACGTGCTGGCCCTGTATTCCGAAGGTGTGTCGGTCGAGGAACTGAAGGCCGGCCAGGAAGGCATCGTGGTGCTCGACACCACCCCGTTCTATGCGGAGTCGGGCGGCCAGGTGGGCGACCAGGGTGTCATCAAGGGCGGCGCCAACCTGTTCGAAGTCGAGGACACCCTGAAGATCCAGGCCGAGGTCTTCGGCCACCATGGCGTGCTGCGCGAGGGTTCGCTCAAGGTCGGCGACACGGTCGACGCGCAGGTCGACACCGTCAAGCGCGCGCGCACCATCCGCAACCACTCGGCGACCCACCTGATGCACAAGGCCCTGCGCGAAGTGCTGGGCAGCCACGTGCAGCAGAAGGGCTCGCTGGTCGATCCGGACAAGACCCGCTTCGACTTCAGCCATGGCGCACCGCTGACCGCGGAAGAGATTGCGAAGGTCGAGATGATCGTCAACCGCGAGATCCTCGAGAACCACGCCACCCAGGCCCAGCACATGAGCTTCGACGACGCCGTCAAGCACGGCGCGATGGCGCTGTTCGGCGAGAAGTACGGCGACAGCGTGCGCGTGCTGGACATCGGCTCCTCGAAAGAGCTGTGCGGCGGCGTGCACGTCACCCGCACCGGCGACATCGGCCTGTTCAAGATCGTCTCGGAAGGCGGCGTCGCCGCCGGCATCCGCCGCGTCGAGGCCGTGACCGGCGAGGGGGCGCTGGCGCTGGTGCAGTCGATCAACCGCAAGCTGCAGGAAGCCGCCGCGCTTCTCAAGACCAGCCCGGACGAGCTGCCGACCCGTATCGCCCAGGCGCAGGACCAGGTCAAGTCGCTGGAGAAGGAAGTGGCGGCGCTCAAGTCGAAGCTGGCCGCGGGGCAGGGCGACGAGCTGGTGACCAAGGCCATCGACGTGAACGGCATCAAGGTGCTGGCCGCGACCATGGAAGGCGCGGACGTCACCGCGCTGCGCGAGACCATGGACAAGCTCAAGGACAAGCTGGGAACCGCCGCTATCGTGCTGGCCAGCGTGCTTGAGGGCAAGGTCAGCCTGATCGCGGGCGTGACCAAGGACGCCACCGGCAAAGTGAAGGCTGGCGAGCTGGTGAACTTCGTCGCCCAGCAGGTGGGCGGCAAGGGTGGCGGCCGTCCGGACATGGCGCAGGCCGGCGGTACCGATCCGGCGGGCCTGCCGCAGGCGCTGGCCGGCGTGGCCGGCTGGGTGGGCGAGCGCGCCTGAGCGTTTCCTGACCATCTGGTAAAAAACAGCGCCGCCTTCGGGCGGCGTTGTCATTGGGGCCTGATCATGCGCCGCGCATGAGCGCGCACGATTGCTTATGCGCAGTAACTAGCCGTTGCGGCCATGCCAGTCCGTTTCTAGAATCGTCCGTTGACTTTCATTCAACAAGGGAACGGACATGCGCACTTATCATCGACTTCTGGGCGTTTTTCTTCTTTGTGCCGGGGTGGTATCGCTGGTGCAGGCCAAGATGCCAGCGGCGGACACGGTCAAGGGCGCCAAGGATCATCCCTTGGTGTCGCGCTTCGAAGGTGCGAAGATGGTTGCCTACGAGGTCAAGGAGTTCGACGAAACCAGCTTGCCAGCAGGCAGGCGCAGTCATCGAAGCGAACCGCAGGGCTATTACTTCGAAAAGAAGCTCGACCTGGAAGGCAAGCTCACCCGTATCGCCTACCTGGTGCCGCGCGAGCGTTCCTCATTGGAGGTGTTGCGCAATTACCAGGCTGCGCTGGAAAAAGGCGGGCTCAACATCCTCTACGCCTGCGCCAAGGAGGCCTGCGGCGAAAGCCTCGGCGACTACTGGCTGTCTGCCAAGCTCGACAGGAACTTCCTGAAGAGCGGCGACGCCGACGGCGCCTTCCGGTATGGCAGCATGGAACCGCGCTACCTGCTGGCGTCCGGCAAACGCCCGGATGGCTCGCCCCTGCATGTCGCGGTGTACGTGGTGACGCCGCGAGAGAACTACGAAGGAGGCGTGTATGTGGAGATTGTCGAAGGCAAGCCGATGGAAACCGGCAAGGTCGCGGCCAGCCTGAGCGCCGCCGACATGGCGAGGAACATCGCCAATGAGGGCAGGGTGGCCGTTTACGGCGTCTACTTCGACACTGGCAAGGCCGAGGTCAAGCCGGCATCCCAGCCGGCCCTGGCCGAGATGGCGAAACTGCTGCGGCAGGAGCCGAAGCTGAGGGTGCTCGTGGTCGGCCACACCGATAACCAGGGCGAGCTTGCCCACAACCTCGCGCTGTCGCAGCGGCGTGCCGAATCGGTGGTGAAGGCGCTGTCCGACGGCTACAAGGTGAATGCGCAACGCCTGGCAGCGCGCGGCGTTGCCTCCTACGCGCCGATAGCGTCGAACCGCACGGATGCAGGAAGCCAGAAGAACCGCCGGGTCGAACTGGTCGAGCAGTAGGGGGAGGGCAGAGCAGGCATGCACCCGCCCGCTTGCAATCGGGGCGGGAAGCCGCATCTGCCATGTGTCGCACCATGGCGGTGCCAAGTGCTTCGTCTTTTGATGCGCCATGGCGCGCAAGCATAGATAATTTCACAATTGGTTGCAGTCCTGCAACAATGTGTGACTATTTTGGTGCGCTGCGTCATACTGCCGGAAAAGGAGTAGTATTCGACTTCCGAGCACCATCACTTTGCAGGCATGCGATGAGCGACACCACTATCGACATTGATACCATGGAATTCCAGAGAGACCTGGATGCGCGCGGACTGAACTGTCCGCTGCCGATCCTTAAAGCCAAGAAGGCACTCGCCGAGATGGAGAGCGGGCAGGTGCTGCGCATCGTGGCAACCGATACCGGCTCCGTGCGCGACTTCCAGGCGTTTGCCAAGCAGACCGGTAACGCCCTGCTGGCCCATACCGTGCAAAACGGCGAATTCACCTTCCTGATGCGCCGCAAGTAATCCTTCCCGGCGGCGCGACAACGACGGGGCAGGCCTGCGCCAGCCCCGCGTTCCCCTTCCCAATCTCTGTAAGATCGTACTTTAGTCGGAATCCTCTAACTAAAAATCGCACGATCGTGCTTTAATTCTGAACTGAAGCCGAATTTCTCTTATAATCTAGGCCATTTTCGTCTGTCACCCATTCCATTTTCTAAAGGCACCCTATGAAAGTCCTGGTACCCGTCAAACGCGTGGTCGACTACAACGTCAAGGTCCGCGTCAAATCCGACGGCAGCGGCGTGGATATCGCCAATGTCAAAATGTCGATGAACCCGTTCGACGAGATCGCGCTGGAAGAAGCCACGCGCCTGAAGGAAGCCGGCAAGGTGACCGAAGTCGTCGCCGTTTCGGTGGGTGTGGCCCAGTGCCAGGAAACCCTGCGTACCGGCATGGCGATCGGCGCCGACCGCGGCATCCTGGTCGAGACGAGCGTCGAGACCGAGCCGCTGGCCGTGGCCAAGATCATGAAGGCGCTGGCCGACAAGGAACAGCCGCAGCTGATCATCCTGGGCAAGCAGGCGATCGACGACGATTCGAACCAGACCGGCCAGATGCTGGCCGCCCTGCTGGGCTGGCCGCAGGCCACCTTCGCATCGAAAGTGGTGCTGGAAGACGGTAAAGTCACTGTGACCCGCGAAGTGGACGGCGGCCTGGAAACAGTCAGCCTGAGCCTGCCGGCCATCGTCACCACCGACCTGCGCCTGAATGAGCCGCGCTACGTGACGCTGCCGAACATCATGAAGGCCAAGAAGAAGCCGCTGGAAACCGTCAAGCCGGAAGACCTGGGCGTCGACGTGACTCCGCGCCTGAAGACCCTGAAAGTCACCGAGCCGGCCAAGCGCTCGGCCGGTGTCAAGGTGCCGGACGTGGCGACCCTGGTGCAGAAGCTGCGCACCGAAGCCAAAGTCATCTAAACATACTTAGGAAAAGAACATGGTCGCACTCGTCATTGCAGAACACGACAACGGCTCCCTCAAGGGCGCTACCCACCACACCGTGACCGCGGCGCTTCAATGCGGCGGCGAAGTCCACGTCCTGGTCGCCGGCGCCAATTGCGGCGCCGCTGCCGAAGCCGCCGCGCAGATCGCGGGTGTCGCCAAGGTGCTGGTCGCCGACGCGCCGCACTTCGCCGACGGCCTGGCCGAGAACGTCGCCGAGCAGATCCTGTCGATCGCCGCGAGCTACTCGCACATCCTGGCCCCGGCCACCGCCTACGGCAAGAACATCCTGCCGCGCGTGGCCGCCAAGCTGGACGTGGCCCAGATCTCGGAAATCACCAAGGTCGAGTCCCCGGACACCTTCGAGCGCCCGATCTACGCCGGCAACGCCATCGCCACCGTGCAATCCGGCGACCCGGTGAAAGTCATCACCGTGCGCGGCACCGCGTTTGATGCCGCCGCCACTGGCGGTTCGGCTGCGGTCGAGCAGATCGCCGCCGTCGGCGACATGGGCAAGTCGGCGTTCGTCGGCCGCGAACTGGCCAAGTCGGACCGTCCGGAACTGACCGCCGCCAAGATCATCGTCTCGGGTGGCCGCGGCATCGGCTCGGCCGAGAACTTCAAGCTGCTCGAGCCGCTGGCCGACAAGCTGGGCGCCGCCATGGGTGCCTCGCGCGCGGCAGTCGACGCCGGCTTCGTGCCGAACGACTGGCAGGTCGGCCAGACCGGCAAGATCGTCGCCCCGACCCTGTACATCGCGGTCGGCATCTCGGGCGCGATCCAGCACCTGGCCGGGATGAAGGACTCGAAGACCATCGTCGCCATCAACAAGGATCCGGAAGCGCCGATCTTCTCGGTGGCCGACTACGGCCTCGTGGGCGACCTGTTCGAGGTCGTGCCGCAGCTGGTCAAGGAACTGGGCTAATTACCCCCTAGCCGATTTACCGTCGTTCCCGTGCAGTTACAAGCTGCGCCGGAGCGACGTTTTCACATCAGGAGACAAAGGTGAGCTATCAAGCCCCGCTGAAAGACATGCAGTTCGTGCTGAACGAACTGGCGAATCTGGCCGAGATCAACCAGCTGCCTGGCTGCGAGGACGCGACCCCGGACACCGTGGATGCCGTGCTCGAAGAAAGCGCGAAGTTCTGCGGCGAAGTCATCGCGCCGCTGAACCACGCCGGGGACAAGGAACCGAGCTTCTGGAAGGATGGATCGGTTACCACCTCGAAGGGCTTCCGCGACGCCTTCCGGGCCTTTGCCGACGGCGGCTGGCAGGGCATCCAGCATCCGAGCGAATTCGGCGGACAAGGCTTGCCGAAGCTGGTCGCGACCCCGTGCATGGAGATGCTGCACGCCGCCAACCTGTCCTTCGCGCTGGCGCCGCTGCTGACCGACGGCGCCATCGAGGCGCTGCTCACCGCCGGGTCGGATGAACAGAAGAAGCTGTTCCTGGAGCCGCTCATCAGCGGCAAGTGGACCGGCACCATGAACCTGACCGAGCCGCAGGCCGGTTCGGACCTGGCCGCCGTGCGCACCCGCGCCGAGCCGCAGGGCGACGGCACCTACAAGATCTTCGGCACCAAGATCTTCATCACCTACGGCGAGCACGACATGGCGGAGAACATCATCCACCTCGTGCTGGCGCGCACCCCCGACGCGCCGGCGGGCGTGAAGGGCATCTCGCTGTTCATCGTGCCGAAGTTCCTGGTGAACCTTGATGGCTCGCTGGGCGAGCGCAACGACGCGCACTGCGTCTCGATCGAACACAAGCTGGGCATCAAGGCTTCGCCCACCGCGGTGCTGCAGTTCGGCGACCACGGCGGCGCCATCGGCACCCTGGTGGGCGAAGAGAACCGCGGCCTCGAGTACATGTTCATCATGATGAACGCGGCCCGCTTCGGCGTCGGCATGCAGGGCGTCGGCCTGGCCGAACGCGCCTACCAGCAGGCGGTCGCTTTCGCCAAGGACCGCGTCCAGTCGCGCGAAGTCGCCGGCTCGCCGGGCCCGGTGGCCATCATCAACCACCCGGACGTGCGCCGCATGCTGATGTCGATGCGTTCGCAGACCGAGGCTGCGCGTGCGCTGGCCTACGTCGGCGCCGCCTTGTCCGACATCGCGCACAACCATGCGGACGAAGCAACCCGCAAGGCCAACTTGTCGGTGTACGAATACCTGGTCCCGATCATCAAGGGCTGGTCGACCGAGATGAGCGAGAACGTGGCGCGCGACGGCGTGCAGGTGCATGGCGGCATGGGCTTCATCGAAGAGACCGGCGCGGCCCAGCACTACCGCGATGCCAAGATCCTCACCATTTACGAAGGCACCACCGCGATCCAGGCCAACGACCTGGTGGGCCGCAAGACCGTGCGCGACGGCGGCGCCGTGGCCCGCTCCCTGATCGAACAGGTGCGTGCGGTCGAGGCGCAGCTGGGCGAAGTCCAGGGTGAGGAGTTCGCCGCGATCCGCCGCCAGCTGGCGGAAGGCAGCACCGCGCTGGAGCAGGTGGTCGACTTCGTCGTGGCCAACGCCAAATCGGACGTGCGCGCCGTGTTCGCGGGCAGCGTGCCGTACCTGAAGCTGGCCGGCATCGTGCTGGGCGGCTGGCAGATGGCGCGCGCCGCACTGGTCGCCCAGAAGAAGCTGGCGGCGGGCGAGGGCGATGCGTCCTTCCTGCGCGCCAAGATCGCCACCGCGCGCTTCTTCGCCGACCACGTGCTGTCGTCGGCGCCTGGCCTGCGCACCGCCATCGTCGAAGGCGCGCCGGGCGTGCTGGCGCTGGAGGTCGATCAGTTCTGATTGCCCGGAGCATCGACACGAAGCGGCCTGCGGGCCGCTTTTTTATTGCAGTCCGCCGGGTTTGATATCGGACAAACGGAGCGTCACGGCTGCGTTCGTAAGCTGGCTCTACCTACTCATCACTACGGAGCCGATATGCTGTCAACGTTACGAAGCAAATACGCTTATCCAGCCCTGGTGATTTCCTCAATGTTGCTGCTCGCCGCCTGTGGTGGCGGCAACGATTCCGACGGCGGCGCCACGGCGGCCGATCCGCCGCCGGTTGTGCCCGATCCGCCGCAGCAACCGACGCCGCCGACGCCGCCGGCGCCGCCCGATCCGCCGCCAACGCAGCCGACCCCACCGGCACCCGAGATCGTGCTGGCCGATACCTATACCGAACTCGTCGCCGGCACGATCAACAGCCCGCGTGGGTGGCCGGCCTGGACCGCGCCACCCACCCGCAACCCGGTGAGCGGCATCGGCTGCCTGAACACGATCCGCTACCACGTGCATTCCCTGCTCTCGATCTACAAGGATGGCGTGCGCCAGGACCTGCCCGACAATGTCGGCCGCAGCACCGGCTGTACCTATGAGCTGCACACCCACGACGTGACCGGCGTGCTGCACATCGAAAGCGATGTCCCGAGGCAGTTCACGCTGGGGCAGTTCTTCGCGATGTGGCGGCAGTCGCTGGCGGCGGCGGGAACGGCCGGGCTGACGGGGGCGGTGCGCTTCTACCTGATCGAGAATGAAAAGCTCACACCCTACACGGGCGATCCGGCCCAGATCGAACTGGTGGGAGGGCGGGAGATCGTCGTCATCAGCGGTACTGCGCCGCGTGTGCTGCCGAAGTATCGCTGGCCAGCCGGCTTGTGAGCGCAGTGGAAGTGCTGGCGGTGTGCCAACACCGTCCTTGAAGCGGCCTGCAGGCCGCTTTTTTATGAGGTCCTCGCCGGAATGACGGGCTTACATGATTTCAATTTGTTGTAATAAATAATATTTGTAAATAAAACACAATGTGCAAAGGAAATTTGCATAGAAACATGTATGACGATATTTAGTTTGGCTAAAGGCGGGCTCATCCTTACGGAACTAACTTGTAGCTAAGTCGCGCATGAGCCACACGGCCCACTCCACAGGCTCGACGAGGAGAACATCATGGGTATCGAGAACTATGGCGACAACCACGATCATGACCACGACAAGGATTGCGGCCACGACCGCGACCGGGACAGGGATGACGGCAAGGATGACGACAAGGACCGCGACTACTGCAAGTGCAGGAAAGAGCGGGCCGAGTACAAGAAGGAGCGCGAGGAGTGGAAGAAGAAGGCTTACAAGTACAAGAAAGAGCTCTACGAGTACAAGGCCTTCGTGAAGGACGCGCTCGAGCGCCTCGGCGTGTTCGCCCGCAAGCTCGACCACCTGCAGCACGACCTGGTCGACGAGGTGCGCAAACTCGGCAAGCATCATGATCACGACAAGGATCACGACAAGGACGACGACAAGGACCACGACAAGGATCACGACTAGCCGGTCGCCGCCAGCCCCTGCGAGGGCTTGTCGTGCGCCTGTGAGTCCGCATTCCCGCGCAAGCGGGGATGCGGGTTCCGGCAGCCCGGTCAGCCGTACGAGCCGCCGGTGTAGAGCAGGTCGAACACCCGCGCGATCGTCCCGATCAGCACGATCGCCCCCACCCCCAGGATCAGCACCAGCACCAGCGCCAGCACCCAGTTCGAGCGCGATTGCTTGCCGCTTCCCTTGTTGTGCTGCGCATCCCAGGCCTCGTCCGGCGTGAGGCCGATGACGAGTCCCTCGACAAAGCCCACGATATACGACAGCAGGAGCGGCAGCAGCACGTAGAACGGATGCGGCTTCACCGCGCCCCACAGGATGCCGGTCAGCGGCAGGCTGCACAGGTGCAGCAGGCCGAGGCGGTCGGCGCCGCCCTTCAGGTAGAAGCGGTGGACGCCGACGCCGCCCAGCAGCAGGGCAAGCAGGGCGGCGATGGTCTTGTTCTTGTGCTGGACAGCCATGAGCGTTGACAAAAGTTCAGGAAAACCGAAGTATGGTGCAAAATGGCAAGGAAAGCACGTATTGCGGAACCTCACCCATTATCCGACCATGCTCAAGACGCGCTCCTACCTGGCAGAAATCCAGCTCAAGCCGAGCGCGCCGCTCGAGCCCGCAGCCTTTCCCTTCACCCTGCCGGCGATCCGCTCGCTCGGGCGCCTGATCCTGCATCCGAACGTCACCTTCCTGGTCGGCGAGAACGGTTCTGGCAAGTCCACGCTGCTGGAGGCGATCGCGGTCGGCATGGGCTTCAATGCCGAGGGCGGCAGCCGCAATTTCAACTTCGCCACCCGCGCATCGCATTCCAGCCTGCACGAGCACCTGCGACTCGTGCGCGGCATCGAGCGACCGCGCGACGGGTTCTTCCTGAGGGCCGAAAGCTTCTATAACGTCAGCACCGAAATTGAGCGGCTGGACGAGGTTCCCAACGGAACATTGATGAGAGCGTATGGCGGCGGCAGATCACTGCACGACCAGTCGCATGGGGAGGCCTTCCTCAGCCTGTTCATGAATCGCTTCCGCAAGGACAGCTTCTATGTACTGGACGAGCCCGAAGCCGCCCTGTCGCTTCAGCACCAGCTCGCGCTGCTGAGCCGACTGCACGACCTGGTCGGCAAGCGCAGCCAGTTCGTCATCGCCACCCATTCGCCCATCCTGATGGCCTACCCGAACGCCACCATCTACGAATGCGGCGAGCACGGCATCCGCCAGGTCGCCTACGAAGATACGGAACACTACCGCGTCACCCACGATTTCCTGGCCAATCCATCACGCATGCTACGTGTCCTGATGGGCGAGGAGTGGGGAAGGGCCGCCAACAGTGGCCTTGTCGCCAAAAATCGGCGATAATGCTCAATTCGCCGAACCTCACGCTGCGTGTCCGCCGTGTTGCTATAACCGCTTGCCCCTATCTAGGCTTACGCGCTATAATCGTCGGCTTTCTCCGTCCAATACAACTTTTTGGAAATATTATGGTCGTTATCCGTTTGGCTCGTGGCGGCGCAAAAAAGCGCCCGTTCTACAACATCGTTGCAACCGATTCGCGTAACCGTCGCGATGGCCGCTTCATCGAGCGCATCGGTTTCTACAACCCGATGGCATCGGGCGCTGAAGTCGGCCTGCGTATCGCTGCTGACCGTCTGGCTCACTGGCAAGGCGTTGGCGCACAACTGTCGCCGACCGTTGCTCGCCTGGTTGCCAACCAGCAGCCTGCAGCCTAAGTAAAGCAGGTCAAGGCTTGACCGATTCGGCAGCATCCGGGGTGCAAGTCCCCGACGACCTGGTTCAGGTCGGATATGTGTCCGGTGCGTTCGGGATCGTGGGTGGACTGCGTGTCACCCCGTTCTCCGTCGACGCCGATGCGCTGCTGAAGGTCAAGACCTGGTGGCTCGACAAGCCGGCCCAGCGCTCCGTCTCCGTGCGGACCGCGAAGATGCATGGCGGCGACGTGGTCGCTACCCTGGTCGGCATGCGCGACCGCAACGAAGCCGAAGCGCTCAAGGGCGCGGGCGTGTTCGTGGCGCGCAGCGAGTTCCCGAAGCTCGAGGAAGACGAATTCTACTGGTCCGACCTGATCGGACTGGACGCGGTCAACCTGGAGGGCGAAGCCCTCGGCAAGGTGACCGACATGATGCACAACGGCGCGCAGTCGATCCTCAGGATCACGCCCGTCGAGGCCGGCGCCCCCGATGCGAAAGTAGTGGAGCG
The DNA here is from genome assembly GCF_027923905.1 of Massilia varians. NCBI lineage: Bacteria > Pseudomonadati > Pseudomonadota > Betaproteobacteria > Burkholderiales > Oxalobacteraceae > Massilia > Massilia varians. The sequence goes on from NZ_AP026966.1 coordinate 1,681,262, forward strand.
CCTGGTGCCGTTTGTGGAACAGTTCGTCCGCAGCGTCGATCTCGAGGCAAAGAAGATTACCCTCGACTGGGGTCTGGATTATTGACCAGCGTGTGAAAAATTCCTCCAGTGCTGCGTTGCATCGTCTTGCCGTACTAGCGTACTGTCTTCGCCGATGCGCCTTGCCCTGGAGGTTTTTTCACACGCTGTATGTGAAGCGAGGTCCCGATGCAGTTTGATGTCGTGAGCTTGTTTCCGGAAATGTTTACAGCGTTGACGCAGTCGGGCGTGACCCGCCGCGCCTTCGAGCAGGGACGCTGGGGCCTGCGGATCTGGAATCCACGCGATTTCACGCAGGACCGCCACCGCACCGTGGATGACCGCCCTTATGGCGGCGGCCCCGGGATGGTGATGCTGGCCAAGCCGCTTGAAGCCGCGATCGGCGCCGCCAAACAGCGCCAGGTCGAGCTCGGCCTGCCCGCGCCGCGCGTGGTGTTCATGTCGCCGCAGGGCAAGCCATTGACGCACGAACGTGCGATGGCCTTGAAGAACGAGCCGGGACTGGTCGTGCTGTGCGGCCGTTACGAAGCGGTGGACCAGCGTTTGCTGGACCGCTGCGTCGACGAGGAAATCTCGATCGGCGACTTCGTGCTGTCGGGCGGTGAGCTGCCGGCGATGGCGCTGATGGATGCGGTGGTCAGGCTCCTGCCTGGCGTGCTGGGCGACGACGCTTCGGCGGTCGAAGACAGTTTCGTCAACGGCCTGCTCGATTCGCCGCACTACACGCGCCCGGAAGTCTACGAAGGCGAAGCGGTGCCGCCGGTGCTGATGGGCGGGAACCACGCCGAGATCATGAAATGGCGCCGCCAGCGCATGCTGGAGGCGACCTTGAAGAAGCGGCCGGATCAACTGGAGCGTGCGCGTGCTAGCGGCCAGTTGAGCAAGGCCGACGAGAAATTTCTGGCGGAGCTGAACAAGCCTGCCGAGTAAGAATGTACCTTGTGTGCATGTAACGGCGGGCATGTTGCCCGCATGTTCAACCCCATCCTCTACTGGGCATTCGTACAGCGCCAGCAAGATGGTTTTTGGAGTAATAAAAATGGATCTGATCCAACAACTCGAGCAAGAAGAAATTGCGCGCCTCGGCCGCAAGATCCCTGATTTCGCACCGGGCGACACCGTGGTCGTCAGCGTCAACGTCGTCGAAGGCAACCGCAAGCGCGCCCAGGCATACGAAGGCGTCGTCATCTCGCGTCGTAACCGCGGCCTGAACTCGAACTTCATCGTTCGCAAGATCTCGTCGGGCGAAGGCGTCGAGCGTACCTTCCAGCTGTACTCGCCGCTGATCGCTTCGATCGAAGTGAAGCGCCGCGGTGACGTCCGTCGCGCCAAGCTGTACTACCTGCGTGAGCGTTCGGGCAAATCGGCACGTATCAAGGAAAAGCTGCCGCAGCGCAAAGCAGCTACCGTTGCTGCTGCTGAGTAATAGCGTCTGTGCACTGAAAAAGGCATCCGCAAGGATGCCTTTTTCTTTTCCGCCAAGGAAATGTGAATTGCATAAGCCCGTATTCGATCCCACCCTGATGCCGGTCGAAGGCCTGGCCGACGAAGCGCCGCTCGCCCCGGAACTGCTGGGCGCCGGGGCCGTGCGCGCGCGCTTCGCCCGCACCTTGCCCTGGAATCCCGAAACGTCCGACGAGTCGCTGGCTGCGCCCGCGCTGCGCCTGCGTCGCGCCGCCGTGCTGGTGCCGCTGGTGGAGCGTCCCGAGGGCCTCACCGTGCTCTTGACCCGCCGCACCGATCACCTGTCCAGCCATGCCGGGCAGATCAGCTTTCCGGGCGGCCGCGCCGAAGAGCTGGATTCCTCGCCGATCGAGACCGCCCTGCGCGAGGCGGAAGAAGAGATTGGCCTGCATCGCCGCCACGTCGAGATCATCGGCGTGCTGCCCGAACACGTCACCATCAGCGCCTACCGCGTGACGCCGGTCGTCGCCATGGTGCAGCCGCCGTTCGCGCTGCGCCCCGACCCGGGCGAAGTGGCCGAGATCTTCGAGGTGCCGCTCGCCTTCCTGATGTCCGGCGCCCACCATGAGCGCCGTTCGGTGGCCCTGCCGGACGGCAGCGGCAAGCGGCGCTTCTATGCCATGCCCTACAAGGATTACTTCATCTGGGGCGCGACGGCGGCCATGCTGCGCAACCTTTACCATTTCCTGCGCGCTTGACTGGTCCGGCTTACCTGAAAGAATCCTCCACTCGCTGATTTGATTCCCGACGGCTTCTCCGCTATCGTAGCGGGCAGCATGGTATTGCCAGAACAAAAAAGGATTCCTGAATGACATTTTTCTCCATCCTCGTCGCGCTGATCATCGAACAGCTCAAGCCGCTGCGGGCCGATAACCAGGTCTACGGTGGCATCAAGGCGTTCGCGATGCGCATCGAGGGCTGGTTCAATGCGGGCGAGCAGAAGAATGGCCGCATGGGCTGGATCCTGATGATGCTGGTGCTGATGCTGCCGACCTGGCTCATCTACTGGGTCTTCATGCACTACAACCTGGTGCTGCTGGCCTTTGCCTGGAATGTCCTGATCGTCTACCTGACCCTGGGTTTCCGCCACTACAGCCACTACTTCACCTCGATCCAGCTGGCCCTGAACCAGGGCGACGAAGCGGGCGCGCGCCAACTGCTGGCCGATTGGACCCGCCTGGATACGGTCGGCATGGACGCCACCGAGATCGCCCGGGTCGCCGTCGAAAAATCCCTGATCACCACCCACCGCAACGTATTCGGCGTATTCTTCTGGTTCCTGATGCCGTTTGGACCGGCCGGGGCGGTGCTGTACCGCGTCTCCGAATACCTGGCGCGCGCCTGGAACGAACCTGACCACATGCGCAACGAGGCCTTCGGCCTGTTTGCCGCCAAGGCTTTCTACTGGATCGACTGGGTCCCGGTGCGCCTGACGGCGGTGGCCTTTGCCGTGGTCGGCAACTTCGAGGATGCGATCTATGCCTGGCGTAATTTCGCGCGCCGCTGGGCCGACGAATCGAAGGGCATCATCCTGGCCGCGGGTGGCGGTGCGATGGGCGTGCGCCTGGGAACGCCGAACGAAAATGCCCCGCAGCCGCTGCCGCTGGACGCCGCCACGGTCGACCTGAGCGACGGCGATACCGAGGTGCTGCCGGGCGAAGAACCGAACCTGCGCGCGCTGCAGAGCACGGTCGGACTGGTGTGGCGGGCCCTGATCCTGTGGATGATCCTGCTGCTGCTGCTGTCGAGCGTGGTGTGGCTCGGCTGAGCCTTATCGTGTATCAGCGTGTATCGGGTCTCGTCGGTGAGTCTTCTATAAGATATAATACTGAGCTGAGGTTGTTCTCATCCACGCAGTATTCTTGTATCAGCAAGCAGCACTATGGCCGAGTTACCGCACACCACGGATGAAAAACTGAAGGACGAGTTTTTCATCCTGGGCATTACGAGCAAAGGCAGGCAGTTCCGCCCCAGCGACTGGGCCGAGCGCCTGTGCGGCGTCATGTCCTGCTTCGCTCCCGGCGCCGCCGGCCGCGATTCCCACCTCCAGTTCTCCCCCTGGGTCCACCCGACCGTCGTCAACGGCGTGAAGGCCGTGGTGGTCAGCCGCGAACTGCAGAAGATCGAACCCCTGGCCTATCACTTCCTGTTGAATTTTGCCAAGGACAACGACCTGCAGGTGGCGGACGCGTGCTTCGTCCCGGCCCCCGACGAGAAGAAGCCGGCGGCTTAATACCCTTCCGGATTCGAGAACTGGCGCTATGATAAAAGTCATAGCGCCATTTTTCATTGGGGGGATACCGCCATGCACATCCGCGACATCTGCACCAGCGAAGCCGCCCACTGCGCCCGTGACGAAACCGTGCAGGGCGCGGCCATCACGATGCGCCGCCTGCACGTGGGCGACGTGATCGTCGTCGACCAGTTCGACGGCGCCCGCGTCCCGGTCGGTATCGTGACCGACCGTGACATCGTCATTTCCGTGATCGCTCCCGGCCTCGATCCGGCCAGCCTGCAGGTGGGCGACATCATGACCGAGGACCTGCTCACCGCACGCGACACCGACGACGTCTACGAGACCATCGAACGCATGCGCCTGCGCGGCATCCGCCGCGTGCCCGTCATCGATGCCGGCGGCAGCCTGGCCGGCATCGTCAGCGCCGACGACCTGCTCGAATTCCTGGCCGAAGAGATGGGGGAATTGTCCCGTATTAGCCCATATCAACAAGCGCACGAGAGGAGGGCCCGCCAGTAGGGATTCCGTCTGCTACCATCCTGCATTGTTCAAGAACATGCAGGACGGAACTGTCCTGCCAACATGACAGGACACCATGGACAGAATGACTTGCAAGCGCGGCATCGCCGCGCGGGTGATTGGCGGCAGCCTCTGCTTCTTTCTCGCCGGCGCCGCCTGGAGCGCGCCGGCCCCGGCTGCTGCGCAGCAGAAGACGACGCAGCAGAAGAGTGCGCCCCTGCCCAAGGGCGTCAGCCTCGGCCCTTCCGCCGAAGGCATTACCGAATACCGCCTGGCCAACGGCCTGAAAGTGCTGCTGTTCCCGGACAATTCGCGCCCGACCGTGACCGTCAACGTCACCTACCTGGTCGGTTCGCGCCACGAGAACTACGGCGAGACCGGCATGGCCCACCTGCTCGAGCACTTGCTGTTCAAGGGCACGAAGAAGAATCCGGACATCACCGGCCAGTTCGCGCGGCGCGGCATGGACTTCAACGGCACTACCTCGCTCGACCGCACCAACTACTACGAAGTATTCCAGGCTTCGCCCGACAACCTGAACTGGGCGCTGCAGATGGAAGCCGACCGCATGGTCAATTCGCCGGTGGCGCAGAAGGATCTCGCCTCCGAGATGACGGTCGTGCGCAACGAATTCGAAAGCGGCGAGAACTCGCCCGCCCAGGTGCTGTTCAAGCGCATGCAGAGCGTGGCCTACGACTGGCACAGCTATGGCCGCCCGACCATCGGCAACCGCAGCGACATCGAGAATGTCCGAATCGCCAACCTGCAGGCCTTCTACCGCACCTGGTATCAGCCCGACAACGCGGTGCTGCTGGTGGCCGGCAAGTTCGAGCCGAACGCGACCCTGGCCCAGATCAACCGCCTGTTCGGCGCGATCCCCAAGCCGAAGCGCGCGCTGCCGCAGTTCTGGACCGTCGAGCCGACCCAGGACGGCGAGCGCAGCTTCGCGGTGCGGCGCCAGGGCGACGTGCAGATCGTGGCGCTCGGCTACAAGATCCCGTCCGATCTGCAGCAAGAGTCGGAAGCCCTCGGCTTCGCCTCCGAGATCCTGGGCGACGCGCCGAATGGCCGCCTGCACAAGCTCCTGGTTGAAACCGGCAAGGCCAGCCAGGTGTTCAGCTTCGGCCAGACCGGCTACGCGCCGGGCCTGCAGTTCTACGGCGCGGTGGTGAAGAAGGGTGAGCCGATCGAACCGGTGCGCGAGGCGCTGACCGAGGCGGTGGAAGGTTTTGCGAAGCGTCCGCCCACCGAAGAGGAAATGGAGCGCGTGCGCCGTTCCTGGCTCAACACGATCGAGCGCAGCGTCAACGACGCCCAGGCTTTCGGCGTGGCGCTGTCCGAGGCCATCGCGCTGGGCGACTGGCGCCTGTACTTCCTGGGCCGCGAGCGCATCAAGGAAGTCAAGGCCGAGCAGGTGGCGGCGAGCGCCGGCCGCTACTTCGTGCGCAGCAACCGCGTGACCGGCACCTTCATTCCCGAGGACGCACCGGTGCGCGCCGTGATTCCGGCGGCGCCGAGCGTGGAAACGGTCATGAAGGACTACAAGCCGTCCGACTCCAGCCTGGTGTCGGAAGACTTCGACCCGAGCCAGGCCAACATCATGAAGCGCACCACGCTCACCACGCTGGGAGGCGTGAAGCTGGCGCTGCTGCCGAAGAAGAACCGCGGCGAAACCGTCACCGTGCACCTTTACCAGCATCTGGGCGACGAGAAGAATTTGTATGGCAAGGGTATGGTGTCGGCCCTGTCGTCCGCGATGCTGATGCGCGGCACCAGCAAGTACACCCGCGCCCAGCTGGCCGACGCCTTCGACAAGCTCAAGATGACGGGCGGCCCGACCAGCTTCCAGACCACGCGCGAACACCTGTCGGAGGCCTTGAAGCTCGCCGCCCACGTGCTGCGCGAGCCGGCCTTTCCGGCGCCGGAGTTCGAGCAGCTGCGCAAGCAGATCCTGACGGGCCTGGAAGCCAGCCGCGCCGAGCCGCAGAGCGTGGCCGCGCGCGCGCTGTCCACCCATTTCGACCAGTACCCGCGCGGCGATATCCGCCATGCCAACACGCTCGAGGAAGACCTCGAGGACGTCAAGGCCGCGCGCCTGGAAGAGCTCAAGGCCTTCCACCGCGACTACTACAACACCAATCCGGCCGAGATGGCGATCGTGGGCGACTTCGATCCGAAGGAGGTGGTGCCGCTGGTCGAGCAGCTGTTCGGCTCCTGGCGCGCCCCGGCCAACGTCGCGCCGGTGCTGCGCAAGCATGCCGAGGTCGCGCCCATCGACAAGACCCTCGATACGCCGGACAAGGAAAACGGCTTCTACCTGGCGCGCATGAACCTCGACCTGAATCTGGAGGACGCCGACTACCCGGCCCTGATGCTGGCTAACTACGTGTTCGGCGAAGGCGGCCTGAAATCGCGCCTGATGGACCGCATCCGCCAGAAGGAAGGCTTGTCCTACGGCGGCGGCTCGGACCTGTCGCCGGGCGACCTCGACCGTGCGGGCAGCTTCTCGATCAGCGCGATCGCCGCGCCGCAGAACCTGCGCAAGCTCGACAGCGCGGTGCGCGACGAGCTGGCGCGCGCGGTCAAGAACGGTTTCACGGCCGAGGAACTAGCGGACGCCAAGTCGGGCCTGATGCAGCAGCGCATCCAGAACCGCACCAACGACGCCGCGCTGGCCTCGGGGTGGACCTCCTACCTGTACCGTGGCCGCACCTACGAGTGGTCGGCCCAGTTCGAGGCCAAGCTGATGGCGGTCACGCTGCCGCAGCTGAACGCGGCCTTCCGCAAGGCGATCATTCCTTCCAAGCTGTCGGTGGTGATGGCCGGCGACCAGAGCAAGGCAGGCGAAAAGGCAAGGGCGCGCCCTAGAAAGCAACAACCGGTAAGCCGATTATGACAAGGACCTGATTGCTGCGTTAAAATGTTGCCCTTAGGAAGCATTACCGCACAGCATCAGGAGCATCATGAAAGGGAGTTCAAAAGCGCAAGTGCCACAGGAGCTGCCGTTCGCCGGCAAGGTGGCGCTGGTCACCGGCGCAGCCAGCGGCATCGGCCGCGCCATCGCGCTGGCCTTCGGCCGCGCCGGCGCGCAGGTGGTGGTCGCCGACACCGCCGTCGACGGCGGCCACGCGACCGCGGCGATGATCGTGGAGAACGGCGGCAAGGCCCTGTTCGTGCGCAGCGACGTCACCAAGGCGAGCGAGGTCGAGGCGCTGGTCGAGAAGGCCATCAACTACTACGGCCGCCTGGACATCGCCATCAACAACGCCGCCGTCGACGAAGAGTGCGCGACGCTGGCCGAGGGCAACGAAGAGCAGTTCGACCGCATCATGGGCGCCAACGTCAAGGGCGTCTGGCTGTGCATGAAGTACCAGCTGCGCCAGATGCTCAGCCAGGGCAGCGGGGCGATCGTCAACGTGTCCTGCGTGTCGGGCATGGTGGGCGCGCCGAACCGCGCGATCTACGCCGCCAGCAAGCATGCCGTGGTCGGCCTGACCAAGAGCGCGGCGGCCGAGTACGCGCGCGAAGGCATCCGCATCAACGCGTTGTGCCCGGGCGCGGTGAAGACGCCGATGCTGGCGCGCGCGGTCGAGCGCGATCCGTCCAGCGAGAAGAAGCTCAAGTCCGCGAATCCGATGAAGCGCTTCGCCGAAGCCGCCGAGATCGCGAATGCGGCCATGTGGCTGGCCTCGGAACAGGCCTCCTACGTCAACGGCCACGAGATGGTGGTGGACGGCGGGTTTACCGCGATCTGACGGGATGGCCGGCTGTGCCGGCCATTACGTCGCGTTCAACTCCGCCACGAAGTCGTACATATCCCCCCTGAAGTAGGACCTGCAGAATTCCACCGCCCGCCCGTCGCGGGCAAAGCCCAGCCGCTCGACGCACAGCCCGGCGTCGCCTTCGCGCGTCCCCAGCTGGCGCGCCTGTTCGGCGTTCAGGAGCAGCGCCGACAGGCGCTGCAGGGCGCGCACCGGCCGCTGGCCTGAAGCCTGCAGGGCCTCGTACATCGAATCGCCCACCGCATCGAGCGAGGGCAGGGCAAACGCGGCGATGGTCGCGTACTCCAGGCACATCGGCAGCTCGTCGGCATAGCGGATGCGGTGGAAGCGGTACACCCGCGTGCCGGGCGAGAGCCGCAGGCGCAGCGCTTCCTCGGGCGTCACCAGACCTTCCGAGCGCTTGAGCCATTCGTTGCGCGGCACCCGGCCGCGCGCCCGCATGTCTTCGGAAAAGGAACTGAGCTTGGCGAAGTTCTTCTCGATGCGCGTATTGATGAAGTTGCCGGCGCCGGCGCGGCGCACCAGCAGGCCTTCCTCGACCAGGGCGTCGATCGCCTTGCGCACCGTGATGCGCGAGATCCCGAGTTCCTGGGCCAGCTGGCGCTCGGCCGGGATCGCCGATGCCGAGCCCCAGGCGCCTTCGTCGATGGCGCGGCGCAACGCCTGCTGCAGCTGCTGGTACAGGGGAAGTTTGCCGCCGGCCGCGGCCGCATGCATGAATTCTGCGAGATCGTTCATCCCCGCATTCTACTTGGGCCGCGGGTCCTTGAGGCGATGCCGGGAGACGGCGACCCGGCCGGCGCGGATCTCGTGCACCGCTTCCATCACCGCACGCGCCACGTTGCGCACCTCTTCCTGCACCGCGCCGTCGCGGTCGAGCGTCTGGTGGCTCTCGGCATAGGATTCGTAGTAGCCGATATAGCGGTCGAGCTGGGCGAAGCTGCCGGCGTCGACGAAGTCCATCCAGGCGAACCAGTCGGCCAGCGCGCGGCGCGTGCCTTCGATGCCGGCGACGTCGCCGTGCACCACCAGCCCATAGGCGCGCCCGGCCAGGTGCTTGGGATAGTCCCAGCCCTTCAGCTCGAGCTCCTTGGCTTCTTCGGCCGTCTTGCCGTGGGTGGAGGAAGGGTCGGGATTGCCGCCGTCGGCGCACACCAGGCGGTCGATCATCAGCTTGAGCACGGCGGGCGCCTGGTACCAGTAGACCGGGGTGACGATGATGACTCCGTGCGCCAGCACCCAGCGCTCGTAGATCTCGTTCATCCAGTCGTTCACCTGGCGCTCGGCATGGTTGGGGTAGCAGCTGCACGGCCAGTGGCACAGCGGCATGGCGGTCGAGACGCAGCCCTTGCAGGGGTGGATGTGGCGGTCGTAGTCGGAATTGAGCAGGCTCAGGTCCAGCACGTCGGCCTCGAAACCGGCGCTCTCCAGGACGTCGCGCGCCAGCATGGTCAGGCGCCAGCTCTTGGACACTTCGCCCGGGCAGGTGCCGTCGTTGCGCGCCGAGCCGTTGACGAGGAGGACGCGGTTGCGCGAGGACGGGTCTTTCTGGTGCCGTTCGGCGGCCAGCAGGCGTTCGTGGGCCTGCTTCCATTCGATTGAGAGCGCGTACTCCGGGTCGGCGAAACCGGGGCCGGCCTTCACCGTGCGCGGTGCCTTGCGGCCTGTGTCATAGGCTTCCCAGGCCACCTGTTCGATGGCGTCCAGTTCGCGCCCCAGCTTGTCGTAGGCGGGGTCGAAGAAGGCCTGGCGGAAGCGCAGGTGGAATTCGTCGCGCCCCAGCTTGGCCGGTGCCTGTCCCTTGCATACCTCTGTCATGCCGACTCTCCCTTTGAATGCTGGAAATTATCGCCCTAACACCGCGGCGCCAACGTTCGCACGCGCACATAGTTGTGGCGGAATGCAGGACAAAGCGGGGACGAAAAAAAACCGGGCGGAGCCCGGTTTCTCGTCTGTGGACATGTGCCCGCTTCAAGCCTGCTGTTGCAGCAGCATCACCCAATACTTGGCCAGGTCGGCGGCGCCGCCCTTGCCGGTGATGCCCTGGAAGGTCTGGATCGCGTCGGCTTTCTTGCCGGCGCGAACCTGTGCCATGCCCAGGCGCAGCTTGGCTTCGTCCGGGGACTTCAGGCCGCCCTTGGCGATACCCTGCTGGATGAAACCGATGCCCTTGTCGGCCTGGTCCATGGTGGCGTAGGCCCAGCCCAGGTTGACGAGGCCGGCGCCGGTCTTGGCCTTGGCCGCGCTCGCTTCACCCGCGGCGATGGTCTTGGCGTCGTCGGCAGCCTGCTTGGTCGCCTTGGCGCGCATCGCGGTCTGGTTCTTGGCATCGCTGCCCTTGCCCAGCACGCCGGCGGCGAAGCCCGCATCCAGCACGTTCTTGGCTTCGGCCGGGAAGCCGTCGCGCAGGGCGACTTCGGCCAGGTACATGTAGTGCTCCGGCGGCATCTGCTTCACGGCAGCCATTTCCAGGCGCAGCATGGACGGGCCGTAGGTGGATTCGTCGAAACCGGCTTTGCGGGCCACGCCGCGGTTCAGCAGGTCGACCCAGAAATCATCGGTCGGGTAGTACTGGACCAGGTTCTCGAGGGCGAACATGTAGGCCTCGGTGTCCTTGGCCTTGTTGGCTTCCTGGCCCAGCAGGCGCAGGTCGTTCTCGGCCGGCTTCTGGCCCGCCTTCTTGGCGGCCTCGATGTTGGCCATCAGGGTGCCCTTGGCGCCGCCGAAGTTGCCGCTGTTGACCTGGGCCAGCGTCAGCGCGCGCTGCACCTTGGCCGGGTCGCCGCCTTCCTTGGTGTAGCGGTTGTACCACTCGATCGCCTTGGCGTAATTCTTGGTGTTGAAGCTGGCGTCGCCCAGTGCCTGGTAGTAGGTCAGGGTTTCAGCTGGGGTCAGGCGGCCCGAAGCGAGGATCGCTTCCATGACCGGCATCGCGCTGGCGTTGTCTTCCGAGCCCAGGGCCAGGGACAGCTTCATGCGGTTGATGACGTAGTCTTCGTACGGCGTACGGTTCGGCATGGCTTCCGCCTGCGCGATGCGGTTCTTTACTTCGTCAAAATTCTTGGCATCGATCAGGGGCTTGATGCCGGCCGGGTCGAGCAACTTGAACATGTCGGGACGGACGGTGTCCTTGGCCGCAGCCTGCGCGCTAGCAGCCTGCGCGTCGCTCTTCTGCTGCGCGTGGGCGCTGGATACCAGTGCCGGGGCGGATGCGCCGATCGCGGCGAGCATCAGGCAGAGGCGGGCAAGACGGAATTGGGCCATGAATAATCCTTCAATCAAGTCGATAATGGTGAGACATACATACTCGGCAATATAGCGAGAATGCTATCCCGGCAAAATGTGCATTGTCCCATAAAACTGCCATTTTCAGGCCCGGCAATTGTGCCCTAGCGTGCGCGAGAATGGGCGCGTCGTTACATGCCGTTACCTGTCTGGACTCGTGGGATCATGTACCCATGCGTAGCTGGCCGCTCTTCAAGGCCAGACACGTTTTGCGTACACTGTTCCAATCCGACTCTTCACTGGCAACTCGATGACCCAGGCACTGCACAGCCAAGCCCGTACTACCCACCTGATCCGTGAGGAAATCAGGAACTCGACGCTCCCGCAGGCCGAACTGGCCAGGATGTACAACGTCACCCGCCAAACCATCCGAAAGTGGCAAAACCGCGAGTCTCCTGAAGACAAGTCGCATGCGCCGAACAAGATGTACACGACGCTCACGCCCGAGCAGGAGCTCATCGTGGTGGAGCTGCGCAAGACGTTGCTGCTGCCCACGGACGACCTGCTGGCGGTCACGCGCGAGTTCATCAATCCAGCCGTCTCGCGTGCCGGCCTGGGACGTTGCCTGCGCCGCCACGGTGTCTCGGATCTACGTAACCTGGTCGAGCAGGAAGGCACTGCGCCCGCCACGAAAAAGACCTTCAAGGACTACGAGCCGGGCTTTGTGCACATCGACATCAAGTACCTGCCGCAGATGCCCGACGAGACGGCAAGGCGCTATCTCTTCGTTGCCATCGACCGTGCTACGCGCTGGGTCTTCATCGAGCTCTATGCCGACCAGACCGATGGCAGCAGTGGCGACTTCCTCAACAAAGTCCAGCAAGCCTGTCCCGTCAAGATCGTCAAGCTTCTGACCGACAACGGCAGCCAGTTCACCGACCGCTTCACGGCTGGCGGCAAGAAGAAGGAACCCAGCGGCACACACGTGTTCGACCGCCTGTGCAAGCAGCTCGGCATCGAACACCGGCTCATCCCGCCTCGTCATCCGCAGACCAACGGCATGGTGGAGCGCTTCAACGGTCGTATCAGCGACATCGTCAACCAGACCCGTTTTGGTTCAGCTGCCGAACTGGAATCGACGCTGCGCAATTACGTCAAGATCTACAACCACAGCATTCCGCAACGCGCGCTCCAACACAAAACACCCGTTCAGGCGCTCAAGGAATGGCATGAAAAACGCCCTGAATTGTTCAGGAAGCGCGTGTATAACCAGCCGGGTCTTGACAGTTACCTGATGCTTTGCCGCAAGTGTAGGGTGGTCGGCTCTGCCGACCGCGCGTTCAACTGGAGAACGCTCTGCCACTAAGCATCCCTGAGTCGAACGCGCGGACGGCGAAGCCGTCCACCCTACGTAACAACGGCTGTCCCGTTGAAGCCGGGCACCGGGCAAGTCCCCTGCGCCTCGATCTCGCCGGCCAGCCAGGCGACGACGGCGTCCAGGGCGGGCGCCGCGAAGCCATAGGTCATCAGCGCCGGGGCGTCGAAGTCGAGCGCCTGGTAGGGGTTCCACAGCGCCACATGCAGGTCGGGCCGCCAGGTGGCGCGGGCATGCGGACCATAGCGGCGGCGCGAGGTCGAGGCCAGGATCGTGAAGCGGCCGTCCTGCGGCAGGGCGCTCCAGTCGAAGGTCTCGGCATCGGCAAAGGTGAGCAGCTCGACCTGGTACAGGCGGCCGAGCGCGGCGGCGATGGCGGCCGCCGGCACGCCGGATTCCGAGACGCCGTCGCTGACCACGTCGGCGCGCGCCACCAGGCGCACCGGGGCGCCGCGCGGAGGACGCTGCGGCTGGCCGAGGGCGGTGAGGCCGGCGCGCCAGGCGCGGGCCATCAGGGCGCGGTCGTCGTGCTCGCGCTCCGGCGCTTCGCTCGCGTCGTGCGCCGGTCCGGCCGGATGCGCGGCCGCCAGCCTGGCCAGGCGCGCCAGGCGCGCTTCGACTTCCGGCAGCGGCAGCACGCCGTCGCGGATGGCGGCAGCGATCGCCTGCACCGTTTCCACCTGCGTCTCGCGCGAGCCGATCGCCATCACCATGTCGGCGCCGGCCACCAGCGCGTTGACGGCGGCCTCGCCGGCGCCGTAGCGGTGCGCGATCGCGTGCATGTCCATGCCGTCGGTGATGATCACGCCTTCATAGCCGAAGCGCTCGCGCAGGATGCCGGTCAGGATGGGACGCGACATGGTGGCGGGGAACTGCGGATCCAGCGCCGGATAGACGATGTGGGCGGTCATCACGGCCGAGGCCTTCGGCGCGGCGATGCGGAAGGGGGCGAACTCGAAGCGCGCCAGTTCGGCCAGCGGCTTGTCGACCGTCGGCAGGTCGCGGTGCGAGTCGACGTGGGTGTCGCCGTGGCCGGGGAAGTGCTTGACGCAGCAGGCCACGCCTTCGCTTTCGCTGCCTTCCATCCACGCCATGGCGATGCCGGTCGCGGTGTCGGGATCGGCGCCGAAGGAACGCTCGGCGATCACCGGGTTGTGCGGGTTGTTGTTGAGGTCCAGCACCGGCGCGAAGTTCCAGTTGAAGCCGAGCGCACGCACCGCGCGCGCCACCGCGGCGCCGACCTCGCGCGCCAGGCGCGGGTCGTTGGCCGCGCCCAGCGCCATCGCGCTCGGCGGCGCCGGCACCCAGGTCGAGCGCACCACCGCCCCGCCTTCCTGGTCGAGGGCGATCAGGGCTTCCGGACCCATCGCGTCGCGCAGGGCGCCGGTGAAGCGCGTCAGCTGGGCGGCGTCCACCATGTTCTGGCGGAACAGGCAGGCGCCGCGCACCTTGTACCGGCGCAGGAAAGTGTCGGTATCGGCATCGAGTTCGGTGCCGAACAGCCGTACCATGATCAGCTGGCCGGCGAGGGCGAGATAGTCGTTCATGGGCGCTAGTTTAATTCGTTTTGGTGACCTTGCTCAGGTGGCGCGGCTGGTCCGGGTCGAGGCCGCGCGCTTCCGACAGCCGCGCCGCCATCATGTAGAAGGCCTGGATCGCCGCGATCGGGTCGAGGTCGGGCGTCGCCGCGGTCGGCAGCAGCAGGTCGCGGCTGGCCACGTCCTCGGGGGCGGCGAGCAGCACGCGCGCGCCGCGCCCGCGCATCTCTTCGGCCAGGGCCACCAGGCCGGCCTGCGCAGGGCCGCGGGTCGCGAAGATCAGGAGCGGGTAGCCTTCCTCGATCAGCGCCATCGGGCCGTGCTTGATCTCGGCGCCGCTGAAGGCTTCGGCCTGCAGGGCCGAGGTTTCCTTGAACTTGAGGGCCGACTCCAGCGCCACCGGGAAGCTGATGCCGCGGCCGACCACCATGATGTTGCGGGCCGGCGCCAGCACCTCGATCGCCGGCGACCAGTCGGCCTGCGCGGCCGCGCGCAGCGCGTCGGGCAGGGCGGCAATGCCGTCCTTCAGTTCGGCGTCGTCCTGCCATTCGGCCACCAGGCGCGCGCCGGCCACCATGCTGGCGATGAAGCTCTTGGTGGCGGCCACGCTCTGTTCCTTGCCCGCATGCAGGGGCATGGTCCATTCGGCCGCCCTGGCCAGCGGCGATTCGGCGTCGTTCACCAGCGCCACGGTGGTGGCGCCGCCGTCGCGGAAGTACTGGATCGGCTCGACCACGTCCGGGCTCTGGCCCGACTGCGAGATCGACACCGCCAGGGTGTCGCGCGTGACCAGGGGCGATTTGTACAGCGTGATCAGGGACATCGGCAGCGAGGTCACCAGGCGGCCCATGCGCGCCATGATCAGGTAGGCCAGGTAGCTCGAGGCATGGTCGGAGCTGCCGCGTGCGACCGTCACCGCGCTGTGGAAGTTGGTCGAACGCAGCGCGCGGCCCAGTTCCGCGTAGCGGTCGGCATCCTGCGCCAGTTGCCGGGCCACGCAGTCTCCTGCGGACAGGGCTTCCTGGTACATCAGCGAGGTGGGAACGGGGACGGTCACTGTACTTCTCCTTCGATATAAACGGCTTTGATGTTGAGGTCGCGGTCGAGCACCACGAAGTCGGCATGGCAGCCCGGCGCCAGGCGGCCGCGCCGGGTTTCGCCGAGGTAGTCGGCGGCATTGGTCGAGACGCGCTGGCTGGCTTCGGCGAGCGGCAGGCCGATTTTCACCAGGTTGCGCAGCGCCTGGTCCATGGTCAGGGTGCTGCCGGCGAGCGTGCCGTCGGCCAGGCGCACGCCGCCCATGCACTTGTGGACCACCTGGCGGCCCAGCATGTATTCGCCGTCCGGCATGCCGGAGGCGGCGGTCGAATCGGTCACGCAGAACAGCTTGGGGATGCAGCGCAGCGCGGTCTTGATCGCGCCCGGGTGCACGTGCAGCAGGTCGGGAATGATCTCGGCGTACTCGGCGTGCGCGAGCGCGGCGCCGACCATGCCGGGCTCGCGGTGGTGCAGGCCGGGCATGGCGTTGAACAGGTGGGTGAAGCCGGCCGCGCCCTGCGCGAGGGCCTGCACGCCCACTTCATACGAGCCGCTGGTGTGGCCGACCTGGACCCGGATGCCGGCGTCGGCGATCGCGCGCACCAGTTCCATGTGGCCGTCGATCTCGGGCGCCACCGTGATCAGGCGCATCGGGGCCATGGCGTGGAAGCGCATCACTTCGTCGAGCGTGGCTTCGCGCGCATACGGCGGCTGGGCGCCCAGCTTGCCCGAGTTGATGTAGGGGCCTTCCAGGTGCACCCCCAGGATGCGCGCTTCGCCCTTGCCGCGCGCGCGGCAGGCCGCGCCGATGGCGCCAAGCGCCCGGTCGATGTCCTCGACCGGCGCGGTCATGGTGGTGGCCAGCAGGGCGGTGGTGCCGTGGCGGGCGTGCAGGGCGGCGATCAGGTGCGGGGCGTCGCCGCCTTCCATCATGTCGCGGCCGGCGCCGCCGTGCACGTGCACGTCGATGAAGCCGGGGAGAATGTAGTCGTCGCCGTTGGCGCCGGGGTCCGCGTCATGGCCGTCGATGCTGTCGATGAAGGCGCCGTGGCGCAGTTCCCCGTGGATCCAGCCGCCGGGGGTGAGGATGTTGCCTTTCATTGTGCTGCTCCTTGTTCTTGCAGGCGGCGTTCGATCATGCGCAGCGCGCCGGCGGCCGAGTCGCCTTGCGCCGGCACGCAGCGCGCCAGGGTCGCGGCCGGCAGCCAGGGGCGCAAGGCTTCGCCCAGGCCGCCGCACAGGGCCAGCGGCAGGGTGTGCGAGCGGTCGAGCGCATCGGCGATGCTGGCCACCTCGTGGCCCGCGTGTTCGAGGATGGCGCGTGCCACCGGGTCAAGCGCGCCGTGCGCGACCACGAAACGCGCCAGGCCGGCATAGGCGGTCTGGTTGGCGCGGCCCAGCCAGACCTGCACCGCGTCGCGCGAACCGCCGCAAAAGTCGATGACCTCGCGCGCGAAGGCGCCCCCCTCGACGCGGCCGTCCAGCACCTGTTCGATGTGGTTCAGTGCGCGCAGGCCCATCCAGGCGCCGCTCGCTTCGTCGCCGGCCGGGAAGCCCCAGCCGCCGACTTCGATCTTGCTGCCGTCGGCCAGCATGGCTTCGCCGACGCTGCCTGTGCCGATCGCGACGATCGCACCCGGGCGGCCGCCATGGGCGCCCATCAGGGTGGTGAAGCCGTCGGTGTCGAGGGCCAGCAGGGCGTAGCCGGGATTGGCGTCGACGAACTGGGCCGCCCACTCCTTGTTGTGCACGCCGGCCAGGCCGAGGCCGACGGCGCAGGAGGACATGGGGATGTGGTGGACATCGAGGGCGGCGAAGGCCTCGGCGACGACGCCCTGGACGGTGGTCCAGGCATTGTCGATGCCGCGCGACAGGGCCGAGGGGCCGCCGGTCGCCTGCGCGATTTCCGTGAAGCCGGCGCAGGTAGGGCGGGCCAGGCGCACGCGGGTGCCGGTGCCGCCGCCGTCGACGCCGATGAGATAGTCGATCATGGTATGGAAGGTTCTGCCGGAGAGTCAGCGCACTATAGGCAGGCGGTACAGCGATGTCAACAGGTATTTAACTGGTATGCAAATTTGCTCTGCAGATATGGCTCCATCACCGTAGGTTATTTGCATAAGTCATTGATTATGAAAATCTTTTTATTGGTATGAAAACTGGTATTGTCGAACCCGGGGAAATCGGCTTGCGCCTTGTCGTTTATTCGCTGCGGCGGCTGCCGCTGCGGTCGACCAGCAGCAGCTGGCCGCGGCCCGCGTTCCCGCGTTCGGCGCGGCGCTCGTCCTGGCCGGCGACGTTCACCAAGGCATGGGCGGGGCCGCTGACCGCGATGTCGGCGCGCGCCGTGCTCAGGCCGCGGCCCTCGAGGCTGCCCGAACCGCTGAGCCGGGCCTTGACCAGCTCGACCTTGCCCCTGAGATGGGCCGCGCCCGGGCCGGTGATGTTCAGGAGCAGGCGCTTGCCGTCCAGGTCCGCGTCCAGGCCGCCCGAACCGTGCAGTTCGGCGTCCAGGGTATCGGACACGCGGGCCAGTTCGATGCCGCCGGGCCCGTGCGCCTTCACGGTTGCGCGCTTCACCTGGAGTGCGCCGGCTTCCAGGTCGCCCGAACCGCTCACTTCGGCCTTGAGGTCGCCGATGCTGCCGTCCAGCGTGGCGCTGCCGGGGCCGGCGAGGCGCACGACCGCGCTGGCCGCCTGCAGGCCGCAGGCCTGCAGGCCTGCAGGTCGCCCGAGCCGCCCACTTCGGCGTCGAAGCGCCGGATGTCGCCGGCCACGCAGGCGCTGCCCGGGCCGCGCTGGACGGTGGAGGCCGCGCCGGCGGCCAGCGAACAGGCCTCGAAGTCGCCCGAACCGCTGGCTTCGAGACGCAGCTCGCGGGCGCTGCCCGTCACTGTCATGCCGCCCGGGCCGCGCATGCGCGCGTCCAGGCGCGCCAGGCGCAGGTCCAGCGCTTCCAGGTCGCCCGAACCGCTCACAGTTGCCGTGAGCACGTTGCCGATGCCGGCCAGGCGCACGTCGCCCGGTCCCGACATGTCGAGGTCGACGTCGGCCGCCTTGAGGCGGTGCAGGTCGAGGTCGCCGCTGCCGCTGGAGCGCACCACCAGTTCGCGCACCGCGCCCGCCGCCCGCAGGTCGCCGGGGCCGTCGACGCTGACGCTGAAGCGCTCGCCCGCCAGTTGTGCCAGCTCGACGTCGCCGCTGCCGGACATCTTCAGACTGGTGAGCTGGCTGGCCGTGATCCGGATGATGACCGGTGCGCGCCGCTTGCCCCAGCTGAAGTGGAAACCGTTGCGCTCGACCGGCCGCACCACCAGGGTGTCGCCGCGCACGAAGGTCTCGATCCCGTCGAACTGCTTGTGCTCGCCCGACAGGGTGAGCGCCTGGCGGCCCTGGACGCGCAGCACGACCTCGTAGGGCCCGGAGAGCTCGACCGCGCTGAAGGGCGCCACGGTGCGCTGCAGCGTCACCGGCGCCGCCGGCGCTTCGGCGCGGCTGGCCTGGGTGGCGACGAAGCCGGCGGCGAGGAGGGCGGGCTTGAAGACGGGGTGCATGCTGTTGGCGTCGGTGGCGGTGATGGGAGTCTGAACGATACGGCAAGGCGCCGCGGCTTGCCCTGGCAAAACGATGGAAGCGCGAAAGCGGGGAGCAGAGTGCGAATCCAGGGGATGAGCGGTCTGGCAGCCGGGCTGGGCGACGCTGACCGCGGCGCGTTTTGACTCCTGTCGTGCCTGCCGCGTGGCCGGACGGGGCCTTGCGATGTCATAATGCGGGCCATGGAAGGAGAATTCACGTGATTCGCTATATGGGCACCCGAAAGAACGCCGATGGGGCGGCCGTGTATGTATTCCTCGTCAACGGGATGCAGAAGGAGGTGCGCGAGCACGCCCTCAAGCAGCATCCCGGCTGCTTCGAAGCCCTGCCGGCCGCGGTCAAGGCGCAGATCGCGGCCAACCGCGCCTGGCTGTCCAAACTCTGAGCCGTGCGACTTTACCGATCGGCAATTGTTGCCACGCTGACGGGGGCGCTGTCGGCGGGTCCTGTCGCGGCGCAGGCCATGCCCTCGACCTTCAGCCAGGTCGTCGGCAATGCGCTGCTGTGCCGCAGCCACCTCGACAACCGCTATTTCCACGACTACCTGAGCACGGCATTCGGCCCGGCCTACAAGCGCGAAGGCGGGGCGTACTGGTTCAGGGTCGAGGCCACGCTATGGGGCGCCGAGGTCAAGGAAGTCATGGTCAGCGACGACAGCAGCGACCTGGTCTTCATTGCCGCGCTCACCGAGAGCACGCC